>JARWZU010000005.1 GCA_029866215.1 Akkermansiaceae bacterium
CCGCGATCGACGTCCTGTCTCTCGGCCGCCCTCTGTTGTGGCGGCCCGCGAAGCTAGTCGCCACAGTACCCTCACGTCAATCCATTTTGTGATGTTTTTAGAAGTTTTTTCAAACATCAACGCAAACCACTGGTTTTTAAGGTTATTTTTCACAATTCTTGAGGAGCTCACGCCGATTTCATGGCTCTTTTTCTGTTTGTTAGGTCGTGGAATTGGTGGGAATCCATCGCCTGAACGCCACTGATCGACGATCTTACTCCTTCGTCCGCGGAAGATCATGAATCCGAAACAAGCGATTGCGGTTCAACCCGTGGTTCGGCGTGTCAGCATTTCGCGGACTGGGGCCGCTCTAACATACGCACACATCGTCTGGTCGTGTGGAGCGTATCCATGAATTGACCCTGTGATTGACCCAGTCGACGAGGGTTGCTAGCGTCCGCGCCCCGTCATGAGCTCCGCACCGAACTACAAAGACACCCTCACCCTGCCGCAAACGACTTTCCCGATGCGAGGAGATCTGGTGCAAAACGAACCTGGCCGCCTTGCAAAATGGGAAACTGACGGGCTTTACGAAAAAATTCTTGCCCGCCGCCGTTCGCAGAACGCCCCAGAATTCATCCTTCACGATGGTCCACCCTTTGCCAACGGCGACGTCCACATGGGCACGGCGCTGAACAAACTCCTCAAAGACTTGGTGGTGAAATCAAAAACCATGGCGGGTTACGCGGCGCCGTTCGTTCCGGGTTGGGACTGCCACGGACTGCCGATCGAGTTCAAGGTAGTGAAAGAAGCCGCTGGCCTCGAACCCGCCGAGATCCGCCGACGCTGCACGGACTTTGCTCTCAAATTCATCGACCTCCAGCGGGGGTCATTCCGGCGCCTCGGCGTCTTCGGCAATTGGAACAGCCCTTACCTCACGATGGACCCAGGCTACGAAGCGAGTATCCTGAGGGTTTTTGCGAAGCTGGTGAAAAACGGTTCGATCTATCAGGCGAAGAAGCCTGTCCAGTGGTCTTATGGTGCCCAAACCGCACTGGCTGAGGCAGAAGTCGAGTATGCCGACAAGGAGAGCCCAGCGATTTTCGTCAAATTCCCACTCGTCACTGGCGAACTCGCGGGAAATGCCAGCATGGTCAT
The DNA here is from genome assembly GCA_029866215.1 of Akkermansiaceae bacterium. GTDB lineage: Bacteria > Verrucomicrobiota > Verrucomicrobiia > Verrucomicrobiales > Akkermansiaceae > Luteolibacter. The sequence continues at coordinate 1,138 of JARWZU010000005.1, forward strand.
CTGGACTACCACCCCGTGGACGCTTCCTGCCAACCTCGGCATCGCATTGCATCCGGAATTCACCTACATCGTCGGTAAATTTTCAAACGGAGACCGCAAGGAAACCTTCGTGATCGTCCGTGAACTCATCGAAGCCTTCGCGAGCAAAACCGGGTTTGTCCTCACCGAGACGCTTCATGAAACCAAGGGGCGCGCCTTTGATGGGCTTGAAGCCCAGCACCCATTCCTCGACCGGACATCCAAGCTGATCCTTGCCAACTTCGTCACCACCGAGACCGGCACGGGTGCCGTTCACATCGCGCCAGGACATGGTTCAGACGACTATGTTGCCGGCCAGCAGAACGGCCTCGCCGTGCTTTCACCAGTCGACGACGCCGGTAAATTCACGGCAGAAGCTGGCCTCGACGAGCTTGTCGGCCTGCATGTATTCAAGTCTAACGACCGCATCATTGAAATTCTAGCCGAAAGCGAATGCCTATTAGGTCGCGAGGTCTACAAACACTCCTACCCGCATTGTTGGCGATCAAAAACCCCAATCATTTTCCGAGCGGTCGAACAGTTTTTCATCTCATTAGAAACACTCCGCGGTCAGGCATTGGAGCAAATTGATCAAGTCGAGTGGCTTCCTGCTTGGGGCCGAAACCGGATCTATGGCACTGTTGAATCCCGTCCTGACTGGTGCATCTCCCGCCAACGCACTTGGGGTGTGCCACTCCCTGTTTTCTTCGATGAAAACGGCGCCGCCATCCTCTCTGCCGAGCTCGCATCGAAGGTCGCTGACCTCGTCGAAAAGGAAGGCACGAACATCTGGTTCGAAAAATCCGACGCCGAGCTCGCCGAGCTGTTAGGACTGCCTGCGGGCGTGAAGAAATGCCGCGACACACTCGACGTTTGGATTGATTCCGGCTGTTCCCACGCAGCCGTGCTCGATGCCCATCCTCAGCTCCACTGCCCAGCGGATCTCTATCTCGAAGCGACCGACCAACATCGCGGCTGGTTCCAGAGTTCATTGATGCTTAGCGTCGGCTACCGCAGCGCTGCCCCTTACAAGACCGTGATGACCCACGGCTTCGTGGTGGACAAGGACAAGAAAAAGCTCTCGAAGTCCGAGGCCGAAAAGGCCGGGAAGCCAATCGATGCCGCGCACTTCTACAATCAATACGGTGCAGACATCGTTCGCCTCTGGGTTTCCTCTGTGGACTGGCAAAACGAAGTGCCCTTCGGCGAGGAGCTCTTCAAGCAAGTCGCCGAGCCTTACCGCCGCCTCCGAAACACACTGCGAATCCTGCTAGGAAATCTGGATGGGTTCGACACGCAGACCGCGCCCTCAGCCCCCGAATACACCCTCATCGACCGCTGGATTCTTGAACGTCTTCATGAGGTCGTCGCCGAGTGCCGCAAGGCATACGAGGCCTACGAATTCCGCAAGGTTTTCAACTCGCTGAATCAATTCTGCACGGCCGATCTCTCTGCCATCTACATCGATGCAACCAAGGACCGGATGTACTGCGATGCGCTGGATTCCGGCCGCCGCCGCGCTTCCCAAGCGGCAATGCACGAGATTTTCACAAGCATCGCCAAGCTCCTTGCACCGATCCTCGCATTCACCGCGGACGAGGCATGGGAGCATGCAGGCTTCACCTCCGGAACCATCCACGAGCAAGATTTCCCCGATGCAAATCCTGCGTTTGCGCCTGGGACAGCCACCCAGCAGGCGACCCGGCTATTTGAAATCAAGTACGCCATCCAAACCGCCATCGAAAACCGCATTCAGGCCAAGGAATTCAGCCGCAACAACGAGGCCGATGTCACGATCACCCTGCCCGCGAGCGATGCCGCCTTGCTCGTAATGCTCAATGACCGCGAGTTTGCCACCGAGTTCTTCATCATTGCTGGGCTCACCGCATCCATGGGTCAGGAGCTCACGACCACTGCTCGCAAGACCGACCTCCACCTCTGCCCGCGCTGCCGCAAACATGAGCCTCTGCAGGACAGCGGACTATGCGAACGCTGCGGTCATGTGGTAAGCTGAGCGGCCTCGATCGACCACCCACACGGTCCAGATGGATTCGGCCTCACAAATTTCAACAGAAAATAGCCACTCATGACCTTCAGACATCTTGCGCTCTTCCTGACCCTTCCGCTGTACGTCCTAGATCAAGTCACGAAGTTCTGGACGGTCGCCCATTTTGCAGATCCGCTGCCGGATCGTTTCTCGACGAGCGATCCAATGATCGAGGTCATCCGTGGGTTTTTCTATCTCACCCGCGTGCACAATCAAGGGGTCGCATTTGGCTTTGGCAATGGCACACCATGGGCGCCGATTGTTTTCATGTTCGTGCCGTTGGCTGCCTTAACCGCCATCCGGATTTTTTGGAAAAAAGGTGCCTTCAATCACCCCTTGTCCAAGACCGCCGTGGCCTTGCTGCTCACGGGAATCCTCGGCAATCTGACCGACCGGCTTGTTCAAGGATTTCTTCTCGCCGAGTTTAAATCCGCCAGCGCGTGGCAGCGCCTCACCGAGGGATACGTGGTCGACTTCATCGCGGTCAAGTTACCGCTCTACGACAAAATTGTGCCCGCAAGCCAAGGCTGGTGGCCTGCCTTCAACGTTGCAGACTCCTGTGTTTGTATCGCAGCCTTCCTGCTTTTCATCGGCGGGATGATCGAGGACAGCATCGCCCGAAAAAGCCCAGCGGCTTGATCTAACCCCGATCTCCACCCCCCTTCAGGAACTGCGAAATCTCATTTCCGAATGGGCTCAGCGCGTCCAGATTCGAAGAGAGATTCAACGCCCGAGCTTTTAAAATCATCACTTTGGATTTCTTGATGATCGGGGCCGTGATACTAAATGTGCCGTAGTTTTCGGATTGACGCTACCAGATGTGCGACTATCTTGAATCTCGTTTCCGGTAACATCCTCATTTCCATTCATGCGTTGCGTTCAATGTGGCTCCATTAAGGACAAGGTCCTCGACTCCCGCTCCTCCAAGGACGGGACGAGTATCCGCCGTCGGCGGGAGTGCATAAAGTGCACCTACCGCTACACCACCTACGAGCAAATCGAGCGCACCGAGTTGCGCGTAGTCAAACGGGACGGAGCACGCGAGGCACTCAACCGCGAGAAGCTCATGAGCGGACTGATCAAAGCTTGCGAGAAACGCCCAGTGCCCATGGACCGTCTCGACCGCGCGGTCGAAGAAATCCTGACAGATCTTCATAAGGATCACGTCAGCGAAGTGCCATCCGCCATCATCGGAGGCAAGGTGATGGACAAGCTGCATCAAATCGATCCAGTCGCCTACGTCCGCTACGTGTCCGTCTACCGGCAGTTCGAAGACGTGAACGAATTCATTGCCGAGATTCAAGCCCTGTCCCGCCGCGCCGCACGCGATCCATTTCAACGACGCCTTTTCAAAGACTAAAATTCATCGTGATCTCCCTCATCGGCAATCGACCCGCCCTTCAGATCGGACGCTACCAAGTGATCGATTACGACACCGCATGGCTGGATCTCGCGTTGCAACGCGCAGCCACCGCGGCGGATCATCAAGACTTCCCATTCATCGAGGACATCCGGCGCGGTGTGGTGAAGTACTTGGAGACCAAGTGCCCACTCAAATTACTGGCTCTGACCGACCTCTTCGAAAGGGTTCGCAAGATGTTAGTGAAAATCGGCTGCGAGCAGATCGCCGAGAAACTTGAGCCCCTTGCGCCGCCCATCACCGTGTCGCTCGTACGCGCAGCGATGGACGCCGGGAACGGCTTCGAGCTCGCCTTTTTCGAGACACTACGCTTCGAACTTGGCGACCTGCGGACCTCAGGGGCTGAGGAAATTCGCTTTGTGGGACTTCGTGAGAGCTCGATGCTCCTGCGTGGCTCCGCCAAATGGACTCGCGATTGCGATGCGATTCTATCCGAAATCCAGGCATTCCTGAAAGGCTGGGATCGCGATCAATCCCTCGCTCACCGCAAGCTAAAGCTCTGCTTAGAAGGCGACGCGTGACCGTGCCGAACTGGCACGATGCCCCCTTATCAACGGAATCCTACTTACACAAAAAATCTTACACTCTCTTCTCAAAGTTGTTTTTTGTCTCTCCCTGGTCGTTTTCGCCCTCTCAAAGTTGTTTTTAGGCACTCCCGGGTCGTTTTCGTCTTCTCAACGTTGTTTTTAGGCACTCCCGAGTCGTTTTCACTCTCTCCACTTTCGTTTTTGCTCTCTCCACTTTCGTTTTTACTCTCTCTGCTTTCGTTTTCAGCGTCTCCCGACCTGTTTTCTCCTTCGCACCATCCATTTTCCCCCACCGCAGACGCATTTTCCCCTCCGCAATCGACGCTTAAGCCCTCGTACCCGCCATTTCAGCTTTCTGCTATCCAAATTTCCGCTTTACCCCAGCTCAATCCACCTGAGCCACCGCAAGGGCAGCGATCCCCTCTTTCCGGCCGATGAAACCCATGGTCTCGTTCGTCGTTGCCTTGATGCCAACTCGTTCGGGCGCAATTCCGAGGGCCTTGCCGATGTTTTCGCGCATGGCGTCCCGGTGTGGCAGCACCTTCGGAGCCTCCGCGATGAGGGTGGAGTCCACATTGATGATCGTGAGGCCAGCCTCATCGGCAAGCTGCCGGCATTTCACTAGGATTTCTAACGAGCAGATATCCTTGCATGCTTCATCACCGGGCGGGAAAAAATAGCCAATGTCTGGCTGGCCCATCGCCCCTAACACCGCATCCGCGATCGCGTGGCAAAGCACATCCGCGTCGGAATGACCTGCAAGCCCGTGGCTGTGCGGAATGTTCACGCCGCCTAGGATGAGTGCACGGTTTTCAGCAAATGCATGAACGTCATAGCCGATGCCAGTCATGATGGTATGAGGGTTTGGAATTGAATGATGGGGTGGCGTCCTTGGTTTCGAGACACCCTTTTAAAGAATTTCGCCGAGCGGGATCTTGCCATTGCTGGCAACGATTGACCAAGCATCCGCATAGCCTGGAACGGCTGTTAGTTCGACCTTGCCGCCCGCGGTCTCTACGAGGAGCTGACCAGCGGCGATGTCCCAAAGCGAGATCCGCGACTCAATGTAGGCGTCCAGTCGTCCCGACGCGATGTAGGCCATGCCGAGCGCAGCGGAACCCATCATGCGCATTTTCCGGGCTTTGAGCGAGGCGCGGTGAAATCGCTCGATGCCGGTTTTCAGGGCAGCTTCGTCTTTGCCGCAGCCCACAAACAGGATCGACTCTGCGAGCGTGTCGCGCTTGCTGGTCTGAATCGGCCGGCCATCAAGCATCGCAGGCCCACCTTTTTCCACGGTCCATGTTTCGCCCACCATCGGATCATGAATCACGCCCACCACGATCTCGCCCGCGATGCGGAGGGCGATGGATACGCAGAAATGAGGAATCCCGTAGAAAAAATTCACCGTGCCATCGATGGGATCTACGATCCATTGACGGTCAGAATCTTGGTTCCCCGCGATGCCCTCCTCGCCGTAAAGCGCATCTCCCGGACAAGCACCGAGAAGGATGCCGGTGATGAGGTCTTGCGATTCTTTGTCGAGCGCAAGCTTGATGTCGTGGTGGGTCGCCTCATCCACGGTGGCGTCGCTGCCGAAGTGCTGGCGCAAAAGTTTTCCCGCTTCAAGGGCGGCATGGGTAGCAAGTTCGAGATCGGTCATGGTGAGTTGCGTGATGATTTGATTTAGGGAAATTCGGGAGTCTTTATCTGATGGTGGCAAAATGATCGGATTGCCTCACTGGCGCACGGCATGGACTTCAAGGATGGCTTGAACCAGGCGATGAGCGAGGTCGTGCTTGGTCGCGCGTGGCCATGCTTCGGCGTGATCTCGATAGACGAGGATGACCTCATTTTGGTCGGAGTCAAAGCCGATCCCCGGCGTCGAGACGTCATTGGCGATGACAAGGTCGCATTGTTTGCTCATGAGCTTTTGGCGAGCATTCCGTTCGAGGTCTTGGGTCTCAGCCGCGAAGCCAATGAGAGTGCCTGAAAACCCGAGGGGCTCGCGAGCAGACCCGAGAATGTCCACCGTGCGGGTGAGCTCGAGCGTGAGGGTGGCCCCAGCCTTTTTGATTTTATCCGGGCTGGCATGGGTGGGCGAATAGTCGGCGACGGCTGCCGCAAAAACCGCGAGATCCATGCGGCCGAGCGAATTGGACACTGCATCGTACATTTCGGCAGCGGTCTCGACTGGAATGAAATCCACAAGCTCAGGTACCTCGAGGTGCGTCGGCCCCGAAATCAGCAACACCGAGTGCCCCTCGTGGGCGAATGCCGCCGCAAGCGCGTACCCCATTTTTCCAGATGAACGATTGGTTAAAAATCGAACAGGATCGATGGGCTCACGGGTCGGACCGGCGGTGATGAGAATTTTCACAGGGGGAGTCTGGCGGGAAGGCCAAAAGACGCAAGCGGAACGGCACAAGGGATGTGCCTGATGGAGAGCAAAAGGCCCGCCAAGGAATCAACCAAGGCGGGCCTCATCAAAGTGAATCGGTTATCTTGTTTTCTTCGGAGCCGCTGCGGGTGCAGGTTTTGCAGCTGGAGTCGGTGCCTTGGCGGACTTGATGTTCTGGAGCTCGCTTTTTGCAGCCTCCTTCTGAGCCTCATCAAGTTTGCCCGAGATTTCAATGAGCAGCGTGTTCGCCTCTTTTTCGCCGCGCTCTTGCGCCAAAGCTGCAAGTGCCCATGCCTTCACTGGGTCTGCCTTTGTGCCAAGCCCCTCATTGACGAGCCGAGCAAGCGCGAGAGTCGAGGGGCCGTGGCCTTGGTTTGCGGCAAGCGTGTAGAGTTGGCCGGCAGTCTCAATGTTTTGCGTGAGGCCAGCAGCGCCGCGTTCGTAGAGGGCCGCTAGATTGCTTTGCGCTTGGGTATTTCCTCCCTGTGCTGCGCGCGTTAACCAGGCAACTCCAGCTGCAGGATCCGCCGCCCCGAGCTTGCCTGAGAGGTACAAGAGCCCAAGCTCGTTTTGCGCCTCGGGAAGACTCCCACTGGCAGAGGCTAGAATGTACTTATAGCCCGCAAGTAGATCTGGCTTTTCAGCTGAGAATGCCTGCACTGCGAGTTTGAAATTCGCAAGCGGGTTGCCGCTTTCGGCGACCTTCTGCAGCAGGGCATAGCCGCGCGCCTCGTCTTTCTCCACCCCTTTGCCTTGAATGTAAAATTCCGCAGCGCGAAGGGTGCAATCGACCTGACCGGCATCCTTACCGCGCTCGTATTCCTTAAGTGCTGCCTTGAGATCTTTCTTCACGCTCTCCTCATAATCGCCCAGTGCGAGATATGCCGCGTAGTTCTTCCCCTCGACCGCCTTCTTGAGCCACTCGCGGCCCTTGGCTTCATCTCTTAGCTTCTCATCTCCACCGAGCAACCGAGAACCAAGAGCAGCCATCGCTCCAAAATCACCTAGCCCTGCGGCCTTCCCGTAAATCGCAAATGCCTTGGCATTGTCCTTGAGCTCCGGGAAACCAAATTGGCCTTCGTAAAACCGCGCGATCAGCAAGAGCGAGGTGATATCGCCGGCATCTGCGGCTTGATTCCACCAAAAAATCGCCTTGTCAGGATCAGCCGTTGGCGACAACCGGCCCCGCAAGAAAGCCTCACCCAGAATCCGCCCTGCCACGGTTGGGTCATCTTTGGCAGATTTTTCGAGGGCCGCACGAGCCTCGTTGCGCTCCTCTTCCTTATCGGATGCGAGCAAAATAAATGAGAGCCGATACGTCGCATCGCTCTGTTTTCCAGCCGAAGCCTTGCGGTAATACTCGAGAGCCTTTTCGCGGGATGCCTCAAAACCCTTACCCGTCTCGTATGCAAACCCCATCAGATAGAGCGCATCCGCATTTCCCTGCTCGACTAACGGTTGTGCTAGTCCGATGGCCTTCGCGTAACGCCCGGCCTGAAACGCCTCGATGGCTTCCTTGGCTGGCCCTGAGACATTGGCCGATGCTGTCGCCGAAGTGGCGGCATCTTGAGCAAGGGAAATCGCGGCCCGAGACTGCGTACTGAATGCTGAAAGCGCTAAAAATAACAACAGCGGAGTGATTCGGCGTGGTGACATTGCGAAAAGGTAATGGCCCGACGCACTCGGATGCAAGAACGATTTCGGACGTAAGATCCCCACAATTCTGCAGGATTTACCTGCCGCGCCACATTCGAAACCATCCAGCACGACACTAGCGGAGTCCTCATTTACAAGTGGCAGTTCCACCACCTCTCGGGTTAAGCTCACTCCACTGGCCCACGAGCCCAGCAACATTTCAACCCGCGAACCGCCAAATCTCCCACCATCATGCAAGTGCCAGACACCATTGAAATCCGCCGCCTCGCCGTCACATCGTGGATCGGTGTCCCCTCCGACGAACGCTCATCGCCTCAAACGTTATTCATAACCCTCCGACTCCGACCGTCTCAAGGGTTTGCCGCACTGGCCGATCAAATCACAAACACCGTGGACTACCATGCGGTTGCATTAGAAATCGAGTCGCTCGCCGCCGCCAAGCCGCGCCACCTCATTGAGACGCTTGCAGTTGAAATTGCCGATCACCTTTTAAAAAACCACCCCCTTTCACACATCGCGGTCTCGATCGAAAAACACATTCTTCCTAACACCGAGTGCGTCGCCGTTCACCTCGAACGCGGACGCTAAGCCCCCACGCGACCCGCAAACCACCGCCATGCTCAAGCAAGAACGCGCCGACCACGTCCGACGACGCCTCGCAGAACTTTATCCTGAGACCCCGATTCCGCTCGATCACCAAGACGCCTACACCTTGCTGCTCGCGGTTCTCCTCTCGGCACAATGCACCGATGTTCGCGTCAACCAAGTGACGCCAGCACTCTTCAAACTTGCAAACAATCCTAACAAAATGATGCGGGTGCCCGTGGATCGCATCAAGGCCATCATCCGTCCATGTGGGCTATCCCCAAGGAAATCCGCCGCGATCTCAGAACTCTCTAAAATTCTAGTTGAACAACACGCAGGTCAAGTGCCCTCCGACTTTGCCGCACTGGAGGCCCTCCCTGGCGTCGGCCACAAAACCGCCTCGGTGGTGATGGCGCAAGCCTTCGGCGTCCCTGCGTTTCCGGTCGATACCCACATCCACCGCCTCGCAACCCGCTGGAAACTCACCTCCGGGAAAAACGTCACGCAGACCGAGCGAGACCTGAAAAAGCTCTTTCCTCGCGACACCTGGAACCGCCTCCACCTGCAAATCATCTTCTACGGCCGTGAGCATTGCCAAGCGCGCCGATGCGGTGGCAAAAGCTGCCTGCTTTGTCGCGAACTCTTCGGGAAAAACTAACCGAATGGACCCAGATGCATGGACACGAGGCCAGCGCTGGGTCAGCGATGGCGAGCCCGAACTCGGCTTAGGGAAAATCCTCACCCGCGGCAACGGCCGGATTCAAATCGAGTTCCCCGCCGCAGGCGAATCCCGCACTTATGCCACCGAGTCCGCCCCACTGCGGCGAGTGAAATTCATGCCAGGCGACCGGATTCAAGACCACACCGGCAAGGAAATGATCATCACGAGTGTGCGAGAAGATCGCAATCTACGGATCTACCAGACCGATGATGGCGAAATCCCCGAGGAAAATCTCGCGGACACCATGAGTTTCAGCAAACCAGAGGAGCGTTTGTTTGGCGGTAGGCTGGACGATCACGCCGACTTCGACTTGCGTGGCGAAGCGCTGCGACGAAGGGCAGAAATACGCGCTTCTCCCATCCAAGGCCTTGCGGGGGCACGGATGGACCTGATTCCCCATCAACTTTTCATCGCGGACGAGGTCACCCGCCGCCCTCAGCCGCGGGTTCTGTTAGCCGACGAGGTCGGGTTGGGGAAGACCATCGAAGCCTGCCTCATTCTCCACCGCCTCATTCTAACGGGTAGAGCCGACCGAGTCCTCATTTTGGTGCCCGAACCACTAATTCACCAATGGTTTGTCGAATTACTTCGCCGCTTCCAACTTTCCTTTAGCCTGTTTGATGAGGAACGATGCGAGGCAATCGAACAGGGCGAACCGGGCTGCAATCCTTACCTCGACAGCCAATGGGTCTTGGCAAGCGTCGATCATCTTGCCGCGAATCCCCTACGCGCCGCACAAGCCCGCGAGGCGGGTTGGGATATTCTCGTAGTCGACGAAGCGCATCATCTTGAGTGGTCGCCCGAGGCATCGAGCCCCGCCTACCGGTTGGTCGAATCCTTAGCGGAAACCATCCACGGTCTTTTACTTCTCACCGCCACTCCAGAACAGCTCGGGCCAGAAGGGCATTTCGCTCGACTGAAACTGCTAGATCCCGACCGATACCGTGAGCTTGAAGTGTTCCGACTGGAGACTCTGCAATACGAACGAGTGGCCGATGCGGTCGATCTACTCTCCACAGGAGCCACGCCAGATCAGTCAGTTCGTACGATCGTTCGCGGACGGCCACGGCTCGAGCAACGCTTTGCGGATCTAATCGACGGACGACCTTTGGCACGCGAGAGACTGATCGCTGACCTTCTCGACAGCTTTGGACTTGGCCGAGTCATGTTTCGCAACACTCGTGCCATGCTCGGTGGCTTTCCAACGCGCGAACCTCGAATCGTACCCACCACCGACAAACTCAGCTGGCTCGTTGATTTGCTAGAAAAATACGAAGGGGAAAAGATCCTCGTGATCACCAAGACCCGCACGGCCGCCGAGGAGATCCTCGAGCATTTGCTGACCGCCACCGGAGTCGCTGGAGCCGTGTTCCATGAAGATCTCACCTTGCTCCAGCGCGACCGAAATGCAGCGTTCTTTGCAGAACCTGAAGGTGCACGGATTCTCGTCTGCTCAGAGATCGGCAGCGAGGGAAGAAACTTTCAATTTGCAAGGCACCTCGTGCTTTACGACCTCCCCAACGATATCGATCTGCTAGAACAACGCATCGGCAGACTCGACCGAATCGGCCAGCGAGGCACCATTCACATCCACGTACCTTATTTGCCCTCAAGCACCGAAGAAGTCAGGGTCCGCTGGCTCAATGAGGGACTCGATGCGTTCCGCACCAGCCTGCGTGGTGCAGCCGAGATTCAACGAGAACTGGCAATTGAACTCGAGGAAGCGCTCAATGACCACTCGCTATTAGATTCACTCGTCGAACATTCCCGTACCATCAAAAAACAAGTTTCGGAACGCCTCGCCCGTGGTCAAGACCGCCTGCTCGCTCTAAGCTCGCACCGAGTTGATCAGTCAGGGTACTTGGTGAAAAACATCCACCAGTGGGATCAAGACCATGACTTCGAAGAGTTCATCCTTCGGCTTTTCGAGTTTTCTGGTCTGCACATCGAAGACCTCGGTGGCCGACGGTATTTCTTGCGGCCAAGCGGCTTGAAATCCGACACATTTTCCGCACTCCCTCAGGATGGAATGACCGTGACACTCAACCGCCAGCGCGCCTTGGAACATGAACTGGAAACATTTCTGACACTCGACCACCCCATGGTCCGAGGCGCACTTGACCTCATGCTAGCCTCACCCAATGGCAACGCAACCTTCGGCGTCTGGGACTCACCGGGCGAAAAAACAATCTTATTAGAATCTTGGCTCGTGATTGAGTGTATCGCACCCGCAGCCCTCCATGTGGATCGCTTCCTGCCGCAGACCCCACTACGGATCATCGTTGATCACATGGGCAATGACCACACCGGCGAGGATTTCTACGCCCACCCGCCACTTCGCAAAGGTGACCCCGGGTCCCTGCTAAGGAATGAGAAATTGAAACGCACGATCCTACCATCGATGTTAGAAAAGACACGCGCGATCGGTTATCAAAAAAGCCAAGAGGTCATCCAAGATGCGCTACAACGAATGCACCGTGAAACGTCACTCGAGATTACTAGATTACGCGACCTTGCCGAGGTGAACGATCACATCAAGCCAGCAGAGATATCGATGCTAGAGGCGAGGCAGTCCGAGCTCGCATCCGTCATCTCGAATTCTAGGCTGCGCCTTGACGCCGTACGTATCATTTGGAAGGCGCCTATTTTGAACATTCACTGAATATTCACTCAGGGACCGCGAGGCATACTTCGGCACAAACCGGCAGGTGGTCAGATGCCATAACCGCCGTGAGGGTGTCAGGCCGATCGACCGCTTCAACTCTGAAGTGACGGCTTACAAAAATATGGTCAATTCTCATCATCGGCCTAACAGATGAAAACGTTGCGCGAGGCTTTTGCCCAACCGCCACCTGCTGTACATCGACCAGTCGCTGACTCAATCGCTTGAATACTTTGGAGCGAGGCCCTGAGTTGAAGTCACCACAAAGAATGACTGGCTCGTCTTCAGGAATCCCCCCTAACCATTTGCTTCCTAACAGATGTTCAACTTGCAAGCGTTTCTCTCGCCGCCCAAGCCCGAAGTGAGTGTTGATAAAATTCAGTGGCAAGCAGCCATCCATTTCGACCCGCACCCAGATCGCCCCACGCGCCTCTCGGAGAATCATGGGCTTCGCCCCAGTCAGGTGATCAGCCTTCACCACCTTCAACGGGTACTTTGAGAAAATCGCAATCCCATAGCGCTCGTGCTCCTCTTCGAAAACCGCGTGAAAGACATGATCCATGCGAAGGTGATCGGCAATCACTTGAGACTGGTCAAGCATACCACTTCGCACACGGTGAACGTCGAGTTCCTGTACCGCGATAATGTCAGGATCAAATTGATTCATCACCCTTGCAATCCTCTCTGGACGGATTTTCCCATCAATTCCACGACAACTGTGAATGTTGTAGGTCATCACCCGAAATGTTAGATTCTCATTACGGACTGGGTGCTCAGGCACGCGCTCATCTGGCTTACCGTCCCGGCCGAGAAAGTGCCGCGCGACATCGCGCAAGTCAACACCTCTCACCCTCAGCCGCGTCACTGGAAGGTGCGCCATGTGCCAACGATAAATCCGGTCTGGAATCAGCAAAAACCCTTCTGTCTCGCGCCGTCCGGGACCACCATGTCCACCACTTTCCATCGCAAAACTGACAGGGGCCGATCGTGGGTTCCAACCGCTTATCACAAAGTCTCCTGCATCAGGGTGCCGACACAGCGCACCAAGATCCTCCGACGCTTCGTCCGGAAACGGATGATCATTTCCAATCACCTCTTTGGAATCAGAACGCAAGTCCCAAACGCCCTGAGCGTTGTAGGCTTGCACCTTGCCATCACGTTTGGTGGTTAGCACTAGGGGAATTTTAGCAATTTTTACGAGAGCTTTGGCATAGCTATCCATCTCTTTTCCCGTTAACTCATCAGGCAAATACAAGTGGCCCACGGGCCCCATGGCCGTGAGGACAATCTGACTCGTTGGGTCGGGTGCCGCCATATGGTCTCGGCATTTCGCCTTCATCCCAAGATATTGTCGGCAGGAATCAATCGACCTCGTGACAAGCTCAGAAATGCGACTCTCCCACAATTCCCGATGTTCAAGCGGACCACGCCCAAAAACTTCCTTTACCGCATCAGCGACCGTCCGCCCATGGAGAACTCCAAATGCCGTGGTGCTCTCCTGCCCATGATCTGAATAGACGATCCATTCGTAATCTCGACGATTCGACCGCTCGGCCACGCGGCAGATGTCGCGCACTGCCCGATCAATACCCTTCAACGTCCAATGGGCAAAGATCGAGCTTGGTCCCCGCCGGTGCGCTTGTTCATCGTAGCCCAAGAAATTGGCATGGATGACCTGTACACCCGTCTCCACATCAAACATTACGCGAAAACGAACGAGCTCTCGCAGCACGATACTAAAAAAGACCCGTGCGGGAATGAATGCCAATTCGTGATAGAGTTTGCCCTGCTCATAAATTCCTTTCATCGCATCAAAAATAGCGAGTAAGCATTCTAGTAGGAACAGAGCAACTACTCTACCGATCCGTGGCGCATAAATAAACACAAGCAGTACCCATTTCAATGGGTGCTGACGTCGAAGCACTTCACGAAGCGCAGTATCCTGCGAACAATACCGTGACTCATCTGCACCCGCGCGATAGATGTCCAAATACGCATGTCCACCTCGTAGCAATGGTTCCACGCATTTCTTTTCAAGCTCTGACTGAATGCTAGCCGCCGCAGTCGATTCATACATCCTGAAAACTTTTCCTGACTTACGATTGAGAAATTCAAAAGCTGGTACCGCCGTCCGCACGCCAAAAAAAATCTCCCCCTGAACCGCTGGAGTGGTCGATGGCACTCCTGAATAAAAGCTCTCCAAGGTGAAATGCTTGCGTCGAATTAGACGAGCGAGAAATGGCAACCTTCCCTCATCAATCGCCCGATTGAATTCCTCTCTCGAAAGGCCGTCTATCTGGATCATGATCAATCCCGGCTCATCGCCTACCATTGCGGGTTGCCTGATCCCAAGAATCCGCGCAGTCCAACCGGTCCGGCTAGTTTCTCGCCGAATCCATCTTACTAGAGTTCCGATGCTGCTAATCAAGGTGGGCTTTGGTTGCTTGGGTTTCGACCACCGCGGCCGCTCCCGCCGAGAGCTTTTCGACGAATAGATCCCACTCGATCTCGATTCCCGATAGCAGGCGATCCCATGCTGTTAGATTTAACTTCCTCTTTCGCCCATCATGAGCGATGAGTTTTTCATAGCACTCAATGACGCACTGCACACAGGTCTCGGCGCCATATTCTACAGCTGTTTCCTTAGATTTTTGTTTGAAGTACTTTAACAATTCAGAATTTCGAATCAGAGCACCAATCACCAAGGCGAATTCATCGGCGGTAGCTTTGCCATTGAGAAGTAAGCCGTTTTCATCATGCCTGACAATCTCCCGCACCCCAGGGCCGTCGAGTGCCACTACGGGAATACCAGCCGCCATTGCCTCTGCCAACACGAGCCCTTGCGTCTCTGTTTGTGATGCAAACACAAAGCAATCCATTGCCGCATAGGCATCCGCCAAATCTTGGCCGGTGAGCTTTCCCACCGCATGGATCTGACCGTCCGGTGCCTTCTGCCTGAGGATGTCCATCATGTCTCTGTGATGTTCACCATCACCCACTACTAGGAAAACCGTGGATGGATCATCGTGCAAGGCCGTGGCGACCGCGTCCGCGAGAAACAAGACGTTCTTCTCCTTCGCAAGGCGGCCGACATGGCCAATTACCATCGCCTGTTGGGGAATGTTGATCGCCTGCCGAAATCGCAGTGAATCGCCATTTGCGAAAAAATCAATATCCACCCCAGTCGGTATCACCTCAATGGGGGCCACAACCCCACGCTCCCTCAGCAACCTCGCAATGCTGCCACTCGGCGCAATGACTTGGTCACAGAGGTTGCAGTATTCGGTGCCTAACTGGATCACGACACGCTTCAGCGCAGTTGAGTCAAGCGGCACATAGTGCGTGTAACGCTCGTAGAGCGTGTGATTGGTGAAAATGATAGGCACTTGCATTTTCCATGCCTCCCGCAACGCCGCATCTCCTAGTAGGAATGGATGGTGACTGTGAATCACGTCCGGCTTAAAATCTTCGATGAACTCACGGATCAGGTTGGGCACAGGGATCCGCATGGAAAAGTCGCTACCATTGAAATTTTGGACTGCTGGCACTCGCAACACATCGGGTGCCGATTTCTGTTCCAAGAAGTTCGGCGCGATGACCTTCACTTCGTGACCAGCCATGCGGCAAGCATCCTCTAATGTCTTAACGGATCTCGCCACCCCCCCGACGTGCGGGAGGTAGGTATTCGTGAACATGGCGATTTTCATATTTTTTTAAGTGGAAAAACACGTTCTAATAAATTGCTGGATTGCTTTTCGAAGCCAGGCACCGAAATCGTAACGCGCGGAGGGTCACCTCGCCAATGAGCGTCCAGATGCAAGCAGGCTTGGTCGATGCGGATACTAACTGGCCCCCATGCGGTCTGGGTCGGGCCGAAGCGAATCTCCTCACCACCCGCCAACCACTCCGACAAAATCCCAGATCCGATGATGAGCGATTCAGCCTCCTCTCTGACGAAACAATTTCGAATCATCATGATCCATTCACCCGCTGCCCATCCATGTTGCCCATCGCCCATGCACCCTCCGAAGGTCTGCGGATGGATCGCTTCTGGCCATTGACCGGTTGGCGATGCGAGCTCAGCCACTCGGCGGATCAGTTCTCCAAAACGAGGATCGCCTTTGCGCAACAGAGATTGAGCGAGGTCGAGTGTCAGATAGGCGTTGATTCCCGAGTGGATCATCTCTTGGAAGAACCCACCCCGCTGAAAGCAATGTCCGATGAGGAAATCTGCAGTTGTTAGCATTCTTTCGTCACCTGGGGGGTAAAGCTGCAGCGGGTAGTCTGCCACCATCGATCCGATTGCACCTGCATCCATCCGCCTTCCAGGTGCTGCAGGTACTGCGCCATTGCTCTGAGTCGATGGGATCGCAGTGACACAAGATTCAATACTGATAGAGAATTCTTCCGCCAGTATGTCGGCTTCCGAGGCTGCATCATCGTCGCCAATGCTACGCCAGTAGCTTGCGATGTTTCGTAGCCCGCCCAGTGCCCAAAAGTTGTCCCAAAAGTAGAAATCATTCGGCCCGAGATGTTCCGCGCTGAATCCAGCTGGCAATAGGCCACTCGCATGACTGCGTTTGTTGCGGAGCCAACGAACTCCCTTGCGGATCGCCTGTTCGACTTCTTTGCCAAGTCGTGTCCCAGTCATGCTGGCATAACGTGCCGCGATCCAAAGCACCTGTCCGTTAGAATCCCACTCACCTTCTTGTGATAGAAAGTATCCTGACAGCGTCTGGCGATTTGGGAAACTTTCGATGACTCGCTTTGACCGATCGATGAGTCCGATGGCAATCATCGGATGAAGCATGAGGCACGCATCTCTGAACCAAAACCGCCGGTAAGTGTACGGCCCCGGTACCAAATCCCCAGCCGATAGAAGAATCATCGTTCGTACAGCTGCGTCATAGAGAAACTGCATTCGAGCATCCGATATCGAAAGCTCCGCAGTACCTCGCGTCGCGTCGGACCATGAGTGGTTGATAGGTTGCCGCAACGGCACATCCTTGAGGTCACGATCCAAGTTCACCGAAACTTGAATTTGACGAGGCTCCCCTTCTCGGAGTCGAAACAACGCCGCCGCAGTGGCCATTCCAACTGGGCAATGCACTTCTTGCGGGTGATCATCCCGCTGAAGGTCGAGATAGACATCCCCGTCCGCATAGTGCGCCATCTGAAGCGAATCCGGCGGATCGCTAAATCTAACCGATGCTTCTTCGTTCACATGAAATGCTTGCTCATTTGCGTCGAAGACGATTTGGTCTACAAACTGAACGCCCTCAGGATTGTAGGGTCTAACAGCAACCACCAACCATGCATCGGCATCCGCCAAAGCACCTACGGCCACGCAAAGGTTGGCAGTCCCGAAATTGGTCGCACCCATGGTCACGTCTGTGCGAAGTTCCAGACCACCGTGGACGCAATCGGTGATGATTTTGAGTGTTGGATCGAGTTGGAGAGTCTGGCGCACCGCATCATCACCGAGTTTACTCGGCAAGAGACTCCGTCCATTTTCGGTTAGGATCCAGAAATCAAGCGACCAGCCATCGTTTAGCGGTGTGACCAAGCCCCGGGGATCCACGATCGGGTACACCGGCAAGTCCGGGAGCCCCACAGCGGTCCAATTTCGATGGGTGAGGTTGATGTGGCTGAAGGAAAATGCCCGCGGGATAAATGATGAATCGGTGGGATTGAACTGCCGTTCGACCCAGTAGGGCCAAACCCAGTCGAGGTTGTGTTGGATCGCCTTGGCATTTACCAGGCCTCTCGCGTGAAAGATGATGCCCGCGCGAAGAAGCTCAAGGGGCTCTGCCACTTCGGACGGTTGGGCAAAGCGGCGGATCCGCGCGAGCCACGTCGCAGGATCGATCACCCCGTAGCGCCGTGCCGCGTATCTAACGAAAAATTTCCATGGCAGCAATCGGATCATGAAATGCGAATTAGGGGGTGGAACGGTGGGGGCAATCTCCGCTAAGGAAATGCAATCCATATCCTGCCACAGTTCAGGCCCTGACGCAACCCATCTCGCCGTGAGATCTTGAGGCGCAAATAGCTCAGCAAAGATTCGACCGCCTCATACAACTTCCATCTTAAGGCACCAGAGCCCAATCCACCAGCTTCCTTGATCTTAAAGGTAGCTCACGAGGCGAGCTTGACTGAGAGTGTCTTCCCGCTCAACGCCGCCGCCGCACCAATAATAACAGACCAAGACCACTCAGAATCAGAGCGCTAGGCTCAGGAACCACCGTCATGGTCACAAAGTAATTTGCCCCACTTTGGTCTGCCGAATAGTTGGTGCCACCTACAGTATCGTTGTAATTAAACATCCACTGATTTGCGCCCACCGTGATGATGGAATCATCGTTGATACTAGTACTATTACTTGAAAATGTGAATCTCCCATTGTTCCAAGAGTCTCTGTAAGAAATCAAGGTGAGCTTATTATCATTTACTAAGGTGCCGGCCGCAAGCTCAGAGAGACTTAGCGCGACAAGACCATCCGCAATACTCAGTCCAGCGGATGAAAATGCAAGGTCGCCAGAAAGGTTCGTGGAATTGAGCTCATATTTGTAGGTAGAACCCGAGAGAAATGTCAGGCTTCCCATCCCCAGCGACTCGATCGAGTTGCCTGGTGCCAGTGATCCGGTGACATTGACACCGCCAGAAATCGACCCAGAACCGCCGAGGGTCGCATTAGAACTCACGGCGATCGCGCCGCCTAATATGCCATTCACGGCGAATGAGTAATCACTGCTGATGGTTGTGTCACCTGATACACTGATGTTCGATGTTGCGGCGAGCTCATTGATACCAGCGATGGTTAGGTTCCTCGCAAGCGTGAGTGTGCTACTTGCGCTTCCAATCTTGGAGGTGCCCGACAACGTGACATTTCCGCCGACGATCCCGGAGCCGCCGAGGGTGGCGCTGGAGCTTACGCTGACCGCACCGTTTGAAGCGGTGTTGTTCCCATTCAAGAGGACGGTTCCTGAGCCGCCAAATGAGGTGTTGCCTTGGTAGTTGTTGTCACCGTTTAGGGTCAGGGTGCCTGCGCCAGACTTGTCTAGGGTCCGGGATTGGCCACTGCTGTTGAAGATGGCACCGTTGACGGTGGTGTTTCCTGAACCAGAAAACGTCAAACCGTTGCTCGCGCTGCTTGAGCTGATGTCAATAGTGCCCCCGAACACGATGCTGAGATTGTTATCGCTGTTGGTGATGGAGCGACCCCCTGACGAGGCTGACGATACAATACTATTATTGATGAAATTTAGGGTAGTAGCATTACCGCTGCTGGCGGTGAACTTAAGGTTCGCCCCAAGGTTTGAGCTATTACCATAAGCGCCTAAAGTATAGTTCCCTGCGGTAGCCAAGTCGATGGTACCTGTATTCGCACTGGCTGAAGAGCCACTGACTACGGTGGCATTTCCCAGTGCATTGACATTGGTCAGTTTAAGTACTGGGCCATTCGCGCCTGCGAGCGAAAATAGTCCATTGAAGCTATTTCCAGACGTGATTGCCAAGGTTCCATCTGAGATAATGGTGCCGCCTGTGTGGTTAGACGAACCGCTGAGCACCAATGTTCCGTTGCCCATTTTCGTGAGCACCCTAGCAGAACCTGACTCAGTGATGTTGCCGCTGAGGGTGATATTTCCGGCTCCAATCGAGGAGCTGGCTGCCAATGACACACTACCGCTCAAGCTGGCATTTGATCCGCTGGTGTTGACCAAGCCACCAAGAGAGCTGATTCCAGTACCACTGAGCGAAATTGCTTCGTTCCCGATGGTCTGACCAAACAAATCCAAGACCCCGCCGCTGGACACGGTGGTTCCGTTGTTGGTGCCTCCAAGCGCATTGGCATGATCCAGCTTGATTGTTGAACCTGAAGAAATCGTCGTAAGGCCGGTGTAGGTATTGTTGCCCGATAGCGTTACAATCCCCGTGCCTTGAGTGGTTAGACCATGGTCGAAAGCCGTTCCGTTAGTTATCGCGCCCGCGACGTTGATGTTGGCAGAACCAGCAAGCTTGAGCACCTGAGCCGCAGTCGAGTTATTGGAGAGGTTCATGCCCCCGATTGTAAGGATATTGCCAGTTCCGTTGACGGTCAGGGTCCGGCCCGAGCCAGTATTGGTGTTATCCAATCTTCCGATCGTGAGCGTTGTCCCGTTCCCCGCCAACGTAATCAAGCGGTTGGTTGACGCCGTCACAACACCTGTGCCGAGATTGAGGTTGTTGTTGCTGGTACTCGCTGCTGTGCCAAAGGTTAGTCCATCAGTCCAAGTCCATGCTCGATTCCCCGCATTGGTCACAGCTGCACCGCTTGTGTTGTTGAAAGTAGAATTTGCACTGATCGTGAATGCACCAGAGCCCAGTGCATTGGCGTGGTTGATATTGAGGGTACCTGCCGTAAGGGTGACGCCTCCTCCCGCTCCGGAATTGTTGCCGCTGAGGGTCAAGATGCCGCCCGCCGCATTCATCGTGGTGAGGCCGCCATAAGTATTATTGCCTGAAAACAAGGTATTTCCGGTTGAGGTCACGGTGACTGCACCCGCCGTTGAGCTCCCTCCGTTTGCGATCGTGCTCGCAACCGTGATATTCCCCGCCCCCCCAAAAACGACCGTCCGGTTAGTGCCAGATGATGACAGATTAACTCCGCCATTGAACACCAGAGCTCCACCGGTTATCGAGCTCACCAAGCCGTTGCCGTTCGTGTTTTGAACCCCGAGACTGAAGGTCTGCGTGGCAGTGGAGTTATTGATGATCCCAATCGTGGAGGTAACGGTGCTGTTCCCGTTGCCCATCACTTCAAGGCGCACACCAGGGCCGCCGCTAAAGGTGTAGTCTATCGCGCTGGCGGCAAACTGGAGGGAGTTCACCGTCCGGTTAGACGTGATATTGGGGGTTCTGTAGGTGCTATTTCCGAGGTTCGAGAAAATGGCGACGTCCGTATTGCCGCTGCTGGAGCTCAGCTGTGGACCCGATAGAGGAGTCCATGAGGCGTTCGTGGTCCAAGCGTTGGAAGTCCCAGCCCACGTGTAGTCCACTGCCCATGCGCTGGGCGAAATCACGATGGCGGCAAGTGCCATGAGTGCGCGGTACAGAACTCCGAGCTTCAAAAACAAAAAACCACGCGAAGACAAAATTCCCTGATTTTGGCTTTGAGAAAAATAATGCAATTTGGCGGCATGAGCCGGCGCCTCTTGGTTTTTCATGATCTTAGATGTCTAGAGCGATGCAGCGAAGCTGATCTCGATCCGGCGAAAGGAATGGGTTTTCAGACCTTTAACTACTTCAGTGTACGCAAACCCCTGCGCGGGTCATGTCGGATAAAGTGTTGACACGCTGCGACTCGGGGGCAGGCCGCAAGCAAATGGCTCATTTGCCGGATTCTCGGCTGAGAGCGCGGGAGATCCCGGGGAAAATGTAGCACGGGTTATCCTCGAATGCCCTTTGACAGGCTGGACGGCATCTTGCATGGTCACCTGCATGCAAGCGATGCAATTTGAAAAGTCAGTCGTTTCGATCCTGAAGCGTGACAATCGGTTCGACCCGCACGCCTATTTTTTCCTCAAGGAGGCGCTGGATTTCACCTTGAAGCGGATTTCGGATTCCAACGGCGGCCAAGCACGCCACGTCAGCGGGCCAGAACTCTTGGAGGGCTGCCGCGATTACGCGCTGGAGCAATTTGGGCCGATGGCCTCCACGCTCATGACCGAGTGGAGCGTCCGAAAATGCCAAGATGTGGGTGACATGGTATTCCACCTGATCGAGGAACAGGTCTTCGGCAAACAGGATTCCGACAAAAAAGAGGATTTCTCCGAGGTTTTTGATTTTACGGACTCGCTGATCGTGCCCTTCCTGCCCAAAGGTAGACGAGTTGGCGTGAAAAGCTTAGCATCCGAGGGCTGAAGCCGCCAGCCAGTTAGGTTCATCGCCTCAGGCGTCTGGATTCTCTACGGGTGGCTCAGGAGAAGGCCCGGCAGAGAAACCCGCAAGCGGCCGCACCAATGAGCTCGGCAGCGGGAAGACGCGCTCATAGATGCCCGGAGCGATCTCCGAAGCTTGCGAATAGGCATCGCGGAGCATTTCCAGCTTGGCATCGAGGTTGTCGATGTAGTGGAGCGCGAAGGCCTCGGGCGTGCGTGGAAGCACCGGCGAACCAAATTCATACTGCCCGTGGTGACTACCGATCAGGTGCAGCAAATGCAGCCGCGCCATTTCGGTGGTGGGCTTGAGCGCCTTCCAATCTTCCGCCTGCGGGCTGGCGAGAAGATCGTTCCACAACTTATTGGTCAACTCGATCCCCAACGGGATGTGCCCGAGCATTTCTCCATGGATGCTGTGGATTTGGCTAAATCCATCCTCTGGGTAGGAGTTTTCCCAAAGCTTCCCGCAGTCGTGAAAAAGCACGCCGGCAAGCATCAGGTCGCGATTGAGCTCTGGATAAACCCCGCAAATGGCCACCGCCGAGCGCATCATCTGGGCAACGTGCTCAACCAAGCCGCCGCGCCGAGCGTGATGGTTTTTCCTCGCCGCTGCCGTGCGCCGGAAGCGATCGCCCATCTGAGAGAGAAACAACCCACAAAGCCCGTGCAGACGGGGGTCCACAATCGAGCCACAAAGCCCCTGAATCTCCGCAAAATCAAGTTCCTGCTTTTCGCGAATCTGGGGATCTCCAGCGAGAAAATCGGCGACGGTCTCGTCATCGAGCGTATGCCACTCGAGATGACTCGGATTGACCCCGTAAGCGTTTTGCGTCCATTCGCCCTCCAGCCGCAGAATCGTATTTTCTGCCAACTGAGTGGCAGCGTCGTACATCGGGCTGTCTGACCAGATTTTTAGCGAAAAATTCCCCGTCGAATCTGCAAACACCAGCTCAAGGTAGGGCTTCCCGCCTTTGGTCAACTTGGTGCTCCGAGCCTGAAGCTGGGCATGGATCGCGGCGGCGATGGGGATCTCGCCGGATTGTTCCTTGATGGCGGCAATGGTGAGCGGGCTCATGATGGGGAATTGGGAGGTGTGGCGGTGCGGATGGCGAATTCATCCACTTTTTCCGCCAATTCACAACCTATTCGTGCCGGAGTGCCTCAATTGGGTCGAGTCCAGCGGCTCGCCGGGCCGGCATGAACCCGAAAATAATCCCGATCGCCGCAGAAAAAACAAAGGCAATGATGTTGATCTTTGGATCAAACAAAAAGGGTGCCCCCACCACCTTTGCCAGCGTCGAACAAAGGCCATAGGCCAGCGTGATCCCCACCGCCCCACCCACGCAGGACAGGGTGACCGCTTCGACGAGAAATTGCAGCAACACCTCGCGGGCGCGCGCACCGATCGCCAAACGAATGCCGATTTCCCTCGTCCGCTCGGTCACGGAAACCAGCATGATGTTCATGATCCCAATGCCACCCACGAGGAGGCTCACCCCCGCCACCGCACCTAACAACGACGTCATCACCGCGGTGCTCGAGCTGACCGCCTCCGCAATCTGGCGGGTGTCCGAAACCGAAAAATTGTTCTGCGCGTTCCCCTTCAGCCCGCGCCGTTCACGCATTAAAGTCGAAACATCCGAAACAATCGCCTCGCTTGGATAGCCATCCTCGCCGGAAATCATCACTTGATCGATGTTCTGGTTCGACGCCTTCGCCTCGATCCGCCGCCGGAGGGTGGTGATGGGCATGATGATGTTGTCATCCAGATCATCCCCCCAACCCGCTTGGCCCTTTGGCGCCGTGACGCCGATCACCAAAACCGAGGTCGTCTTGAGTCGGATTTTACTCCCGACCGCCTCCTGCTTGCCGAAAAGCTCCCTGCGGATGGTTTCACCAATCACGCAGACCGGAGCTCCATCCGTTAGATCCGCCTGATCAAAGAACCGACCCTGCGAGAGCTTCCAGTTCGCGATCCCGAAATACTCTGGCGTGGTCCCTTGGATGTCCGTGACGCGCGCGTTCTCGAGCACCACAGCCGAGGCACCACCCCGCGCGAGCGGCGCGACGGATTTGATCCCCGCGATTTGGCCCTCGATGGCCCGGACATCTGCCGTACTGAATAGCGGCGCGCC
The DNA here is from genome assembly GCA_029866215.1 of Akkermansiaceae bacterium. Classification (GTDB taxonomy): domain Bacteria; phylum Verrucomicrobiota; class Verrucomicrobiia; order Verrucomicrobiales; family Akkermansiaceae; genus Luteolibacter. The sequence continues at coordinate 25,227 of JARWZU010000005.1, forward strand.
ACCCCCACCCCACCCTTGACCCGCGCGCAACACCAGCAGATTGCTGCCCATGCTGGAAATTTGAGCCTTCACCGTTTCCGTCGCACCACGGCCGAGCGTCACCATCGTGATTACCGCGGCAACCCCAATGACCACTCCAAGAACCGTTAGAAATGCCCGAGTCAAATTTCGCCGGATCTCCCGGAGCGCGATGACGAAGGCATTAAAAAACATGGCGTGTTAGAAATAAGTTAGTGAATTGCACCGTGGCCAGACCGCCCATGAGCGCTGACATCGGATTCGATCAAGCCGTCCCGGACGCGGACGATCCGTTTCGCATGAGACGCCACTTCGTCCTCATGGGTGACCATGATGATCGAAATCCCCCGGTCGTCATTGAGCCGACACAGCAGCTCCATGATTTCGACAGTAGTCCTTGAGTCCAAATTGCCAGTCGGCTCGTCGGCGAAAAGGGTTCCAGGGTTCGTGACGATCGCACGGGCGATGGCTACGCGTTGCTGCTGGCCTCCCGAAAGCTCGGCGGGCGTGTTGCGCTCCTTGTCCCCGATGCCCACGCTCACGAGCGCCTCGCGAGCCATCCGCTTGCGCTCCTTCTGAGAATAGCCGCGGTAGAGCAGTGGCAGCTCGACATTTTCAATCGCGGATGTCCGCGCGAGCAGATTGAAACCTTGAAAAATGAAACCCAACGCGTGCCGACGCAGCAAAGAACGTTGATCCTTGCTCAAGCCGCCTACCGAAATCCCCTTGAAAAAATAGCTGCCAGACGTCGGGGTGTCGAGGCAGCCCAGCAGATTCATCAAGGTCGATTTACCAGATCCGCTGGGGCCCATGACTGCGACGAACTCGCCCGTGTTGATTTGGAGATCCACGCCATTGAGTGCTTTAAACTCGGCATCGCCCTTGCCGTAGGTCTTCGTGAGGCCGTGAAGCTCAATGAGTCTTTTTTCGCTCATGAGGTGGGCGCGGGCTTGGCACTGACAATGATGGGCACGCCTTCTAACAGGCCATCGCCCGTGGCTTCGGTGAAACGGCCATCGCTGAGCCCGGTCTGAACGGAAACGGCGGCGGGCTTGCCATCTTTGAGAATCCAGACTGTCGGGCCCGTCGATCGCGGAACAGGCAGCGGCGAAGAATCCCCACGCCACAAGCGCCGACCTCCGCCCGGCGAGAGGCTCTGGACGAGCGTCCGCTCGGGATCGGTGGATTTGCTGAGTTGCTCGACCGCTGCCGGATCAAAACGCAGCGCGGCATTTGGCACTAACAACACTTTTTCCCGCATCGCCACCGCGATGTCTGCCGTCGCCGTCATGCCAGGCCGCAAGCTCAGGTCGTCATTGTCGACGCCGAGCTGAGTGTTGTAAGTCACCACATTGTTCGTGATGACGGAGCCGAAGGCCACGCGCTTGACCATCGCCGTGTAGGTCCGTGATGGCCAAGCATCCACGGTGAACGACGCCGGCTGTCCATCCGCCAATCGGCCAATGTCGGCCTCGGCGACCGTCACCACCAGGTCCATTTTTCGCAAGTCCTCAGCGATGAGAAAAAGGATCGGCGCGGTGAACGAAGCCGCCACCGTCTGGCCGACTTGAATCGAACGCGTCAAAACAATCCCATCGACTGGCGAGCGGATGACGGCCTTGGAAAGATCGCGCTCGATCGCCTTCACATCCGCTTCCGTTTGCGCGACCGAGGCGTTGGCGCTTTCAAGATCGGCCTTTGCTCGCTCAACCGCCGCAGACGCCGAGTCCATCGCGGCCTTGGATGGCGTTTTCCCACCACTGATCCGGCGGAGCTCCTCAAACCGCGCAAGCGACGCACGATTTTCGGACAAAGTCGCGTTCGTCTGGCTCACGCGGGCCTTGGCGGCGAGCAGAATCGCACGGGCACGCTCGGTCTGCTGGGTGAGCTTTGCGGTGTCCAACTGGGCGATCGGCTGGCCTTTTTTTACCACGTCATTGGTGTCGACGTAAACTTCCGCGACCGTTCCAGAAAGTTCGCTGCCCACGGTGACTTGATTTGTCGGAGCAAGGTTTCCGGTGGCGGTGATGATGAGTGAGAGGTCACCTCGCTCGAGTTCCTGGGTGCCGTAAATCGGCCCACGATCTTGATTGGCATTCCTCTCGTAGTACCAGAATCCCAAGCCGATTAAAATCACCGCTGCCGCAGCGCCTGACCAGTGAAGCATCGGATGGCGCGGCTTCGCCTGAGCTAGAATTTCGGTGAGTTCCTTGCTGGATACGTCTTTTTTCATGAAGTGGAAATCGGGGAAACGCTTATGACCAGCCGCCGCCAAGTGCTTTGTAGAGTCGGATGTAGGCGATGGCACGGCTGGCACGGGTGCTGAAGAGGCTGTCTTCGAGGCCGAGCAACGAGCGTTGGGCATCGAGCACCGTGAGAATGTCGGTGACTCCCGCCTCGTAGCGTTGCTGGGCAAGTCCAGCCGCTTCTCTCGCGGCGGCGGTGGCCCTCTCGAGGATCTCCAGCCGCTCGGTCGTGCGGCGGCAAGCGATGAGCGAGTCCTCCACTTCGGAAAGTGCGGTGAGAATGGTGGACCGATAATTTTGAAAGGCCTGCTCCTCGACGGAGGACTGAGCTTGGATGTTCGAACGGATGCGGCCGACATCAAAGATCGGCCCAGAGAGCCCAGCGATGACCCCGGCGGTGGTGGTTTCCGGATTGAAAATTTTCCCAGCACCCAGTGCGTTTACGCCGAGCGATCCCGTGAGGTTGAGCGTGGGGAAGCGTTCCGCTTGGACCGCACGGCTCGTCGCCGCCGCCGCGAGGAGTTGGTAGCCCGCGATGCGCACGTCGGGCCGCTGGCGAAGCGTGTCGGCAGGGATGCCAATGGCGAGCGTTCGCGATGGATTCGGAATCGCTTGTTTGCCAGCACCGAGCAAGGCGTCAAGCGCGCCGGGGTTCTCACCGGAGAGAAGGGCGATGAGGTTGCGGGCTTGTGAAATCGATTGTTCGAGTGCGGGCTGCCCGGCGCGGGCTTGCTCAAGACTGGTCACGGCTTGATCCGACTCCAATGAATCTGCCTCACCCGCATCCTTCCGCCAGTTGGCAAGTCGGCTGGTTTCCTCGCGGGTCTTGATCGTGCGAAGAAGTACCTCCAGCCCAGCCTCATTTACCCGCAGGGTGGTGTAAGCGATGGCGATCTCAGAGGCGAGCGCCGCTTGGACGGAACGAAAATTCTCTTGGGTCGCACCAAGCTGCGCCGCCGCCGCCTCAAGCGCGCTGCGACGCTTTCCGAAAAGATCCACCTCCCATGCGGCGTTGAGGCGCGCGGCAGACGAAGATTGCGAATCCTGCCCACCCGCATCGAACCATGAGGTGCTCGACGCGACGGACGTCGACCCACTCAGCGTCGGGAAAAGCGCGGCCGCCTCCGAGTTCCTCCGAGCTTGGGACTCCCGCACTCGCGCGGAGGCCGATGCCATGGTCGGGCTGTGTTTGAGCGCCTCTGCGATGACTTTGGTCAGGGTGGGATCTTCAAAGCGGTTCCACCACTGAGCGAGATCACGGTCCGCCGACCCCACGGGAAACCCACCGGCATGTTTCCACTCCGTCGGTAGCGAATGCCGGTGATGCCCAACCATCGACTCCAACCCACATCCACTCATCCCGAACAGGCAAAATCCGGCGAACAGGGTGGAGTTGAAAAATTTCATGAAATGATCTGTCGAGAGCTTAGCCTTCGCCCGGCAGGAATGTAAATAACCCGAGGTGATGAACTCGCTGATACCCAAGCAAAGGCACCAAACTTACTCCCTGCTCAAAATTCCCACGCATTTCGATGCCGGATTCCCCATTCTTCCGCGCATTCGTCCCGCTGGGGCCCATGATTCGGGAGCATTGCAACTTTTTTCAGGTTTTTCTAACTTTCTTGTTGCTATGTTAGGTTAGAGCGAATAAGTAGCCCACGCATTTGTTGAAACAACCTTACCAAACCATGAAAAAAGTCCTGATCTCAACCCTCCTTGGCGTCACAGCTTCGTCTGCCTTTGCCGGTAGCTACATCCAAAACTTCAACTCGTTCTCAAGCGGGAACAACTTTAGCGACGGCTCGACCGTCAGAACCGGGAACAATGGAGCGACCACAGTCGGCAGTTGGACCGGAAACCCGGGGTTCCGTCTAGTTCAAGACAACATTCAGAGCCAGTTCGCGAGTTATTTCCTGCCGAGCCTGGAGCCGACCCACACGACGTCGAGTTTCTCTGCGAGCTTCGACCTTCTATTCAAAAGCGACATTGTCCCAGCGGATGCCTTTTCGTTCAATTTCGGTACGATCAAGACGACCGCTTCGGCCTTTGGTAGCGACCAAGGAATGTATGACTCCTCGCGTGTGAAAACCGGTTCGATGCTCTCGGTGGTATGGGACACCTACAGCAATGGTGGCAGTGATCCGAAGTCGATTGAGCTTTTGCTGGACGGAGTCCGTCTCGCCAACAACACCAGCACTGTCCCTTTTGTTCCGAATTCCTTTGGGGCCTCAAACTACCGCAATGTAACGGTCAATTGGGCGAACAATCTTGTGAGCGTGTACTACGGTGGCAATACCGTCTTCAGCAACGTCAGCACCGGATCGTTTGCTCCAGTGCTTGGCGACACCTTCGCGTTCAGCGCCAACACGGGCGGCTCGACTCAGGATGTGTTTTTGGATAACATCAGCATCACCACCGTCCCAGAACCTTCTGCCCTCGGTCTCCTCGGTCTGGGTGCCGCTGGCATGCTGATGGCGCGCCGCAGAAAGCACAGCGCTTAATTGGCTCTCCGGCAGCTCTAGTCACTTAGAACTGCGATCCATTCATCAGCCAGCGAGCCAATTCTTGGTTCGCTGGCTTTTTCATTTTCTGCCAAGGGAGCCGGCCTATTTTCCCCGCTCCGCATCGAACACCGGAATGCCAGAGGCGACACGGAACCCATGGACTGGCAAATCGAGCCTCAGGTATCTCAGAGCCCTGCCGCCGAGCCTAAAGGAGGCCTCCCAGCGGCCTATCCCACTGCGGATTTCAGGCTTAAGCCGCATTGCCAAAGCCTCTTGCCCGTGCCTGCTGGCAATCGACCTCAATCCCCGCTCTTGAGCACCTTGATGAAGGCATCTTGGGGGATATTCACCTTGCCGAACATCTTCATCTTCTTTTTGCCTTCTTTCTGCTTTTCGAGCAGCTTGCGCTTCCGGGTGATGTCACCGCCGTAGCACTTGGCCGTCACATTCTTGCGCATGGCCGAAATCGATTCCCGCGCGACGATTTTCCCGCCAACCGCCGCCTGGATGGCCACGACAAAAAGATGCGACGGGATCACCTCCTTCAACTTGCCCGCAAGCATCCGCCCGTAAGACTCGGCCTTGTCGCGGTGGACGATCGTCGAAAACGCCTCGACCGGATCTCCGGCAATGAGCATGTCCATCTTGACCATTTTCGCAGCGCGGTACCCCGCATGTTCGTAGTCCATCGACCCGTAGCCGCGCGTCATCGACTTGAGCTTGTCGTTGAAGTCCACCAAGATTTCCGAAAGCGGAAGAACGCACGAAAGCATCACGCGGGTGTCGTCGATGGTCTCGGTGTTGGTGACCTCGCCGCGTTTTTCGAGCACCAACTGCATCATGTCGCCGATGTATTCGCCAGGCACCATGATGTACACATTCACGACCGGCTCGCGGATTTCTTGGATTCCTTGCGGGTCGGGGAAGAGCGTCGGGTTGTCAATGATTCGCTCGGTGCCATCGGTCATGGTCACATTGTAAATCACCGACGGATAGGTCGAAATCACATCCATGTCGAACTCACGCCGCAAGCGCTCTTGAATGATCTCCATGTGCAGCAGGCCAAGGAACCCGCAGCGGAATCCAAACCCAAGCGCCGTCGAACTCTCGGATGCATAGGTGAACGCGGGGTCGTTGATCTGTAGCTTGCCCATGGCCAGCTTGAGCGCCTCGTAGTCCGAGGAATCCACTGGGTAGATTCCGGAAAAAACCATCGGCTGGATTTCCTTGTACCCCGGCAATGCCTCGGGACACGGATGGGTGTTGTCGGTCATCGTGTCGCCCACTTTCACCTCGCTCGCCGACTTCATGTTGGCAATCACGTAGCCCACATCGCCCGCCGTGAGAATGTCTCGCGCACTCATCTTCGGAGTGAACACGCCGACCTCTTTGACCTCGTAGGTTTTGCCGGTGGCCATCAGCTTGACGCGCTGGCCTTTCTTAACAGATCCCGAGAAAACCCGCACATAGGAAACCACCCCACGGTAGGTGTCATAGAGCGAATCAAACACCGAGCAGCGCAGGAGCTTGTCCGGATTCTCGACTGGGGCGGGCACGCGGGTGACGATCGCCTCCAGAATATCCTCGATTCCGATGCCAGCCTTGGCCGAGGCCGGGATGCAATCTTCAGCAGGAATGCACAGGATCTCCTCAAGCTGCTTTTTGCACTTCGGGACATCCGCCGCCGGCAGGTCGATCTTATTGAGGACCGGGATGATCAAGAGGTTCTGCTCGGACGCGAGGTGCAGATTGGCCACCGTCTGGGCTTCCACGCCTTGAGCCGCGTCGACCATCAAAATGGCGCCCTCACACGCCGCAAGCGCGCGGGAAACTTCGTAGGAGAAATCCACGTGGCCGGGCGTGTCGAGCAGGTTGAGCTTGTAGGTTTTTCCATCCTTCGCCTTGTACTCCATCGCCACCGGGTGGGACTTGATGGTGATGCCCTTTTCCCGCTCCAGATCCATCGAATCGAGCTGCTGCGCGGTGCTTTCCCGCATGGTCACGGTGCTGGTGGCCTCCATCAAGCGGTCGGACAGCGTGGTTTTCCCGTGATCGATGTGGGCAATGATGGAGAAATTACGGGTCAGCTCGGTGGACATGAGAAAAAGAAAGCGGCGTGGACACGGCGATGGAAAGCAGGAATCGGCTAACAATGCACTAAAATTCATCGGCCCACCTGATTCGCCGCCACTGCGGAATGCACTGGAAATCTGCAGCGCTGCAGCCCGCTCGTGAGTCCGTTGCTTCGGATCAACCGACGCGGCGACAGCGGCCTTTTTCATTCGCTGCGCCACAGACTGGACATTTGACGATGCTCACGTGGCTCGTTTCCTCAAAGGCGTGCAGGCACAGTCGGCAGATCACCCGGTTTGCGAGCGAGCGCTTTTCGGCTCGGACATGCAGCGTCCGCGAAACCAGGGTAAAAAATAGCACCAAACCCATGCTCCCAAGCAGGGTGTAGAACACGAAGTCAGTGAGCGTCAGTTCCATGGGTGAAGGTATTGGTGAATCCAATGCCGAGCGCGATCCAGCGAACCGGCTTCTCGGGTGCTGGCTTGAACTGAATCCGGTGCAGCCACGCTTCGAGGTCGGCGGCTCCGGATTCACCACCTTTTTCGAGCGAAACACATTCCGCCACCACTCCAGCCGCCGTCAGCCGAATCAAAAACCGCCATGAGGCCGACGACATCGCCGCGGTCACCGGCGGATCGAAGTTCGGCAGCACCATGGGAAGCTCCTGCTGAGAAATGCCGGAAAGCGGGTAGAGAGTCGGAGTGATTTTTGACTGCGCGGGTTCGGGGATCGGTCTCGACGTGATCGGGTGCGAGGGAAAGACCCGCACGTCCTTGTTCGCGAGCGGCATGGGCTTGACCCGATTCTCAGCCGGCAAATCCACCATGGCTGGGACGTAAGGCTCACGCGGAATTTGTGCCGCCGCTCGTGCCGCCGCTTCCAGTCCCTCAAAACCTTCCCACTGCGCCGGTTCAAACCTCGACGGGAACGGCCCGCCTTCCTGAGCCCTCAGCGACAAGGCCCGGCCTTGCGGATCATCCTGCAGGTAAATGACCGAAGCTTTCCGCAGCGAGACCGCCTCTGGGACCGCCACTCGAATGCGCACCGAGCTGATGAGAAAAGCAAATCCCAAGCCCACCACCACCAACGCAATCACTCCGGGAAAAATCGGATTCGTGCCCGCACGCCAGCGAAAGACACTCGCGAGATCTTTCGTCAAACGGTGCGATCGAACCCCGGAATCCGCCATCACTTTGCCTTAGGTTTGGAAGCTGGAACCAAGCCGACCGGCGGCGTTTTGCCGACCATCGCCACGCGAAATCCCCGGTCCAACAAAAGTTCGGTCACCGCGCGCTCCGCACCCACCGGCGTGCCAGCGTCGGTCTGCACCAACACGATCGACTTCGCAGTCGCTCCGCCAGACCTCAATCCGTCCAAGCGGTTAGTCAGCTCGTCCATCGACATCGCATCCCGGCCCAAATGAATCCGCGGCCCCGGTTCGCCCGGCCCCAAGGTCACCACCAGGGTGTCTTGGTAGCGCTCCATTTGAAATCGAGAGGGCGCCAATTCTACCGCCACGCCCGATTGCAGAACCAACGACGGCCCCAACAGGAAAAAGAGCTGAACCAGCGCAAAAATGTTGAGAATCGGCACCGCGTGCAGAAATCCAGGGCACTCAGGCAAGGTCATTTCTAACTTCATGGCGCAGCGTGACGTTTCGCCCCCAATGATTTCCTTCCCGCCGTCACTTCACCGCGAAACGGCGCAAATTCCTCTTCCTCGCGCGCATCGGCGATCAGGTTGACCATCTCGATCCCCACGCGTTCGAGGCGGTGGACAAGGCGTTTTGCCCGACCGAGAAAATACAGGTAAAACAAGTAAAGCGGCGTCGCCACCGCCAGCCCCATCACCGAAGTGATCAACGCGGCGAACACCCCTGCGGAAAGCTCTGCTGGACTGGTAAATCCACCTTGCTGGCTGACTTTTTGAAAGGTCTCAAGCATCCCCAAAAGCGTGCCCAACATGCCGACAAGCGGCGCAAGCAACGCCACCCCAAGAATCGCCCTAATGTTGTTCTCGATCCGCGGCACCTCAAGCTGGCCCGCCTCCTGCGTCACGTCGCGCAACTCGGTGCGCGGCAAGTAATACCGCAACAACGCCGCATGAGCGACCCGAGCCACCGGCCCCGGCGCCCGCGCAGCTTCGTGCAGGGCCTCCGCAAACGCCCGCCGCCGGATGTGCTGCGAAAGCCCCACCAGCAGATCTCCCACGTTGATCCTCGCCCGATGAAAGAAGAACAGGCGATCGACAACACAAACCGTGCCAATGAACGCCAAGCCCAGCAAAAGCCAGGTCAAGGGGCCGCCCTGCTCGATCAGCCCAGATGGTTCCAGTAGTCCCAATATCATCAGCCCGAGGCTAAATCGTTCCCCCGCCCCTGACCAGCACACAAATCGCTCTTCCCGTTTTTCAGAATTTGCCCCACGTTACCGCCATGCGCCACATCGCCTCGCAACTGAAAGAACTCCTCCTCAAGAAATCCGTCCGCACCGGCACCTTCACCCTCGCCTCCGGCAAGGAAAGCGACCTCTACATCGACTGCCGGGTCACCGCGCTCGACCCGTTCGGCGCCACTTTCATCGGCGACCTCGGCTGGCACGCAGTCCGCTCGAAAATCCACTCGGAAAACCTAAAAATCGACGCGATCGGCGGCATGACGCTGGGCGCAGACCCGATTTCCCTCGCAGTCGGCATGGCCTCCGCCAACCAACACCCGGCCGAAGCCCTTCAAGTCTTCACCGTCCGCAAAGAACCGAAAGGACACGGCGCCGGCAAACAAATCGAGGGAAATTTCAAAGCCGGCGACACGGTCGTCGTGGTCGATGACGTGATCACCACCGGCGGCTCGACCCTCAAGGCGATCGATGTGATCGAAAGCGCGGGCGGCAAGGTCGCATTCGCCCTCGTCCTCGTGGACCGCGAAGAAGGTGGCCGCGAGGCGATCGAGGCCCGAGGCATCCACGTCATCTCGCTCTTCACCCGCAGCACCCTGCTCGATGCCTGACCAGCCGCCACCACTTTTCCCTGATAAGAACCCAACCAAAATCCATATCAAAACCCTCATGAAAAAACTGCTCTCGCTCTTCGCCATGCTGGTGGCTCTCGCAGCTCCCGTATTCGCCGCCGACTCGGAAGACGGCTTCGTCTCGCTTTTTGACGGAAAAACCTTGGACGGCTGGAAAACCAACGAGGCACCCGAAGCCTTCTCGATCGAGGACGGCGCGATCCGCGCGAACGGCAACCGATGCCACTTGTTCTACGAAGGCAAGGTGAACGAGGCAAAGTTCAAGAACTTCGAGCTCCGCCTCGACGTGATGACACGCGCCAACTCAAACGGCGGCCTTTTCATTCACACAGTTTTCCTCAAACAGGGCTGGCCAAGCGGCTACGAGGTGCAGGTCAACAACACCCAGCGCGATCCCCAAAAATCCGGCGGCCTCTACAACACGGTGAAAAACCTCGTGCCGTTTGAAGACGACCAGTGGATGAAATTCGTGATCACCGTGAAGGACGGGATCGTCACCGTGAAGGTGAATGACAAGGAGCTAGTGAATTACCAAACCGAGGCAGCGACCACCAAGCTGCTGCCAGACGGCGGAACCCTGGCCATCCAAGCACACGACAAGGGCAGCACCACGCTCTACAAAAACATCCGCATCAAGGTGACGCCGTAAACGGTGGCTCCCCACACCGGACCTCAACCGATCAGCTCGATCGATTCCAAATAAAGCACCGGTGTCCGCGCTTCGTTCGACTTCTCCAAGTCGAGTGTGAAGTGGAGCGACCAGTCGTTCAAGTCGTCTGGGTCGATCAGAGTCTGGTGAATTGTTAGGCCATCATCCGCAACATGCGTGTGCCGTGCGTTGCGCGCTTCGGGGTCGAGCCGAATCTGCCCACGAGCCTCATGATAGACATTGAGCCGCTGCAGCAGTCGCTCGTTCGACCACAGCTTGCCGCTGGAATCTTCCGGACGGATCAGACCCATCACCGCCTCAGTATCGTAACGCGAAAGCGCAGTGACGATGGTGAGAATGTGATTCCGGAGGTGGCGCGTGAAGGCGGTTTTATCCTTGGTATAGGGAATTTTCTTTTTGAATTCTGCGACGGCGGCGGCCGGATCTTGAGTCTCAGCTTTTAGATTTCCGCTTTCCGCTTTGCCACTCATCGCTTGCCATTCATCCAACAAACTGGAATCGGTGTGACGGACGATGAGTTCAAGAAACGACTCCACTTCATGCAGGTGCTCGGTTTTCGCAGAGTCGGGCACCGTTTGCGCGAGGACCTTGTAAACCTCGCCAAGGTGGCGCAACAAAATGGCTTCGGTGCGCTCTAACTTGTAGGTTTTTACATAGTCTTCAAATGACTGATAGTTCTCCACCATCTCGCGTGCCACTGCCTTGGGTTTGACGTTTTCGCTACCGAGATACGGGTGGCGGAGCTTAAAGGCATTGTAGGTGGTGTAGATGAATTCCGCCCCAGGCTTGGGATGCTCGACTTCGTCTAGCAGCGCGATCCGATCATCATACTCCATGCCCTCATCCTTGAGGCGCGCCATGAGCTCGGACTTCAATAAATCGACCTGCTTGCGGAGCACCATCTCAGGGTTCTCAAGGATCGCCTCGACCAAGGAAATGACGTTGAATGCATAGTCCTCGGCTTCCTTGTCGAGCTGTGGAATGGCATCCAATAGGTATAGGCTCAGCGCGTGGTTGATCGAGAAATCTTCGGGCAGCGAGACATCGACCGCGACTTTCTGCGGGCCACTGCGCTTGGCGGGCGGGATGATGTGGAGGATCTTCGCACCGATGAGGCCGCGGAAGAGTTTGAAGGCGTGCTTCTTGAGTGCCTTCTTTTTGGAGGCGGGCTCGTGGCTGTCGTCGATGATTTTTTTGAGCGCGGCGCAGCCGTCTTCGGTGGTGCGGGAGAGGACGTTGAGGAGCGTGTGGTGATGCACCGAAAAGCTCGAAACGAGCGGCTCGGGCGGGGCTACCTGAAGTTTGGCAAAGGTGGTCTCATCCCAATGAACGTAGCCTTTCTCGGGCGGCTTGCGCTTTTCGAAACTCTTCTTTTTGTTAGCCGCTGCCTTCGCGGCGAGCCTGAGGTTTTCGATGATGTGCTCGGGCGCTTGGGCGACGACGTAACCGGTGGTGTCGAATCCACGGCGTCCTGCACGACCCACGATCTGGCGAAAATCGCGGACTGCCAGAATCTTAGTACTGCGTCCATCGTACTTGCAAAGCCCCGTGAGCATGACCGTGCGGATCGGCACGTTGACGCCGACGCCGAGGGTGTCGGTGCCGCACACGACTTTCAGCAGACCGCGGGCGGTGAGTTTTTCGACGAGTAGGCGGTATTTCGGCAGCAGGCCGGCGTGATGGATACCGACGCCGTGGCGGAGGATTTTCGAGAGCTCGCGGCCATAGGGGGAGCGGAAATCCGCGTCGTCGAGGGCGCGGGCGATGGCGTGCTTTTCCTCCTTGGTGCAGAAGTTGGTGGAGAGCAAGTCGCGGGCGGTGTCCGCACAGGCGTTCTGGGTGAAATGGACGAGGTAAACCGGAGCACGACCTTGCTCGTTGAGCTCGGCGATTTTTTCCTGAAGCTGCGTGGTGGAGTATTCGAACTCGAGCGGGACCGGGCGTTGATCCGACTGCACGAGGGTGGTGGGCGCGCCGGTCAGCGCGGTGAGTTGCTTCGAGAAAAACGCCGAGTCGCCGAGGGTGGCGGACATGAGGAGGAAGCGCGCACGCGGCAAGGTGAGAAGCGGGATTTGCCACGCGGTGCCGCGCGAGTGGTCGGAGTAGTAGTGAAACTCGTCCATGATCACATCGTCCACCGGCGCATTGGCTCCGTCGCGGAGGGCGATGTTAGCGAGGATTTCCGCGGTGCAACAAATGACCGGCGCATCGTGATTCACGGTGGCGTCGCCGGTGATCATGCCAACATTTTCCGGGCCGAGGACGTGGCAGAGTGAGAGGAATTTTTCGTTCGCGAGCGCCTTGATCGGGACGGTGTAGTACGAGCGGCGGCCTTGGCAGAGCGACTTGAACTGCATCGCGAGCGCGACCAGCGACTTGCCAGAGCCGGTCGGCGTGTTGAGGATGACGTTGTTGCCCGCAAAGAGTTCGAGGATGGCCTCTTCCTGGTGGTCGTAAGGCTCGGTGCCGGTGGCGGTGAGGTAGTCGAGGAAGGTATTGAGAATGTCGTCTGCCGATGGGTTTTCCGGCAAGAGGGTTCGGCAGAGCGGTGCGGACATGCGCGGAGGATGGAGGAGGAAGAGTTTACCGCAAAGGCGCAAAGAGCGAGGAGGGGCGGAAAGTCTATAAATGCGGCGATTGAACTTCGAAGTCTATTTGAGCGCCTCGCGTAATTGCTTTTCCTCTCGAACCGACCAAGTGCCGCTGACGACTTTGACCAGGCCGGGGACATTGGCGAAGTACACGGTGTTGCGGGTATTTTTAGGGAACCTCAGACTTGGTCCAGTCTTCGACGGCCAGTCCGGGGACACGGGAGAACTCCCTCACGTTGTTACCAATTCAATTTCACGGACAAACTGAAGATCGCTTTGTAGCTAAGGGTAATTTCATGTATGGAAGGGAGAATCCTCGCCAATGATACAAGTAGCCTTCTCTTAAGTCGCTCTCACCTCACCGCTGCACCGACGGCACCGGGCTCAGCGACACCTATGCCTACGACAAGGCCGGCAATCGCAGCAGCTCCAGCATGATTCAAAATCCCAGACAAAATGTAAAGTTCGCCTCAAACCCGTTTTTGATCGCTCCGCGCATCCGGCCCTCAACCGGGTCAGGTCACACCATTCAACATTTCCAGAATTTCACGCCGCTGAGGGTTGCACTTCCTTGCGGATGGCTCCGCCGTTTTTCGGGGGTGCAGCGGCGCTTGCCTTGTTTCATCCGGGTGTTTGGCTCACTCGTAAACATCCCTGCGATGTCCGGCAGCCACCACCAGCATCAGAAGTTCCTTATCTCTGATCTGGCAAAGGATGCGGTAATCGCCGACTCGGTAACGCCACAATCCAGCAAGGTCTGCCTTGATGCCGTTTCCGAAACGGCGAAGATCAGCGTCACCTGAGACTCTTTCGTCCAGGTAGGCAATGATGTCGCGTTGAGCCTGATTGCCGAGCTTGCGCAATTCCTTGAATGCCCGTTCATCGAAACTATAGGCCCAGCTCATGCTTCACTTCCTCGGCTGAATAAATTTTCGCCGGCCGTTCCAAGCGCCGAGAAGCCAAATAGGTGTCCTCCAAGTCTTCCAGGTGCTCGAGAATTGCTTCGCGGGCATAAAATGTTTTGGTTCGTCCAGTCTTCTTGGCCAGCCGTTCAAGTCGACTCTCGACATCGGGCGGCAGTCTGATGGCAAGCATGAAATCATGCTTGGTGTTGTTATACCTGTATAGCAATCAGAAAATGGAGAAATCCGGTGTGATGGATTTTCCGATAAATTAGTTCGGCTCAGCGGCGCAGACATGCGGAGAAAATGTCGAAAAATTCCGTGGCCCGCCGCTCCCCATGGGCTTGCCCGATCGATCCTTGCTGTTTACGATTTTTCAAGTTGTAGCGAACCATGAAGCCCGCGAAATTCCAATCCATCGAAGACTACCTAACTGCTCAGGATGCAACGAAACAAGAGACGCTCCGGTCCGTGATAGGCTCGATCCTTGCAGAGTTTCCCGAGTTGGAGTCGAAAATTTCGTGGAATGTTCCCACGATTCACCGCGGCGGAAAATACGTGGCAGGGGTTTGTGCCTAGAAAAAACACCTGACATTTTCAGCATGGAGCCCACAGATCATCGAGGACTTTAAGGCAAGGCTCGGCACGTTGGTGGTGTTTAAGAACTGCTTTCAGATCCCAGTGGATTGGACGGTGGATCACGAGTTGTTACATGATTTGGTCCGGGCCAGACTTGCGGAACTTGATAGAAACTAACCGAAAATTCTAGCAGCGTCAACGGGCCTCATGCCTTCAGCGAGATCACTCCACCGGGATTGCCTTCAAAGGCTCGTCATCCACGGGGAGGGCGCGCGGCGGCGGAAGGTCCAGTTCTTGAGAACCCGAGCCGTCGGATTCATCGACGAGTTGAGCGCGAGCTGGGTGGATCGGGCAAAAGTCGTTGTCGGAGAGCGCGATGTCGGCCGGGGTTTCATCCGAGTAGGCAGTGCCCGCTGCGATGCAGCCAGCGGTGGTCCGTTTGCCCGAAAGCCTGCAGCGATCGGTGCGGATGCGGTTACCTTTACTATTTAACTGACCGGCTTTGTAGCCGAGACGGTCGGCCGATTTCATGATGTCCACCCAGATCGGTAGCGCGAGTGCGGCACCATAGCCGCCCGAGAAGATTTTTTTCGGAGAATCAAATCCGACCCATACGGCGCAGGTGAGGCTTGAGGTGAAACCTGAGAACCATGCGTCTTTGAAGTCGTTGGTCGTGCCGGTTTTCCCGCCGCATGGTTTGTCAAATCCCAGGCGACCCACCGAGGCTGCGGTGCCCGCTGTGGTCACCTCTTTGAGAATGCGGGAAACCGTCAGCGCGGAGGATTCCTTGGCGGCGGGGTACGATAGCATCGGGGTGGTGTAGAGGACATTGCCGTCGCGGTCTTTGATTTCAGAAATCAAATACGGACGGTAGCGGATGCCGTCATTGGGAAACATGGTGTACGCAGTGGCGACTTCCCAGGGTGAGGCCTCCCAGGTGCCGAGGAATGACGCTGGCATCTTGGGCATGGGCGTGGTGAAGCCCGCCATGCGTGCCACTTCCTTGACCCGCGGGATACCCGCGAAATTTCCAACGCGGACCGACATCGTGTTGCGCGACCGGATGAGTCCGTAAGATGCGGGTTGCATGCCACCGAAGCGGCTGTCCGAATTTTCTGGGCGCCAGTTTCCAGCGCCCTTGATCTCGCCGCTTTCAATCGGTCCATCGCTGATCGGGGAATCGGGACGCAATCCTTGGTCGAATGCCGAAAGGTACACGAAGGGCTTGAAAATCGAGCCAATCTGGCGGCGGGACTGGGTAGCGCGATTGAACCGCGACTCGCTCGCGTCGCGCCCACCTACGATCGCTAGCACCGCGCCTGTGCGGTTTTCCAAAACGACGGCGGCACCTTGGAGGTAGTCTGGCTCTTTGCGATTGGCGGTCGGAATCTGCTCCCACTTGGCCCGAGTGATGTGCGGATAACCTGGACCGCGCTCGACCTCACGGAGCTTTTTATCGAGGGCTTCCTCGCACTTGTGCTGGATCCGGAGATCGATGGTGGTGGTGATTTCGAGCCCGCCGAGTTTGATGTTTTCCTGTTCGAGGATCATCTCGAGGTCACGGCGGATTTGGTCGAGCGCGTAGGACTCTTCGTTTGCACGACGCCCCTTCGGCCTGACCTCGACGGGCTCCGCCTTGGCGGCGTCGGCCTCGGCCCGAGTGATCACCCCCGCATTCACCATCCGTTCGAGCGTGGTCCCGCGCTCCCGGGTAGCCGCCGCAATCGAGCTAAATGGATTGAACGCATCCGGCCCGCGCACAATCCCAGCAAGCAGCGCGGCCTGCGAAAGCGTGAGCTCGGACGGGTGTTTCTCGAAATAAATCCGGGATGCCTCGCCGATTCCGCGGATTTGACGGCCCCAGTTGATCTGGTTGATGTATGCCTCCAGAATGTCGTCTTTTTTCATCGACGCCTCTATCCGAAATGCAATGGCAATTTCCAAACACTTGCGGTCCAGTTGGCGAACGGTGTCACCGCGTTGCTCACCGCTTTTGAGCTGAAAAATGTCGGAAGTGAGCTGCTGGGTGATGGTCGACGCACCCTCTTTTTTGTGTTGGAGGTTCTTGTAGATCGCGCGGACGATCCCGATCGGGTCCACCGCGCCGTGGTAATAAAACCGCTCATCCTCACGAGCGAGAATCGCCTTACGGAAATTTTCGCTCACCTCCTGGAGCGGGACGATGGAGCGTTTTTCCCCATGGATGCGGCCGATTTCCTCCCCCAGCCGGTCGTGGATGATCGAGCGCTCTGGCATCGCGTGAATCTTCGAGAGATCGTATTTCTGCGCGCGACTGCCGTAGATGATGGCAAGAATGATAAACCCATACACCCCTGCAACCATCGGGTACCCGATCAACCGAACCGCGATCCGCATCATCAATCCGAAGCGGCGAGTGAAAAAACCAAACAAATAAAACGGCCACAACAGCAGGATACTCACAACCCCACGACGCCGCGCTGGCGCAGCTTCCCGCTTACCCTTGCGGTTGCGGTTGGTATCTGGTGGGTTGCGTTTCGGCATCTGCGTGACCATTGTATGCGATCCTTCTGCAACGATCCATCCTTGATATCGAATCAGACGAAGTGCGGAAAGGGTGACGCTTTGATCCATACAACCATGAAATTGCAGCCTATCTTTCGCCTCGCCCTTGCTGGCCTGAGTCTCGCGTTTGGAAACGGCCACCTGCCTGCGCGCGAGAATGCCCGCGACCTCGCCGACCTCACGAAGCTTGAGGCCAAGGTTCAAACGGTTTCCGCCAAGGTCATGCCAGCAACCATCGCTTTGATTTCGGAAAAAACCGGCTCATCGGGCTCTGGGGTGATCACGACGCAAGACGGCTTGATTCTAACAGCCGCTCACGTCATCCAGGGCGCGGATGAAATCACGGTCGTGTTTCCCAATGGTCAGATGGTCCCAGGGCAGGTCCTCGGTGCGAACTACTCCAAAGACATCGCGATGGTTCAAATTACCACCAAGGGCCCTTGGCCATTCGTGGAAATGGGAGAATCCAAAGACCTCGTGGCAGGCGATTGGGTCGTGGCGCTCGGGCACTCAGGTGGCTTCGATGCCGCTCGGACTCCGCCAGTGCGCTTCGGCCGAGTGGTTTCCAAAGGCCCTGGAAATTTTCTAACCACTGACTGCACACTCATCGGCGGCGATTCCGGCGGGCCCTTGTTTGATCTCGATGGCAAAATCGTCGGCATCAATTCGTCGATCGGCGTTTCACTGACGAACAACAACCATGCGGGCATCGATGGATTGAAGGAGGACTGGGAGCGCATCCGGTCGGGGGAAGCCTGGGGACGACTCTCGATGAATCCTCTAGCCAATCCGGAAATGCCGATGCTTGGAATCGGCATGGGGCTCGGGAGAAGGGCGGAGGGTGTGCCTGTTGAGAGCGTCGTGCCAGAATCCCCCTCGGCGGCGGCAGGCGTTCGTGTGGGCGACGTCATCCACGCCCTCGATGGCAATGACACACCGGACGCAAAGAAACTGTTGCAAGTTCTAGCAAAAAAACGACCTGGCGACAAAGTACAACTGGGGCTTAACCGCGACGGCAAGGAGCTTGAAATCGCAGTCGTCCTATCCAGCCGTGAAGCGCTTTTCGCAGAGTAACTCTAACTTTTTGACCGAATCATGAAACCGATCATTTGTTTACTCGCGGGCTTGGCACTTTTCGACAGCTCCTATGGGCAATTCGCCTTCCCACATGCTCAGTTAGACCGCTCCCAAGCAGAGGGCGAGCCTCCGCTGCTGATGCCAGAGGAACGAAAGGCAGTCGATGACCAAACCGACGAATTCACCAAGGCGATCGCACCGGCGCTTGCGGTGGCCGCGAAATCCACCGTACGCATTTGGGCTGGATCCCAGCGCTTGGCCTACGGAACGGTGGTTGGCACGGGCAAGCAGGTGTTAAGCAAATGGAGCGAAGTCGCCGATGCACAAGAAGATCTCCGAGTTGATACAGGCAATGGCAGCCGCGCAGCGAAAATCGCTGGAGTTTATCCTGATGAAGATCTCGCATTGTTAGATGTCGAGGGTGATCCTCTCACGCCTGTCACTTGGTCGTATGAAAGCCCTAAGCTAGGTGCATTTCTCGCCACGCCACAGCCGGACGGTAGGCTGGCCGCGTTTGGAGTGGTCAGCGTGCTCACTCGGAACCTGCGCGACACGGATTTGGCCTATCTCGGGGTGATTGGCGAATTGGGATTCACCGGGCACGGGGTGAAAATCGGCGAAGTCGCAAAAGGTTCGGGCGCAGATGCCGCAGGAATTCAAGCCGGGAATATAATTTTGAAGGTCGGCGACCGCTCGATTTCTGGTCTGTTAGAGTTGAAGAACGCTCTCACAGGATCAAGCCCGGGATCAACGATACCGCTGCTCGTCGAGGTCGATGGTCAGACTCGCAAATTCGATGTCCTGTTAGGCAATCGCCCCAAGCTCGTTCAACCGAAAAACGGAAGACTCGAACAAATGGAACAAATGGGTGGCTCGGTGAGTCAGGTTCGCGACTCATTCACCAGCGTGTTCCAGACCGACATGCGCCCCAAGACCAACCAAGTCGGTGGACCTGTTGTCGATTTGCAAGGGCACGTGATCGGCATCACCGTGGCCCGAGCCGACCGCACCCGTTCGTTTATTATGCCTGCGGCAGCAGTCGCCGGGCTCTTGAAAAAAGTTCCTACTGGTCCGCAAGTCGCACAGGTGATGAAGGAAGCCGATGAAGAACCCGCGCCACTTCCACAGGGAAAGCGCGCCCGTGGCAAATTCGCTCCAAACGGAGTGGAGCGAGCACGTCACCACCTCAGAGACATGCAAAAACTCATGGACTTCATGCGTGAGGAAATGGATGCGCTTGATCGACCCTAATCCACTGGTTCACCGAGCGGACTCTCATACCACATTGCGCCAAGTAAAATGACATCGGCGGACCAGCAAAACCTTCGTAACCGAAGCGTTTGTCGAGAAGCGAAGGAATGGCGCGCGGCGACTAAAAGGGGATGGCAAGGCCGCAACAGGGGCGCTGTGCAGCGTTAGGGATTTCAGAGCCAGAGTGTAATTTCATCATCCCGAATCCTTTCCTTGGCTTGCAAGTGAAGCCGTTACGAGGCAATGGATGTCCATGCCCATCATCCTTGCGTCATCATCGCCCCGTCGTCGTGAGTTATTAGAACGTGCAGGGCTTGTCTTCGAGGTGATCACATCTCCTGCCGAGGAAATCCATGACCCGGCGATGCAGCCCAAATTTCTCTGCGAGACCAATGCGGTTTTAAAGGCAGTCGCCATCGCGGACACTAGGCCGGATGCCACTGTGATCGGCTCCGACACGTTGGTTTTCATCGATGACATCCCGTTAGGCAAACCCAAGTGCCTCGATGAGGCACGGTCGATGCTACGGCGTCTATCAGGAAGAACTCACCAAGTCTGCACGGGCGTCTGCATCATCCGTCCTGGCGGCGAAAAATGGGTGTTTCACGACATCACCGAGGTAACTTTTCTAACGCTCGATGAAACAACGATCGACGACTACTTTGCACTCGTCAATCCGCTCGACAAGGCTGGCGCCTACGGCATCCAGGAACATGGCGAGCGCATCGTCTCCGGGATTTCTGGCAGTTTCGAAAATGTCATGGGCTTGCCAGTCTCCAAGGTGATGGAGGCATTGTTACCGATCACATGAGTTGCGCACCCGCCTCTGCAAGTTCCGAGCGCTCGCCGCGGTTCAGCGCGACGTGAGCAACGAAGGGTTGGCCCTTGAGCCGATTGCGTGTGTAAACGAGGCCGTTGCTCCGGCTGTCGACGTATGGATTATCGATCTGAGCCGGATCTCCGACGAGGACCAGCTTCGAGTCACGCGACATCCGAGTGACAATCGTTTTCGCCTCTTGGGGGGTGAGTTGCTGCGCCTCGTCGAGGATGAAAAATCGGTTAGGAATCGAGCGGCCACGAATGTAGCAGAGGGCCTCAATTTCAAGAATCCCCTGCTCCATGAGCAACTCATAAGGTTTCTTCGCGGTCGCGGGAGCGGCGCCCGTCGGTTTTTGTTGTTTGCGGCGCGGCCCGAGAGGCGTGCTGGGGCGCATGAGGAGGTCGAGTGCGTCGTGAATCGGCTGTAGCCATGGCCGCATTTTTTCATCAAGCGAACCGGGGAGAAATCCAAGTTGATCACCCATTGCCACGACCGGGCGGCTCACCGTGATGCCATTGTACTTGCGGTTGAACATTTCATGAAGTCCAGCAGCCACCGCCACGAGCGTCTTGCCGGTGCCAGCGTGTCCATAACACGTCACTAGAGAGATCTCAGGGTTCAAGAGTGCATCGATCAAGCAGCGCTGCCCGAGATTGAGCGGCTTGAGCGACTGGCCATCTGGAATCTTAAGCACCTCGGGAATGTTCAGACGGACGAAGCGGCCATCGGCCGAAAGCCGAGCGGGAATGGTCTGTTTTTCGCCAGCACCTAGCAGCACATATTCGTTCACAGCAATCCCATGGTAACGCTCCTCCGACAGCGCGAGTTCACCGGTGCTTGCAAAACGGTGGAGTTCGGCTGGATCCAGCTCGATCCGGCAAACGTCGTAATTTGAAACCTCGCGGGCATCGACCTTATCATTCAGGTAATCTTGGCACTCGATGCCGACTGCGCGGGCTTTGAGTTGCATGTTGATGTCCTTGGTGACCAAGACCACTGGGGCTTTGTTGTACTGCATGAGCAGTAGACAGGCTGCCAGGATGCGGTGATCCACCCGCTCGCGGTCAGGAAAAACACGGTGAAACCGATTGAGCTCGTCAGAATTTTTTGGGCAACTTTCGGGATCATAGATCACCAGCCGAACCGTACCGCCACCTTCGGTGGTGACGCCACGAGTGACATGTTCTGACGAGGAAAACATTTCTGTTAGGCGCCGATGAACGCGGCGAGCATTGGCACCACGCTCGGTTTGTTCCGACTTGAACTTATCGAGTTCTGCTAGAACATCGACAAGGATGCAGAGATGATTTTCCTTAAATCGCTCGAGAGCAGCGGGATCGTGTAAGAGGACGTTCGTGTCCAACACATAGTTTTTTACCACCTGAGATGGCGCCGTAAGACCAAGGTCGGCTGGCTTCACTTGCTCGCGCGAGCTCGCCTTTTTTTGTGATCGTCCCCCAGCGACGGGGATTTCATTGAACAATGCGGTCTGATCTTCCTTGGGACGTTGGGTCATCGTGATAGGTCGTGGTGCGAGGTGGTGTTTTGAATCAAAGGGGCTCCGACAGATGCCACTCGGCAGTGGCCGGTAGCGGCAGGAATTTGCCTCAAATGGTTGATCCAGTAAATCAAGACTCTTTAACTATCGGCACTACCGAAGGAATGACAACCCCGAATTTGGAATGCGCCGATTTCATTGCAAAATCCATGTTCTGAATTGCAACGCATCGCGGGTTTTGCTGTGGGAAAAGCGCATTCTGCCTCAAAAAAGGGAGCCAAGTCAGCTCAAATCAAACATCCAATGATGAGCCTGTCCCCCAAGCCGACTGCGGGACTCCGCGATCACTCAAGGAGGATATTTCTAACCATACCCAGAAGAATCACTCTGCGGATTTTTCCCATCTCGCTTACGGGTAATTTCTCAACAATCAATGGCCGACTCAGCCTCAAGAATCCTACTGCCTTCTCCTCATAGCGCTGAAGGGTCGCATCGACGAGAGCTGCATCGACATCCGCAGCAAAGACGGGGATCAGGCGGTTCTCGGCACGCTCGTCTGGGATGGCCACGATGGCAAAGCTGCCCGGCGCGAGCTGGTTTCCAGAATAACTCATCAGCTCAACTTCGATCGCTTGTGGATCCACCAGTTCGCCGAGCACCTTCACGAGTGAGTCCACCCGGCCCAGCGGGGTTAGGGAGCGATTATCAAGAACCACACGGTCGGAAGTTTGATGCCACTCAGAAGTGCGCGGAGTGAAAATCCCATCCATGACAACCCCTGAGAAAAGTGCGCCCCCCCGAATGGCGAGGACTCCCTCATCGCTGACACTTGCCTCCCAGATCGGCAAAAGCGGCAGCGGCGACGGCTGATAGATTTCCGAGAGTGCTTCAAGGCGCTGCGTTGCGAGTTGCGACCCCGCTTCGGTCATGCCGTAGCTTGCCAGCACAGGCCAACCGAGGTCCCGTGCCGCTTGGCCCGTTTTGGCGTCCAGTTGTCCACCACCAACGACCACCGCGATCAGTCCGCTTGGCGCAGCAATCTTGGCGCTCACGAGGTCATGGACCTGCGTCGGCACCAACGAGGTGTGGGTCACCGCCGTCTCGATCAGCCACTCGCCAAATCGCGCTGCATTCCATCGGTTAGAAAAAACTTGTAGCCGACACTCCGCACGATAGGCACGCGCCGCCACACCGAAACCACCCACGTGGTGCATCGGCAGGGCAAGTCCCCACGTCGAGTAAGTGGTGACGCACAAGTGAGAATTCACTGCGTCAGCCGACAACAGCAGCGCGCGCTTGGATATTGCCACTTGTTTCGGAGTGCCCGAACTTCCCGAGGTTTCGAAGAGCACGTGCCCCTCAAGCTCCGCGAGCGATGGCGCACTCCCGCGCATGGCCAGTGGTGCAAGCTCGTCCCAGAATCCTGGCTGGGTCAATAGAGTCGGGTCCATGGCTGTGCATCGAGAAAATCGTCAAAGCCCAATCCCGTGCCAGCGGGCGGCGTGAAATCAGGCGACCACGGGCCAAGCGCCTCAGAAAATTCGTTCGGCTCAAACAGATGATGCGTCTGTAGCCCGCAAAGACCGACGAGCCCCGGGAATTGAAGCTCAAGCCGAGCGGCCTCCCATGCCGCAAATGTCTGGCCTATGGGGTGATCCATGTAACTGGTGAGAATCACCCGTTGCTGATGACTGAGCGCTGCCTCGCCTAACAGAAATGGCTCATCCACCGCCGGTTTGATGACCATGAATTGCGCGGCCTTCGACAAGGGTGCGGCCTCGTGATCGACCGCGAGATTCACCCGAGTTTTTTGGTGAAGCTCATTCCAGCCAGATTCTGAATACGGGCAGGGATCTTCTGCGAAATCGATTGCGATGCGAGTGCCATCTTTGAGCCCTAACAGAAATTCAGCGGCAGCATCCGGCGTAAGTGACTCATTGAAATCTAGGCGCCAGCGGACCGCTGGAAACTCTAACGTCATGGCGTCGAGAAATTTCATTTCTGCGCTGAGATCGCGCCCCGCCTTGAGCTTTACCGTGGTGAACCCCGCCTCGACTGCGCGGACCAACTCGGCGATGTCGCCCGTCGCGAGCGTCGCGTGGCTCTTTGGCACCTCCATTTCCTCAAACAACGAGTGATCGAACACCCGCGCGGCGCGGTCGTATTCCGTGCAACGAATCGCCCGCCGCACAATCGGCCAGCGGCGCGGCCCCGCCAAATCGATTAGACATTTTTCTAATGGAGGGTCACCCAGTTCCGGCCACGGATGAATGCACCCGAATCCCCCATCGATCTGAATCAACGCGCCCTCGAACTCGCGGCGGTTGGTGATGGAGTTCAGAAATCCGCGCGCCTTGAGGCGGTAGCGCGAGATCATCGGTTTTTGGTCGATCAATGTCATGAGAATGTTCGAAAATCAATCACCCATCAGCGCCGCAAAATGGAACGCGGCCGCGAATAAAATCAACTGTACGCCCCCCAATGCAAGCAAGCGGTTGAATGCAGGTCCCGGTGGAAACGTAAGCACGCCCCAGATGATTCGCAGCCCGATGAGAAAAACCGGTGCGCCGGCGATGGCAAGCGCCGGTTGGCCCAGCGCGATCCAGCCGAGGCCGACGAACACCGCGAATTTCACCTCGAGCCAGATCGTCGCCACCGCGAACTTCGGCCCGAAACGGACGGCCAAGGTGCGCTTGCCCGTCTGTGTGTCCTCCTCGCGATCTCGCAGGTTGTTGATGGAAATCAAAATCGCAGATAGCAGGCCGATTTGCAGGCCTAACAGAAGTGCCTCGCGCGACCATTCACCCGTCTGGATGAAGACCGTACCGGTGACCGCCACGAGACCGAAAAACCCGATGACGAACAACTCGCCCATCCCGCGATACGCCAATGGGAATGGCCCGCCGGTGTACCCGTATGCTAGAAACAACGAGGGCAACCCGATTGCGATGATCGGCCAGCCGCGCGCCTGATAGAGAACCACCCCGCAAGCGATCGCGATGCCGAGAAACCCATTGGCAAGCAGCATCACCGTGGCGGGTTTCATCATGCCGGCGGCCGTGACGCGGGTGGGCCCGAGCCTGCGGTCCGTGTCCGCACCTTTGCGAGCGTCGATGGCATCATTGAAAAAGTTGGTCGCGATCTGAATGGCGATGGCACCGCCCAACGTACAAACCGCAAGTGCGATGTTGAAATGCCCACTGAGTTTCCAGGCCAGCACACAACCTGCCCACACGGGCACGATAGCAGCCGGCAGCGTTTTAGGCCGCGCCGCGAGGAAACTCGCTTTCAGGATCGAGGTACTCACGGACTCAGTGAAACCCGATCTGGCCGACGAATCGACATCATTTCGCAAACGGCACCCAAGTTCTTTCGGCGCGGACGACCCCAACCTTATCTTCTTCACAGATGACGTGGCTGAAGCCTCCGCCTACTTGCAACGTCACGCGGTCAGGCAGTTTGGCTTGCGCCGCAAAAAAGCACCAAGGGCAATCCGCATCTTGGCCGAAAAAGCTCTTTAAAATCAGACCTTGGGGAGGAAATACCCTTGCTGTTTGGGTGAAATCGGCAGGTCGATTTTTTCCATCACCGCAAGCATGTCCTCCCAGATCTGGCGTTTGGTTTGTTGATCGCCGCTTTGCATGAGATGGCTCGGATGGTAGGTGACGCGCACGGCGGTGCCTTCGAGCTCGTGCCACTTCCCGCGCAGATGGGCGACCGACTCGGTGAGTCCTAACAGACCTTCTGCGGCTTTCTCGCCCAGTGCGATCACACAGGTCGGGCGGATAATCTGGATCTCCGCGCGAAGGAACGGAAGAAATGCGGCGATTTCCTCTGCGTTGGGCATGCGGTCGTTGGTCGATTGCCGAGGGGCCGAGGGCCGAAACTTGACGAGATTGGAAATGTAAACCTCCTCGCGTGTGAGCCCCATCGCCTTGAGAATGTCGGTAAGCTTTTGTCCCGCCGGACCCGCAAAGGGCTTGCCCTCACGCTCGTCTTGGTGACGGGGCGCGTCCCCGACCAACATGATCCTCGCATCAGGATTTCCCTCGGAAAAAACCATGACGTCGAGCAGCGATCCCAACGCCTTGGCGGGTGCCCAGTTTTTCGCCTGCCGCTTCAAGGACTCCAATTTTTCCGCTCGCGTATCGCCGCCGACCACGAGCACCGTCGCTGCAGGGGCTAATGGAGCATCCTCTCCATGATCTAACGGATCTTCCGCGAGCTTGGCAGGTGGTGCCACGGATGCAGCCGCCGGTTCTGGCGGTGCTTGCGGTGGCGGTAATGCTTGGCCGCCTTTGCTTCTCACAAAAATTTCTCGCAGAGAAACGCGGGCCGCCTCATCGAGGTGGACATGAGTCACCCCGCGAGCCTGCTCAGCTTGCAAGAATTCGAGAAGGGCATCGACCGGACGAATCACAGCACGATGCTAGCGGCTTGCCTGCGAAGGTGCAACTGTGGGATTGGCTGATCCCCCGCGGCTCTGCAAAATTTTCACTGAGCGAAACTCAGTTTATCGTCGACCTCGAGGTAGTCGAACAAGGTGCTGGCGGCTGGGTCGATCCCCGCTTCCGCACAAACGCCGACGAACCAGTCTTTCATATCGGGATTGTCAAAGGGGCTCGAAGCTTCGACGCCGTCAGACCAAGCGACCTTTTCGTCCTCGGTCTTGGGAATGCCGTGAGCATCGATCCAAGAGGCGACTTCTTCATTGCTGTGGCCAGCCTCGAGCAGGGTGGAGATTTCTGCACCCGTAACGCCTTTGAAGCCGAAGAGGTACTGGTCGAGCGGGCAGTCGAAGTGGTATTCACCGCTGGTTTCAGCGATGGCAGCGCGGCCTTTGTCGAGCGCGCGGGCAAGGATGACGTAGCCGCCGACGCGAATGCGCGGGCTGGATGGAGCTTCTTTCGTTAGGTCTTTGGCAGGAATTGAGTTCATGGGATAGATGTTGGTTCGGTGAGATGAGGAAATTCAAATGGCGGTGAGGCCTTGGAGCCACTCGCGGAAAACGTTTGAATCTGCTGGGAGAAGGGTAGCTACCTTATCCCGATTCGCCAAAATGGCGAGACGTTCGGGGATTTCCACGCAGTTCGCCCCAAGCTCGGCCTCCATGACATCGAGGAACTTCGCCGGGTGGGCGGTCTCGAGCGTGATGGTTGCACTGGTCGGGTGAGTCGCGCGCCATTTCTGAGCTGCCAACCAACCGACCGCGCCATGAGGGTCGATCTCGTAATCGCGTAGGGCCTTGACCGTGCGGATGGCGGCCCGAGTCTGATCGTCCGAAAATGCCATGCCTGAAATGTGGGTTTTCATTTTCTCCCACGATCCACCGAAAAGTGCCTGCATACGGACGAAATTCGACGGTGCCCCGACGTCCATCGCGTTGGAAATCGTCTGGACGCTCGGGCGTGGCGAATATTGGCCACTGCGCAGGAATTCTGGGACCACGTCGTTGCGGTTGGTGGCGGCGACGAATTGCTCGACGCGCAGGCCGAGCTGCATCGCGAGCAGGCCGGCGGTGAGATTGCCGAAGTTGCCCGATGGGATGACGAAGGTCGGATCGACCCCCAACGGCAACTGGCGGGCGGCGTGGAAGTAGTAAAAACTTTGCGGCACGAGGCGCGCGAGGTTGATCGAGTTGGCAGAGGTTAGGTTGAGGCGCTCCGAGAGCTCACGGTCGAGAAATGCGGCTTTGACCAGCGCTTGGCAGTCATCGAATGACCCTTGGATCTCAAGCGCCGTGATGTTTCCACCGAGCGCAGTGAGTTGTTTTTCTTGGAGTCCGGAAACCTTGCCTTGTGGGTAGAGGATGACCACTCGGGTGTTGGGGACATGGTGGAATGCCGAAGCAACCGCCCCGCCCGTGTCGCCAGAAGTCGCCACCAACACCGTTAGCTCGCGGTCATCGTCGCGGGTGAGCCAGGCCATCAGCCGGGCCATGAAGCGCGCACCAAAGTCCTTGAACGCGAGCGTGGGCCCGTGGAACAACTCCAGCACATGATCGCCCGGGCCAATCGTCACCAACGGCGCGTCAAACGCAACCGTGCCATCGACGATGTCGCGCAAGGCGTCGGTCTGCACATCTTCATGGAAAAAGGCATTTGCCACCGCAAAGCCAAGCTCCTGAAAGCTCAGGTCTCGCCAATTTTGCCAAAACTCCTCGCCAAGTACCGGCAGCACATCGGGCATGTAAAGCCCGTTGTCCGGCGGCAACGAGCGGAGGATCGCCTCCTTGAGGTCAACGCGGTGGGCGGGGTTGTTCGTGGAATGGTAGTGCACGGCAAAGAAAGCGCGGATGTTTCAGGATGGAATCGCTGGTCTAGAATGCGAGGGTTGGTGTTGGCCTGCTCACTCGATCACATGGACGCCACGAGGATTGATCCGTGAGACGTAGGACTGGTTTTCGATCGGGATGGAATTGAAGACCTTGCTGATCGCCTCGGCGACTTTTCGCGCGACCTCTTCACCCTCGCAGAGTGCGAAGACCGAGGGTCCGGCACCGGATATCGAGAAGCCGAGTGCGCCCGCAGCGAGGGCGGCGCGCTTGGCCCGGTAGAATTCTGGGATGAGTTTCTGGCGGCGCGGTTCGGCGATCACGTCGTGGATCGAGCGGGAAATCAAACCGTAGTCTTCTTGGATCAAGCCGCAAAGGAGGCCTCCGAGGTTGCCAATCTGTTGGGTCGCATTTTCGAGCGGGATCTCCTTCGGCAGGATCTCGCGAGCGACTTTCGTTAGAATCTCGATGTCCGGATGAACCACGGCTGCCCAGAGGTTCTTGGGTGCGGGGATTTGCGCGAAGTCGAGTTCATCATTCGAGCGGATGAATACGATGCCACCGAAGAGACAAGGTGCCACGTTGTCGGCGTGCCAAGCTCCATCCGCCGAGGCTTCACCTGCCATCGCAAATGGCAGGAGTTGTTTTTTACTTAGTGGGTTGCCGATGAGCTGGTTCACAGCGAAGGCACCCGCGACCGATGATGCAGACGAAGAACCCAGCCCGGAGCCGAACGGCATTTTCTTGTGGATCTCCATTTCAATTCCACGGTCGGTCATGCCGAGATGCTTGAGGAGGTCGAGCGCCGCGACGCCCGCGCAGTTTTGCGTGGGGTTTTTCGGGAGCTTGCCATCGTCGCCCGTGATTTTGGTGATGTGGAGTCCGGGCTTGTCGCAGTGACGAACGACGATTTCATCACCAGGCGAGTCGATGGCGAAACCGAGGACATCGTAGCCACAGGCCACGTTGGCCACCGTGGCGGGGGCAAAAACACGAATTTCAGAATCGTTGGACATAATGCTGCATCAAGGGATTGGGCGCGGATTGTGCGCGGAGGACTCCCGCTTGTTCAAGCCTAGAAAACTGATGCTGCTGACCTTAGAAAGGCCACCAGCCTGTGCGCTTCCGCTTGTATGGCCCATCGCCGACCGAAAGCACCTTCAGGTGCGTGCGGGTGAGCCCGTCTCCCTGGAAACCAAGCTTCTTCGCCGCACGGGGTGTGAGGTCGAGGATCCGGCCTGGAATGAACGGCCCGCGATCATTGATCCGGACGTTGAGCGACTTGCCATTCCCGAGGTTGGTGACTTGCACGACGCAGGGCAGTGGGAGAGTCTTGTGCGCTCCGGAAAGGTGCCACGGCATGACCTTTTCCCCGAGCGATGTCGTCCCGCGCTTGAGACCGAAAAACGCGGACTCGTCATACCAGGAGCAGGTCCCCGTTTCCTCAAACTTCAGGGCTCGGTCGACACTCATCGGTTGGTAATTCTGGCCTCGCACCTTGTAAGAGCGCGTCATGTATCCGGAATAACTGCCCGTGAGCGACGAGCATGACGTAGAAACAAAAACCGCCATGCCACTCACAGCGGCAAGGCGGAAAAATGAACGACTGAAACATGAACGGATCACGACTTGCGCTTCCGAATCACTTGGAGGGTCGTGGCGACCTTGTCCTTCATCTCCTTGCCGGGCTTGAACTTCACCGCTGCCCGCGCAGGGATCACCACATCCTTGCTCGGATCTTTCGGATTGCGGCCGACCTTTGCCTTCATCTCGCGCACTTGAAAGGCACCGAAATTCCTCATGACCACCGTGTCACCTTGAGCAAGCGAATCCGTAACCTCATCGATGAGCGTCTGGACGATCTCCAGCACATCCTGTTGAGTAATCTCAAGCCCCTTTGAACCGAGTTTATCGGTGATCTTGATAACGAGTTCGCGTTTGGTGATGGTAGCCATTTAGAGGAAAGCGTTGAACGATTGGTTAACTGATGTGAGTGAAGCACTGAACGAGCCGATTTGTCCCGCCTAAAGTTGCTGAAGCCAATGCGATTTTCGTACCAGCGGCGAAAGAAATTGAAAGATGACTGAATCGTCAGAAAAAACGGAATATTCAGTTAAATTCGGCAGATGCGAACATCTCCCGAAATTACATGTTAGATTTCGCCATGACACTTTCGGTGGTTTTGAAGTGGAGCTTGGCCACTTTAGCGAGGGCGTCTGGCCCCTCACGCGCGACCCATTCACGGGCAGCATGGATCACTGCAGCCGAGGCCCCAAGGGGTAGCACGGTGCCGGACGTCAACGAGGTCTTATCGATCCAGTCGATGAATGCCTCGCGGGCGAGGATCGACGCGGCGGCAACCGCGGTATCGGATTCGCCCTTGGTGCGTTGGTCGAGTTTGAGTGTGAGACCCTTGGACTGAAGCGCCTGTTGGAGAATTTCAGGTCTGGCGAATTGATCGCTCAGCGCGCGTGGGCAAGCGGGTCGAGCTGCCACCAAGTTCTGAATCGCTTGGGCGTGACCCCAGGCGAGCATGCGATTGAGGTTTTTGAAGGAGGCATGCAGGGTATTGTACTTCTCTGGACTGATGACTACGACCGTGGTGATGCACCCGGGAGTGTCACGAATCTTCGCGGCAAGCTGACGGATGCGGTTGGCGCTGGTGATACGCTTCGAATCCATGATCCCCGCTTGGATCAGCCCCCGAGTGATCTCGGCATCGGTGTAAACCCCCGCAATGACCAAGGGGCCGAAATAGTCCCCCTTGCCGCTCTCATCGACTCCGAAGTGGGGCGCAAAGTGCTCGGCATCATGCACCTCTTCGTAGCCCAACTTCGCCACCCCAGTCACCTCCGGCTCCAGCGTGAAGCGGATGAAATCTTCCGTCTCTTTCCCTTGGATCAAAACCTTGGGCCCCTTCTCATAAACGGTGACCGTCAACTTGCCCTTACGAGCCGCGAAGAGCGAGTAAGGCTTCGCTTCAAAATCATAGCCCTGCCGATCTAAGACCTCTCGCAAGGTTTCCGCCTGTTGGTGACTGAGCGCTGCGGTGTAGGAATTCACGGATGGGAATCCTAAAAAATCGCAGCCTCGAAATCAAGGATGGATCTGGGCCCCACGCCCGGTCCGTAATCCAACCCAACCGATTTTCCGCCTTGAACCTTGCTGGCCGCGCTCAAATTGAAGAGGCTCGACGCCATGCGATTCTTGATCTCCTTACTCATCACTCCACTTGCCATCGCTCATCCGGATCACACAACCTCGCCAGGAGACGCCCCCCAATCCGCGGTGATCACTGGAAACGGATCTTGGACTTATCAAGCCGTCCCACACTGGGGCAAGCTCCCCGATGGAAAAATCATCGGCCCAACTCACGGCGGGGTAGTCGTGGATGACGAAAGCGGGCTCGTCTATTTTTCTACGGACTCCGCCATGGCGGTGTTGGTCTATCAGCCTGACGGAAAATTCCTCCGCAGCATCGCCCCCGAATGCAAGGGCTTCCATGCCATGGCGATCCGCAAGGAAAACCAAAAGACCATCATCTACGGCGCCCAACTCAACGGCAACAAACCACCCCTGCGCATCTGCAAAATCGACACCGACGGCAAGATCCTCCTCGAAATCCCAAACGCCTCCACCGGCGATATCCCCGGCGGATGGACTGGACTCACCGGCGTGACCGTTGCACCGGATGGATCGATTTTTGCATCGATGGGCTACGGATCAAACATGATCCACAAATTCAATGCAGACGGCAAACTCCTCAAGTCTTTCGGCGGCCCAGGCGACGATGAAAAGCAATTCAACACGCCGCATGGTCTGGCCATCGACCCTCGATTTGGCGAGCCCCGCTTGCTCGTAGCAGATCGAGAAAAACGCCGCCTTGTTCACTTGGACCTAGAGGGAAATTGGATCGGCGTTCACGCACGCCACCTCCGCCGCCCGTGCTCGGTGAGTGTGTTCGGCGATCACCTCGCAGTCGCCGAGCTAGAGTCCCGCGTGACCATCCTCGACGCATCGGGCACGCCCGTCGCCTTTCTCGGGGACAATCCCAACCGAGATCAATGGGCGAAATTTGGCGTGCAGCCGCAAGACTTGAGACTCGGAATCTTCACCGCACCCCACGGATTGAGTTTCGACCAAGCCGGCAACCTCTATGTCGAAGACTGGAATAAAACCGGCCGAGTCACCAAACTCATCCGGCTTTCTCCCTAAAGGATCGGTGCTCCAGATACCGATGACACCCAAAAGCGGCTCCCCATGAGGCAAGTCCGTACACTAAAATGCGCAGCATCAGCCATGGCCCGCTAAAAAACGGCTGCCAAAGCCAAGGCAGGATCCACCCCAACAGCAGTGGCATCGGTGCGTGAAACAAATACAACCCGAAGCTGATCCGGCCCACATGCTGGATGACGGGATGATCCAAAATTTTCCCGCGCACTCCACGAAAACCGGCCATGGTCGCGGAAATCAAACCCGCAAAAACCACGGACACCAAGGTCTGTTGGATGTAGCGCAGCCCTGCAATGGGGCGGCCCACTTCATTGCAGCCATAAAGCAACAAGTACCCGCCAAACGCGAGCCACGCGCACCCTCTCAGCCGGCCGTCACCAAGTACCATTCCCCGCTCGACCGCCAAGGCAAGCAAGGCCCCGACACCGAAATAATCCAACGCGGTCAGGGTGATCGCCTCGCTGTGATGTATTTGCGGAAACTCACTTGCAATCCACATCCTCGAGAGGGGCGCTAACACCACCCATCCCACAAAGACCAGCCCAAGCATCCGGCGCGGCACACCGAAAACCACCAGCGGCCACAGCAAGTAAAACTGCATCTGGATCGCCAACGTCCAATAGTGCGCGGTGCCCGATGGCCACTGCTCCATGAACGCCATGTGGAAGTTCGCCACATGCCCAAAATAGGCCATTAAATGCTGTCGGATGTCGGGCGCTCCAACCAAAACCGCAAACACCATGGCCGCATAGCAGGGTATTAAAATGCGAATCATCCGCCGTTTCTGAAAATAGAAATAAGCCCGCACTCGCCACGCCCCGCCAAGATGCTCCCCCGCCGCACGCTCTCGAAGTAAGATCCGCGTGATGAGAAATCCGGTCAGCGTGAGGAAAAAGAACAACCCAATCTCGAAAGGAAATGGCCCACGCCACTCACGAGGCGCCCAGTGATGCCACATGACCCCAAGCACCGCAAAGGCCCGCCAACCATCCAACTGGGTATTTCGAGTCGTCGCCAATTCGCAGAAGAGTTTTCACCTTCAACCCACCGCCCGCAAGTGCAATGCCACGAAGCATCCGATCCCAAACGCTTTCTCACTTCCCGCTTGGAATTCCCACCATTCCCCTGTTCCTTTGCCGCGAGATGCGCTGCTTTTATTCACAGGAACTGGAACTCGACCTACCGATCGGTCATCCATTTCCGATGGAAAAATTCCGTGTCTCGAAGGACATGCTGCTCGATGGGGGCATCCTCCGCCCGGAGGAAATCATCGAGGTACGCGCTGCCAGTGTCCATCTGCTGCAGCGCGTCCACGAAAAGGATTACATCCAGAAAATCGCCTCCGGCCTGCTCGACCGCAAAGAACAACTCCGCCTCGGACTGCCCGTCACCCCCCAGCTCTATCACCGCAGCCTGACGGAAGTGGAAGCCACCCGACTCGCGTGCCATGCGGCGCTGGAAGAGGGTGTTGCCGTTTGCCTCGCAGGTGGCACGCACCACGCTTTTCGCGGCCATGGCGAGGGCTATTGCGTGTTCAACGACGTCGCCATCGCCATCCGCGACCTCCAAAATAAGCAGCCAAATATCCGGATCATGGTGGTAGACACCGATGCCCACCAAGGCAACGGCACGGCGGCGCTGCTCGGCGAAGACCCTCGCGTGTTCACCTACTCGATTCATGTCGGCAGAAATTATCCGACTCACAAAGTGGCCGGCAGCCTCGACATTGAGACCGTCCGCTACGTCGAGGGCGACATGTACCTCAAGCAGCTTTTCGTGAGCCTCGCCGGCGCCTTGGACGCCTTCGTCCCCGATCTCGTGATCTGGATTTCCGGCGCGGACAATCATCGCAACGACCGCTTCGGACAAATGCACCTCTCGCTGAAAGACATCCAGCGTCGTGATGAAACACTCTTGGCCGCATTCATCAAAAACCGAATCCCCGTGGCAGTGCTCTACGGCGGCGGCTACAACCGCCAACCCGAATTCACCGCGAAACTCCACCGCAATACCATCGCCACCGCCAAGCGACTCGCCACCGAGTTCCGCGGGATCTAGCCCCACTTCATTTTCATCTCACCAATCTCTAATATTCCAATCGTTTTGAACGATTCATCCGCTCACTCCTGATCCATGCCAAAAGGTCTAGCAATTTTAACATCCGGCGGCGACTCCGCAGGGATGAACCCTGCCGTCAAATGCGCCGTCGAGTACGCCAATCAAAAAGGCTACCAAACCCACTTGGTCTATGACGGCCTGCGTGGCCTGATCGCCGACAACATCGTGCCCGCCACCCGCGACTTGGTCTCAGGCTTGCTTCACCGTGGTGGCACCTTGCTGCGTTCTTCACGCTCGCCCGAGTTCTTCGACATCGAAGTGCGCCGCAAGGCCTATGAAAACCTCGTGCGCCGCGGCATCGGGAATCTCATCGTCATCGGCGGCGACGGTTCATTCCGCGCACTCAACCAGTTCCACAGCGACTTCGGCATCCCATTCGCCGGGATCCCCGCCACCATCGACAACGACATCGCGGGAACCGACTACTGCCTCGGAGTCGATACGGCACTCAACGTGATTCGCGAATCCGTGGACTCCATCCGTGACACCGCCAGCTCGTTTTCCCGTGCCTTCGTGATTGAGGTGATGGGGCGCCACTGCGGCTACCTCGCCCTAACCAGCGCCCTCGCCTGCGGCGCGGAAATCTGCCTCGTTCCGGAAATCCCCTACGACCTTGAGTCAATCGGCGCACGCCTCAAACACGACATCGCCAATGGCCGCCGCTACGTGATCGC
This sequence comes from Akkermansiaceae bacterium, assembly GCA_029866215.1. GTDB lineage: Bacteria > Verrucomicrobiota > Verrucomicrobiia > Verrucomicrobiales > Akkermansiaceae > Luteolibacter. The sequence continues at coordinate 60,324 of JARWZU010000005.1, forward strand.
CGTAGTCGCCGAAGGCACCAAAATGGGCGACTATCTCACCCGCTGGATCAACGACTCCATCGGCATGGAAGCGCGCCTCACCGTGCTCGGCCACGTGCAACGCGGTGGCTCCCCCACCGTCCAAGACCGCATCATGGCCTATAAGTTTGCCGTAGCTGCCGTCGATGCCCTCGATGCGGGACAAAAAAACTCAATCATGGTCTTCCGCGACGGGAGCTACAGTCACTTGCCGATCCATCAGGTCACGGACTCAAAGTACAAACTCGACCCCGCCATCATCCGGCTCGCCAGCCCTCTTGCCTGCTAGAAAATCTGCCAACGCTTTCGATCCGACAAAATCTTTGTTCAATTCTCATTTCGCCGACCATTGAGCGCCATCATCAAGAAATAGGCCAACTGCGCAATCGATCCAACGGCGGCGGCGAAGTACGTCATGGCAGCCCAGAACAAGGCGTTCTTTGCTTTCTCGTGCTCCATGCGCGCCGCCACCCCACTGCCTTCCATCCATGCAAGCGCCCGACGGCTCGCATCAAATTCGACAGGCAGGGTGATCACGGAAAAAATCGTCGTTACGCCGAAAAGGATGACCCACGCCCACAACATCATTGGACTTTGCGCAAGGCCGATGCCAAGGAGTCCGAGCATCATCAACCAGTTGAGCATCTTGCTTGAAAACTGGACCGCAGGAACCAGCTTCGTGCGCAGCCCGAGCCAGTGATAAGCCTGCTGGTGCTGGACGGCGTGACCACACTCGTGAGCCGCCACCGCAGCGGCAGCCACCGAATTCACCGTGTAAACCGACTCACTGAGATTCACCGTTTTATTTGTAGGGTCGTAGTGGTCGGTGAGATGACCTGGCGTGCAGATCACTTGGACGTCGGTGATTCCATGCTGACGAAGCATGGCTTCCGCGATTTGCGCTCCCGTCATGCCGATCGGGATCTGCGAGTATTCGGTGAAACGACGCTTGAGCGTGCCACTGATCAACCAGCTTGCGAGCATCGAAACCCCGATGATCACAAGGTAAGTCGGCGAAAAACCCATCGGTAAGAAGCCAAGCGATGCGTTTGAAAAAATTTCCAGAGTCATGCATGAATTGTGGCGAGCGATTTGCCCTGTCGCAACTGATTTCCGAGTGGAAAACGTGGCATGTTTTCCACTCGTTCACATGGATTTGAAAATAGAATTTGTCTGAGAAACAGAATGCATCGTCGCGATAAACACAGCCAGTGTGGCGTCCAACATGGCCAGTGTGGAAATAAACATTTGCAAACTTAGGGATGGAAATCCCCGGGAATTTGCGCCGTAATATTGACACATGAAATACCAGTTTATCCTTCCTTACCTCGCCGCATGCCTCATGACGTCGCCATCTTTCGCCGCTGAGACCGATCAGTCGCCGCTTGGCAAGCAAATGGAAGCGATGAACAACGCGTTCAAAGCATTCCGCAGCGAGACGGATTCCGCCAAGGGTGCCGCAAAAGCGCGCGAGGCACAGGCTGCAACTCTGAAAAGTGTTCTCGAGGCACCTTCTATGCTAAAGTCGATGCCCGATGGACCCGCGAAGGCCAAGGCTCTCGCCGAGTATCACCGAATGGTCGGAAAACTCTATGTCACGTTTTGCGAGGTCGAGGTTGCATTTCTCGACAGTAAATTCGACGAGGTCGCCAAAATCGTGGGCTCAATCAAGGAGATGAAGAAGGCCGGACACGACCGATTCATCGAAGAGTAGGAAAACTAAATCACTCTAACGTCTTCACCGGATGATGAAGCGCGTGCCGTCCTTTACCTTGGAGAAGACCAAAGGCATGGTTTGACTTGGCCCACGGATGCAGGCGTGTGAGGCTGGGCGGCGTTTGACTGGACCGATGTGGTGGCCCACTCCATCATGCGTGAGGCGCATCCAGTAGCGCATCGACGCACCCTCAAAACGCCCACCCTCAGGCACGGTGTCCATGCTGGTGTCCGCATCTCCATTCACGAGTTCACCCGCGGCATCATAAATCCTGCCGTACTTGTTCGACTTTTTTTCCACCACTTTCTCAAGGACGTAAAATGTCCCCGCGGGAGTGGGGCGGCTTGGGACTCCCGAACAAATTGGGTAATCTAGCACCACATCATTTCCATTCATCAGCAACCCCCGTTGCTTCGCGAGGCTTATGAAAACCCATGAATTCTCGGGATTTGTTTGTGCAAGTAAGGCGTCATTTTTCCAAACCGAGTAGGTTTTCGGGTAAGAAGATTCGGTCTTAAAATGATCGTAGCTGCCCGCCGGATAAGGATTCACGACCTTACCATCCTTGGTGTAGGTCACCACCGGTTTGCGATTGGCGCAACTCGCCAACAACGCGACGGCAGCAAAAGAAAAAATGACAGCAAAGAAGCGAGGCGGAATCATGAGGTAACTGCGTTCACGCAGACGGTTATGCCAGATTCCTCGGCAATGCAATCCTCATGCGCACCAACTCTCAACCCCCACCCACGAAAAACGCCCGCCTCCTCGAAAGGAAACGGGCGTCTTGAATCGGTGGAGCCTCAGATCACTTCGAGGACGAAGTGAAGCTCGCCTGGCTGGCGCCCTTCTTGATCTTGGTCGACTTGATCCAGCTCATGGTGGACCGAAGCTTTTCACCGACCTTCTCGATCGGATGAGCCGCTTCTGCCTTGCGGATCGCGTTGAAATTCTTGTTGCCAGATGCGTACTCAGCAGTCCACTCCTTGGCGAATTTGCCGTTTTCAATGGCCTTGAGTTGCGCGACCATCCGCTTCTTGACGGAAGCGTCGATGATCTTCGGCCCAACGGTGACGTCGCCATACTCGGCAGTCTCGGAGATCGAGAACCGCATGCCGGCGATGCCTTGCTCATTCATGAGGTCCACGATGAGCTTGAGTTCGTGAAGGCACTCGAAATAGGCCATTTCCGGTTGGAAGCCAGCCTCAACGAGCACTTCAAAGCCCGCTTTAACAAGGGCGGTAGTGCCACCGCAAAGAACGACTTGCTCACCAAAGAGGTCGGTCACGGTCTCTTCGCGGAAGTTTGTCTCGAACACCCCGGCACGAGCGCAACCAATGCCACCGGCCCAAGCGAGCGCGGTTTGTTTGGCCTTGCCACTCACGTCTTGATGAATCGCGATCAAGCCAGGAACCCCTTTGCCCGCAACAAATTGCGAACGAACGGTGTGACCAGGGCCCTTGGGAGCCACCAAAATCACGTCCACAATCGAAGGAACCGTGATGGTCTTGAAGTGAACGGCAAAACCATGGGAGAAAAGCAGCGTCTTGCCCTTGGTGAGGTTAGGAGCGATGTCCTTATTATAAACCGAAGGGATCACGGTGTCGGGCGTCGCCACAAAGATCACGTCTGCAGCTTTCACTGCTTCTGCCGTGTCCATGACCTCGAAGCCGAGCTTCTTGGCAACCTCGCGGGACTTCGACTTCGGATAGAGTCCGATGATGACATTGAGGCCACTGTCCTTGAGGTTAAGCGCGTGGGCATGGCCTTGTGAGCCAAAGCCGATCACGGCGAGGGTTTTCTTTTTCAGTGAGACGATCGGGGCGTCCTTGGTGGTATAGATCTTCGCGGCCATAACGGGCGTTTGGTTAGTTCGATTTGGGCACGTCGCTGCCATTAGGGCAACGGCGGGTCGGGAGACTGGCGGGACGAAATGGCTGGGTCAAGCCACAACATGAAAAATGCTCGATTCCCGCCATTATAGGTCGAAGTCTGGGCTTTCGCGCCGATCCGGACTTGATCCCTCGGCAAGCGGGGTTTAGGTCATGGAGGTCGTTTTCATGTCCATCTCTTCTTACGCCACCCCTTCACCCGCGCTGCAACGCGAGGTGAAACGCCGCCGCTCGTTCGCCATTATTTCCCACCCCGATGCTGGAAAAACCACGCTCACGGAGAAATTTCTACTCTATGGCGGCGCTCTCAACCTCGCTGGCAGCGTCACGGCGCGGAAAAACCAACGCGCCACCACTTCGGACTGGATGGATCTCGAAAAACAACGGGGGATTTCCGTAAGCTCGACCGTCCTGCAATTCGAGTACAAGGACTGCGTCGTCAACATCCTCGACACCCCCGGACACAAAGATTTCTCGGAGGACACCTACCGCGTGCTGACCGCCGTAGATGCCGCTGTAATGGTGGTGGATGCCGGCAAGGGCATCGAGAGCCAGACGCGTAAGTTGTTCGAGGTCTGCCGCCGCCGAGGAGTGCCGATCTTCACATTCATGAACAAGCTCGACCGGCCGGCCCGGCCGTCGATGGATCTGCTGGACGAGCTGGAGTCGGTACTCGGAATCCATGCATTCCCGGTCAACTGGCCACTTGGCGATGGTCCGAGATTCCGCGGAGTCTATGACCGCGAGCAAAAACAAGTGCACCTTTTCGAAAGAACGGTCCACGGAGCCTACCGTGCCCCCGTCAGCGTCAAGGGCATCGGCGACGAAAGCGTAAAGGCAGCCATGGAAGAAGCGACCTATCAACAGGTTTGTGATGAGCTAGAGCTGTTAGAGGGTGCCGGCGCTGACTTCGATCTCACAAAGGTGCTTGCTGGCGAGCTGACCCCCGTCTTTTTTGGCAGCGCCGCAAACAACTTCGGCGTGCAGCTGTTGCTTGACCGTTTCCTCGAGCTCTCCCCTCCACCGATGCCGCGCGAAAGCGGCGAATTCACGATCGACCCAGCCTCCGAAGAATTTTCGGCCTTTGTCTTTAAAATCCAAGCGAACATGAATCCCAAGCACCGCGACCGAATCGCATTCGTCCGCATCGTCTCTGGGAAATTTGAGCGCGACATGGATGTGGTGAACTGTCGCACGGGCGAAAAAGTCCGCCTCGCCAATTCACAACGGCTCTTCGCTCGTGAACGCGAGACCGTGGACGATGCCTTCGCCGGCGATGTGGTGGGATTGGTGGGAAATTATGATTTGCTCATCGGCGATACGCTCGCATCAACACCCGGCCTCGCCTTCGACGAGATCCCGCGCTTCGCACCCGAGTGTTTTTCGTTTTTGCACAACAAAAGCACTGCGAAATACAAGCGCTTCCGCGATGGACTCCAACAACTCCTCAAGGAAGGGGTCGCAAGCGAATTTCAACTTCTCGACACCGAGGGACCACAAATCCCACTGCTCGGCGCAGTCGGCCCCCTGCAATTTGAGGTCCTCCAGTATCGACTCGAAGGCGAATATGCCGCAGAGACACGAATCGAGCCCGCAAACTGGTCACTCGCCCGCTGGCTGAAACCCAAAGAAGGCGATCCACTCGCACCGGAGACAAGGCCGTCTCTATCACTCGGTGCCGCACTTGCTAGAGACTCTAACGGATGGCTAGTGGCTCTGCTGCCCAGCGAATGGGCACTCAAAACCTTTTGTGACAAAAATGAGGACTGGATCATTTCCGAGCAGCCCTTCGCCCCGCCAGTCGCGACGCTACGTTAAGTTGTCTAGTTAAATTTTTCGCCGAGTGCAAATCATGATCAATTTCTAAGCCGCAGTTGATGTGCGGATTTAAGAGAGTAGCACAATTTACCATAGAATGGCAGCGTTTGGGATCACCTTGCTGTTCGGGGCAATCCTTTTACGCTGTCTCAGGATCAGCACTTTTGGCATGATTCATCCAAGACCGATGAGGCTTACGTGCTGGATACAGCCAACTGATTTTTGATACCTACTTATTCACAGGAGCATTGCTGCTACGCGACAGGACCTCTGTCGTGTGTAGTTTTTAAGGCGCGATTGGCATCAATCTGTTCATTGCGAGCAATCACCGCGGTGACCTCCGCCTTCACGCCATTTCCACGCCTTGTACCACTCATGCAGCTACCATCTTGCGAGAAACCTATTCAAGGCAGGTAAGCATGTCGGTTACGCAGTGTGGATTGGAAGGCAGGCTCGGGGTTACAGATCCGGCCGATGAGTTCATCCCAGATTTCCTGCCCCTTCAGGATCTTAACTTCAATTCGAAGAAAATAAATAGGCACATCAATTGATGCCGGCCTAGGGAATCGAACGGCATCTTTTTCCGTCGTCACGATCATTTCCATATCCCGTTCAACGCAGCGCTGCATGAATTTCTCAACCTCTTTTCGAGAAAACCGATAGTGATCAGAGAAACGTCGGCAAATTTCGACACGCGCACCGAGTTTCTCTAAGGAACCTTCAAAAGCCTCTGGCACGGCAATCGCACTGATCGCACCAACCCACTTCTCTTTTAGAAACTCCAGTGGATGTCGCTCTCTGCTAAACACATCTTCTAGGTAAATCGGGCCGTGGGTGCACTCGATGATCGCGGCAGTCTTGTTGTATCTCCGGATTCGAGAGATGAGTGCTTCATTCGATTCTCCGCTGCATTTGGTAATCAATATATAGCTCGCACGTCTTAAATTTTTAGGTGGCTCACGCAATGTCCCCCGCGGCAGCAGCGCCTCAGTCCCAAAAGGCGAACCCGCATCAACCAGCACTACATCGATCGAGTGTGCCAGGTCCAAATATTGCATTCCATCATCGAGTAAAAGCGTATCCACATCCAACTGACTGATCGCGAAATGCCCGCTCTTGACTCGGTTCTTGTCGACCACCACGGCCACCCCATCGAGGTTGCGGGCTAGCATGAACGGCTCATCGCCCGCGAATTTCGAGTCCAACAACAATGCGGTCCCCGTTGACACCACTTTGGGCATCAATCCACTTGGAATGCTTTGTCCCTTTTTATCCTGCCATCGCTGCGGCTCATCAAGTTTCTTGCTCTTATAGCCGCGGGAAAGAATCGCCACCCGCCGACCACGATCGCGCAGAGACTTCGCCAGCAACTCGACCACAGGAGTTTTTCCCGTGCCCCCCACGGTGATGTTACCGATCGAAACTACCTGAGTCCCCAGATGGTGCTGTGAACGCCAACCGCTGCGGTAACCCCAAAGCCGGATTTGGACGATCCCACGGAACACTCCGGAAAGCGCAAGCATTGCGAACCGCATGAGCGCAGCTCGAAAGCCCCTGGCGCGACCGAAAATCACATCGGCACCCCAGCGTTCGAGCTCTTCAATGACTTCCTTCATGGCTTACAGAAACCATGTCCCTTCCTGATAGCTTCGGGCAAGCGCCAAACGGCGGCGGAACTACCTTTCCGTCACTCCCAGCAGCGAGGCGGTCCCTCTAGATTCATCATCCGCGCAAGATTCGCTGGCCTTGACGAATGTAGGCAATGCTCGACCAAATGGTGAAAACTCCAGCCACCAAACTTGGGTAGACTGGAGAAACTGCCTCCATCCGCAGCATTACCCAGCCGACGGCAAACATCTGAGTCACCGTGCAAATTTTACCAGTCCAGTGAGGATGAATTTCCACTTCTCGACGATAACCATAGAGAATTTTGATACCCCCAAGAATAATGCAATCACGAACGATCACGATGGCCGCAAACCAACGCGGCAGGTGCCAACCTAAAGTCCCCCAATCCACCACCGACAAAGTGACCACTCCGGTGAGGAGGAGTGCCTTATCGGCGATCGGGTCAATGTAAGCGCCAAACTTTGAGCACTGGTTAAAACGGCGCGCAACCCAGCCATCAATCCCATCCGATGAAGCAGCGAGAATAAAAATTCCAAGTGCCCAATGGCCCAACGATTCCTCTGGATGGCCCATGGCAACCGTACGTCCATAGCAGAGGGCCAGAACCGCAAAAACAGGGACCAAGGCGATCCGTGCGATGGTTATCTTGCTAGCAAATGTCACAACTCCATCAAAGCAGACTGACCCGCCAAGCGGAACTCGAAACTTTATCCGCAAAGGTCAGGAGTTTGTCGTTCAGTAAGAACTTTCCTGTCCTGCACCTTGGATCTTGTTTGCCGTCCAATTGAAGCCCTGCATGGTGTCGCGCCCAAGGCCGATCATCGTATTGCAAGAATTCAAGGTCACCACCGCAACGACGAGCATGATTAATTTCATTCAGATCCCATAGCAATCTGCCGAACGCTCTGAAAGAAAAAATTTCGGAAATGTTAAGTATCTCGCAAGAATGTCGACGCGGCAGGCTTGCAGACAGGGCGACCCAAGGTCAATCTCAAGCATGGCCATTGAGACCTTTTCCGGATTTTCTCCCGACATCCATCCCTCCGCATTCATCGCCGCAAGTGCGGATCTCATCGGGCGGGTGACCCTACACGAAGAAACAAGTGTATGGTACCATGCAACCTTGCGCGGTGACATTCACGAAATTGTAATTGGGCCTCGATCTAACATCCAAGACAACGCGGTCATTCATTTGGCCGATGACTTCGGTTGCTATGTTGGCGAGTTGGTGACCGTCGGCCACTCGGCGATCCTTCACGCCTGCACGGTTAAGGACGAAGTGCTAATCGGCATGGGTGCCATCGTTCTCGATGGCGCTGTCATCGGAGAGCGCTCGATCATCGGCGCCGGTGCCTTGGTCACGGGCGGCACCATCATCCCGCCGGGTTCTCTGGTATTAGGTTCACCTGGAAAAGTGGTTAGAACGCTTTCTCTCGAAGAACAAGCCAAAGTCAAAACATGGGCGGAGAAATATGTTCGTGGCTCCCGGATGTTCCTTGAACGGCCATCAAACGACTGTTCCATAGACGTGACGTCTTGATATCCTATTAGATAAATGGGTTGTTCGCGCGCTCCTCGCCAAGGGTGGTCGCAGGGCCGTGGCCGGGGAGCAAGACTGCCTCGTCAGGCATGCAAACCAGCACACGATCTAAGTTTCGCAGTGCTTTCCGATAATTTTCCGGCGAACTGCAGCCACCGATGGAGCCCGCAAACAACGCATCTCCCGTTACGAAAACTGGCTGAGACAATCCATCAATTTGATACCCAAGCGCTGGGGTGGCATGGCCCGAAAGATCATACGCTCGAACGGTAAGTGATCCACAGGAAACGGCATCACCCGGATTCATTTCTACTGCATTTTTGATCTGGCAACCATGCAATACGGAACCTCTTGCGACAATCGATGGAATCCCTCCGACATGATCGGCATGGGCATGGGTGATGAAAAGGTGATCGGGCTTTAGCGATCGAATGGAATCAAGGCTCGCAACACATGAGATCGGCGATTCACCGGCATCGAATAAGATCACCACATCATCAGTCCGAATCAGCCATGCATTCACTTGCCCATCACCAAACGGAAGGATAAGCCGGTTAACTCCGACTAGATTGATTTGCTTCGGTTCATACTGTGGAAGATCCGCGAGAGCATCTGGCTTTAGTTGCAAGACCAATGCGACTCGTCGGGCTACGTCTTCCGAAAACTCGCCTTGTTCAAACGACCGAAGTTCGTGATCTAAAAGATTAGCACGCCTTGCCACCATCGTTAGCGAGAGCCCATGTCCCCTCATGGCCTTGGCAATCACATCGCTATAATTATCCTCAAGCATCCAAGATCATGTTCAATTTTAACCAGTGTTAGACAGCACATTTTCCCATCTTTCACCCCATTCATACCCCTCAGACCTTGGTGAATTCATGGAGCACCCTTCGACGAAGGCATCCTTCATTCGCGAGATTTTCTTGCCTTAGCTCGGATACCGATCAGCACCACCGCCCCAGCGAACATAAGAAAAACCACCGCAGCCACGCCCAGCACTTTGAAAAGCCTCGAACTTGCGGAATCCACCTGCGCGTGGGTGACCTGATCATCCGGGGTTTCATTCGGGTTTCGGCTCAAGACCAAATTACCGCCGACGATCTCGACGCGCGTCAACCTTGCCATTGCAGGGCCTAACACCGGATCAGCGATGTAGCGCTCCATGACTCGATAAGGTGACATTAGGCCGATGAACTCAGGAGCAACTTTCTTGCCGGGCACTTCAATATCAGTTAGGCTTAGGCTTACCTCTTGCTTAAGCAACTGAGGCCGCGCAACGAGCGTTCCATTCAGGAAACGCGTATCCGAGGCGATCCAGCTCGGTTCATCCTTGTGGGCGAAGCGTGGCCTTCCATTGATCGGAAATGAAATCGCGATGCGCAGCAAATCACCCTGAATTTCGAGAATCTGAAAGGTGTTACGCAACTCCCTAAACGCAGGAAAACTCGCGATCACCAGATTCAATTCGGCCGGTGAAAGCACAAGCGAGGTGGTAGAATCCCCTAACAGTTGCTGGCGGAACAGCTCCAACCTTTCCGCAAGTGCATTCAGTTCCACTTCCTTGCCTTCGATCGAAACCGCCGCGATTGGAATCGGCTTGGTGTCGGTGAACTTCGCAATTTCATTGAATTGGCGAAACAAGGTTAAAACGGAAAAACCAATCAAAAACACCATCACCGCCAGAGCTGCGATAAGAATAGCGCATCCGGCAAACGGCGAGCGGGCACTGGGTTCGTTTTGTAGCGGCGAGGATGTCATGGATTTCAAGCGGACGAGAGATTACGAAATTTTGTTAGATTTTATCATCGAGATCCACCTTTTCCCCTGGCCTTGGATGCGGATTTTCTTCATCGATCCTCGGAAGTTTATCTCCTTGGTGAGAATCGTTTAGCTGCTGGTCCTCCTGCCATCCATCGTCACCCGCATCAGCAGCGTGCGCTTGAGGCGGATCTTCCTCATGCCATGCCTCGGCTCGCGACAAGTACTCGGAGTCCACAGCGGGCTCGACTGGCACATCGTGTTTAAGTAAATATTCCATGCGCTCCTTCGCCTCGCGCTGCTCTCGTTGGCCCGTCTTTCTCTGATCAAAATATGCAAACCAAATGCACATTTCGTAGAGAAAAATCATCGGAAAGGCCATCAAACATAGCGTAAAAACATCCGGAGTCGGCGTCAAAATCGCGGCTGCAATAAAAATGGCCACAATCGCATAGGAGCGCGTTCGGGCCATCGTCTCGTAGCTTAATAGACCCAACTTCACCAGTACCATCACCACTACCGGCAACTCAAACGAAAGCCCAAAGAGTAAGGTGAACTGAGTGGCGAACGAAATGTATTCGCCAATTCGCCAATCGTTCGAAATCCCCATGTTGCTGCTCCACTCCGCGAAAAACAATAGTGTTCGAGGCAGCACCAGCCAGTAGGCAAATGCTGTGCCGATCAGAAACAAACCAAATCCCACCGCCATGGCAGGCCAGAGAATTCTTTTTTCATGGGTATGAAGTCCAGGTAACACAAATTGGAGAATGAAGAACAAAAGCAGTGGAAATGAAACCACGATGCCGGCAACAAATGATAGCTTCATCGACAACATGAAACCCTCGGTCGGCTTGAGAGCTGACATCATTTTCAGGTGCGCCTGGGGATCTGCGTCGGTATTGGGATGAGTCTTGAGGAGTGCTTTGAGCTGAAGTTTAAGTTCGTCAGACTCATCGAGCGACTTCGTGAACGCTTCCCTCTTTTCTTCTGGCAGCATCAAGGCGGCACGCAGTAAGGTGATCGACTGAGCTTGGAACGAAAGAGTGTCGTCCCCGAGTTGATGAAAGAATGCCTGGCGTTGCTCAGGGCTCAGGTTCACCACGGCACTTTCGATTTTCCGCGCATTTCCCCATGAGTCCGCCGTGAATGGCCGGGGCGCATCCACAGGCAACCTCTCTTGGAGCTGAGTGATCAGTACTTGGTCTACCGGATGCCGGAAAATCTCCATCAACTTCTTGTTGAACACGAAGCACAGAATCATCGAAACGAATAACGTGATCGCGACTCGCGTGACCACCACCCGCAAATCCTCAAGGTGCTCGAGAAAGGGCTTCTCGTGGTCTGATTGCGCCTTGTTGCGGAGCTGGATGATTTTTTGCAGCAGAGACATGCTTTGGGACGAAGAGATTGAAGCCCCGGTTCTTGTTGGGCGCAAGGGCAGATGTTCCGTTCTTGCTGGGATGGTGCGCCCTCATCCATCTCGGGCAGGAAATGAAACGCACGTCTTGCCATGTGGTTCGTGTGGCCTATGGTCGCTGGGACGATCCCATGACACCGTTTTTGAGAAAAATCCTTGGCCTGAATTGGGTTCTCGTTCTCGTAATGTACGGGCTTCTGATTTTTGGGGTGATGATGATCGAGAGTGCCGCACGGCACGTTTCGATCCCCAAGGACATGCTCACGCAGTTTGGCAGTGCAGGTGCTTATTTCACCTCCAAGCAGAAGACATTCATCCTCATCGGTAGCATCGCTTATTTTAGCGCGGCTTTTGTAGATTATCGATGGATCCGCTGGCTAGGAATCCCGTTTTATGTGGTAAGTCTCGCGCTCATGGTGATCGCGATGAAGCAGGATGACTCAGTCCACCAGCTCAAAGTTGCCGGTTTTTCATTCCAGCCGGCCCAGCTAGGAATTACAGCCGGAATTTTGTTAATTGCTTGGCTCGTTCAAGATTTGCCGAAGATCCACCGCCTGTTTGCCGCACCATTCGTACGAATCGGCATTATCGGTCTAATTGCGGCAGTCCCGTTCCTCATGGTCATGAAAATGGGTGACATGGGGTCGGCACTCGTTTGGATTCCGGTAGCAATCGTCGCGCTGCTCATCGGAGGCATACCATTCCGGCATTTGACGTGCATGGCGTTCCTCGGAGCTGGCATTTTACCGCTGCTTTATTTCGTAGTCCTGCCGCTCGTTTCCAAACGTGGTCCAGAACGGATCGACGTGTGGCTCCGCATGGTGAATGGGCGAGAGGTCGATATCAGCGGTGACGCCTATGCACCCCACAACGTCTCGATGGCCGTCGGAAAGGCCGGGTGGAAGGGAGTAGGATGGAAAGCCACTGCGGAGATGGGATCGCTGCATGACAAAGGATTTATCCCTCGGGACACCGCGCACAACGACTACATCTTCGCCGTGATCGCAGAAGAACTAGGCTTCCGAGGAAGCTTATTACTTCTAACCGCATTCGCCCTACTGCTAATTCAAGGCCTATTCATCGCTTTCTATAGCAGAGATGTGTTAGGTCGCTTGTTGGTTTGTCTTATCATTGCTTTGTTTTTTGCCCATGTCTTCGAAAGCATCGGAATGTGTGTGCTCCTCATGCCGATCACCGGAATCCCTCTTCCTTTGATCAGCTACTCCGGCACCTTCGTGGTGATATGCATGTTTTTATTGGGCTTGGTTCAAAGCGTTTGGATCCACCGCCACCACCAATATGTGACTCCGTTGAAACCTGCAGAAACCTGACCACACTGAAGTCCTCGACTGCTGCCACCGGATCGCACTTCCTCATTGTCAATGCGCCGCACCGAAACCGTTCATACCCGCTTCCAATCGCTCGAGATCTGGAGGTCTACCGCTGCCACTGAATTTCGGGTCGCTGGGGCAGTCCATGCCGCCTTCCATCAATCCCGCTTCCTCACTGGCCTTGCATGGGACCTGATTGCTGCGGCGGTGCTTCTTCGGAAACAAGGCCCACCCCGCTCGGTCCTCATGCTTGGCCTCGCTGGAGGCACTGCATTCCGCATACTCCGCCACCTCTTGCCGAATTGCCATTTCACTGCAATCGACATTGATTCCGAAATCATCGACCTCGCACGCAAACACATGGCGCTCGACGAACTCGGCATCCAAGTTGTAATCGGCGATGCCTATTCATGGCTAGCGAAAAACCAGCGAACGTTCGACGTCGTGTTTGACGACATTTATCTTGCGGGCAAGACCGATGTTTTTCGGCCCCAAGCATGGGACTCCATTCTATTAGATCATCTCCGCCGTGCCATGGCACCCGGCGGGCTACTTGCGGTCAATCTAGTAACTGGTGCGGGCCACCGCAAGATGCAGTCACTCACACGGCAAATCCTCTGCGATTCATTTCCACAAGTGCGAAGCCTCACCACCCCAGACGGGATGAATGAAGTTCTCGTCGCTGCTGACTCAGTCGCAACGGGTCGCCAGCTCACTTCCTACGCTAGCGCCTTTGCTAATTGGCGAGATCGTCAGTACTGGAACCGAATCCACAACCGCAAAATTTCACGGTGATCGGATAAATCAATCAGACGAGCGCCCAAGACTAAATCAAGCCAGCGGCTGAATATCTGGCACCGACGGACCCTCTGCTTGAGCAAAGCGCGTCCTAGCGCGAGCCATAAACGTTCCCAAGCAAAGGTCCGCAACTGGCAACACCACATTGAAATTCTTGTGCATGTAGCGATGATGCAAAAGATGATGACCATTAAGCCTACGGAACCACCAAGGTTTTTCGACTCGGCGCGCTTTTGGCAAGTGCATGCACCAATGGATGTATTCGTAAAAACAATAGTAGAAGGTGAAAGCGGCAGCACCACCAATCGCAAAGGACCACTCCCCTGTCATCCAAGAAAGCAGGGCAAACGGTGTCGCTCCGATTATAACAAGCACTGGGCCATTCCACCATGCCATTGGGATGGTTTCTTTATCCTTCTCATCGAGTAAATGATAAGTCTTGTCGGCCTTAAAGGTACCATGATGGACAACTGCATGGGCTTGGAACGCGTAGCGGAATTTCCCAACTGGCCGATGCATCACATACTTGTGGAGCGTCCACTCAAAAAACGATGCGAAAACGATACCGACGGTGAAGCCTGAAAGGCACCATAAAATGTAGAAGTTCATAGATGATTTGGCTGATTGTTACATCCAGCTGCCGAGGGGGTACACTCGCTCTGGAACAATGGCAAGGGCGATCGCACACCCAATTTTCGCCGCCGACTACTTTATACGAGTTCCAAAACCACCATCGAGCGAGGGTTCCCCGCAAAAGTCAGACCTAAAACCTCGCGAATGAGGCAGTTTTACCTCGTTCAACTCAGGAGAACCCTTGCAGCAAGGCGAAATCGGGCCTAAACCACACTCAGACGTCCATGCCATTGATTCTGCAATCATCCTACCGTTCCCCCGCATGGCTACTTGGCGGCCACGCTCAGACCATTTTCCCAGCATTGTTCAGGCGGGTCGAACGCGTCACCACCAGAGCCGAACGGCTTGAGCTTCGAGACGGTGATTTTCTGGATCTGGAATGGGCCGACCAAGGAAGTTCACGATTGGCCATCCTCTCTCATGGTCTTGAGGCAAACCTCCAGACGTCCTACATCCAAGGAATGGCGGCTGCACTTGTCCGCCGTGGCTGGGATGTGCTGGCGTGGAACTTTCGCGGCTGTGGGCGTGAGCCTAACCGCTTGCTTAAAATGTACCACAGTGGTGCAACCGAAGACCTTCAGTCTATCATTGCCCACGCGACTTCTAACCATGCTGCTGCTTCTATCGCCCTCGTTGGCTTCAGCCTAGGTGGCAACCTCACCCTGAAATACCTTGGCGAGAACCAGCATCAGCTCAATCCTAGGCTCAAACGAGCCGTGGCATTCTCCGTGCCTTGCGACCTCGCGTGTTCATCGAAACAACTCGCGCTTCGATCGAACAAAATCTACATGGAACGTTTCCTGCGAGAAATGCGGGCGAAAATCCGCATCAAAGCTCGCATGTTCCCAAGGCAACTCGACCTAACCGGATTGGATCAAATCCGGACCTTTGAAGAATTCGACGACCGCTACACCGCTCCGATCCATGGGTTCCGTGACGCCGCAGATTACTGGCAGCAAAACAGCTGCCGCCCATTTATCCCCCGAATTACGCTACCCACCCTACTCGTCAATGCAGAGAATGATCCATTCCTAGGAGATGAATGTTACCCGCGCGATGAAGCCAATGGGAGCAGCACCTTCTACCTCGAAACCCCACGTGCAGGCGGACATGTGGGATTCACTCCTCCATATGGGACATACGAATACACCAGCGAAAGCCGGGCTGCTAAATTTCTGGCAGAAATATGAAGACTCACTTCAATCTCAACAGATACTTTGCAGGATCTTTCTTTAACTTGAGCACGCAACTCTTGCAGCAGAGTTTGAGCTGCTGGCCTTCGTAAATCATCTCAATGGGCGCCCCATTTCTCACAGCTTCTCGCCAGATACCAAACACACGCCCGATGGATATGGCTTGATGGAACTGATAGTGGAAACCGCAGGACATGCAGCTTCTTGGACGGCATTTGGTGACTTTGCTGGCTTCCAGGAACTTAGCAAGATGCTGCAGAGACGAATGAAATAACAATTGGTTTCATTTTATAGTGGGATTGGATTTTGGATGATTGTACTCTGGAAAAATTGAGGCATCACAATCCAAAGACATACCAAATGAGGCATGCAAGGTTCCACTCTTCAACTCACGGCTCCGTAGCCAGAGGAAGA
>JARWZU010000054.1 GCA_029866215.1 Akkermansiaceae bacterium
GGACCATGGTCCTCCGCGAAAGGGGATCGGCGAGGGAAGCCACCCGGCAGTTTGCCTGGCGGCCTCTCTTCGTGAAATCACGCAATAACCGAAGAGAACATCATGAAAACTAGCCAATCACGGCGAGGGCTCCTCCTTGCCACCATCGCAGGCGCTTGCCTGTTTCCAAACATTTCTAAAGGTACGAACATCATCGTCGGTAGCGGACTAGATGTCTCCTATTTTACGCTGGAGTCCCCGAATCTGGGCATACGCAACTATGAGGTCAACTATGCCTACAATGCGACTTCACCGCAGGACGGATATTTTCTCCTCGCGCAAATCATTCTCGCAGACCCTACAATTTCAGCGAGGCTCATGAATTATGGCTCTGGAAAAGCGCCGAACTATATCGTGGATTCTATAACTTACGGTGGGGTCACGGAAACCAATGAAACGATCGACCCCTACGTGCCCTACTGGGCTCATTGGGCTTCGGGCGGCAATGCGGGATGGCCGACCGCAGCACCCATTCCCTCTGACAGCTGGACGCTTGGCTCCGGCATCTCGTCGCCCTACCGTCTTATTTCCCCTGGCTCGAGGGATGCACTATTCTTCTCTGATGGAATTTCCACTCCTTCCGTTTCCGTAATTCCGGAAACTTCATCCATCATGCTCGTCATTCTGGGTTCTATTGTATCATTCAAACGTCGCCGCAAAACTGAACCCTCCGCCCCCGCGCTTTCGCTCAGTCTGGAAACGCGAGCACTACAGCCATGGCACTTCTGAAATTTACTTCAATTATCATTCTCACTGGGCTTGCCTGTAATGTGAGTGCTGGGCCGTATGCGCTCGCCGTCGGCGAGCCGGGTTCCGACGCCATCTCCTCCACCGATCCGCGCTTCACCATCTGGGCATCCGATGCAGTCGTTCACCGAGGACCGGTCGACATCGACGCGCCCGATGATGCACTTGCCACCTACGGCAGTGACGCAGCGGCCACGGGCCCCGCAGACGCAACCGTCGACGAGCCGTATCCAGTCGTTTCGCTCGGCGATGGCGGCAGCGCTGACGTGACGTTCGCCACGCCCTTTGGTGACATCCCTGGCCCAGACTTCGCCGTTTTTGAAAATAGCTTCAACACAACCTTTCTCGAGCTCGCCCACGTCGAGGTCAGCTCCGACGGCGTCCATTTCTATCGATTCCCCTCACGCTCTCTCACCCCCGCCAGCGAAAGCTTCGCGGTCGACCCGTCGGACATCCATAATCTCGCGGGCAAATACCCTGCAGGCTACGGCACTCCATTTGACCTCGCAGAACTCCGCTCGCTCTACCCGAATCTCGACACCCAGCGGATCACCCACGTCCGCGTGGTGGACGTCGTCGGCACCAGCGCCGCCGCTCAAGGGTCATCCGATGCAGCGGGAAACATCATCATCGACCCCTTCCCCACCCCATTTCCTAGCGGCGGATTCGATCTCGATGCCGTCGGCGCGTTCAACCCAACCACCACGAGCTACTCCGCTTGGACGACAAGCCAAGGGCTGAGCGGAGCCTCGGCCACCCCCACCGCCGACCCTGACCAAAATGGAGTGCCAAACTTGATCGAATACCTCACCGGCGACGGAATCGTGACCGTGGGTGACCACACCCTGCAATTCTCCCGCCTCGCATATCGGTCCGGCGGGAACTTGAAACTGCTCGCCAGCGCCGACCTCCAAAACTGGACCACCCTCGCCGAATCCAACAACGCAGCGCCGATGTCGGTGACCGAGCCCTCAGACGCCACGCTCACGGAATCCGAAGATTTTCGCAAAGTGGTCCGCGTCCAAATCCGAGCCACCTCAGCCTACCGCTACTTTCGCCTCGCCGCAGATCTCACCCCATGAAGAGAAACGGCCATCGGCGTCGCGCCCACGGCTTCTCGCTCATCGAGTTGCTGGTGGTACTTTGCATCATCGCCTGCCTGTCCGCCATCGGATTCCAAGGTTATCGTGTCGCGCGCCTGCGCGCAAACCAGACGGTTTCTGCGGCCCATCTGAGCCAACTCGTGACGGCCAATCTCCTCTACGCAGCAGACCAACAGACGTATTGCCCGGCCGATCTCGATGGCCGCAACCTCATCCGCTGGCACGGCCGACGCACAACCACCGGCAGCAAGTACGACCCAGAAAAAGGCCTGCTCGCCGAATACCTCGGACTCAGCCGACGGGTCGGGATCTGCCCAGAACTTCAGCGCTTGACCACCGCCTCCGCATTCAACGAATCCGGCAGCGGCGGCTACGGATACAACGACACGTTCATCGGAAATCTGCCGTCGGAAGCCAACAAACCCAACCGCCCGGCAGCGGTGAAAAATCCATCACGCACGCTGATGTTTGCCACGACTGCCTTAGCCGTCGCTGGCGGCCTGCAAGAATACCCATTCGCCTCGCCGCCATTCTGGGTGGACTCGAACTGGAAACCCCGCGGCAAGCTCCAACCCAGCATCCACTTTCGCTTCAACGGCAAAGCACTCGTCGCATGGTGCGACGGCCACGTGACCGAAGAAATCCGCTCCGAGTCCTCATCGACAAACTTTTACCGCGGCAACAACGCATCCGCCCAAATCGGCTTCTGCGGCCCCTCGGAAAACAATGGTTGGTGGAACCCACGCAACTAATTCCGCAAGCTCATAGAAATCGTACCCAGGGAGTTCTTCCCCGCCGCCAAATCAAGGCCGCTGAAATCCTTGCTCCTCAACCGCTCCTCACCTAAATTCCCGCCGTGCTCACGATTCACAAACTTACCAAGACTCTCGGCGGCCGCACTTTGCTCCGCGAGGCGGAAATGTCGATCAATTGGGGTGAACGCGTCGCCCTGGTCGGCCCAAACGGCGCCGGTAAATCCACCTTGTTCCGCATGATCCTCGACGAGGACTCACCCGACGAAGGAACGATCGAGCGCGACGAATACGCCATCACCGGATATTTGCCCCAAGAAGCAGGCGAACCGACCGATGAAACCATCATCGAGATCGCCATGGGCATCACCCCAGAAATGATCGGCCTGCTGCGGACCATCCGCGAACACGAGACCACCGGCGACCTCTCACACCCCGACTTCGCCCACGCCCAAGACCAATTCACTGCCCTCAACGGCTACCAATTAGAACCGAAGGCAAAAAAAATCCTCCACGGCCTCGGATTCCAAACCACCGACTTCAACCAACCCGCCCGCCAATACTCCGGTGGCTGGGTCATGCGCGCACACCTCGCCCAACTCCTCGTGATGGAGCCGGACTTGCTCATGCTCGACGAGCCCACCAACCACCTCGACCTACTCTCGCTGCTCTGGCTGCAACGCTACCTGCTCAATTACTCGGGCGCCATCCTCATGATTTCGCACGATCGTGACTTCATGGATTCGATCATCGAGACGGTCATCGAGATCGACCCCGACGCCCAGAAGCTCAATTCCTACAGCGGAAACTACAGTTCCTACCTCGAACAACGCGAAGCCCGCTACGACCAGCAGGTGCAAGCCTACCGCAACCAACAAAAGGAAATCGAACACGTCCAAGAATTCATCGACCGCTTCCGCCAAGTCGGATCGAAGGCCTCGCAGGTCCAGTCACGCATCAAGTCATTGGAAAAACTCGAGCGCATCGAGAAACCCCGCACGCCGCGCAAGCCATTCAAGTTCAACTTCCCTCAGCCGCCGCGCTCGAACCAAAAAGTGATCGAGCTCGTAAAAGTCTGCCAAGCCTACGGCGAAAAACGAATTTACAAAGACCTCGACCTCACCATCGAGCGCAACGACCGCATCGTCCTCGTCGGCCCGAATGGCGCCGGCAAGTCCACCCTCATCAAGATTCTTGCCGACCAAATCCCCATCGATGGCGGCAAGCGCGAGCCCGGCTACGCCACCAAGATCGGCTATTATTCGCAGCACCGCTCCGAGTCCCTCAACGAGAACAACACCGTGCTCGAAGAAGTCTTGGGCGCCTGCACCACCCTCCGTGAAGAAGAAGCGCGTTCGATCCTAGGCTCGTTCCTTTTCCGCCGCACCGATGTCGAGAAACGCTGCGGCGTCCTCTCGGGCGGCGAGAAATCACGCCTCAACCTCGTCAAGTTCCTCGTGGATCCCCCAAATCTCCTGCTCATGGATGAGCCGACCACCCACTTGGACATCCTCTCGATCGATTCGTTGGTCCAAGCGCTCAAAGACTATCAAGGCACGCTCGTGTTCATCTCTCACGATGTCCACTTCATCCGCAGCCTCGCCCAAACCACGTTGCACATCAACCACGGCACCGTCACCCGCTACACCGGCGGCTACGACTACTTCATCGAAAAATCGGGCCTCAAAGACGACCGCAGCGCCGTCACCGCATAACCCGTCCGGCGCAGATCAGCCCGAGCGTTTGGCTTGAAGGCCGTATTTTCTGTTTGTAAGGGAAATTGAGTTGGTAACTGAATTCTCCACTTCACCGGGACTGGGCTGCTTGCCAAGGGGCTTCGGATGTGGCAAGAGATATACATGAACGCCACCCTTAGTCTCGATGAAGCCGGCAGGCTGGTACTACCAAACACCGCCCTGCGGGTACTTGGAATGAAGCCGGGCGATCAAGTCCGCGCCGATGTTAGCCCGAACCGCATCGACATTTGCTCAGAGCCTCCGGTGATGGCCCAGGGGGTGATCGAAAGTGGAGTCCTCGTGATGGCGCGGCAAGGAATCTGCATGGATGCCGCCGCCGTGCGTGCCGAACGTGACTCTCAGGCCGAACGCGCATTCCCGCGATGAGCGCTTTTCTCGACAGCTCGGTGCTTGTCGCGGCACTCGCGCCCGACGAGTCCAAGCACGCCGCATGCCTAGCGCTCCTGCTCCAAGGCGGCAACTGTATCTATTCCCACGCGCTGCTTTAAACCTTCTCGACCCTCACAGGCGGAAAGCTCGGGGTCAGGGTGACTCCCGATCTTGCGGCGCAGATGCTCGCAGAAACGATTCTTCCAAGGGTAACCGTGATCGAACTTTCTACCGACGAAATCATGGCGTCGCTCTCCATCGCTCAATCTCGCGGTGTACGTGGCGGCTGTGTTTATGACTACATGCACCTTCTGGCCGCGAAAAAAGGCAACGCCTCCTTGATTTACACGTTGAATATGGACGACTTCCAACATCTGCATCGCGGAGATGATCCCGAAGTTCAGCTCCCATAGTCTCGGGAGATCGCATGCCAGCAACCGATGCCGTCCTCAAACTCTGCAAAACCTTCGCCGAATACCGCGAACATTTCAGGTAGGGAAATTACAACGAACTCCAGCCAGCAAATCGAATTTGTAAGGGAAATTGGGAAAACGAAGCGGCAATTTCAGCTTTCTACTTTCCAAATTTCCGCTTTACCCAAAAAAACCCGCTCCTGCTGGATCTAGTTCACTGAACTGCGGGCCACCCGGAACCCGATGACGTTGTAAAAACCGGCCGGGTTGTCGCTGTTGCGGCTCGCGACGCGGCAGTAGAACGCTTGGCTTTCCAAACCGCCGCCCCGGTCCACCCGGAGCGTGCCCGAAGACACCCCGCGCGGATCGGTCGGGGAACCGGCATCGTACGGGCCATACCAATCCCAACACCACTGCCAGACGTTGCCCGCCATGTCGTACAAGCCGTAGCCGTTCGCCGGGAATGAGCCCACCGGACTCGTCGCGGGTGACCTGCCTTCAACACTGCCGGTGGAGTTGCCACCGTTCGACCCCAAATCGTAGCTGTAGCTGCTGGCATCTCCGAAATAGTTCGCCTGCGTCTGGCTGATCGTGTCGCCCCACGGGAAACGTTTGCCGCTCAAGCCACCCCGCGCCGCCTTTTCCCACTCCGCCTCGGTCGGCAGACGGTAGCCATTCGCCGTCCATTTCACCTGAGCGTTGGTCACATTCACATTTCCCGTTTTGTAAATCGTCGTCTGCGCGTCGTCGGTGTAATACACTGGCGTCAGCCCTTCCTTCTGGCTACGGGCGTTGCAGTACTTCACCATCTGGTACCACGAAATCGTATGCACGGGGTGGTTGCTGGCCGTGCCTGCCCCCTCCGCCAGATCCTTGTAACCATTGCTGACCGCCCATGTCCGCACGGTGTCCCAATCCGCCTTGGTCGTCAGATTCCGCGCCATATAAAACGCACTGACATTCACCGTTTGGGTCGGAGCATCGTAGTTACCATCAAGCGCGTCGCCCATGGTGAAACTGCCGGACGGGATCAGGGAAAAGCCAGTCGGCTCGGGCGTGGTCGTTACACTTTCCCCAACAGTGCGGGCCGAGGATTTCTGCAATTTAAGGGCGCTGACACTCTGGGCATTGAGAGAAAGGACAAGCGACACAATCGCAAGCCACAGGGACAGGGGGAAAAGTAATGTTTTCACACAATAAGATGAGGTGGTTAATAAAACCTGATAGAAATCCTTTAGCAAGTGTCCAAGGACGTCAAGAAACTCAAGGTGAAAAGCATTTAAAATCCAAGAAAAAATGCAATCGCGCTCCCCGGCACCAATCTTCACTGCAGATGAGAGGATCACAGGTGGGGATGCGGGGAAAACGGATGGCACGAAGGAGAAAACAAGTCGGGAGACGCGGAAAACAAGTCGGGTGACGCGGAAAACGATTTGGGAGACGCCGAAAACAACTTTGAGCAGCCGAAAACGACTCCGGAGACGCCGAAAACAACTTTGAGAATGCGAAAACGACTCGGGAGAGGCAAAAAACAACTTTGAGAATGCGAAAACGGATCTGAAAGAGCAAAATCCAGAGCTGGTGAGGGAGCGCGTAAATCTACCCGTGCGAAAATTCAATTCTCGCTATCCGGCACCCTCCGTGGCACGCTTCGCCGGATATGGCCACGCCCAACTACGCATTCGAAAAACGCCGCCGAGAATTGGATAAAAAGGCGAAGAAGGAAGAAAAGCGCAAACAGAAACTCGCAGCTGGCACCAATGGCCCGGCCGATGCGCTGGACCAGACACCGTCTCAGCAGGACACCTCGCCCTCGCAAGCGGATCGCCCCGCGGTCTAACTCCATTTCACCGCGTGCTGCGGGTGCCCCCATCCGCCATCCCCTCCCGCCTGCGACCCAGCGGACGCCGTGCAAACTGCAATCCCTCATGCGATCTGCAAGGGGAAATTCCAGCACATGGCTCGTGCCATAGCCGGTGAAGCATTCATTTTCATGGCCTTGCAGCGACCCACGCGATTTGGCATTGGTCCTGCAATCAAGAATTCATCCGGCACATGCCGAACCACCCCAACCCCCATGAATTCATGAACTCCTCGATCCTATCCGACAAGCACACCGCAGGCCTCATCCACCGCGTTCGCGAAGACGTTTCCCACCTCAGGGAAGACATTGGCAATCTATTGTCCCACACCACCAACGACACCATCCCAAGTCGCACTCGGGAGATCGCCGAATCCGCAAAGCAGCAAATCACCGCCGGAACCCACTACGCCGCAAGTCGCCTGAAAGATCTTGGCTCAAACCGAACTGCCGAGTGGGTGGGCGGCGCCGTCTTGCTGGGCCTCCTCGCCGCAGGTGCCTACGCGATCACTCACAATGGCCACTCGCCCCTGAAAAGCGGCTCCGGGCCATTGGACGAGTTTCAAGCGAGTTGAAAAACTCAGCCGTGAGACACCGCAAGGTTCTCCAGCGAGGCCCAACTCGGACGCTCGGTTTCGAAGCTCATTTCCACCCGACTCAGCGGATGCTGAAACGAAAGTTTCCACGCATGCAACTCGAGTGGTGGAGCTTCCAGATCGAGCGTCTGAGTATCGCCGATCTGCTGATCCGCCAAATAAGCCGGGTCTCCGACGACCGGAAACCCAAGTTGCCAAAGATGAATCCGAATCTGGTGAGTGCGCCCGGTGCCAAGCTTGGCTTCCAACAACGAAGTGCCATCCGCAAAGCGCTGAACGACCTTGAAATCGGTACGAGTGGCAAGCCCATCAAGTTCATCAATCCGCCGAGTGCCCAACACGTCGGGCTCTGAGGAAATCGGTGCCTCAGAGAAAAACTCATCTTGTTCCGGATGGCCCTGCGCGCGGACGAGGTAGCGTTTTTCCACCGCTCCATTGAGGAATTGCTGTTGCAGCACCCGACAAAAATGGCGGGTCCGCGCGAAGACGACGAGCCCGGTGGTGTTCGCATCCAAGCGATGAACCGGCCGTGGATACTTCGGCGCGTACGCTTGATTTAAAATGTACTGGAGGGTGTTGCGGTGAAAACGGCCGCTCGCATGCATCGGCAACGGCGCTGGCTTATGGACCACCACGATGGCTTCGTCCTCATGCACGATCCGGATTTCCGCTGAGACCGGCGGCTCGACGGCTGGCGGGAAAATCTGCACGATCCGCTCGCCTGCGCGCACCACATGGTCTTTGCCACGCGGCGTCCCCCCGTAATTTTGAAAACGCCCAGCCTCACAACGAGCCTCCCACTCCGCCGCTGGAACCTGCGGAAAGAGATCCACGAGAGCCTCTAGCAGCGTGCGACCATCTTGCGCTTGGGGGACGTTGATCGGGCGGCGGTTTTCTGCCGAAATCGATCCGGGCAATGGATGCGTCGTCTGGAAGATCGACTCGTGCAGCACTCCGATGCGTTCTGCCATGCGCTCGGGCGCGCTCTTGAAACAATGCGGGCAGCTAACGCCTTCCACATGCCGCGGATCTTCCTGATCCACCGCGTCCAAGGGTGCCTGACACGCAAAGCAAACCGCGTAACCCGACTCGCGGAGCCCAGGGTCCACCCCGACCCGCTGATCAAACACAAAGCACTCACCCTCGTAGTGATCGCCACCACATTCCTCAAAGTACTTGAGAATCCCACCATCGAGCTGAAAAACATTTTGGAACCCCTCGTTCTCCATGAATGGCCCAGCCTTTTCACAGCGAATGCCGCCCGTGCAAAACATCACCACCGGTTGATCCTTGAGTTCTGCTGGCAATTTCCTAACGGCATCCGGAAATTCCCGGAACGTGTTGATGTGCGGAATGAGCGCGCCCTTGAAGGTTCCGAGCTTCACCTCATAATCATTCCGAGTGTCTAGCAACGTCACCGGTCGCCCTTCGTCCAACCAGCGCTTGAGTTCGGTTGCCGCCAGCTTGGGCGAGGTATAATTTGCCGGGCGGATGCTCTCGACACCGAACGCAATGATTTCCTTTTTCACCCTCACCAGCATGCGGTTGAACGGCTGGTCGTCGCTGAGGCTCACCTTGGGCTCCAGCCCTTCGAGGCCGGGGATTTGGCGGAGTTTTGCGAGTAGCAGGTGGATCGATTCCTCCGCGCCAGCCACGAAGAGATTGATCCCCTCGGTGCTCAGCAGGATCGTCCCCTTGAGATTCCAAGACTTGCAAGCGGCGATGAGGTCCTCACGCAACTCCTTCAGCCCGGTGAGTTGAGCGAAGCGATACGTTGAAATGTTCGTGACAGCAGGCACAGGGAAAAAACATCACGATCCCCGCCTCCTTGCCAGTGAAGAAATCGAATCTTTCGGGCTCAGCACGCCAATTTGAGGAAATTCTCGGTATCGGGTGGACGCTGAACCCGGATTCGGATAACCCCGTTCCAGATGAATCTGGTCTTGGAAAACGCCACCGTGATCGGTGATGAACTCGCCCTTTCTTTTGAGGATGGATTTGAAGCCTATCTTCCCCTCCCCTTGCTTCGCCGTGCCTGCCCGTGCGCCGGCTGCCAAGGTGAGCCAGACGCACTCGGACGGGTGCTTCGCCCAGTCGTGGATCACGGCCCCAGGGCCTTCACCCTGGAGAAATTCGAAACCGTGGGCGGATATGCCATCCAACTTTACTGGGCAGACGGTCACTCGACGGGGATTTTTAGCTACTTGTACCTCCAGAAACTAGCAGCCCTCCCACCCGCTGAGGACTTGGTCTGAAACGTGAACGCATCGCCGTGTTTTCCGCCCTCACCGACCTGGCCTCGCTGCCACTCCTTTCAGCGCGGGATTCAGCGGCACTGGCCAGCGCGGGACTGGACACACCGGCAGCCGTGCTCGCGCACTTCCCGAAGCGCCATGAAGACCGCCGACGCTTCGATGATTTTCCAAATCAGGAAACATCACACGCCGTTTGTCTGCGTGGCTTGGTGATCGATGCGTCGCTCAAGTTTGCGGGATCTCAACGGCGAATTTACGAGGTGGTGGTCATGAATGGCACGGGCGGCGTGTTCGGCTCGGGAAAAATCACCTGCCGGTGGTTCAACATGCCTTTCATCCAAAAAATCATCGCCGCCGGGCATGAGGTGATCGTCCATGGCAAAGTCAAAGACGCGAACGGGAGGCTGATCATCGATCACCCAGAATTTGAAATCCTCACCGACGATGGCGAGGCATCCATCCACCTCGACCGCATCGTCCCGATTTATCGCAACATCTCAGGCATCGCCCAACGTCGCCTCAGAGAGATCATTCATTTACTGCTCCATCAGATCGACCCCGCAACGCTTGAGTCGAGCCACAACCTATCCGAAAATTCCACTCGGGCAGCCGCCTTCCGAGAGATCCATTTCCCTGAGTCGATCGAACAAGCGCATTCGGCACGTCGGCGCTTCGCATTGGAAGAATTCTTCGCACTGCAGCTCAACGTCGTTTGGCGCCGATCGCGCAACGCGGAGCGCAAGGGCCGCCTGTTAGGAAACCGCACCACCTACCTCAAACAATTTTACGCGAGCCTGCCATTCGATCTCACGGGCGCACAGAAGCGGTCGATCAAGGAAATCCTCGCCGACATGCGAACCCCACGCCCGATGAATCGGCTGCTCCAAGGCGATGTGGGCTCGGGGAAAACATTCGTCGCCATGGCGTCGATGCTTCTGGCGATCGACTCGGGTTGCCAGGCGGCGCTCATGGCGCCCACGCAAATCCTCGCGGAACAACACTACCTCACTTTTTGTCGTTGGTTAGGACCGTTAGGAATCCGTCTCGCCTTGCGAACTGGCAACCGCGACGAAAGCAACCACCCAGCATCGCAAAGCGAGCCGCAGATCATCATTGGCACTCATGCACTGCTCTATGACTCCATTTCATTTCGCGACCTCGGGTTTGTGGTCATCGACGAACAACACAAATTCGGCGTCGCCCAGCGCGCCTCGTTGATCCTGCAAGGCGTGGTTCCCGACGTGCTGGTCATGACAGCCACCCCGATCCCACGGACGCTCACCCTGACGATCTACGGCGATCTGGATGTTTCCGTGCTCGATGAGAAACCGCCCGGACGCGGCAAGCTCGTGACCGCGCTGCGTGTCGCCGCCAAGCAAACGGATGTCACCAAGTTCGTCAAAGAACAACTCGGCCAAGGACGCCAAGCGTATTTGGTTTACCCATTAGTGGAGGAAAGCGAGGTCCTCAAGGCCGAGTCAGCGACCGAAGCATTTCCCAAATGGCAAAAACGCCTTGGCGCCCACCGAGTCGGCTTGATTCACGGCAAGCTGCGTCCCGAGGAAAAGGAGGCGGTCATGCAGCAATTCCGCCAGGGCGAGGTCGCCGCATTGGTGGCAACCACGGTGATCGAAGTCGGTGTCGATGTCCCGAATGCCAGCGTCATGGTGCTCCATCACGCCGAACGCTTCGGCCTCGCCCAACTTCACCAACTCCGCGGCCGGATCGGGCGCGGTGAACACAAAGGGTACTGCATCTTACTTACCGACGGAAAGAACCCCGAGGCCTTGGAAAAACTCAAGGTGCTTGAGAAGAGCACCGACGGTTTTGAGATCGCCGAGGCCGACCTGCGACTGCGTGGGCCCGGCAACGTCCTCGGCACTCTCCAAAGCGGCCTGTCCGACCTCCGATTCAGTGACTTCCTAACGGACATTTCCCTGCTCCGCGAGGCGCGAACACTCGCCGATCAAACACTGGCAGCCGACCCCCACCTCGATGGCATCCATCACGCCATGCGCGATTTGATCCGTCCCACCGACCACCCGTTCGACCTGCCGACCACCGCTTGAGGGAGCCGATGCTGCGAGATCGGTGGACGCTTCCCCGTTCAAATGGGCGTTCCAGCGGATGCATCCGGCTCGAAATCTCCGGATTTGTGCCGCCTTTGACTTGCGCGGAGGCCTCAGGGAGGCCATGGATGGGTCATGGATCGCTGGTTTCTCATCGCCGCCACCCTGCTCGCAGCCGTGGGCGGGGCCTTGGGCATGATTTCGGTCCACCGCGGCAAACGCACCCAGTGGACGGTGGCGTGGGTGGCAGCTGCCTTCCTTTGCCAGATCGGATTTCTCTCGGTACGCGGCGAATGGCGAGCTGCTTGCCCACTGATGGATCGCGGCGAAATCCTCGCATTTCTCGCGTGGTCGCTCACGTTATTCTACCTCTGGGTGGGCCCAGCTTACCGCATCTCGTTGCTTGGGGTTTTCACCGCGCCTTTGGTGGTCATTTTCCAATCGCTCGCACTCATCCCCGGCACACTCACGGCGAATCCACTCAAGATCGTGGGTAGCAATCCGTGGCACGAGACGCACTCGGCGATGTCAGTTCTCTCTTATGGCGCTCTGGCACTGGCCGCGGTCGCGGGCATTATGTTTCTGGTATTAGACCGGCAACTGAAAGAACAACACCTGAAAAGCGGCCTATTTCGCAACCTCCCGCCGGTTCGCGAGTTGTTAGTTTCCCTCGAGCGCCTCCTGCGGCTTGGCACATCGTTGCTCACGCTCGGAATCATCGCGGGCTTCCTGATGCCGCGTGCCGAATCCGCATGGGGCCACCTCATCGCCGCCATGGTAGTGTGGTTGAGCTATGCCGCACTCTTGGCCGTCAAACAAATCCGTGGTCTAACGGGTCGGCGACTCTCGCTCTCAGCGGTGATTTTGTTTGTCCTATCATTGGCGGTTTTCGCCTTCGTCTAATGGAACTTCTCTGCCTCGGCCTCAATCACCGCACCGCGCCCGTCGAGGTGCGCGAACGGTTCGCCGTGAGCAACAACCGCCTCGGCGAAGCCTCACACGAGTTGCTCGCCCTCGCGGATGCAAGCGAAGGCGTGGTGATTTCAACCTGCAACCGGACGGAATTTTACCTCGCCGCGCACGGTGCCGAAGAAGCATTCAAACGGATCGAAATCCGACTCACCGAAAAGATCCAACTCGACTCAAGCGTCGCGAACCATTTTTACCGCAAGGCGAAAACCGAAGCCGCACGGCACCTCTGCCGAGTCGTCAGCGGACTGGATTCCATGATGCTCGGCGAAACTGAAATCTTCGGTCAGGTCAAGCAGGCCTATCACTCAGCCTTGGAAGCAGGGGCGACGGGAACGATCTTAAACAAGGTGTTTCAACGGGCGTTCGGGGTCGGCAAGAAAGTCCGCACTGAGACGTCCATCCAAGAGGGCTCGACCTCGGTCGGTAGCGTGGCAGTCGATCTAGCAGAGAAAATTTTCGGTCATTTGAAAAACAGCGAGGTCATGATCCTCGGCGCTGGTGAAATGAGCCGAGTCACTGCACAAAGCTTGGTTTCCCGCGGTGCGAAATCGATTTTTGTCACCAATCGTTCGCTAGACCGAGCCCAAGAACTTGCAAACGAAATGGGCGGCACTGCCATCCCATTCGACGACTGGCAAAGCGTGATGGAGCGAGTGGACGTGGTCATTTCCTCAACCGGCGCACCTCACGCGATCGTCCAACGAGCGGATGTGGAAAAGATCAGGCGCGCGAGAAAATATCGTCCCTTGTTCTTCATCGACATCGCCGTGCCACGCGACATCGATCCCGCAGTCGGAGAAATCGAGGAGGTCTATCTCTACGACATCGACACGCTAGAGCAATTGGCGGAAGAAGCGCGTGGCCGCAGACAACTGCAAATCGAACAATGCGAGCGAATCATCGAACTCGAACTCGAAAAATTGAATTTACCTGGAACCTGAGATGAACCAACCCACCAGCCCTATCATCGTCGGCACTCGCGGGAGCGACCTCGCCCTCGTGCAGGCGACCGCCACCGAGGCGGCGCTTGCAGCGGCATTTCCGGGCAGGACGATCATCCGCAAGGTGATCAAAACCACGGGGGATCGACGCACGGATGTTTCGCTCGCCGAAGTCGCAAAGGCCGAGGGGACCTTCGACAAGGGGGTTTTCATCAAAGAAATCGAGGAGGCCCTGGACGCGCACGAAATCGACATCGCGGTTCACAGCCTCAAGGATTTACCAACCATCTTGGGCGACCGCTATCGCCTCGCTGCAGTTCTCGAGCGCGCGCCGGTGCGCGACGTTCTCGTCATGCGAGTGCCCGGTGGCATCGCCGCCTTGCCCGCAGGAGCCACCGTTGGCACCAGCAGTGTGCGGCGTGCCAAACAAATCCAGTGGCTACGCCCCGACCTCATCGTGACCGACCTCCGCGGAAACGTCCCCACCCGCTTGCGCAAACTCGCTGAGGATCCCAATTACGATGCCATCTTACTCGCCGAGGCTGGCTTGGTTCGTCTCGGATTCATTCCCGAGTTCACTTGCGGCAAGGACGATGAAATGATCGCCGGAATCGATGGCTTATTCGTAACCCGACTCGAAGAAAGCCAGTTTTTTCCCGCTGCCGGACAAGGGGCGATCGGACTCGAAGTTCGTGCCAACGATGAATCTAGTAGAATGCTCGCAGAGTCGATCGGCCACCAAGACACATGGCTTCGGATCACCGCAGAACGCGAATTTCTCCGCCTCCTCGACGGTGGATGCCATACACCTGTGGGGGTGTTCTCGACTATTGTGAATGGGGTGATTTATCTGAATGCCCGCGTTTTCCCTGAAGCCGGAGGGCACCCGACCTCAGGTGAGGCTTCTGGCACCGACCCCATCACTCTCGCACTCGAACTTTTCAATTCACTCTCATGAATCTATCAGGAACTTGTTACCTCGTCGGCGCAGGCCCCGGCGACCTCGGCCTCGTCACGCTCCGCGCCAAGGAATGCATCGAACTCGCCGACATCCTCGTCTACGATGCGCTGAGTAGCCCGGAATTGTTGAATTGGACGAAGCCCGGCTGCGAAAAAATCTACGTCGGCAAACGGGCCAAAGACCACTCGGTCCCACAAGACCAAATCAACGCGCTCATCGTCGAAAAAACCAAGGCCGGAAAAAATGTGGTCCGCCTCAAAGGCGGCGACCCGATGATCTTCGGACGCGGCGGTGAAGAAGCCGCCGAACTGGCAGCGGCTGGAGTCCGCTTCGAAATCGTCCCCGGCATCAGCTCATCGATCGCCGGGCCAGCCTACGCCGGAATCCCCGTGACCCACCGTGATCATAACACCCAACTGACCATTTTCACTGGGCATGAGGATCCCACGAAAGGATTCAGCTCCATCGACTACGCCCAATTGGCAAAAGCACCCGGCACCAAAGTTTTCCTCATGGGCGTCGCGCGTCTTCGCGAAATCACCAGCGCATTCATCGAGCACGGAGCCACGCCCGACACCCCCATCGCCCTGACTCGCTGGGCAACCACCGGCTCACAAAAAACCATCGTCGGCACGCTGGCCAACATCGCAGACATCGCCGAAGCACAAAATTTCAGTTCACCCGCCGTGGCCGTGATCGGCGACGTGGTCAAAGAACGCGCTAAAATCAACTGGTTCGAGAGCCGCCCCTTGTTCGGCAAGCGGATCGTCGTCACACGCACCCGTGAGCAGGCGGGCGAACTCAGCAAAGCCCTGCGCGACTTGGGAGCGGATGTCATCGAGCTTCCAACCATTCGAATCGAAGGTCCGCCAGACCGACTAGAATTCGCAGAACTCGTGACCCATGCGCATGAATACAATTGGTTAGTGTTTACCAGCCCGAACGGCGTCGAGCGGTTCTTCGATGCATTTTTCGCGTCCTACGGTGATGCCCGTAGCCTCGGGAGCCCGAAAATCGCAGCCATCGGGGAAGGCACCGCAAAGAAGATCCGCGAGTACCGGTTTGCCGTCGATCTGATCCCCGAACGATTTGTCGCGGAAGGGTTGATCGATGCGTTTAAGAAGGAAGACATCGAGAATCTAACCATGCTTTGGATCAAGGCGGCCGAAACCCGCGAGGTCATCGGTGACGGTCTCACCGCGCTTGGTGCCATCGTCGACGAATGCATCGCCTACCGGACCGTCGCAGAGACTGAAGACCCAACTGGCGCTCGGGCCCGTCTCGAACAAGAGGGAGCTGACCTCATCACTTTCACCTCAAGCTCAACCGTCGATCACTTTTTTGATCTCGGGATCGATTGGCCAGATGGCTGCGGGGCCGCAAGCATCGGCCCAGTCACCAGCGAGACCCTACGCAAAAAAGGCATGAAGCCGACATTTGAGGCGTCTAAGCACGACATACCTGGACTCACCGCTGCGATCATCAAGTACTTCAAGGCTAAACACTAACAAAACGGCTTGTGCCAAGCGACGAGGAACGACTCAAGGGTCTTCCATCACCCAAGTAGGCGAAACCACTTTCGTAATCTGGAATTGCCTCGGCAGCGCATCTTTCACTCGGCTAATTTCAATCGTCGCTTGAAAGGATTGCCCTCCCTGACCTGATACCTTTCTCATGGCGTTAGCGACTTCCGATCCTTTCATCACGTAGCCATAGTAGATATCCTCCGTATTGGGTACGGCTATCGAATAGCTGAGCCACTGATCATCTCCAAATGGTCCATTGAAATAGTGATCACGAGTGCCAAAAACCCTCACCACGGCCTGCTCCACTTTTTGGTCAAGGAGGTCTTTCCATGATGGCCTCGCAACAACGGCAAGGGCGTCAAAATCAATCTTCCATTTCCCTGAATCGTCCGGCGTCAAATACGCGAGGTAGCTGGTCGAATTCAAATCAAATGGATAGACCACTTTGACACCTTCCAGCTGAAGGAATGAACCTCCAAGGCTACTCCGCCAAGTGAATTTTGGCACCACCTTCGACTGCCCTAGCATTTCCAGAAACTCGATGACCTCGGCAGGACTTGAGCTGCCCATTCGAAAGAACGACTGGAGCTTATCAACATCACGATTTTCAAGCGCACTCTTCACGAGACCAATCGCCTCTTCCCGGGACGGTGCTGGGAACGTTGAAGCGACCTTGGCTTTGACCGGCACGCGGCGCCCTGCAGAGGCCACCTTCGCATTGGCCGCCAATCGCGGCATCACCCACATGACCACCGCGGTTGAAATCGCTCCAAGCGTCAGCAACGAAAAAATCACTGAGCCAATGATCGCCATGCGCTTCTGGGCCTGCGCCGTTGCGTCCAGCACTCTCCGCTCTCCACGTTTGCGAACCCGCCTCTCTCCGATCGCAAATCTCTCGCCTCGCACACGCCGCACCTGCCCCAAATCCGGCCCATCACGATCCGCCCTCAGCGCCCTTCTGCTGCCTAAATTCACTCCTCGTTGGATGGATGAGTTTTTCATGAATATTCTACTCTCAAAAACCAAATGCTCATTGAATCAAGAACCCTCTCCATTTGTGTCTGGAATTCGCACATCACTTGGGGTTTTGTCAAATACTTCATCTGCGACGACCCAATCTTCAGCAATGGCCTTGGTAACTTGAAATTGTCGCTTCGCAGCCCCTTGAACTTTCTCGATTTCGAGCATCATTCTCACCTTGCCGCCCTGTTTAGATAAAGCCTTTTTGATCGCAGTCTGCTCAGGCGATCCAGCCTTGCAATACCCGAACAAAACTTCACCCCTCCCCGGCCCAACCATTCGATAACACGACCACTCATACTCATTCACAAAGGCATTATCAAAATAGGTGTCGACTGAGACGAGTACCCTGACCTCAGCGGTATCCACTCCCCCCGTCATGATCTTGTCCCATGAAGGCTTAGATCTCTGAACATAAGCATCAAAATCGATCTTCCATTTCCCTTGATCCACTGGCGTCAATAAAGCCACCCTCTCAGGTTGAGTCTCTTTGTATAAATACGTGACCATGACTGCGCCTAACACCACTTCACTGGTTTCAACACGCTCGAGCGGGGCATACCCTTGAATGGGCCCGCATTCAGATTCGATCTGTTGGAGAGCGTCAATCACCTCCTGAGGACTTGAATCGCTGACTCGGAAAAATTCTGGAATCCTCTTCGGATCGCGGACCGCAAGGCCGTCTTTTACAAGCTGAATTGCTTTCCTCTCTGACGGAGGAATGAATTTGGAAACCACCTCCACATTTTCTGTGTTTCGAGTGCGAGGCCTCGCCACCAGTTCGTTTTCTTCAAGCTGGGGAATCA
Source organism: Akkermansiaceae bacterium (assembly GCA_029866215.1). Lineage (GTDB taxonomy): Bacteria > Verrucomicrobiota > Verrucomicrobiia > Verrucomicrobiales > Akkermansiaceae > Luteolibacter. The sequence goes on from JARWZU010000054.1 coordinate 18,188, forward strand.
CCCAGAAATAGACAAAAAGGGTGGTAAAAACCGCGACGAAGAAACCTAGTAAGATCGACCATGACCTAATCACCTTTCGATGCTTTCGTGCCTCTCGACTTTCACTACGCCGCTTACGCCTCCCACGGAAACGCTTCGGCTCCCCCAGCCCTTTGGTCATCGCAACCCGACCCATGGTCGGGGCATCACCGACCGCCCTCTCATGGCGACTGGCACGCACCGCCCTATGGATGTCATTGGATCTCATCTACTCAATTCGTCGTGCCCGCAGTTCACGGAGGGGTTAACGTTACGCGCAGCCGATCATAACGATCACTTGGCCGAAAAAGCCAACCCGGATTGGGATCCACCAGCTCATACCCCGTCAGCATGAACTCGTCCAAAAACTGGTTGCTGTTTGGCTCATACGCTTTCGAGCCAGTGAAGTGACCTCGCAAACGATATTCAAAATTCTGATCAAATGCATACCGCCGCCCAGTTGGTCCATTTTCTGGCAGCCGATCAGCGCTGTGCTTTTGATCTTCACGAAAGATGACCAGCTTGGCCCGATTCCATGGCTGACGCGGCTTCCGGACGTATCCCCAAAAGCGGGTTTTTTCCACGAAATAGCGCCGGCCGTAGTAGAAATCACCCACCGGCTCGTTCGCCACTTTCACGTTTCGCTCTTCCTGAGTCGGCCCTCCCATATTGGCAGAACCCAAAAGCGATGAGCCACACTGTGTGGACAGACCACACAAGGCACTCAGCAAAATGATTCTCACCAACAACTTCTTCATCTTCAAGATGCTAATGAGAACAATCCACCAAAATCAAGCGCAGAAAACCTAGTTACAAGCGGATTTCATGGTTTCCCCACTTGGCATTCGATCAATCACGACCGATCATGCAGCCATGCCGCGCATTATCATCACCCTCGGTGACCCTGCTGGAATTGGCCCAGAGGTAATCGACCTCGCCCTAGCATCAATCGACCTTCCGAGAGGATTTAAAATTGATGTCATCGGTGACCGTCTCGCAGCTACCCCCGGTCGACCCGACACCATTTCTGCTACCGCGGCACTCGCAGCACTCAACCAAGCGGCCAACCAATTGAAAAATGGCTCAGCAGACGCAGTGGTCACTGGCCCCGTTTGCAAAGAAAACCTCCAAAAAATCGGCTTCTCCTTCCCTGGCCAAACCGAGTTCTTCGCCGATGCATTCGGAATCGCTGACTACGCGATGATGCTCACGGGTGCAACCCTAAGCGTGGCACTCACCACCATCCACGAACCCATCTCGGCGGTGCCGCATCTCCTCACCCTCGAGCGGATCACCCGCGTGGGATTACTCACCTCGGATTACTTAAAGCGCCGCGGCATTCCCCATCCACGCATCGCCGTCGCTGGCCTCAACCCTCACGCCGGAGAAAATGGCGCTTTCGGCGACGAGGAATCCCGAATCATCCAGCCTGCGATCGATCAACTGAATCGCCTCTCCATCGCAGACTTCTCTGGCCCCGCCGTGCCCGATGCGGTTTTCCGCGAGGCCGCTCATGGCAAGTTCGATGCGGTAATCGCAATGTACCATGATCAAGGATTGATTCCATTAAAACTATTAGATTTCGACACCGCCGTCAATGTGACCCTTGGATTGCCCAAGCCACGCACCAGCCCAGATCACGGTACCGCTTTCTCCATCGCGGGGAAAAACCTTGCGAACCCATCTTCGATGATCGCGGCCATCCGGTTGGCATGTGAACTTTGCAGTTAGGGCACTGAATCACGCTTGCCAAGGCCGCGATAGAACATCGCAAAGATGACAAAGCACCCTGCGATCATTGCTGAGAGGATCGACCAAAATTCCATCCACCCACGCCCGTCAGGCGTGACGCACGTATTTCGCAACCAGCCACACAACATCGCTCCCACCAGCGGACCAAGCCCGCTAGAAACCAGCGCGAGCAACCCTTGAGCCTGGCCCCGCATGCCAGGATCTACTCGGCGATCCAAAAACACCTGCGCAGTGATGAAGTAAAAAGTATAACACATGCCGTGCAATGCGATGCCGCCGATGTGCCAATGAATGGACCCGCTCAAGCCTGCATAAGCACTCATCCCAAAGCGCAAAACGGAAAGCCCAAGCGCCCACAACAACACGGCCTTCACCCGGAACCGCATCATCACCGCTCCCACTAACAGCATCGCAGCGATTTCGGAAATCTGCGCAATCGTCATGGTCGCAGTCGCATGAGGATCACCGAGCACTTGAAGCAACTCGGGAGCATACATGTAGAACGCAGAAAGCGGCACAGAAAACAATGCCGTCACGGCGAAAAAGACGAAATGATCACGCTGCTTCAGCAGCTGAAACGCATCTAACCCCAAACGACTCTTCAGCGACGTCCCACCACCCAATGGCGGCGTGTAAGGCAAGGTGAGCGCACAAACCCCCGCCAAACAACGCGTCACCGCCGCAGCATAGCCAGCCACCGGGCTGGTGTCGGCATGGAAAACATAACTCGTCATCAAGCCTGCAACTACCCACCCGATTGTGCCACCCAGTCTTACCAACGGAAACTGGCGCTCACCATTCGCCAAATGAGTCAGCGAAATGGTCGTGAGAAGCCCCCATGAGGGACCCGAGAAAATCGAGTACAGTCCTAACAGACCCACAAACCACCAAGGATTCATGCCCGCATTCAATGCCACAAACGCTGCAAGCAGGCTCCCGGCCGCAAGAAATGACAACCAGCCGTAAAGCCTCTCTGCCGAAATGCGCTGATCGGCGAGCGCACCACCAATCAACGGCGCAATCAACGAGCACAGGGTGGGCACCACGAACATGAGTGCCACCCAGCCACCCAAACCCCGCGCCTTTAGAATATTAGTCAGTGAGGAAAGCCAAAACCCGGGAGTCATCCCTTGCAGAAAAAACACCAACCAGAGCCACTTAAATAAACCCTTGGGACCGGTCTGAATGACGTTCACTTCTGTCACGGCCACTGGCTAATTGATCCTCCTGCGCTTGGCGAGCCGGATATGCCACGCAATCCCAAAATCAAACCCGAACTCACTCACCACTCGCAGGTTCTAACGTGTAGCTCTCTTTGCCATCCTTGACCGCCCAACCTTGGTCAGCCAACTGCCCACGTAGCACGTCGGACTCCTGCCAATTTCTTGCAAGCCGGGCCTGCCAGCGAGCATCCGCAAGTGCCCGAATCGACTCCGGAATAACCACCGCCCCCTGATCCACCTCCTCGGGCAACGTCAACCCGAGGGCCCGCATCAATCGATTGAATCCCGCCAGCGCAGCCGCGGCATCATCACCCGTTAGATTCGATGCCTCACGCAACCCAGTGAAGATTCCACCAAGCGCACCCGGCGTGTTAAGATCGTGACTCAAACTGTCCCAAGCGCCTTGAAACGGACCGAAGTCGGCACTCGCCAGCCGGGTACCCGGAGCAGTCATGGCCGCCAGTTGACGGGCGCCCTTGGCAAGCTTTGCCAACGCTTCGCGTGCCGCCGAGAGAGACTCTAGGGTGAAATTGAGCGGCTTGCGGTAATGCGCGCCGATCAACACATACCGCAACTCCATCGCCGAAAATCCACGAGCCGCTAAATCCTCTAACGTGTACAAATTTCCTAACGATTTCGACATCTTGCCACCATCCACTAACAAATGCGTGATGTGAAACCAATGCTCAGCAAAGTGGCCGCCACAAGCACACTCGCTCTGCGCGATCTCGTTCTCATGATGCGGGAAAACCAAATCTACCCCACCCGAATGCAAATCGAAGGTGTCACCCAAGTACTCTTGAATCATCGCCGAGCACTCAAGATGCCACCCCGGACGACCCTCACCCCATGGCGAAGCCCAAAAATTTTCACCATCCTCAGGCTTGCGACCTTTCCATAAAACAAAATCGGATAGACTATCTTTTTCATACTCATCGGAGCTGGATCGAGCATTCTGAGTTTTCCCGATTTCAAGCTCCCGCTGGTCGAGACGCGAAAGACGACCGTATCCCGGAAACGATGAGATTCTAAAATAAACCGAGCCGTCGTCGGAGGCATAGCCGTGCCCCTTTTCCACCAGCGCGGCGATCATTGCAATCTGTTGCGGGATGTGCTCGACCGCACTCGGTTCGATATGCGGTGGCAGCAATCCAAGCTTTTCGCAATCGTCGTGGAACTTCACCGTCCAACCACGGGTGAATTCCTTGAGGGATTTTTCAGCTTTTTGGGAATCCCGGATAGTCTTGTCATCCACGTCCGTGATGTTGCGAACATGAAGCGTGCGAATCCCGCCGGTTTCCAACGTGCGACGCAACACATCTTGAAGCACGAAAGTCCGGAAGTTCCCAATGTGCGCCGGCCCATAAACCGTGGGTCCACAGCAATAGAAACGAAACGTGCGCCCATCCAATGGCCGCAGGTCACGCTCGGTCCGAGTCAAGGTATCGAAAAGCCGCATGCCGAGGGTTTAGGGGTCGATCCGCCTTGAGCCAAGACCAAAGAGCGCAGAAACCGATTCATTTGGCGGCCAATAGAAACTCCGCAACCCGCTCGGAGAACCACCCCTCCGCCTCCCATGGCACGCGGTGCCCCGAACTAGGGGCGACAGCAAGCACGGCATTCGGCATCAAATCGACGGCACGCGTCGCGATCTCAAGGAATTTAAAATCATGTTCACCCACGACCCAAAGCACTGGCATGGTGATCTCCGACAAGCGCGACCACAACGGACGCTGTGCCCCTAACGACCAGTCGACAAAGCTGCGGGCAAGCTCACGGCGCCGCGCAATGAGCGACCCACTCGCCAGAGCATCACGCATCGGCGAGGTCCCCAGCACCGCTTGGGAATTCCACGCCTCAAGAAATTCCTGCCAATCCCCCGTCAAGACTTGGCTCGCCCATTCAGCATCGCGTGCACGCCTCGCGCGACTCTCCGCTTCGCATTCCAAGCCCGGATGCGCGGAGACAATAACAGCAGCCTGCCACGGATGCTCCGCCTCTAGCAACGCATGCAACGCAAGCCGTCCACCCATGGAGTACCCTAGCAACGCCCGCCGATTCCCACGAAAAACCTCACCCCCAGCATCCGCATGAATGGCCTTGCCAAAATCCACGAGTGGCATCGGCTCGCACTCAAGAAACCGCCACAAGTCCACAGCCCGCGAACCAATCCCACGGCCAACCATGGCTTTCGCAAAGTTTCGCCAATCCGCCGCAATCCCCACCGCACCATGCAAACACCAGCATTCCATCGTCCCCGCATCACGGCGCTCATCGGCTAGTTTAGAATACTGGATCACGGCTTGGACTTGAAGTTATGCACGATGGTAGACCTTTCCCAGCACTTCGCGATCCAAAATTCCCTTTCTACAGTTTCCATCTTGGCCGGCACTCTGCAAAATATATCCACCTCAGGAGTCGGCAGCTCACTAGTCCAATTCGATGTCAGCCCAACCGCAAACGCCACTCTCGACGGTGGAACGGGTGACTTCACGGGCGTGGCAGCAGGGGTCTCATCACTCGCCGCCATTGCAAAGCTTGGTTCTTCGGAACACTCGCGGGCTGGACCATGAGATGATAGGCCGCCACCCTGCGCCACAAGATCAAAGATCGCTGCGGGATTATGTCATTCGGGTCTAGTCCTCACCCCATGATTTTCGCCATGTAGCACAACCGATTTTTCGCCCCCCCAGTCTGGAGGATTTTCGCAGGTGTGGGACGCAAAACCTCAGTACTTACCAATGCCTGCAAGGACGGCAGCATTCTTGCAGCCGCGATGGCCGTCTTTGGAATCGGCCCTATCCGCAGCTCATCTTTCATTCTGCCTAGTCTGGGTAGTCGAATGATCCACTATTCCGCAGTTAAGAGTGTTGGCGAGGAGCACAAACTCTTCTCCTGTCAGCTTTTCAGGACGGAAACCAACGTACGACGGGTTCACTCATTGGGTGAAAGAGAGCTGAGTTTCAAATCCCTTCCTGCAGGAAAGCAATCTCACCACCGTGGCAGCGACGAGGCGAGGCGCTTACTCCGCACGGCGGAAGGATGGTGCGGAATCACTTTTTGGAGTACTGCAGAGTGATCGCCGAGCTTCCCACGAACTACCCTTTGCCGCCCACCAAGCGGATTGGAACTTGGCGACCTTCCTGACGAAAAATGGGTCGGTGACCGCCTCGATGTCGGGGTCTCCCAGCGCCGTGTACGCCCCCCCCCCGTTACGCGATGTAAAACAACTTTTACATCATGTTCGGATGCTTGTGCACGATGTAAAACGACCCGTGCACGATGTACAGGCACCCGTGCACAACTGGACGGACGCCCCGTGCGCGAGACATGGAAAGGCAATTCCTCCGCTACTAATCGATTGATAATCAATGAGTCACACTTGAAACGGGTTGGGAATCATCTTGCCGAACCTCGGCTGCCAGTGCCCGCGCCTGACCCATTCGCATTCCAACTGCGGATTCTGGGATGATTGGGGAGCATCCCACCTCGAAACAAAGAAACCCCGCCCGGAAGACCGGACGGGGCTTGGATGGTTCGTTCAAGGAAGGCCGACGATCACTCGGGGAGTGCGAGGCGGTAGAATTCCTTGTCGGCGATTTTCGGGAACGTAATGTTGAGCTGGCCAGCAGATTCCCACGCCCCGAGGGTGGTGGACTTCTGGATCGGCAGGCTCAGGGTCACGTTCCCACCGCTCGCTTGGACCAGCAGATTGCCAGTGCCACGCAGGTTCTGAATAGAACTGGCGGTGTAGAGGCTGTAAGCTCCTGGGCTTGAGGTGACGTCGGTGCGTCCTGCGGTGCGGAGGCCTAGCAGCGCGGCGTTGATCTGCGAGCTGGTGTTGGCGGCATCGGGATCGAGACCGAGCGAGGCGACTTCGATGCCGTTGCTCAGGCCATCGGCATCGCTGTCGGTGGTGCCTTGGAGGATCCGGCGGTCAAGACCGACGACGGTATCGGCGGTGCCGAAGGCGGTCGGTGTCGTGAAGTGGAACGCTTTCAGGTATTCGGCGAAGGCGTCCTGTTCGGTGCCGGCGGCGGCGAAGGTGAAGCCGTTGGCACTGCCGTCCGTGGTCTGATCCACCCGGTTCGCGAACGAGGCGCCGTTGAGGCGGGCCAGGTAAGGAATCGGATAGCTGTCACCACCGAAGTCGGAGCCGGTAGTGCCGGGAATCGCGAGGAAGGTGAGGGTGACGAGGCGGACGGGGGCGTTCGGCGTGACGAGTTCGCCGTTGTTGACGATGACCGTGGTCGGGTCGCCATTGGCATCGACGAGGGCGGCGTAGCGGATGCGGGTGCCGCCGTTGACGGCACTGATGACGTTGGAAGCGGAGGTGAAACTCACCGGCGTTTCCGCGAGATCGGCGACGACCATGATGCCACCGAGCTGGCAGAACTGGCCGGGTGTGTTTTTCTCCGCACCGGGGCCGTTGCTGCCGGCCACGCCGTGCTCTAGCAGGAGCTTGAGCTGGGAGTGGGTGACGGTGAGCGAGGTGAGGGCGTTGTTGAACTTCAGCGAATCTTCCACGTCGAGGCGGGAGATGTCGCCGGCCAGCTTGCCTGCGGAGGGGTTCGCTGCGGTAGCCAGAGGGACGCCGAGGGGACTCACGGAGCCGATCGAGTTGCGGATACCGCCGCCGTTTTTCAGCGAGACGGCCACGGTGGGATCGACGGCCTTGGCATACCACAGGTTGGCGTCGGCGGAGAGATTGCCGAAGTTGGTTTCCTGCTGGCGGACGTTGGTGCGGCGGCCTTCCAGATAGACAGAGGATTTTCCGAGGACGAGGCCGTCCTTGGCGTTGATGACCGAGCCGACCGCGTCGGTGACGGCCTTCACCGTGCCACCGCGGGTGCCGGCGGCGTAGGGGTTACCGCTGGTCCAGACGCTGCTAACAGCAGCGGCGGTGACGGCGATATTGTCGCTGGCGTTGTTCACGGCAGTGATTCGGCCGGCAGCGTCGAAATCCACGACCAGTCGGCCGAGATACTGGTATTGGCCTTCACCGCTGACGATAGCGACAGGATTTCCGTCGAGGTCGGTGGCACTGAACGGATAAGCACCGGCGGAGGTGTCGCCCGGCTGGAGGATGCCGGAGTTGTTGTAGATCGTGCCCGAACCGCCGGCGACGATGATGTCGACGTGGCGGAGCTTGGTGGCGAGCAGTTTTTCGTTGTCGATCTGCTGAAGCTGGGTGGCGAGGACGATCTTGTTGCAACCGGCGGCGACGAGGGCATCTACGGTCGGCTGGAGGTGCAGCGCGAGGGCGTCAATGTTGTAGGTGCGCGGCGAGACCACCACGGCTCCGGTCGGACCGGTGACGGTGACGAGGCCGGGCGAGGAGATGTTGGCAAGGTCCGGCGGAGACACGCCGAGCACGCCGATTTTCTCACCACCGCGGACGACGATGGCGGACTTGGCGAGCTTGGCCTTAGTGGCTGCGGCGGAAACTCCAGGGTAATTCAGGAATGGATTCGGACGGAAGGCATCGACATTCCGGATCTCCGAGGTGAAGTAGGGAGCGAGGTCGGGAATCGCGGCGGGCACCGAAACGGCGGCGCTGAAGTCAAGATTCGAGCTGAGGTAAGGAAACGCGATGCCGTAGTGGCGCATCGTGGCGGTGCTGGTGCGCGGGTCGGGGACAACGATGTTTCCGAACTCCGTCGAGCCGAGGTCGAACTCGTGGTTGCCGATGCATGAGGCGTCAAAGCCCATCGCGTTGAGAATGGCGACGTCCGGACGACCGGGATTTTCCCGCAGGTCGGTGGCACCGGCGTTGTTGAAGACGTAGCCGAGCGACGTCTTCAGCGAGGGACGGGTGGAGGCGTCATTTCCGGCTGATAGAAATGCGCCAGGGATGAAGCAGTCGCCCGCGCCGATGGTGATGGAGGCGTCGTTGCCGGCAGCGTCTTCGAGTTTGTCCAACAGGGCGGCGAACTGCGAGGCGGTGGTCACGGAGGAGACGTCGGCTTCCATGTCCGAGGCATGCAGCACTTGGAGACGGAAAGCGGGAGGGTTGATTTCATAAACGCCGACACCGCCGGCCACGTTGTCTCCGATGATGCCTTCATAGCCGACGATGGCGAGCGTGGTGTTGGTCGGGCTGTCGGTGGGATCGACGATCTGGACGGTCTCTGGCGAGATGAGGCCCTTATCGTTGCTGTTAATATAACGGACAACTTTCGGAAGTAGTGGATTGGTGATGTCCACGACGACGACGCCGTTTTGGCGCTCCATGGCGGCGACGGCGATCACGGTGCCATCGTCCAGCTTGGTCACGGCGACGGCCTCGGGCTCGGGGCCCTTGTCATCGGAGCGGGCGTCGAAGTCGGCTTTAACACCGCCGTTGTTGGCATTGTGGCGGTGCGGGTCGAGCTTGAAGAGTTCCTTTTCAAGCGGCAGGTGGGAAACGAAGCTAACGGAATTGTCGGCCTCTTTTTTCCAAAGGCTGAGACCGCGGCTGCCCATGCTGACGATCTTGTCGAGGTCCGAAGCGGGGGTGACCGGGCCGTTGAGCGACTGGTCCTTGAGGATGTTGAGGCGACCGAAGTCGTTCTCTAGACTCGATGGCGTGAAACCTGAGGCGAGGCCGTAGGTGCTGACGGCAGAGGCGAACCGTTGGATGTCGCCGTCATCGACGCGGGCGTCGCCTTCGTCGGCGGTGATGATGTAGGTGGAGCCGGCAGCGGACCAGGTGGCGAGGCCGTCCGGCATGGGGAGGCCTTTCGCGGCGTCGGTCACGTCGGAGGCCTTGTCCTTATCGGAGGCGTCGATGGTGATGTCGCGGACGCCGAGTCCGGTGATGTTGAGCCAGGTGTTGGTGGCGAGGTCGAGGACCGCGATAGCGTTATTTTCCTGGAGGCCGACAAAGAGCTGGGTGTTGTCCGGGCTGAAGGCGAGGTATTCCGGCTCGATGTGGAAATACTTGGCCTTGGTGTTGGCGGCTTCGAATGAGGTGTTGTCGCGTAGCCCGGCGATAAGCCCGGAGACGCCGCTGAAGTCGACGGTGTTAGGGGAAAGGGTGGTGAAGTCGAAAGTGGTGAGGTTTCCGGCGTTCACAGCGGAGGCATCAATCACGGTGACCGAGCCGGGCTGTTGGGCGCTGTCGAAATCGGCGATGTTGTTTCCGGCACCGGCCCATGCGTGCTGGGCTTCGTTGGCGATGGCAACCTTGCCGTTCTTGATGGTGATCATGTCCGGGTGATAGCCGGCGGGAAGCGAGCCGAGCACGGTGCCGGTGTTGAGATCGAAAAACACCGCGCGGCCGATCTGCGGAACGGTGGTGGTGAAATTGGTGGGAGTGCCGCCAATGCTGACGGAAACGGTTGAGCCATTGATAGCAGTCGCCACGCCGAGTCCTGAGCCGTCCTTAGAAATTGCTACGCTGGTGACATCACTGTAAACGAAGCCAATGACGGGATTTGCGTCGAACCAGGCTGCGACGTTGACCGTCGCATGGCCATTGAAAGCATTCCCATCGTGGCGATAGAGCCTGATACCGCCAGCGGAGTTATCGGTGACGGCGAGTGTATCGTTGGAAGGTGAAAAGGAAATGACTTCGCCGGAGCCGACGGTGCCAGGAATGACTTGGTGCTGCCGGAGACCGGTGATATCGGCGGAGGCTGGAGCTTGAGTGGAACCAAGGATGGCGGCCGCAAGGAGGGGTAGTTTATGGAATCGAGGTTTCATGTTGTAGGTGCTTTGTTTTCTAATGAACTTCCGCAAAGTAGGGAGTGGTCATCCCATCGCAAATACTACTGCGTTACAATTTCTTCACGCACGTGACGAAAATGTCACGCAACTAGGATGTCATCTACTCGCAAAGATTAAGGGATTCTGAGCGCCAACCAAGCTCCGATTGGGCTAGCCAATTGAATCCACGATCCTGATGAGAGATTTCCATATGCCTAAATTTTTTTGATATCTACAGTCTCCATCTTGGCCGGCACTCTGCAAAATATATCCACCTCAGGAGTCGGCAGCTCACTAGTCCAATTCGATGTCAGCCCAACCGCAAACGCCACTCTCGACGGTGGAACGGGTGACTTCACGGGCGTGGCAACACCCACATTGAGCGCCATCCCAGAGCTAAGTGCACTTGCACCCTGCGCACTTGGCAGCATGAGCCTCATGACAGGCCGCCGTCGCAAAGCCTAATCGATAGAACCAACCCGAAAGGCGGCGCCACCCCCGTGGCGTCGCCTTTTTGTTTCATTGAAGCTCAAGGATCCAACGGCGAAGCTTGTCAAATGCCAGCGGGTGGCGAGACTTGCCGGACTGAACCCATGGTCGCCACCAACAACTTCGAAATCCGAGGAACCCGCAAAGCGGAGATCTTCGGAACACTCGCGGGCTGGGCCATGAGATGCTGGGCCGCCACCCTGCGCCACGAATTCGACGATCGCTGCGGGATCCTGTCACCGGGATCTCATCCTCACCCGATGATTTTCGCCATGTGGCACAACCGAATTTTCACCGTCCCCCCAGTCTGGAGGATTTCCGGAGGTATGGGACGCAAAACCTCCGTGCTCACCAGTGCCAGCAAGGACGGCAGCATTCTTGCCGCCGCGATGGCCATCTTTGGAATCGGCTCTATCCGCGGATCATCGTCCAGACGCGCCGTCGCAGCCTTGATTGGCATGAAACGTGCCCTCGCAAGTGGGATCGACATCTGCATCACCCCCGACGGCCCGCGCGGCCCTCGCTACGGATTCCAACCCGGCGTCATCAAACTCGCCCAATCCTCATGCGCACCCATCGTACCCATCCACGTCAACTATTCATCAGCATGGCGACTCAAAACATGGGATGGTCTTGTCATCGCCAAACCCTTCAGCAAAGTGACCATCATTTTTGACACGATGCTTGTCGTACCCGCCAAACTCGATGAAATTCAATTCCAACACGAGGTCGCTCGGGTCCATGCAGCCTTGATCGCCGGAGCCGATGATGCCTAAACCAATCCATTCATGAACCCACCTCATATCCTCGATGGCAAATCCGTCGCCGCCTCCGTCCTCGACGAATGTCGCACCGAAGCAGCAGCGCTATTAGAAAAAGGCATTCGCCCCGGCCTCGCCGTGGTGCTCGTTGGCAACGACCCTGCCTCACAAGTCTACGTAGGCTCAAAAACCCGCACCTGCAGTGACTTGGGATTCCATTCCCTTAAAATCGAACTCCCATCCGAGACCACTCAAGAGCAACTTCTCAAAGTTGTCCATGACCTCAATGCGGACCCATTGATTCATGGCATTCTTGTCCAATCCCCACCTCCAAAACACATCGATGAGGAAGCGATCATCCGCACCATCGATCCTCGCAAGGATGTCGATGGATTCCACCCCGAGAATGTCGCAAAACTGGTATTAGAAGACCCCACTGGCTTTGTCCCCTGTACCCCAGCGGGCTGCATGAAATTGTTAGAAGTCTCAGGCATCCCTACTGCTGGTGCCGAAGCGGTGGTGATCGGTCGCAGCATGATTGTCGGCAAACCGATGGCACTTTTACTGGTCTCAAAAATCTCGAATGCCACGGTCACCATCGCACACTCGCGATCCAACGACCTCGCTGCAATCTGCCGTCGCGCCGACATCCTCATCGCAGCCGTGGGCCGACCCGAAATGGTCAAGGCAGACTGGATCAAGCCCGGAGCCGTGGTCATCGATGTTGGAATCAACCGAGTCAGCGATCCCTCAAAAAAATCCGGCTATCGACTCACCGGCGACGTCGCCTTTGAGGAGGTCGCCCCACTTTGTTCCGCCATCACTCCAGTCCCCGGCGGTGTCGGGCCGATGACCATCGCGATGCTCATGAAAAACACGCTGCAAGCTGCACGCCAGTTTCACCCGTAAGCCATTCACGAATGGAACGGCTTCGCGAGAGTCTAATTGATACTGCCTCCGGATCCCCGTCCATGGGGCACACTCGCATGCAGGACATCGACCTTCCTATAAAGGCTGCGAGAGAAATCGCCAGTGCTCACGGTGTGGTTCCTGACCGTTGCGATATACTACAAAACGGTAGCACGTTAGTCCTCCGCCTGAGCGAGACGCTCGTCGCACGAATCGTCACCAACCTCGACGGCCCACGCCAAGGCAAAGAATGGTATGCCCGAGAAATTGCGGTTGCGGCACACCTTGCGCGCCACCAAGCCCCCGTCATTCCGCTCCACTCGGCCATTCCTCCAGAGCCATACGAACACCTCGGCTTCCCCATGAATTTTTGGCAATTTGTTACCGCCACCGGAAGTGATCCCGACCCAGAAATGATCGGCAAAACCTTGCATGATTGCCACGAGGTTTTGCTCAAATTTGACCAGCATCTTCCACACCTCGAGATTCTAGAAGAATCCATTAGAGTATTAGAATTAAAAAGTGCTCGCAATCATTTTTCACCACCTACTCTTGAACTACTCCGAGGCCACCTTACCACCACCATCGGCACCCTCGGCCAATTCCCGTCCCAACCGCTGCATGGCGATGCTCACCTTGGCAACCTGATGAATACAACATCCGGCCTCCTTTGGACGGACTGGGAGGATACGTTCACTGGCCCAGTCGAGTGGGATCTAGCCTCGGCCATCTGGAACATATTGATTCTCGAGGAAGATCAAACCACGGTAGATCAGATCCTTGGAGGCTACCGGCAAGCGGGCGGCGAGATCAACCCGCTTGCACTGCATCACAGCTTGATCGGGCGGGCCGCAGTGATGAGCGCGTGGTATCCCATCCTCTATCCTCATCCATCACAAGACCGACAGATCAAATTGCAACGCCGTCTGGATTGGCTAAAGACCATGGCGTCATCAGATCAGCCAAGCAGCAGCTTAAATTGCCAAAATTGATCCCCAAACGCTTTCCTTACCAAAAACTGCAGGTCATTATTCAACGCATGCGCTTGGCTGTCATCAATCTCGTTGGGCTCTCCCGCTCATTGCTCGGCCCAAACATGCCCCGACTCACCGACTTTGCAGAGAGAACCGGCCTGCAATCCTACCCTCCCGCATTTCCCGCAGTGACCTGCACCGCGCAGTCTTCCATCGTCACCGGAACATCCCCTGCAACTCATGGAATCGTTGCAAATGGATGGTACGATCGCGAAAGCACGGAAGTCCGATTCTGGAAACAAAGCAACCATTTGGTCTACGGGGAAAAACTCTGGGACAAGTTGCGTCGAGAGATTCCGGGCTTCACCTGTGCCAAATTGTTCTGGTGGTATAACATGCATTCGACCGCCGATTTCTCGATCACTCCCCGCCCGCTTTATCCAGCAGACGGACGCAAGGTTTTCGACATTCACACGCAACCGATGGCCATGCGAGAAGCTCTCAAGAGCGACCTTGGCCCATTTCCATTTCCCGCATTTTGGGGACCGGCCGCAGGGATCGCCTCGTCTGAGTGGATCGCAGCATCAGCGAAGTGGGTCGAGGAAAAACACTCCCCGACCCTCAGCCTCGTCTACCTGCCCCACCTCGATTATTCCCTCCAAAAAGATGGCCCGCTTGCTGCCAATATCCCTGAAGAACTCCGCAAAATCGATACCCTCGCCGGCGACCTAATCGACTACTATGAATCACGTAGTATTCGAGTACTCGTGCTTTCGGAGTACGGGATATCCCCCGTCACCCGCGCAATCCATCTGAACCGTCTATTCCGCGAAAAAGGCTGGATCCTCATCAAGAACGAGCTGGGCCGCGAAACACTCGACTGCGGTGGCTCACGGGCGTTTGCCGTTGCGGATCACCAATTTGCCCACATCTACATTAATGATTCAAGCATCCGCGAGGAGGTACACAATCTCCTCACATCGACACTCGGGATCGATGAAGTTCGAGATGCACGCGACTGTTGGGGAAATGGCATCGCAGCTGAACGCGCCGGTGACTTAATCGCCATCGCCGCAGAGGATTCTTGGTTTACCTATTATTTCTGGCAAAATGACGATGTCGCACCTGACTACGCACGAACCATCGATATCCATCGCAAACCAGGCTATGATCCCTGCGAATTGTTCATTGACCCAACCATTCGCTTCCCAAAGTGGCGGATCGCCCTATTCCTTCTGAAAAAGAAGCTCGGCCTGCGCGGACTTCTGGATGTCATTCCGCTCGATGCTTCTCTTGTCAAAGGATCTCACGGCCGAGATCGGGTTTCTCTAAAAGAACAACCGGTTCTATTAGGAACTGATTATCCTGTCACATCTGCTGAAGATGTCCATGAAGCCATCCTGTCAGCAGCTCGAAATTTGCCCGCGTGAACACTTCTCAGTTCCAGCACATCGTACTCCTTACGGATTCGAAACATCCGTCGACCGAGCCAACTGTTAGTTAACAGTATTCGCCGTCGTTTTAGCCGCGGGCTTGAGCAGCTCCTTGAATTCATCGCCCCACTGACGAGCAGAATCATGATTGATGTATTTTTCCAAATGAGCGAGCATTCTTACAGAAGCGCCTACTTCGTCGCCATGGTGGAAGAGATCAACCTCCATGTCCCACTGCAGTTTTGGCTGATTTTCAGTTAGAAATTTTTCATACTCAGGTGCCTGCAATGCGCTAGCCATTCCAATCTTTTTCGTGCCCCTAGCCTCAGGCACCCACTTTTCTGCTTTTGCCGCTTCCTGCTGGATACGCTTAATCCAAGCCGTGCGCAACTCACCCACTCGACTGGACGTTCGAAGCGGAGGAAAGATGATCGTTTCATAAACTTGATCGAGATGGATCGGTGACAATGCCCACTGATCTCCCTTGATCGAATCGATTCCATACACCGACGCAAACACGGTTGAAGTCACAGGCTTTCCGAGAACCGCCTCCTGCCCCTTCAGTGGATCAACATCCCGAAAAATTGCATCGACGGCCTCCTGCGCCTCGGCTGCAAGCTTCGGTCGGTCTGCTCTCTCGGATGCTGCCTCGATGGTTAGCAAAAGCCAGCGAAGTTGGTGCCGCAACGCCAGTCGCAAACTTGGAGCGGAAAGCTTGTCGGCCTCTTTATGTTTCCAATCTCTAAATTCAGCGGGTTTTTTCCTCTGCTGCTCAAAGTTTACCTTTTCTGTGCAATTTAAATAAAATTCAAACGCAGCTTCATCGCTGGCCGTCGCATTCCGATAGGCCACAATGGCGAGTCGGAACCGCGCATCCACCTTGGAATCCGTACTTTCCCTGATCTTCTCAAGTTGACCTAACAACGATTCTCGATCTGCATCAGAAAGGCCACCTGCCTGAACCTCGCTGACAGTCACGGCCAAGCAAAGCAAGTAAATCGAGATATGCATGAGTTGGGTCATGACATAATCCGAGGCATCGGCCAAGGGAGAAGAATCCATATCCTAAAATTCATTGCGGCCACCCGCCGAGCGCGGACAAAGCGTGCCCACCCCAATCCCACCGTTTCCGCACTTGGAATTTCCAGATTTCAAGGCATGGTTAACAAGTTCGCACTCGCTTATGAATTTTGCTTTCCGTCGCATCTTGGCACTCGTTGCTGTTTTTGCCATCACCTACGGGCTCATTTCCACGCTCCGCACGTGGCGTTCCACGGGCGACTGGCGGAACATAATCCGTGGATCGTCGGAGCACTCAGGACAGTTTCAGCCAGAATCCTTTACGCTCCCTGAAAAGGCGCCTCTGAATCTCGGCGGCGTCGAATTGCTCTCAAGGCTGAACGACGAATACGCAAAACTCACCGAGGCGGTCGTACCATCGGTCGTCAGCATCGATACCGCTGGGGTCCGCAGTGAGCAATTGCTGGACATTTGGGGGCAAATCCGTGTCCGCGACTATCCAACGCAAGGACAAGGGTCTGGGGCGATCGTCACACCCCAAGGACATGTCGTGACAAACCACCACGTCATCGCAGGCCAGCAAAAAATTCAAGTCACCCTCCATGGTGGCAAGACCTATTCTGCTAGACTTATCGGTGAAGATTCATTGTTGGATATCGCCGTATTGAAGATAGATTCTAATGAAACATTCACTCCACTCAAACTGGGAGATTCGTCGCAAACGAAAGTCGGTCAGATCGTATTGGCACTTGGAAATCCATTCGGCTTGGGGGAAACGGTAACCCAGGGCATCATTTCCGCGAAGGAACGCTCGATCTCGGACAGCCAGAGGGATCTTTTCCAAACCGACGCCGCAATCAACCCAGGAAATTCAGGCGGCCCACTGGTGAATCTCCGTGGCGAGATCATCGGAATCAATGTGGCAATTTTTTCGCCAGACAAACAGAACCCAGGCTTTCAAGGGGTCGGCTTCTCGATCCCATCAAATGACGTGAAGGATGCTCTGCTCCAAATCCTTGAACGTGGACGGCCTGTCCGCGGATTCCTTGGACTGCAAATGCGCGAACTGGACCCAGCAGTCCGCAACGCACTCGGCTACGAGGGCGAATTTGGCGCAGCTGTCATGGGCGTATCACCTGGATCTCCCGCTCAGACAGCAGGCATCGAAGCATTGGACGTGGTGCAATCCATGAACCGTGAAAAAATCCACTCTGCAACTCAGTTCTTCTCACTCATTCAACGGGCAAAAGTCGGCGAGGTGATCGATCTCAAAATTTGGCGAAAGGGCCAATCCATGACCATCAAGGCTACGATCGCCGAGAGCGGTGCAGCCACAACGACCGCTGCACAGAAGCCCAGACTGGGGAGCCAGACCGGCGAGGCCAACCGAAATGAAATCCTCAAGGCGATGGGCATCAAGGTCCGAGATGCATCCGTGGCAGAGCGGATGCGTGGCTACCGCGGAGTAATAGTAACAGACGTCTCACCCGCTGGCCTCGCAACTGGCCAAGTGGAACCAGCAGACCTCATCATCGCAGTGAACAACTCACGCGTCAGCAGCGCCAGTGATTTTCTGAGCGAGTTTACCGCTTCCGCAACGGTTGAAGACACTGTCCTGCATCTCATCCGTGATGGCCAAGTACTCCGCATTACCTTGCCCGCCCTTCCACAACCGGAATAAAAACCATTCATTTCAATACATCTCATGATCCGCTCAAAAGTCACCTATGCTTTTCTTGGCCTCGCCGCATTGATCACCTTGTCGGCAGTGATTTTCTGGAGCCCTCGCATCGTACGCAGCGCAAACCATTTTCTAACCGATAAACAAAATTCCTCTGAAACCGCGACGTCAGAGCCCCAAGCAAATAGCCTGCAAACCAAACCCGCCGAGGAACTAACCAAGCCTTCAATAAAGCCTTCGATTACCCCCAACCTCAGGGACGCAGCAGCTCTAGTGGACCAGTTCGCAAAGGCACTTCAAACCGCCGACATCGATGGAATCTCAAAATTAATCAATAAAAGTTCACTCGATACCGCGACGCTCAACCGGCTCAAGGAACTCTGCACAAGCCCACTTCAACTCCGTCAGATCGATCCGATCCGCGAAATCGGGGAGCTTGAAATGAACAACCATTCGCGATGGGCATTGACCCTCGATAGCCGAGCTCCTGGAAATGACCAGATCGTCCTCGACCTGCGCCGAATGGATGGTAAGTGGATGATCGAAAAAATCACGCTCCCAAGCGCTCAAGGCACCAGAGCACCGATGACAATCTCATTAGATTCACTTGGCACCGCAGATGCCTTTCTTCAAGCGATTCTCAAGCAAGACTTCGAGGCTGCACTACGATTTACAGATCAATCCACCATTTCAAACGCTAAGCTCGCAGCGCTTTGCATCTTATTTGAGGAAGGAAACTACCGGCTTCGCGAATCCAAGCCCCTGCGTGCAATTTTCCACCGCACAGATGCCGCAGGCTACCTGGCCTATGTTCAATCATCCGATGCGAACCAAGACGCACAGTTTTCAATCACCCTGCATCACCCGGTGGGGAGCTCGAATTGGATCGTCTCCGAAATCAATCTCGATCAACTCTTGGCGGATTATACAAACCGCATCGCAGGGGGGGATTCCTACTTCACCCCGCTTGTTAGAAATCCAGCTGGAGGAGAGACACTCGCCATCTATTTTGAATTTGATCAAGATCAAATGAACCCTCGAACCCGCCGACAACTTGAAATCGTAGCTCGCATCTTGCTCTCGGATCCCGGCAAGAAGATCACCCTCAGCGGCCACACGGATGCCATGGGCACCAGAGACTACAACAATAGCCTATCAGGCCGCCGCGCCTCAGTCGTGCGTGACGTTCTAACAAAATTTGGCGTGAACCAAAGCCAGATCCTCACTCTTGCAAAGGGCGATAGTCAACCACGCCGACCAAATGTTTTGGAAAACGGCAAAGACAACCCGGAAGGACGCCGCGTCAACCGTCGAACCGAAATCTATTTGGATTTCTAACACGTTTGCGACCCATCAGGATTCGCCGCTCGCTCGCACGGCGATCCCCTCACGGACGATGAATAGCCGAACGATCAGTCCAGTGGTGACTACAGATGATATCGTGAGCCAAAAGTAGAAGGCAATTGGCGCGGCACGAGCCAAATCCGGAGGCAGTTCACTCACCGAAAGCAAGGTTGCCGCTGCATAAACTGGCGAGCTGATGGGTGATATTCCAGAAACCCACAAGGCTGCAGGAAGCAGGCGGTTGCTGGATGTGCTTAAAATGGCGCCGATCATCAGTGGGACCAAACCAACGAAAATCGTTGCAAGTGCAACCGCACGCCCGCCCTTCGACTCTAACAGAGCATGGAATCCCAATCCACCCGACATCAAAACCACCACAAAAAATGCGAGCACTTGCAAAGGAACGAAATGCCCGGGAAACCAGCGTGATTCAATCAGTGCATGGGTGAACACATACCACCCAAAGGCACCGACTGACGCCATCACTGCCACCCACCCGATCGAGCTCGATGCATCCGCGAAGAGCGGCAACGATCCATGATTCTGCTTACGCACCCGCCGCCACCCACGAATCTGCATGTCAATTGATGGTGTAATCACTCGGGTCATCGCATATAGAATCAATAACGTAACCATCCCGTAGAGACCGGACATGCCAACTGCCTCAATTGCCTTAGGTGCCCAGTCACTGCCTGCGAGAAACCTCCGAGCGACCTCTCGCGAGGGAAACAAATTACCAGGGTCGATCAGTGGCAACGCATTTCCCAACAAAAGAATCTGAATCCAACCAAAAAACCCAACTGCCCAAAGCTTACCAAGTAAGAGCGACTCATTACGACGCCATCTGCGACAAAGCATCGCCGCGAACGTTAGAATCACTCCACCCTGACAAAAAACCGTGAATACGGCCTCGGGAAGATTTAACCCGAAGAACCGGACCTCTGGTGCAAGCTTTTGTCCTGTCGCAACGACGGCCGCGGCCGTACGGGGCAACAAGCCAGGCATACTTTCGAAAAAGACGGGAGTTATGGTGAGATACTTGAAAAAAACCAGCCCGAATCGCGCCATTTGCGGGACAACCGTATAAAGACCGAACACCAGTCCAATCGACACCAGAAATGCCCAGCGACGATTCCGAACCACCGTCCCTGTCAGCAATCCAGTGAGATGATAGGTCCACGTCGTGGTGATGAAGATCGCGTAGAGTGGCAGCCAAACACCTAGTGCAACCTCCCCCTTCCAAAGCCCCCATGCAGTAAATGGCAAGGTTGATAAGAACATAACATATTCGCGAACCGGCAACCCAAATAAATAGCCAAGCACTTTTTGAAGCGGACTCATCGGAAGCAAGCGCTGATAGTCGATCACCCCCTCATCCGCTTCAGCCGTCATGCCACCCGAAACCTGAGCAGTACCCAAAACAAACAAGATCAGCGCCTGAAAAACAAGGAGTGGAATCAACACACCACGCTCCGCATCCCTCGGATTCAGATGTGTCCGATCCAGCCCGATCGCACGCAAGATGAAAAATAAGAATCCGGCAATCAGAATGGTAATGAGCAAAGCAATTCCCAGCCCTTTCGATCGCAAGCGCGACTGGCAGTATCGCCTAAAAATCGCATTTTGCCAAATCATCCAGCAACTGGGATTTTGTGGCTCAGCTAGTAGAAATTTAACAGGATCAACGCTCATAAAATTCGGTTAGTTTCTGCCACTCGAACGAGAATATCCTCAAACGAGGAATGCTTCTCCTGAAAGGCACTCATTCGGAATCCCATTTGAATCATGCCTTCTAGCAAATCCGCTTGGCCGTCAGCGGTTCCTTCAAATCCGAAAATCAACTCCTGCCCATTAATCCGGAGGTCATAAACCGAGCCTTGCTCCCCCAACCACGATGCCGCTTCTTCATGCCGTGCCAAGATCCTAACGGTGATGGTTTTCTCATTTTTGCCAAGCTGAGCTCTAACATCATCAGCCGAACCAGACGCAAGCAGCTTTCCGCGATTCATCACGCAAAGCGATGAACACATTTCCGCAAGCTCCCCAAGAATGTGAGAACTCACAAAAACCGTTGCCCCAGTTGCCGCCAACCTTCTGAGCGCATGACGCAAATCTCGCCGCGCCAGTGGATCAAGCCCACTTGCAGGCTCGTCGAGTATCAAAACCTTGGGTCGATGAAGCAGCGTCTTGGCCAAAACGACTCGCTGGGTTTGGCCTCGTGATATCTCTCGGCACCAGCTCTCACGCTGACCCGTTAGTCCAACCTCTTCCAAACACTCCGCCACACGATCGCGGCGCTGTGCTCGAGTTCCAAGCCCATAAGCTGCTGCATGAAATTCTAGAAACTCCCACACTTTTAAATCTGAAGGAACCGGAGCTAAGTCAGGCATGTAACCTACAATGCGCCTCGCAGCTTCAATATTCTCTAGTATATCGACACCGCCAAGGATCACCTCTCCGTAGGTCGGCTCCATCAGCGTAGCAAGCACTCGAAACGTGCTGGTCTTCCCTGCTCCATTTGGGCCTACCAACCCAAAGACCTCACCCTCAGACACCGATAAAGTCAAGTCGTCCACGGCAACATAGTTGCCATAGTCCACCCGCAGATAGCGGATATCGATTGCTGTCGATTTTTGCATCGTATGTTAGAAATCAAAGAGATCGGATGCATGCCAATCGGCTGGCAAAGTGAGACCGATCGCTTCCATCTCGCGCTGAGCCGTTGCACGTTGTTTTTCCTGCTCCGCCTGGTAGGCCTTCTGCTGCTCCGGTTTTAGCAACGCCAGAATGGCATCTTGCCGAGACAGACCGGTGGCAAGACCACCTCGTTCAACACCAAGCCCCTCAAATTGCATCGAAGGATCAAAGTCTCTTGCCCCACGGGCCATGACCGCAAAGGCTGCACCACGCTGGCTGTCATCAAGATGCACGATTGAATCTAACCTCGTCACTTTCATGTCCGCCTCCTCCTGGACTCTTGAGACCTTTTCTAGCATATGATCTGATTGAAACTCCCTCAACTTCTCACCGGTAAGCGTGCGCTCCATGAAGGCAGACAATCCATCGTCGGCGCGAAACTCGGCAGAAGCTTTGCCAATGTCGTCGAGTCTGGTGCCCTCTTGAGTAAGTAGGTTGGTGTATCGCTTCGCGGCATCCTCCGCATTTTGGTTGAGCCATTTCGTCAATGCCTCTTGCTGGGCGGGATCCATTGAATACTTGCGCGTCAACTCGCCAACCTTTGCATCGGTTTGTCGCTGCAGTTCTTTCACACGGATACGATCCAACAATGGAGAAAAGTCGCGGATCAGCGGCTGGGTCGCACGAAATAGATCATCCGGACTCACCGGTTTACCGTCGCGGATATTCTCCGCGATTAGGCGCGCGCCATCCGCCAACGTTTTCCTCGCCTGATGGCCACGCGGGTCTCTTGACTCATAAACTACTAATCGATTGTTGGCATGCTTGAGCTCAGCCTCCAACTTGCCAGCTCGCTCCTCGGCCGATCCAACTGGCGGAGGCATGCTCTGGATGAAGAGCGTTGCTCCTACAGCTCCAACTATAATTCCTAAACTGAGTGAAAGTACAAATCGCATGGAGTGATGAAGTGGTCTTTGGATAAGCAAAACATGAAATTATTTCAGCTCGCGGCGAAGCTCTACGATGCTATCACGAATTTCAAAGATTGTTAGGCGGATTTCCTCCAGCGATGCCATCAGAGCGGGATCCCGAGTCCCTTCCATCAACTGCTGGCAGGCACGAACAGCTTCATTGAGCCAGTTGATGCAACGCTTGAGGACCGCAAGTACAAATCCCGTTTCAGGCTCGTAGTCGCTATCATTTCCAAACAACACCCCTGCAAGTTTACCACTCACTTGAAGCAGGTTGGTAACGAGTTGATAGGATGGCGTGCCTGGACCTTCATCGCGCTTGATCACGTCCATCGCAAGCATCGCCAACGACTGGGCCTTGGCTTGCAACGGGTGATCCTCTCCTTTTCCAGACGAATCGTCGGCAAGCTTTTTAAAATCGTCTTCACTTTCCTCGTCATCTATCGACAGGAACCCATCTGCTGGATCATACCCCGCACCTTGATCCGGAAAATCATCCTCTTCCGCTTCGTCACGCTCCGCTAATGCATCTAACAGCCCATCCCAGCCCATCACAAACGCTTCCTTCTGCTCGCTATCGACGTCTTCCATGTATTTCTCCAAAACCTCTTGGTACGCGTCCGTCAAACGATCCGATTCTTTCAACCGCTCTTCCCAGGCAAACTCATCGAGTTCCTCAGCCGATTCTGGCTCGGGCCCCTCGGAATCACGCCGACGAATCACCTGAGCCATGAAATCTCGCATCGCATGCAGATTGGCGAGTTTCTGCGCCTCTTCTGCGTCCGCATCCATCTCCCACTCGTGAGGAGAAATCGCGAGCTGATAGCCCGCAGTCTCAATGACCACGCGGCCATTGATTTCACTAAACCACTCAAGATAGAGTGTGTTCCTCCACTCGAAGGGGATCTCTAGGCGCTCACGATAGAGCTCGTTCAATTCTTCTTCGCTCACAGTCGGCACGCGGCTCTTTCGCGATGCCGTCATGTCTCCTACGATCCCAGCTTGATCAACATCAAGAGAGCCTAATCCCTGCATCGGCTTCGGGTCTGGATTTTCAAACTGCAACCTCGTGCCGGCAAGATCACGCCAACAGTCGCCATTCAACGATAAGATCAAGGGCTCATCACGCCCCGCCAGCCAGATGCGCCCCGTCGTTTCCCCCTCGACAGTGTTGTCGATTTCTCCCTGCGCGACCGCATCTTCTATCCTCCATGCCATGGCTTGGAGTTTCCGCAATTCCTGCTCCTCCCGTCAAGCCAGTGTCTGGGACGATTTTTAGGGCCGCCCGGGCAGACCCTGCTAAATGCATGGACTCAACCACCCTCGCTGTTCCACAATCTCCTCAGGTTCAGTTACCAACAACCGCCAAGGACGTGCCAAAGAACGAAAGACCTCGCGCGAATTCTCGTACTCACCTGCGTACTCACTCAGTTAACCGACCATCCATATGAACAAACCCAAATTTGCAGCCCGCTTTTTTACAACCATCACCGCGCTGCTAGTCGGCTGCGGAGTAAGCCATGCCGCCGAATGGTTGAATCTTCCTGCCAAGCAAGGCACAGCCAATGGTAAAAAAGTCGTCCTCATCTCTGGCGACGAAGAATACCGAAGCGAAGAATCCTGCCCAATGCTCGCAAAAATCCTCAGCCAAAAATTTGGATTCAACTGCGTCGTGTTGTTTTCGATCAACCCAGATGGAGGATACATCGACCCAAATTTCCGCGAAAACATCCCCGGCTTGTCTGAACTCGATTCGGCAGATCTATTGATCATCGGAACCCGCTTCCGTGAATTACCCGACGACCAGCTCGCGCATTTCGCCAGTTTTCTCAATGCGGGCAAGCCTGTCATCGGCTTCCGCACCGCGACCCACGCATTCACTGGCCCTGCCATGGCCGGCGATTTTAAATGGTCTAATTTTGGAATCAATATCCTCGGTGAAAAGTGGGTCAGCCATCACGGCAAACACAAATCCGAAGGAACGCGCAGCGTCGTCGAAGAAGCAAACGCGACCAACGAGATCTTACAGGGGGTCGGTGAGATTTTCGCCACCACCGATGTGTATGGCATCGCCAATCTCGACCAACATGCTGCGACAATCCTCCTGCGAGGTGCCGTGACCCAATCCCTCAAGCCCTCGTCAAAAAATCTCGAGGGCCCCAAGAACAATCCAATGATGCCGCTCGCGTGGCTCCGAGACTACATCGCACCAAACAAGAAAGCTAAAGGCAAAGCCTTCTGCACCACGCTCGGGGCCAGCGTGGATTTTGCCGATGAGAATCTCCGCCGCCTCATGATCAACGCATCTCTCCAGCTCACCGGTTTGAGAATTCCAACGACGGCCGACGTCAAGGTGGTCGATCCATTCACTCCGAGCGAATACCGCGCAATCACCGAAAAGAATTTCTACAAGAACCGGAACCTAAAGCCTGACGATTACGCACTCGGTAAAAGTCCGGCCACCCAAGAAAAAACTGATAAGACCGAAGCCCTCCATCGCCACGCGCCAAGCATTGAAGCACCTAGCGCGATTTCCATTAGAGCGCAAACCGTCGCTGCGCCTGCACTTGGTGAAAGACTGGTGCTAATTGGCAATGGCCTAGCAGAAAGGGATCTCTATTACAACCGACTCGAAGCCGAATTTTATCTTCGCTACCCTGACAAACAATTGATCATCCGCAACATGGGACGTCCCGGGGACACGCCGGCATTCCGGCCCCATCCGAGTCGGAAGTCCCAGTGGGCATTTCCAGGTGCCGAGAAATTCCGCCCAGAGTTTGCTAAACACAGCGGCGAAGGATTTTTCCCAACCCCAGACCAGTGGCTCACCCACGTAAAAGCAGATACCATCGTCGCCTTCTTCGGCTACAATGAGTCATTTGATGGCCCATCCGGAGTTGAAAACTATCAATCGGAGTTAGAAGCATTTGTCCAGCACACGCTCAGCAAAGCTTACAATGGCAGCACCGCGCCACGTCTCGTACTCGTCTCTCCCATCGCCTATCAAGATCTTTCAAGCACCAAGCAACTGCCTAACGGATCCGCAGAGAACGCAAACCTCGAGCTCTACACTGCCGCCATGGAAAAGGTAGCTAAAAGCCATTCGCTGACGTTCATTAATCTCTTCCACCCGACCGAAACCCTGTATTCCACCACCAAAGCCGCACACACCTCATATGGGTTCATTCCGAACGATGCAGGCTACCAAAAACTTGCCAGCATCCTTGCCAACGGCATTTATGGACAACAACCCCACGTCTCAAAAGCAAATCCGAGTATTCTCCGCGATGCCGTAATTCAGAAAAACTGGTTCTGGAGTAACGACTTCAACATCCTCAATGGCGTTCATTCCCACGGACGCCGCTACAAGCCATTCGGCCCACAAAACTATCCCGACGAGGTTCTGAAAACCCGCGAAATGACCGCACTGCGCGACACGCTCATCCACAACATCGCCACAGGGAAAACCTCTAGCCTCGCAGTCGACGATTCAAAAACACACACCCTTCCGCCGGTAGAATCCAATGTCGACACCAAGCCAAACTATCTCTACGGCCAAGATGCAGAAAAAGCTCTCGCCGTTCCCGAAGGCTACCAAGTCAAACTTTTTGCATCTGAGCAAGAATTCCCAAATCTCGCAAAACCCATGCAAATGTCATTCGACAACCGCGGCCGTCTATGGGTCGCCACCATGCCAACCTACCCAGCATACCGGCCAGGCGATCCGCTACCAAATGACAAAATCCTTATCTACGAAGACACGAATGGCGATGGAAGCGCCGACAAAGAAACGGTATTCGCAGACAAACTCCAATTACCCATCGGATTTGAATTTGCGCCAGAAGGAGTCTATGTCTCGCAAGAGCCTAATTTGATACTTCTTCGCGACACTGATGGCGATGATCGTGCGGATGTTAGTGAAATCGTGCTCGGTGGATTTGATACGCATGACACTCACCATGCCATCAGCGCTTATTGCGCAGATCCCTCTGGTGCATTCTTGATGGGTGAGGGAGTTTTCCTCCACTCAAACGTCGAAACTGCATACGGACTTGTTAGAGGAATGAATGGAGGCTTTTTCCGCTTCAATCCGCAGCTGAGTCAGTTAGAGAGAACTGCCCAACTCAGCGTCCCAAACCCTTGGGGAATTGCCTTCGATGACTGGGGACAAGATTTCTTCCTCCACACCTCTGGCACAAGCATCAACTGGATGCTACCGGCTTCAGTAAAACCAACTTACGGCAGCCAATGCCCCTCAACCGCAAGCCTCGCCCCGAAAGGCCAAGCAGTCCGCCCAACCTCCGGGCTTGAGTTCGTTTCATCCCGCCACTTCCCTGACGCGGTCCAAGGTGACATGCTTCTCTGCAACAACATCGGGTTCCTTGGAATCAAACAGCACGCGATCGTCGATGATGGGACTGGCTACAAAACCGATTTTCGCCAAGACTTACTGAGATCATCCGATGCAAATTTCCGCCCTGTGGATCTCGAGTTTGCACCCGACGGTTCACTCTATGTCATCGATTGGCACAACACGCTCATCGGACACATGCAGCACAACGCCCGTGACCCACTGCGCGATCACGTCCACGGCAGAATCTATCGGATCACATACCCATCACGCCCACTCGTCGAGGCAGCCAACATCGCAGGCGCCCCGATCGCGAAATTGTTAGAAAATCTAAAGCTACCCGAATACCGTACACGGTATCGGACCCGCCGTGAACTTCGCTCACACCCTGCAGAACAAGTGATTCCTGCCATCCAAAAATGGATCGTAACCCTCGATCCACAAAATCCACGCTATGAACACCATCTGCTCGAAGCACTCTGGACAACCTGGGGATTAAATCAAGTCAGCACCGACCTCGTCCAACGTTTGATTGAATCCAAGGATTACCACGTCCGCGCTGCTACCGTTCGGGTGATTCGTTACAATGCCTCACAGGTCCCAGATCATGCAACATTGCTTGAAAAGGCCGCCAGCGATCCTCATGGCCGAGTTCGGTTAGAAGCAATCATCGCTGGATCATGGCTCAACGATGATATCGGCAAAGAAGTCATCAAGATTGCCTCGGCCCAGCCGCTTGACGACTGGAACCGTGCTGCAGCCAAGACCGCAAGCACCCGCATCGAGGGTAGCAAAGAGACTGCTGAAGATGAACACCCAGCACCAGCACCGCCCCCTCACTTGAACGATTCAGAGAAGAAACAGTTTCTAGCAGGTCATGAGATTTATTTCCGCGATGCCCACTGCGCGACCTGCCATCAGCCTGATGGCAAGGGCATCGATCCCGCATTCCCACCTCTTGCAAAAAGCCCTTGGGTCGCTGGCGATCCTACCCGCACGATCAAGGTAACCCTCCATGGACTGATGGGACCTCTTGAAATCAATGGAAAACACTACCCAGGACAAGTGCCGATGACGCCATTCGGAGGCATCCTCAAGGATGATGAAGTCGCAGCAGTTCTCACATACATCCGCAATACCTTCGGTAACACCGGTAGTGCAGTCAGCCCGCAAGAAGTGAGCAAGGTCCGCGATGCATCCAAGTCCCAAAAGCTTTTCTACTCACCCTCAGAACTTCTCAAAGAGCATCCTCTCAACTAATATCCCAACCGAGGCGACTACATTCCAATGAGTCCCCGTGCTCAGCGGGATTGAGCCACATCACCCTCCTTACCTGAGGGTCTGTAGATGTTGAATTCGACTCTTGAGAATGAAGAGATGTTTAGTTTTGCCTTCCCAAAATTCTGACTAGAACCCATCAGAAATCCACCTTTCATCCCGTCGAGGTGGAACACAAGAGAGGATCCATCAGCAAGGTGGCCGCGAACATCACCGCTCACACGCTTGCAACGCTCGAGACTCGCGGGTTTTAGTGCCACAGCGCACAATCTTTCTAAAGGAACGACAACCTCGCTGAATGCCGTCCTGATTTTCACCATTCCTTTTTCAATCGAGACCACTTCACCCGAAATGGTATCACCATTCCTCAACTCCATGCGGCCAGCAGCATCATTCACGGTAGCACCGACCTTCGGAGTATCATCATCGCGCGGACCAAGATCTTGATCCAGCATCGCCTGCGCCCCAGCCACAGGATCCAACTCTCCATCCCACTTACTTACCCGAATGCCTGAAATCTCCACGGGCGAAGCACTGGTCGAAATGAAATGAACCACTCCTCCACCCGAATCTGATACCACATTTGAATCAGTCCAAACATCCACCACCTTACCATCTACAAGAAGACAGAACTTGCCAGACTTCAAACTCGCACAGATCTCAATCCGAGCTTCTTCGCTTTCCTCTAACAGAGTTACGTTAGGAGTGTGCCCGAGAAATTTTTGCCCGTTGCATCTCCGAAAATAAACCGATCTCTGCTGAAACGTAACCTCATAGCCACTGGTGGGGTGATCACTTCCTGTATCATTTGAAAAAAGAATAAGCTTGAGCCCCAAGCCGCCATTCCACGCGGCATCAAAGGCGATGCGACATTCGTCTGGCAAGCCAACGTCTCGCGCAATTCCCCCAGGCGCTTTCGAGGCAAACATCGAATGCCGATAAGTCCACGCGGGACTCTCACCGGATTGCCTCCAACCATTTAGTCCGCTGGGCCCCTTAAAGAGAAAATTCGTAGGCTCGCTGATCGTCACACTCTCGACCATGAGTCGCTTGAACGTCATGCGCCCCGCAAAACCAGTGTCCAATACGATTGAATCCGCACTCACCGCTGCCAATTGCCCTCGGACTGCATCTCCATTCGTCAACCTCACCAAGGCCTCGGACCGATCATCAAGCTGGGGTAATTCTACAGTTTGTCTGAACTCGATTACGTTTTTCATTAAAAACGTAGCGGGCTTCTCAAGCATGGGCGATTTCCAAACCAGCCACTCTCCATCGATTGATTCGACCGAGCCAGACAACACATCATGGTTGCCGAGCTGGATCATCGAGTCCAAGGAATCCTCGGCAAAGACAATGCACGACGAAAAACTAATCAACAACAACATCCGCAAGAGTTTCATTCGTTTAAAGTTTCCTCGGGTTGATTTCCAATCCAATCCAATACAGATATCGCAGCTTGCTCAAATTTTAATACACCGAGCAGCGGATGCACTGCAGTCGCCTGACCGTCGAAAAGAGCAATGGAAGCAAGCCCCAGCCTCTCATGTTCATGCAATTTTACCCTAACTACGATTCGATTCCTCGATTCAAACTCACGCTCCGGTCTTGCAAAACATACCTTCAATAGATCAGACTCCTCAAGCTCAGTAGTCTGCTCATCGGAACCACTCTTAAGTGAATACGCAAAGCCGCCATTTTCCAAGGCAGTCACACTCAGTCGGCCACTCCAAATTTCCTCATCACGACTTAGTACCCTGTCAGATCGGGAATACACCTCATCTTCGCGAAGATCCGATATGATCTCTTGACCTGTTTCAAATAGCTGAATTCCAAAAACCTCCTGCACCGAGCCTGCGGCAGCAGCACTCAAGAGTAATAAACCGCCCCCAGTTGTAGCATCTTGCACTGGATCGACCCCGCTCGCTTCAAGCGCCCCATCTAGAAACAAATCAAGTCTCGACGTCTTGCGGTCCACTCGAATTTCTATATCTACCTGATTCTTTGGAAACTCATACGGCCTTCGAGGCGACATCATCACCGAGTGGAAATGTTTTCCTTTACTCGACTCCCTCTTGATTTCAAAACCCGCACTGTTGAATTGTAAACAATAACGATCTATCCGCTCGACCTCTGGAGACATTGGATCTGCAAAATACAGCTGGAACGCAGGATCGGCCTGCCAACGCAGCGTGAACTTCACGCCGAATTGCTGCGGCAATTCAAATGGCTTTCCGGCAACGGCCGCCCCATTCGCGCTAAGCACGCCCTTCACCACCCTCCACGCCCCAAGCGATCCAATCTTTGGGACCCATTCATCGTCTGTGTTAGGTCCCACATAAATCATCCTTTTTTCACGAATTCCAAATTGAATGGATTCAACTAGCTCGCGAGGAATGGTTAAATGCCCCAGTGCCTGAGAGGACACTTGCAGGTCAGCGTCACTCAAACCTGTAACGCTTGCAAGGAACTGGTCACCATTCCTCAACCGAACCATAGCACTCAGCGTGCTTGATTCGGTCGCGGCCTCAGCGAATCTAACCTTCTTTACCGAGTTCGCCTTTAGAAGAAGTGGCTCTATGGCTAGTGGAGATCTGAGCTCAATCACCCCATTTTCATGAATCGCTTGGATCACTCCAGACAAATGCGAACCATCCGACTGCATCACTTCGTCAGCGCGCAGGCACCCAAGACCAGCACCAATCATCACTGATCCTATAAACCAATTTAAACACGAACTTAGCATGATATCACTTTTCGTAGATCGGGAGGAATCGATAGTTCAATGCGAGCGATAACAAAGCACCGGCCGTGCTGAACGAAGGACCTTGGTTGCCCAAGAATGACCCGTCGGTAGATTGTATCGCCGCAAGGTAGCGGATATTGCGGCGATTCCACTCTTTCCATGCAATTTCGTCGGCGTGGAACAATGCTTGTGCCATATAATACTCAAAATAAAATGGATAGAGCCGATCGCGAAAATCCATATTTTTTTTCAGAT
Source organism: Akkermansiaceae bacterium (assembly GCA_029866215.1). Lineage (GTDB taxonomy): Bacteria > Verrucomicrobiota > Verrucomicrobiia > Verrucomicrobiales > Akkermansiaceae > Luteolibacter. Next base: position 49,719 of record JARWZU010000054.1, read on the forward strand.
ACTCCACGCTTGCACGATATCCACTAGAATCGACCTCCTTAGCGAGCCCAAAACATAGAGCACTGATGGCTGTCAAGGTCGGCCTGCCGCTTGATGGTGCGGTATATCCTTGCGAGCCGTCTTTGCAACGACATGACGCAAGATAAGCAAGACCCTTCCGAATGGCTTCATCGGGCACCGAGATTCCAGCGTTGCGAGCAGCGAATAATGCCACCATTTGACACCCAGTTACCGTGGTGTCCGCATCCACGCTTTCAGGCGTGTAGCGCCAGCCACCGAATCGATTGCCTTTCTGCGAACGGATGATCAAATCAACCGCTTTTTTAAGTGCACTTGCAATTCTTGGATCCTCAAGTACTCCATAGGATTCTGCTAGAGCCTTTGCAGCAAACGCATGATTGTACATGCTTGATCCAATGTAGCCCGTTTTCTCGTCTTGCTGGGAAATAATATAGTCGATCCCGAGGCGAATATTCTTGGCGTATGGCCCGTTGTTCGGATCTTCACCATGTGCAAGAAAGGATGCAACACATAGAGCAACAACCCCAGGTTCAGCACCAACAGTTCCACCCCAAGAGCCTGTGGAATCTTGAGATTTCGCAAGGTATTCAAGTCCTCTTGTATAGATTGACTCAGCTTGCACCGGAATAATATCATCTTGGCGAATCGGTGAATCCTGCGCCCATACGGATGCCATGAAGGCAATGGAGAAAGCCAGAATTCTACTCAGGTTCACCAACGAGAAAATCATTATGTTCACCGCAATCATTTTTGTTTTTTCTCAGCCCCTCGGTTGTACAAATCTAATATCTTTTTGAATTCTTCGGGCAATTCATGCCCCGCATTGCCACTTGCCTTTGGTACTCGGCGCGCTTCACCCTTGCCACCTGCAGATTCCGCAATCGGGTTCCCCGTTGCATCCGAAGCGCCGTTAGCCCCTTCCCCGCCTTGATCCGGACTCCCTGCACCTTTATTTTTGCTATCTTTATCGGCATCAGGTAATTTTCCCATCATTCGCTCCATCATATCCATCATCGCACCACCCGATTGCCCACTACCTTGCTGTTTTTGCTTTTCCTTAGCGGCTGCGTGAATCATCTCGATGACCTCAGTTTGCGTCGCGATGGTCCGTCCACCGGTGTCACCGCTGGCGAGTTGCTCCGTCGCCTCATCCATGATTTTTTCAACGTCATTGAACAACTCGATCACCTGAGGAACCGTCTGCTCGATCTTCAATTGTTGCACATCCGCAGACAACTCGTCTTGTCGGTCAGCCACTTGGCTAGCTCCCTCACGGTGTGCTCTAGTAGAGGTTTTAATTGAGATCTCCTCCGAGGTAGCTCTCCCTAACACCAGAAGCAAGCAGGTAAATAAAATTGGCCGATTCATGGCTTCTTAGTTTGGTTCAGTGAATTGGGCGGGGTGCGTCTGGCTTGTTCGAGCACGCGAGTCTGCCCCCTGAGGTCTTGCTCCTGTTGGACAAGTTTCATAACCCGCAGCATAAACTCGAAATCCTCATCTTCTGGGCTCACTCTGCTGTCCCCCACCCCATTACCAGATCGGTCATTTTCACCCTCCAGTTTCTTCGCCCATTCATCGAGCTGGCGCGCCCACTTCCTTGAATTCTCAGTGGCCATGAATGCATGATTGATTGTCAACAAGCTCCGGATGTCTTCAAGGCCGACATCTAGGCGCGATGATCGCATTTCATCAAGAATCTGCTTAAACGATTCGCCCTTGGTACGACCAAAATAACTGGCTAGATCTTCCTGCAACCAACGCAAATCGGATGCGGTGTTCGCCTGTTGCATGGAAGCTTGTTTCAGGCGCCGCTGATCAGCTGGATCCAGTTTCGACATCCGCACCCCAAGCACACTCGGAAATACATCCACCAGAGCACTCGCCAACGCCGATTGCTCGCCAGCCGCTTTTTTAAGCCGATTAACAAACGTGCCAGCCTCAAATCGTCGGTTCGCCTCGTTTATCTTTGCAATGGCATCCTGCATTTTTTCTACCGCCTTGGTTTGCTCTTCCACGGCACGCGAGACGTCAGTGCTTGTCTTTTCTTCGGTGTTCGAACGCTCCTGCGCATCACCAATCTTATTTTTCACCGCAGGTAGATCGTTCTGATAAAGCTCCTGCATCGGCTTCAGAGATTCCGCGATTTTTTGTAGAGTGGCTTTGGGGATCTCACCATTGCGGGTCGAATCTTTCATAAGACTTTCCATCCGCTCTGTTAGGTCTTCCATGCGAATTTTACTCTCAGCCTCCGCCTGCTCTTGGCCCTCCAGACGCTTTTGGCTCGGCGCGTCTTGAAGCGCTTTTCCATCGAGGCGCATCAGCCGCTGGTTTTCATCTAGCAGCTCTTGCTCGCGGCGAGCGAGGTCTTCGAATTCAGTGACAATTCGATCAAACTTGCCTTTTAACATCTGTGCATGTTCGTCGCGAGTCAGCACGTAAAGAGTGATGGGCTCGGAGTAAACACGCCTCCGCTTGGGGTATGCATCTTCGCAATACCCTCGGAGCATAATTTTCTGTGGTCCAATCCCAAAAGCCGCTGGCGAAAACGCTACAGCCCTCGTGAATCTCTGACCCTCGTTCGCTCCATCCAACAAATCAAAAGAACCTCTCGCGAGGGTCTCGGCAGTCATGCGATTCGAATCACCTTCCCATTCGATACCAGCCTCTTTCACCCCGAAATCATCCTCGGCCGATAGCTCGAAATCGAGAGTCTCCTCTGGCAACATGACTTTTTGCCGATCGATTCCCTGGAGATAGCAAGATGGCGCGATGTCCTTCGATGCGGCAACGAGCAGATGGTAGCCAGACTCTCCCTCAAGACTGTGGGTATCGACCCATGAAAATGGAATCTCAAACGGCACTGTGCCAACATCGATAGGTGAGGTCCTCGCCATATTACTCGAAATTTCTAACAATCCGCTAGATGATCTGAACTCTTCGTCATCTTCCGGTGGTCCTCCAGAGCGCTTTGCTTGAGTGGGCCCAAATTTTGCTGATCCAAGTGGCCGATTGATGGTTAGATTTATGTTTAGCTGAGACCCTGCAACCACGTTAAGAGTGCCCGTGCTTAGATCAGTCGTTTTTGAGCCTAGGTTTAGATAGCTTGGATAAGTGATAGTTGCGAGCGCGGATTCAACTGCCGGACGTGCTATCGGAATCACCCGCACCTCGTGACGAAGATCTCCCACCTTAAACGTCACGTTCCGAGGCTCTTGCTGTCCAGGAAAGACGAATCGGTAAGCATTCGATTTGAGCCGCGACATCACCACGGGCTGCGTGCCAATTTTTCCAAACGCACTTGTGGGGTGCTGCTCCGAACCAAGATCTAACCGGAGGGTGATCTCAAACGACTCTCCCGCTGCGACCACGCGAGATGTAGGCGGGTTTGCCAAGCGGGTGAAGGTGTAACGCTCAGTTTTCGACCACGGCAGGAGTAGTCGTTGCAGCGCGTTGAGTCCAGCACGAGGGGTCCAAGTGACGACCATGGCAGCGATTCCTGCCAGCGCAACCACGCTTACCACCCATATCCGCTGCTTTCTGATGGGCAGGGCTGCATCCAAGTTGCATCGCTCAACTTCTAGCGCAACTGACTCCATCGCCGCCTCGAGCAGGCGTGACGAATGACCATTTTCATTGACACCCTCCCGTTGAAGCTCGAGCACTCCAAGCAGACGATCGCCCAGCCCGGGGTAACGCCGCGCGATCAATCGAGCAAGCTGGTCTTGTTTGCGCTGCTTCCACAACCAACGGTGCAACCAATAGGGCGCAAAGACCATGGAAAGCGAGCCACCTAACAAGAGAATCACCAAACGAAAAATGACCGGCGTCTGCCAAACGCGATCAATTCCATAGACTAACAGGAACGACGCGAGCAAGCCAATCCCCCCTGCAGCAAGAGCCTCAATGATCTTTGCGCGCCACAGCTGGCCACGGAACTCATCTAGCTGATGCCGAAGCCCATCAGGGATGGTCCCATTCGATTCAAGTCCTGGAGGTTTGAATGGATCAGCCATTGCGCGTCACGCGTTGGATCAGATGTTGCTGGGATTGGGGGGATTTTTCAAATTGAGATTGAATTATCGAGAGCATTCTTGCAAATCCCAGGTTCGGCATGCGCTCAACGATTTGATCTATCAAAGACCAAGGCAGAACGCGAGCCAACCACCTCACTCAGACTCTAAAATGATGTTGCCATAGGGCGTCGGGTCACCAGTACGGATGAGCCCGATCGCATGAGGTACCCGCTTTTTAAAGTCCACATGCGCCTCACGGGTCAGCGGGATCTTGCCAAAGGATCTTGAAAATTTCTCGACGGTCTCGCGAGAATTGCTGGCAACAAACTCGTCCGCTTGCCAGATCCGCCCAACTTTGAAAACTGGAGTCAGTAGGTCGAGCACATCAAGCACGGTCGGAATCCCCTTGGTCAGGGAGATGTCCACCGTCTCAATTTCGAGCCAAAATGGAAAGGCCCAGTCCGCGATGACCAAGGTGTTGGTGTGACGGATGCGGGCAATCAGGTGGAGGAGATCAGGATTTAAAATTCCAGTGTGGAGCATGGTTAGCACTTGGTTGAATCTCCGGTAACTTCCCCAATTCGAGGCGATCCGTCAATCCGGTTCCAAGCACCCGCACCAATCCGATCGCTCTTGGCGGCGCAGACCCGTCCAAGGCGATCACCAACCACCATGGCTTCCGTCAAGGAAGCACCGGCGTTCCCATCCAGTTGCTGGCCGTCATCCGATAAAACATCTTTCCGCTCGTCACTTGAATCGGCCATGAAAACTCAACATCGCCCGCCGAGCTGACCGTGGATTGACTTGGCGAAACAGGACCTGCGTCCACCCAATGGATGAGATCGCTGCTCATCGAAACCAAGAACTCAGGCGAAGATCCAAGATCTGAAGCAGGAAACTTCCACTTCAGGCACGGCACCCCTGGTACCGATGAATTCGCACTGGTAGAGCCCATGGCAACGTTAGCGGGCAACGGAGGCGGCGCGATCTTCACCGCCAACTCACTGGATAACTCGCTTTCGAGACCCGTGGTGCCAATCGCACTCACCACAAAGTAGTAGGTTTTTCCAAATTCGAGATCAGCAACTGGAAATGTAGTCAGAGAACCGACGTTATAGGACGACGTGTAGTTTCTGCTAGAATTTCCGACTTGGACCCGATAGCCCGCAACCGTCGAGTCGCTGACGGGATTCCATGCTAGATTGAGCGAATGAAGGCCACCTGGTGGCAATGGTGCTGCCGTCTGGAACGAAACCTCTGAGGAGAAATTGCTTTCCAGCCCAGTATTTCCCACGGCCGTGACTACGACATAGAAGGTGCTACCCGCAGCCAATCCTGGCAAAACAAGGCTGGTACCCGAACCGGCATCAAGGACCGTCGTGTACTGGTTACTACTCGTGCCGACATGGACTCTATAGCCGACAACGCCCACTTCGGGAACTGCGTCCCATCCGAGCTCGACCGATTGAAGGTCGGCGGTTGACGCGTTTGCGGTATCAATGTTTCCTAACAAATAGCTAACAGCACTCAGTGACAATGCCGCGATGGTCTTTTTACCATAGTTTTTCTGGGCGGGGTTTGAGTAGGCGAATGGGTTAAATTTCATGCCCAAACTTCATCCATCGGGGCAGTTTCGGTAGATAGTGGATCCCTCGAGTTGTGGTAAGCATTGAGCCGCGCCGCGTGTCAGTCATTCACCCGACGCGGCTTGGCAGTTCTACACATGTGAGAAAACCCGTCCGCCGCCGATTCAGTGCTGGAATCCATCCATAGGATCAACTCATGCTGTGTTCATGACTGCAGCCGATGCCGGATTCTCGATGCCTCCCGAATGGTCTCCTCAAGATGCCATCTGGCTTTCTTGGCCGGTGAATGACCCTAGGCATTGGGGCGGCACCAAGCGCAACACGATGCAGGCAAAGTTCGCCGAAATCACCGCCGCCATTTCAAACTTCGAGCCCGTGCGCATCAACGCGCCAAAGGCTGACCACGTGATGATCCTTGACGCGTGCCACCGCGCGATGGCCGTGCCTGAGCGCATCGAACTCTTCGACCATCCACACAATGACGTCTGGTGCCGCGATCATGGGCCCATCTTTGTAAAAAACCCCTCCACAGGGGAAGTGGCCGTCACCGACTGGGAATTCAACGCATGGGGCGGGAAATTTTCACCTTGGGATCAGGACAATGCCATCCCGCGCCAGGTCGCTGAGTCGCTCGGTCTTCGCCGATTTGACGGAGGAATGATCCTCGAGGGCGGCGCGATCGAGGTTAACGGCAAGGGTCAACTTCTAACCACAGAGGCAGTGTTACTGAACCCTAACAGAAATTCAAGCCTTAGCCGTGGGGAGATCGAACAACGTCTCTGCGACAGCCTCGGCGTGACTGAGATCCTCTGGCTCAAGCAAGGCATCGAGGGCGACGATACCGATGGGCACATTGATGACCTTGCACGTTTTATTGATCCGCAAACGATTGTGGCGTGCGTGGATACTGATGCGAGTTCCCCGAATAGAGCGATCCTTGCCGAAAACTTGGCACGCTTGAATTCATTTCATGGGCCTAACGGAAAACCCTTCGACGTCGTGACCCTCCCACTTCCTGAGGCCTGTGCGGTGGCGGGCTGGAGACTACCCATTCTTCCGGCGTCTTACGTGAATTTCCTAATCGTCAATGGTGGCGTTCTAGTACCGACGTTTCGCCAACCCAAGAATGATGACCACGCCCTAGGAGTCCTTCGCGAGTTGTTTCCAAGTCGGCAAGTAATCGGTATCGACTGCCTTGATCTCGTCGAAGAAGGCGGGACGCTTCATTGCATTTCGCAGCAGCAACCTGCTTAATGTTAAGAAGAAATTCCTCGGATGATTTCACACGCCGGCAAGCTTTTCTGGAGTGTTTGGATCGCGCCGTCACTGACCTCAGTTTTCCACAGGTAGAGGCGCCTCAATCGAGACAGTCCGGAAAGTTTGAGCACCCCGCCATCCGTTACCTTGGTGCCATAGAGATTGACGGATTCGAGATCGGGCATTGCCAGCAAGGTGTCAATGCAGGCATCAGTCACACGAGTTTCTGATAGACGGATCATCTTCAAGTTTTTCCCGGGTGCCATTTGAGCCACTCCTAAATCAGACACCTGAGTTCCTGCTAGATCCAGTGAAGTCAAATGATCACCGACGGCTTCGAGCGTCTTGAGATCGGCATCGTTAAAATTGCGACGTAGCGAAGCCGCAGTGAAAATCAGCTTGTCGGATTGCTGGGATTCAAAGGTGATCGCACCAGGAAACATCGTCGCTATTTTCTCAACCTTCAGGCGCAAACCATCGTCCATCACCTCCGAACGTGCCATCGCTGGACTCTTTGATGCCGCCGCCGATACAGTCGTAGGCAACAATGCCATCGCCGCTCGGATGTTTTCCGGCACGTCGGATTCGCCCACTGACTTGGTTCGGTCGGCACCTTGGTCTATCCACCATTTGATGATGGCGAGCTCGTGTTCCTCAACCTCTGACTCACCCTCGGGCGGCATGTGCTCCTCGTCACTTTTTGGCAAAGTCATCCGGACGAAAATGTTACTGTCTAACGCATTTCCCGGAACGAGGCCTGCGCCTTCTTTGCCTCCTCGCAACAGCAACTCATAGGAATCCATCCTAAACTTGCCCTTGGACTTTCCTTCCTTGTGACACTGAATGCAGCGACGCTCGAGAATCGGCTCGACGACGGCAGCATAAAACTGCTGATCTTGGGACGATTTCGCCGGGGCGATCACCGCCTCACTTTTGACGGTTGGCTTTTGCTCATGCCCTAACCACTGGCGAATTGGCACAGGAGCATATTCTGTAAGATAATCTTCTCCGTGAGTCACGGAAGCACCCTGATGACTGGCAAAAGCCATCACCCCCACGCTCCCAAACAAAAGCAGGCGGTAAAAAATTGCATGACCGCCAGTCGCGAGGGTCCATTCTTTACAAATCCAAGTTCCGATCGCAGCCACCGCAAAGGCAATTCCGCCCCAAAGGTGGCGCTCCACCAATTCACTGCCCTTGAACTGGACTTCGCCTTGGTAAAGCAAAAATCCGGCAACCACCGCAACCACTGCGCTCACCGCCCCAAAAAATAGCGGAAACGTCGATTCCTCTGGATCAGCAACACGCCGCCTACCAAAGATCGCCGCAAGCTCGTGAACCAGAATGAGCACAAAGACTCCAATCGGCAAATGAAGGATAACGGGATGAAAACGCCCAAGAAAACGCACCAGATCTGGCATCTTTTCCCCATGGGGTGGGCCCACCCAAAAAGGCGTGATCACCAAACTCATGGCAACGAGGAGGCCAAAAATGCTAAGCGTCCATAGTCTTTTCCCCGGAAACGGGCGCCGTGGCTCTTTGCTCATATATTTTGGGTTTTATGTTGGATCACACCACATGTTCGATGACAGTCCGAAAATTTCAAACACCAATCTACCGTTGAAATCACCCCCATTCCTTTGGGCTGCGGCCCAAGCAGAATGATCTCACTGAAGGCCACTCAGCGAGCGAAGAATCGCTTTCCGGACAGGCTGGCTCGACAAATTTCCGAGGTGGCCACCATCGGGCAATATCGTCAGCTGCGATTTTTTGAAAGTGCGCTCTAACCAGTCCACATCGTTTGGCGTTAGCAGAAAATCATTCCGATTCGCCAACACTCGAATCTTCGGTTGGAGCCGAAGTTGCTCCTCGTGTGACCGAAGATTTCCCTCACGCGTGAGATCAGAAACACGAATTCCTTTTTCCAGACAGTAAGAGACCGCGAATTGGCGCAAATAATCCTCAAAGGAATAACCCATGATTTCTTGATAACTTGCATCCCGCCTGAACGGATTGATCGGTTTTTGTAGCTCATGTCGGTCATGCCGCTTGTGGCAACTGTAGATAATGTCACGCAGCGTGAGGCGGAAGGTCATGCCGATAAGATACTTGGATTCAACCTCATCAAAAACTGGCCCGCTAGGAGCCGGCCCCACCATCGCTCCGATCATTGCCGCCTTTTGAAATGCATTGTCGACGCGACGTTGTCTCTCCTCCTTTGGCCAGGCAAGAGGCGCGTTTTGAAACGCATCCACACACTGCACTCCGTGACGAAGATCCACCGGCGAATCAATTGCGAGGTAGCGATCGAATCGCAGAAGATCGGAATTGTGAGAGCTCTCGCCAGCGGCGAGGCGCAATGTAAGAAAGCCACCCATCGAGCAACCGACCAATGCCCGCTTACCAAGCTTGCCGTGATACTTCGCTGCTAGAGCACGATCCATTTCCGTGAGGGCGACATGCAGGTCGTGGCTGTCGTTTGGAGGGTAAACCGGCAGGTCGGAAGACGAAGCCTGCTCCATGAATTCCGGATGAAAAACACTGGTGGTCGTAACCACCGAGAATCCGTTCTGATAGAGATACTCTGCCAACCAGAGGGTCGTGTCGGACAGCCGATGCGAGCTGAGACCTGGTGAAACATAGACCACCGGCGCGGTGCTGGGCTGCAGCCAATAGTTGAATTTAAGCTTCCTACCCGTGGACGGAATGCGAACACTCATGAGCCGTCCGCTAGCAGGGAAATCTGGGTTTTGGCATTTAGCTTGGATGACTCCAAAGGTCTGAAGTGTCGCCGAATCGACTGGCCCACGAACCTGCCAATCCGGCTTCTGATCCTTGGTGGCGTGAGTCCACGCATCCTTGGTGAGGGCGTACGAATCATACTCCGGCTGAATCATGCGGACCCTATCCTCGATTTGATCCGACAACCGATTGAAGGTTGAACCATAGGAAGCCGCCATCAGGCTTTCGCTGTAGTTCCATGGCGCTGCAGCCCGGTCTGCAAAAGAACCGACCGCGTGGCGATCATCACTCGGCCCTAACAGAGGCAAAATCAGATATGAGTTCGGTTTCCACCCCCATTTCCCAAAGGTTTGGCTAAAGTCCGCATTGGACTTGGGCATCTTGAGGGTACTGGCGACATCAAAAAATCCACCCACTCCGGCGGTGGTATTGCAAATGAATCTCCGAGTTTCATCTCCGGCACCTGTCCACCGCCCTTGCAATGCATGATTGAGCACACGCCCCGGATAGGTGATGTTGCGGCTAAAGTTTGCGATCGACCCCCGCACTGGCTTGGGAACCACCGTCCGATACATTCTCCCAACCGGCTGCATCACGCCGAGGAGAATCCCTCGGTTCACCTCCCAAATGCTGCGATTCAGCGGCTCAAGCGGATCGCTCATCACCGTGGGAAGTGGCGTCGCTGAAAGTGAAGCATCCAAATTTTCCGCCCGAATCATCGGACAGATCCAGATCAACGCCGCGACTGAAGCACACAGGCTGCCCGAGCGGGGGGCTGACAACCGAGGATATGACTTAAATTTAAAATTCATCAGGAGATTTACAGACTGCCGGGAGCCTAGCTTACGTCATTTTCGGGTAAAGTCCTATTAAGAAGAACCTGCTCAGAAGAAATTGAGCTCGATGGGCCCCGCTCGGCCTTAGCAAATCGGCACCGCGTGAGCATCCTCGCGGGGCCCGACCACAAAAAAACCGCAGACTGCACCGGGCAGACTACGGTTTTAAAATTTGCAGGTCACATTAGACCCAAGAAGACTTATTGAGCAGGAGGTGCTGGTGGTGGGCCTTCGCCGCCCTTAGGGCCTTTTTCACCCTTGGGACCTTTGGGGCCCTTTTCGCCCTTAGGACCTTTGCCGCCTGGTGGAAGTTGCTCGCCGGCATCTTTCGCCGC
>JARWZU010000028.1 GCA_029866215.1 Akkermansiaceae bacterium
CTTGGCCGCCGAGTAACTCCCCGATGGATTCGCAAATCCGTCACGCATCCATGGCAACATCGCCTCTAAAACCTCAGGTAAAAGAGGCGTCGTGGCATTGGCATCGAGATAAATCACATCGAGAGCATCCTCCCGCTCGGCCCCAAGATCAACCCGGAATTAATGCCTCAAGGTCTGCACCCACCGCAGAAATGCATCGCCCCACGTCGCCGCATTCCGCAGCCACTCCATCCCAAACCCTTGTGTGTTCTCCCAGACTGAGCCCGTGGAAATGCACAGCAATCCGGTCATGATGAGCAAATTGGCGAGATAAATGATCACGAGCGACAGAAACGTGCCGTTCTCTTTCAAATCAGGCTGGTCCCGCGGAATCATCCAAATCGTCCACACCATGTGAAAAGTCCAAGTAGCCCCGAGCAATGCGTAAAGCACTCGATCCCATTCACCCGAAAACCCCGCGAAATGCCGCGCAAGCAGGTAGATCGCAGCACTCACTACCGACCAAAATGGTACAAAATAAGGAGACAGCGCGATGACCAAATTGGTCTTGTTGGTGGTGATGTACCCCCCTTCGGTGCTCACATGAAAATCGGTGACTCGTCCGCGAAACAGAACCACAAACATCGCATGCGTCAACTCATGACCCAGCACATAAAGGTAGAGGAAAAACCGTTGCAGCAAGCCAGACCAAAACCAGCCTAGCATCACCATGACCCCAGTTGCAAAATACCAAAATTCTGCGGTCTTCCAAAAATTCTGATCCACCGTCGCCTGTGAAAACCGCGAAAGGAAAGTCCAACTCGTCACCCAGCACAGCGGCAACATCACCACCGCCAGCGCCCAACGAATCAACCGCTTCATCCAGTCGGCATGGTCGATGTCATCGTCCACCTCTGCGGCAGCTACCATCGCCCAGACGAGCTTGTCGCCCGGCCTGCCGCTCCGCCGATTGACCTGCTCATGCGCTCGGCGACTCGCGGTACTCCACACCTCACCAAACGTAGCCCGCGCCCGCCTCTGATTTTTCAAAGGGCGTCGGGTAACCGGTCCAGATGTCCGCTTTTTTGCCATAGGGAGTCGCGCAGAAACTATTTCGTAAAACTTAACAAATCAAGGCAGTTCGTGCTGACAGTTTCAGAAACCATCCGAACTCCAAAGCTCCACCAAAGACCAACCTTCCCCGAACACCACCCATACCGCACCCGATCAGGTGACTCGCACAGCTGGGCCGGCTAATCTTGGGCGCAATCCATCGAGATCTTTAACCATCCACTCATTCTATTTAATCAACCGTTTAAATTTATATTTTAAATCTTTTTTGTGCACATATTATCAATAACTTGCGTCAATTTTTATTAAAAGATGAATATTGATTTTAAGGCCACTGATCCCTCTCAACTGGTTAAAGTAAACATCCTAGATCCCACTCGCCATCACTCTTTGACGGACCGTGAGAGCTCTTTGATTTGGGGAGCGCATGCGCCCACACCCGGAATCTCTCATAATTCACGGCTCAGTTTTTGGTCAGCATTTCCCCCCCTTCCATGGCTTACAACCCGAGCCAATGGAAATTCGATGACCTCGCTTGCCACCGCCGACCGCCCCCCCTGACGAAACGGATAAGATGAGAACGAATCCCCTTGCGACAAGCCCACCAGCCAGATTATGAATTGCCACCCCGATGATGGAAGCGGCATGGAACCTTGAACCAGGTGAATCACAAGATGGCAGATGGATTCTGCGATCGCTGGTGGGCACCTGTATGTATTCAAGGGCTGCATTGGCGAATCCACACCACCGGGATCCCTTACAGGGCCTGTAGCTCAGCGGTTAGAGCAGGGGACTCATAATCCCTTGGTCCAGGGTTCAAATCCCTGCGGGCCCACCAGTGGATGCTAAGTTGTCCCCCATGACTTGAACCACCGAGCGGCATGCAGGTGAAAGTCCCACCGAAACGGGCAGCCAAGAGCGATTCTTGAACGCTAACGTGCGCGTGCCGGACTCCTTAACCCCATCCTCGTTTGACCCCAGGCAGCCTAAGTGATCGCCGAACCTCGACACTCCACCCGTCGCACGATTTTGCTGAATTTCAACCTTCCCCCCATTCCGATCCGCTCATTTAATCAGACATGGCTCATCACGTTGCCCTAAAACCCAAAATCCAAATCGGCGTCGTACCCACTCACCTCAAATTTGTGGGCGGCATTGCACCAGATGAAAATGGCAAATTTCCCAGAAATTCAGACGGCGTCTTGGAGGTCATCGCGGGAATGCAGAGGCTCTGCGCCAGCGCGCCGGTCAAGATGTCGATCGTCCAACTTTCATTTTTCTCCGCCTCAGACCCGCTGGATATCGCTGAAATGATGGAAGGACTCAAGGCACTCGGGCTAGAGATTCATTTTATCATGATGGTCGGCGGTGCCAATCCCATGAACCCCGCCGATGAAGATGCCGTGGTCGCTCAATTGGTCAGCTCGATTCGCTCAGCCATTTCACACGGCGTGCGCCACTTGTCATCAACCAGCATCGAGGAGTGGATGAATCCAACCGAGGTCCGCCGCGATGGCGCGGAATTTGAGGCAGCGATCGCGCAAAACCTCAAGGTCCACCTCCGCGCCTATGAGGAGTCTGGACTCGCAAACTCCTGCGTGGAAACATGGAACATCGAATTCCTCAGACCCGGAGAATTCAAGACCTTCACCAACCTCGAACGGGTTTGGCAATTCGTCCGTGCAGCCAACGAAGCTCTCGGAACCAAATTCTTCAAACTTCTCGTGGATGCCTCGCACTGCGGCAACTCCGGACTGTCGATTCCAGAGAACCAAAAACTCATCGCACAAATCGCCGAATCCGATGAACTTGGTATCTTCCACGCCTCTGCTCCCACAACCCGCGGCTGCCTCTCGACTGACGACGGCTGGATCGCTGCCCTGCTCACCGCTGCCGCGAAAACGGGCAAACTCAAGCAGGTGTTTGTCGAGGTCTTCGACCACACGGATGCCGCACTCGAACTTCTGCGAAACGTCGAACCCGGACACGGAGTGGACACGCGAGATGGCCGCAGCTACAACGACGTGGTAGTCGATGCGCTTGGCGACATCGCGCGCCGTCTGAATAACCTGCACGCCCGCGGATTTCTCAATGACTAACGCACCCATGCATTACACTCACGGCGAGCCATCATTCAATCTGACCACTGCGGAGCTTTCGTTAGAAATCACCGCGCGCGCTGGACATCTTGCGCCGGTGGTTTTTCACCTAACGGGACGCGATGTCTCACCCTACGCGCTCGCACCTTGGAGCCCCACGGAGTTTCCAGAAATCCCGCCACTTCTCTCGGTGCTACGCGGGGATTTCTTCTGCCTGCCCTTCGGTGGACAAACGAATGGACCTCCTCATGGCGACCCCGCAAATGCGCAATGGATTCTAGCTGCACGCGACGATCGGTCGATTCACCTCACCCTTGAGGCTGCCGATTCAGGTGCACATGTTAGGAAAATTCTATCCACACGCGATGGGCATCACGCGATTTATTCCGAGCATCTCATCTCGAACGTCTCGGGCGATTTCAATTACGGCAACCACCCGATTCTCGACCTGTCCCACCTACCGACAGATTCCGGGCGGATCACCACGAGCCCGTTCCGTTGGGCATCGGTTTATCCGGGCCAGTTCGCAAACCCCGCCGAGGGCGAAACGCAAGCCCTCGCCGGAGGATCAGCCTTCACCGATCTCAGCGAGGTAAATCTAGCAAACGGCGGCACCACCGACCTCACTCGCTACCCCAGCAGAGTCGGCCACGAAGATCTCGTGATGTTGGTAAATGAACCCGCGAACGATGATCAGCCCTTCGCATGGTCTGCGGTGGTCCTCGACGGCTACCTCTGGTTCGCTCTGAAAAATCCCGCCGATTTCCCCTCCACCCTGCTGTGGATTTCTAACGGCGGCCGCACCGCTGCCCCATGGAACGCTCGGCACCTCGGACGCATCGGCATCGAAGAAGTTTGCTCTTATTTCTGCGACGGTGTGGAAATTTCCCGAGAAAACCGGCTTTCCGCGCACAATATCCCGACGATCCGCCACTTCAACCCAGATGAAACGGTCTCGCTGCGCATCGTCCAAGCCGTCGCTCTAACACCTGAAGGCTTCGGCTCCGTCCGCCAAATAAAACCTGCCGCCCACTCAGCCGTTACCATCACGGACGAATTCGGCCACGAAATCGTCGTCGCGATCGACTGGACATTCGTGGCCTAACCACCCAGGTTTTCGATAGTTTTTTCAACCACAATCCGTAACACCTAAAACCCATCGATTCATGAACCAACCACTGACCACCGCTGATCTATCGACTACCTCCACCCACCTCAAGCCACTGATCGAAGGGCACTTGGAGGACACCGGAGGGCTTTTGCGCCTTTCCCCGGCCTGGGTCCCCCGCTCGTTCCTCCAACCCGGCTTGCGGATCAAGCTCCACCCAGATGACACCTACGCCTACGGCCTCAACCGCGGCGGCATCGATGAGCGCTGGTTCGGCTCAACCACCGAAACGGCAAACGAAGGCAGAGCAGCCGATGAGGGGCTCTCTTACGTCGTCGTCGGACGCGAACGTTTCACTCTGCGCGATGCCATCGCCGATGTCGGCGCGGACATCATTGGCAAGTCGATTTGGGAAAAGTACGGAAAATGGCCGGTTTATTCGAAGTTTTTCGACAACATGGGGCCCATCCCACACCACATGCACCAGAGCGCGGAACAAGCCGCACTTGTCGGCCAAGAAGGCAAGCCGGAGTCCTATTACTTCCCTCCCCAACACAACAACGTTGGCAACAATTTTCCATACACGTTCATGGGCTTCGAGCCCGGCACCACCCGCGACCAAGTGCGCAAGTGCATCGCCAATTGGAACAAGGGCGAAAATGGCATCCTCGATCTCTCGAAAGCATACCGCCTGAAGGTCGGTACCGGCTGGCTGATCGACCCCTGCATCCTCCACGCGCCCGGATCGCTCTGCACCTACGAACCTCAGTGGGGCTCCGATGTCTTCGGCATGTATCAAAACCTCGTGGAAGGCCGTGAGGTCCCATGGTCACTCCTCGTCAAGGACATGCCCAAGGACAAACATCAAGACATCGACTTCATCATCGACCAACTCGACTGGGAAAAAAATGTCGACCCCAACTTCAAGGACAACCACTACCTCGAACCCGTGACCGCCGAGAAGGGCGAAGGATATCACGACAAGTGGATCGTCTATGGCAAAGTCGATGGGTTCCAGTATTTCACCGCCAAGGAAATCACCATCGAGCCAGGCCAAAGCGCGACAATAAAGGACAACGGTGCGTACTCGCTGATCGTGGTTCAAGGCGAGGGCTTCGCCAACAAACTCCGCCTGAATTGCCCGAAACTCCTGCGCTTCAATGAACTTTCTAACGACGAGTTCTTCTGCACCGAATCCGCCGCGAAGCAAGGGGTCACTTTCAAAAACACTTCACTCACCGAGCCGCTCGTCGCACTCCGCTACTTCGGCCCAGAGGTGAACCCGAATGCTCCCGCCATGGGTGCCTACAAGCATCAATGATTTTCAGTTTTTAACGAAACCTAACAAGCTAACAAAACCCAACCTGAACCCTTCATGAAACTTCACAACGCGATGTGGCCCGGCCTAGTCGGCAAGGAACCCAGCACCGACCATCCACCGATCTCACTCGAGCACATGCTCGAACTCACCGCAGCCGCAAATGTCAACGGCCGTAAATTCGATGGCATCGATTCCTTTCTTTTCCACCCGCACACCGACCCCGATGCCTCGGATGACGAACTGAAGCGCATCGCCGACCTCGTCGCCAGTCACAACCTCAAGATCGGCTCACTGGTCGCGCCGATCTGGCCGGGCACCGTGGGCGATTCCGCCATGGGCGACGCCGAGGCTCGCAGCAAGTTCTTGCTCGCCGTGGAAAAAGCCTGCCGCATCGCATCAATCTTTAACCAACACGGAGTCCGCGAATACGGCGTGATCCGCATCGACTCCGCCAGTTCGGTCGGCGATTGGGCGAAGGACCCAGCAAGCAATACCCAACGGATCGCAGAAACGTTCCGCGAGGCCGGAAAGATTGCCGAACAACGCGGCGAGCGCCTCGCTGCCGAAGGAGAAATCTGCTGGGGCGGCATGCACTCATGGCAGGCAATGCTCGACACTCTCGAGGCCACCGCAATGCCTGGGATCGTCGGATTCCAAGCAGACCTCGCCCACACATACCTCTACCTCATGGGATACAACGCCCCAGAGGCTGCACTCCTCAAGGAAGGCTACACCGATGAGGAGTTCTGGGCTGCATACAAAACCATGACCGATGCACTCCGCCCTTGGACCATCGATTTCCACGTCGCTCAAAACGATGGCTCAGTCCATGGCACGGGCTCGCACGACAAGACCGGCCGTCATTGCCCTGCCGATGATCCTAACGGGAAAATTGATATCGCCAAAGCATCCACCTACTGGCTCAAGGATGCAGCCAGCCGCGGCATGAAACACATCTGCTGGGACGGCTGCATGTTCTCTAACGAAACCCTCGAAACCCCAGCCACTTGGCAAAACATCTTGGATGCGATGATCCAAGTCGATCAAGCACTCTAACCTATTTTTCATCATGAAAAAACCAATCCGCATCGGACTCATCGGTTATGGCTTCATGGGCCGTACCCACTCGAACGCCTATTCGCAACTCAGCCATTTTTTCGATCACCAACACGTGCTGGTCCGCCAAGCGGTCTGCGGCCGCGATGCGGAAAAGGTCAAGGCCTTCGCCGAGAAATGGGGCTACGCCTCTTACGAAACGGATTGGCGCGAACTCGTCAAACGGGATGACATCGACGCCATCGACATCTGCACACCGAACGACTCACACGCCGAAATCGCACTCGCCTGCATCGCCCATGGCAAAATGATCCTCTGCGAAAAACCGCTCGCCCTCAACGGCGAACAAGGCGAGCAAATGGTTGCAGCAGTCGAAAAATCCGGCCTGCCAAACTTGGTGTGGTACAACTACCGATTCCTCCCCGCCGTGACTCTCGCGAAAAACATCGTGGCCTCAGGCGAACTCGGACGCATCTTCCACTACCGTGCAAACTTCCTCCAAGACTGGACGATTTCCGAAGAACTCCCCCAAGGCGGCGCCGGACTCTGGCGCCTCGACGCTGCCGCCGCTGGCTCCGGCGTCACGGGAGATCTGCTCGCTCACTGCATCGATACCGCTCGCTGGATCAACGGTAACATCACTTCAGTTAGCGCGATGACCGAGACCTTCATCAAGGAGCGTGTCCACACCGCAACCGGACAAAAACAAGCGGTCACCATCGACGACGCCTGCGCATTTCTCGCACGATTCGAGAATGGCTCACTCGCGATCTTCGAGTCGACCCGTTACGCCCGCGGACACAAGGCACTGAACACTTTCGAAATCAACGGCGAAAAAAAATCTCTCGCCTGGGATCTCCACGACTTAAATCGACTCGACTACTTCGACCACGGGGTTCCGGGTGACCGCCGCGGTTGGAGCAGTATTCACTGCTCGGATGGCGATCACCCCTACGCTGGCAACTGGTGGGTTCCCGGCCTCTGCCTCGGATACGAACATTCCTTTACCCATGAACTCGCGGAGTTCTTCAACTCACTCGACGACCCAAGCGCCCCAAAAGCCTATCCGGACTTCCGGCACGCGCTCGGGACGCAGTACGTCTGCGATGCCGTGTTAGAATCGGCAAAGACGAAGCAGTGGGTCGACGTGAAACAAGCCTAAGGCGTGATATATGCTGGCCTGCTTGCGGTCGTAGGCGGTTTCCTCGACAGGCCTCGCGTCTGGTGGTGGCTCTCATCTCGATGTTTCCGCAGCAGCCCGCTGAGCCCAGCCATTGATCCAACCGCAAATCCATAGTCTCGGCCACGCCACGCTTGCCAGCCCGCCTGACGATGAAGCACGCTCTTAAAGCATGAAGCGAGTGATCATCCACACCGACGGAGGCTGCAAGGGCAATCCGGGCCCCGGCGGCTATGGGACCGTGCTGGTCTCTGGCAAGCACCGGATGGAACTCTCCGCCGCTTACCGCCTTACCACCAACAACCGGATGGAATTGCGCGCTGCCATCGCCGCGCTGGAGGTGCTGACCGAACCCTGCGAGATCCAACTTCACTCGGACTCAAAATACTTGATCGATGCCATCTCGAAAAAGTGGATCGAAGGTTGGAAAAAACGCGGCTGGCAAACTGCCGGTAAAAAACCAGTGAAAAACCAGGACCTCTGGCGACTCCTCCTGTCGGCCATGGGCACTCACGAAATCGAATGGTGCTGGGTCAAGGGACACGCTGGACACACCGAAAACGAACGCTGCGACGAACTCGCCAACCTAGCGATCGCCGAAATGACGCTATTGGAGGACACCGGATTCGAAGGCCTGCAAGCCTGATCGAATCTCATGACGACCAAGCCGCCACCCAAATCAAATCCCCCCTTTCCCCGTGGCATGAAATGGGCTATGGCTATTTCATGAATTTTAAGTTTATCTGTACCTTCATCGTCCTCGCAGCAGGGTTCCCCACCATGAGCATGGCTCAAAAAACCGTGCCACCCGCGACATCCCCACGTCTTCCACTCCCCACCGTTTTCCAAGGTGAAGCGAAGTTCAATGCGATCCTCTCCAAGGCCATCCGCGAAAACTGGCGCGACCTCCCGCTCAGCGAACGAACCGTTCGCGTGGCTCGCGAGTTGGTCGGCACCCCTTACCTGAACTATACACTGGAGGTGGATGACCACACCGAATCCCCCGTGGCAAATCTAACAGCGATGGACTGCTGGACGTTTTATGAAAACGCCTTGGCGATTGCCCGCCTCATCCGCTACCAATCTCCACCCTACAAGCCGCAAGATCTTCTCCACATGGTGGAAATCGAGCGCTATCGCAACGGCGTCTGCACGGGAAGCTACCTCAGCCGCATGCACCAGCTCGAGGAGGTATTCCACGACAACCAGCGCCGAGGCTACGCTTCAAACATCACCGCCCAAATCCCAGGCGCCGAGAGACTCCAACGCGAGATCCGTGAAATGACGGTGCAATGGAAGGCATACCGCTACCTACGATCCAACCCCGCTCTCATTGAACCGATGGGGAAAATCGAGGCCATGGTCTCAAACCTACCCGTCTATCATATCCCAAAATCCAAGGTGCGCACCGCCGAGAAATACCTCAAAAATGGCGACATTTGCGCGATCACCACGAGCGAGAAAGACAGCTACACGTCTCACGTCGGGATGATCATTCGCATCAACAACCGAGCCTATTTCACCCACGCCACCTCAGACCATGACAAGGGCCGCAAGGTGATCATTGACCGCCCAATCAGCGATTACTTGAGCGGCGGAACGAAACATGCAGGCATTATCATCTGCCGGCCGAACGACCTGCCTGGATCAAAACCGAGCAGCATTGCTCAACAGTAGCTGACCCCGAGGAATCGATTCTAACTGTGAATTTTCGGCACGCTCTTGGCGATCGCCTTGATGAACTCACCGGACTCTTTTTCCACAAGTGGACGCGCCAACATTTCCTCATAGATGTTGATGTAACGCCGAGCCACCTCTTGGTGACTGAACTCACGCTCACTCTCAATCATGATCCTGCGGATCTCCCGCTCACGGACCTCATCAGGCAATGCGTAAAACGCCATCGCTTGATCGATCGCCCATCGGAAAGCATCTGCGTTGTAGTGATCGAAGCGGAATCCATTGCCCGTCGACCCTTCGACATCCAAGGGGTGAATCGTATCGTAAAGCCCACCTGTCGAATGAACCACCGGCAGCGAGCCATAGAGTGGAGACGTCATCTGCGGCAGCCCGCATGGCTCAAACAACGACGGCATCAACATGAAATCCGACCCTGCATACGCGAGCCGCGACAAGCGTTCCTCGAAGTCGACGATCGCTACCCGCCCCCTCAGATCAAACGCGCTGACGATCCGATCGATCCATTGCTGGTGCGGTCCATTGGCCACGATGACCACTTGAAGGTCGCGGTCCCAATAGTCGGAAACCAGTTGATAGAGAATGTCCGTGAGCAATTGCGGCCCCTTCTGCACGGGATCCAAGCGCGACGGCCAGAAAAAGATCGGCGCGTTGGGATCTTCCTTGAGCTGAAG
>JARWZU010000011.1 GCA_029866215.1 Akkermansiaceae bacterium
CAGAACGGCTCAAGGTCCATGCGAGTTGATGCCAAGGTTCGTACAGAACGGCCCAAGGTGCGTGTAAATGGGCCTCTAGGTTTGCACAAAACGGCACGAGGTATGTGTAAACTCACCCTAGGTGCGTGTAAAACCGCACGCCGCCCCGGCGTAAATCAGCTAACTCCAGCCACTTGCGGAAATTGATCTGCCGCCAGCTTTGCAGCTTCCCTCTTCCCTATGGAGCAGCGGAATCCGTCCGCTGTGCCGCTGGAAAGCCGATTGAAGTGGTGAGTTTTGAATCGAAATGCATAGAAGGGGAGGTCGCAGAGAGATCCGGAGAGGTGTTTTGATCCCCAATCTCCAATCCTCAACATCTTGTAAAATATGCCGCTTTTAAGCGCGTAAATCTTCAGATCCGTCGATTTGCACTCAATCATTCACGTGAAGCTGCAATTTTTTCGTTGGCTTGGCCGCACGTTGATTTACAAAGGTGGAAACTATAAAGTGGGTGGATATCTCCTCCACTTTTGTAGGTAAACAACAAGTTCGACACAAATGCAATTCCTCACTATGATTGTTTTCGCTTCCGTTGGTGGCCTCGCGCTGGGAGGCGAAATGAACGCTGCTGAACGTGTCACGATACCTCGAACGCTTGAGCACACAGTCACATCCTATGAGAAAAGTAGCACTGGGCCCGAGCATTCTAGATTCAGGTATCCGGATGGACTCTGGGTCGATATTACGCCTCTCAAAGATGCAACGGTTGTCAATTTCTTCGGTGCATACCCATCACTAAGCCTGTTTTCAAACCAAGTTCACAAGCTGGTCAAGTCAGGCGCATCACCTACTAATGAGAACACACCGCTACTCCCGGGCGCGAACAGTTCACGATACATCTTCGGTCAGGTAGCAAGTCATTCGAACGCCGGGTTTAAGGGCTTTAGCTACATGGCTCAATATACTCAAGGCCCAGGTGACCACTCACTAAAAAACGAGGACCTTTACTGGACACTCCAAGGGCTGATTTATTCTTCCGATGGAGAGAAACTTTTCGTAGTAAGAGCAGGAATGTCTGTCTCCCACGAATCGCTTAGGACGAAGCGACCCTACACGGACGGATCAACCGAAACATTAAAGGGCGAGAATCAAGCATTAAGCGCTTTGGATACAAAAGGATTTACTCCTTCGATCGAAGGGGCAGTGGCGCGACTTTTAGAGGTGATCAAACTTGTCGAACAAGCCGGCGCATCCAACGGCGGGTAACGTCATTCTTTGAATCCAGACTTCCATTCCCGCCGTGCATGTGCTCATCGTTCTCCAAAGAAATGAAGATCCCACCATACCTCACGCTTCTGCTGACCAGCCTGATTTTCATGTCATGCCAGCCCAAGAGCTCTGAACAAGTGCCTACGCCAGAAGCCACCTCAGCCTCGAAGAAAATTCCAAGCCCATCCAAAGCGAAGGAGGTGAATCGCTACGAATTTGTCGAGAGTGAGATACTGAGTCATCCTGAAGACGAGATAGGTTTCAACCATCTTTACATGGGTAGTCTGGATGGCTTCGATTATGTTTCCGTTCGATCCAATAAATACCGGATTCCGAGTGATCAGCTTGAACTGGAGCGTAGTTTTCCTCTGACCCAAGATGCGGCGAAGTGGATTCACATGCGGATACACTTTTCCCGCGTCAAATATCAATAGATGAAGAACAAGCCGCGTCATGACAGCCACTACTAGCCGCCCTGTTTCGATGGTTTCCCGTAATTACAACACTAACCCCGTGATCGACGTGCGCCGCCGCTGGTAGTGGTGCATGCGCTCATCGTTCTGCCAAGAAATGAAGACTTTCGCGATCACCGTCTTCGCGCTCGCACTACTGTCCGGCATCCTAGCTCAAGGAAGCTTGGGACACGCGATTATCGTTATGAGCGCGTTTCTCTACATCGGAGGCCCATTGACACTATTTTTGGTTCTCTGGCTCATGATCGGCTTGAAGCGCAGCGGTGGAATACCCCCTGGATGGCGCAAGACCTCGACCATCTCAGCGATGATCGGCGGAGGCCTGATCCTATCTTTCGGGACGGGTTCGCTGATTCATTACTGGGAGATTCGCAAGGTGAGGCAGTTCGTTGAAGCGACTGTTCCTTTCCTCGACGAATATCACCACAAGAACGGCACCTATCCATCGACACTAGAGGAGCTGGGCATTTCATCGATACCGAAGGTTCTCCGAGAGTCCGGCGGTTACTCCTCAACCCAGAATACATTCAGATTCGAGTATTGGGATGAGGCAGGGATGATGGATGGCTATGACTTCAGCAGCTCAACACGTGAATGGATCTACTTCGACTAATAAAAGACGAATAGTTTCAAGGTTGAAGTGCGACAACAGGTAATTGATAGTATATCTCGTTCGGAGTCTTGAATCCGAGGCGTTTCCTGGGTCGATTGTTGAGTGTTTTGGTAATTCGGGTGCATGTAGACTGCGCCAGATCATCAAGCGGCATTCCCTTTGGTAGATATTGTCTGATTAAGCCATTGGTGTTCTCGTTGGTCCCTCGTTCCTATGCGTGATGGGGTAATGCAAAGTAGATATTCGTTTCCAAGGCCTTCTCTATCCGGCGGTATCTATGTAATTCGCCGCCATTGTCAGAGGTGATGGTTTTGGTTCGATCTTTTTCCCTTTTAAGCAATTTGATGGTCCGCTTCTCGGTCTGCTCCTTGATAATCCGCTTGAGCTTTCCAATGCGAACGAGGCCACTACACCTCTCCACAATGGTGAGTATTCCGGCCTTTGTCGTCCCGTGGACCGTATCGATCTCCCAGTCACCGATCCGTGAGCGCCGTTCGACCACGGCAGGCCGTTCACCAATCATTTTCTTGGCTGCGAGGCAACAAGCGGCGCGCATTGGGGGGCTGAATGTGCTCGACTTGAATCCATTGGGTGGGTTTTCATTTCATCACCGATATGAGCAAAGAGAAAGCAAGTCCCGCCGATGATTCCGCCGCCCCTGCGAAGGGTGCCTCCCCTCGTGCCCGCAAGGTGGCAACGCCGCGGCCGAAAAAAGTGGCAAAGGTGGAAGCTGCTGCAGATGTGGTCCCTGAGCCAGCGAGCATTCCATTTCCGCCAGCGCCGAAGCGTCGGGTTGAGCCGGCGAGTGAGTCTGCCCCGAGTCAGACGGAAGCGAGCGCGTCAGCGAGTCCAAGTGACTGGCCTGAGCCCGAGGCGGAGTCGGCAGGCGGTGCGTCTTCGACGTCCGAGGGTGGCAAACGGAAACGCCGCCGCCGCAAGGGCAAGGGGCAGTCGGGTGGCGCGCCGAACCAAGCAAGCGCGGCTCATGGTGAGGGATCTTCGGCGGCAGTCGCATTGCCCGTGGAGGTCAAATCGGCCGAGTCGGGCCAAGAGCAACGCCAGCGCCCGGCACCGCAGCAGGTGGCCCAGCAGCCTTCGCCGCATCGTCCCAAGATTGACCCTGAGTTGCTGACCAAGATGGCTTGGAAAATTTATTTGGCAGAGATCGGCGAGGAGGGGGTTGCGTTGATTGGTGACAACGATGCCAAGGAACTCTCGCGACGTTGCTACCGGCTGGCCGAGATTTTCATCGAAGAACAGTCGCGCAGGCGTTGATGGGTGCTGATTGGCGGGCGGTTTCTTCCGCTTGCTTCCGTCCTGCCGCACGCTAGGTTGACGTGAATGAATCGTAGGGCCAGAAGACACAAGAAGTCGGGTGGAAACCGTTGGCTTGGTAGGGGATTTGCGTGGTTCGTGGTGCTCTCACTGGTTCTATTAGGTGTAGGCTATGGGATGCTGCGGAGCTATTTGCGGAGTGATGCGTTCCGGCAATTTTTATCGGCAGAAGTTAGTAAAACTGCGGGGGTGAGTGGCGAATTCGCGCCATTTCGTTGGGATGGATTGGCGGTCGATACCGATGGGTTTGAAGCGAAGGGTGCGGGTTGGGTCACGGCGTTGCGTGCGGATGATTTGCGAACCGAGGTGGGTTTGGGTGAGGTGCGGAGAGGCGTCTGGCAGATTCGGGAATCGAGCGTCCGTCAGTTGGAGCTGGCCATTGACGCGAGGAAATCCATGGCAATTGAGGGAAAGCCGGTGATGCCAAATCTGTTTGGCGCGCCACCGGTAAAGCGTTCCCCATGGCTGCCCAGTGAAGTCGAACTTCAGGGGATCAATGTCGGGAAATTGGTGGTTCGTGCGGCCCTCGATGCGGGCGTGGCGACTGTGGCTGGTGTGGAGTTGCGAGTCACCCAAGCCGGTGCGAAGCATGCGTATCGCGCGCAAGCCATGGGTGGCACGATTCGGTTGCCTTTTGAAAAGGCCCCAGAGTTATCATTGGACCAAGTTCGGCTGAGTTATCAGGACCAACAAGTTTTCCTAACCGATTTAACCATGGGAGTCTGGGGTTCTGGGCGGATCCAGTCGAGCGGCGAGTGGGACATGGAAGCGGAAAAATTTTCCATGCAGGGAGACATCACTGGGATCAAGTGTGAGAATTTATTGAATGAGAACTGGGCCAAGCGGTTGTCTGGCGACGTGCGTTCCAATTTTATCGTCGATCAGCGCGGAGGTCGTGCGGGGGGGATGCGTGCGAGTGGTCATCTGGTGGTTCAGAATGGGGTGCTGACGGCCCTGCCGATCCTTGATGCCATGGCGGCTTATGCCGATACGCGGCGGTTCAGAGTTCTTACCCTGAGTGACGCTCAAACCGACTGGCAGTGGCAAAAGGATGAGCTCAAACTCACCAAGCTCGTGATTGCAAGTGAAGGGCTGGTGCGGCTGGAGGGGGGGATTCAAATCCGCGGGAACCAACTGGATGGATCATTTCGGCTGGGGATTGCACCTGGCACGCTTGCGACCATTCCCGGGGCGGAATCCGAGGTCTTCGTGCCGGGAGAGCGTGGGCTTTTGTGGACCTCGCTTCGCATCACTGGCACCGTGGACAACCCCAAGGAGGACCTGACCGACCGACTCGTCGCCGCGGCAGGCATCCGGATGTTTGAGCAATTACCCAAGAGCGGAGAAAAAGTGATCAAATTTGCCCAGTCCATCCTCGGCGGGTCCTCGCCAACAGCGGGCGAAGACAGTGCCGAGGCGAATGAGCAAAGCGAAAAGGTTATTAAGGAGGTAAATGGTTTACTCCAAGGGTTGCTCGATGGAGGCCTGCGCAAGCGGCAGAAGGAGGAGCCATGAGTCCTCGGATCTCGCTCATCATCCCGGCGCACAATGAGGCTGCGTTTTTACCAAGTTGCCTCGCTGCGGTGGGGCGGGCGTCGGAGCGCGTTGCTGGCGGGGTGGAGATCATTGTAATCCTCAATCGCTGCAGCGATGAGACCGAGCAAATCGCGCGGGATCATGGCTGTGCGATCGTCCGCGAGGATGCCAAGAACCTCTCGATCATCCGCAATGCCGGTGCGGCAGCGGCTAGAGGCGAGGTGCTCGTCACTTGTGATGCCGACAGTCGGATGCACCCGGACAGTTTTGTCGAGATTCTCAAGCGCCTCGATTCGGGGCGTGTCATTGGCGGTGGCGCGGTCGTCTTGCCGGAACGGTGGTCACTGGGCATCGTCGCAAGTGGGCTGTCGATCTTACCTTACCTTGCCTTTACGGGGGTCAGTTTCGGATTGTTTTGGTGTTGTAAGCGGGATTTTGACGCGATCGGTGGTTTCGATCCGCGCTTGGTTTCGGTCGAGGACATTGATTTCGCGCAGCGGTTGAAAGCACATGGCCGCAAAACCGGGCGCTCGTGGGGGACCTTGGTTCGGACTCCGCTGGTGACGTCATGCCGGAAATTTGATCAATTTGGCGATGCCTATCTTTTTTGGAATCCCCGCTTCGTGCGCAAGGTCTTCCTAGGCACCGACCGGGAAGCCGCCGACCATTTTTGGTACGACGTCAGGGCAAAGTGACGATTCTTTGAGGTCCACTGAGGTTTTGGCTTTCGGTGTTTATGACAGTTTCGTCACAATCGCCATGTTGGGGAGTAAAATATCTGCGCTTTCATCGTCGATATCGCTTCGTGTTGGCATGAGTTCTGCACTCAACTCACGGGGGGCTTCCCCATAATTTCGTGATTTTGCATTCAAAAGTCAGTCATGCCAGCAGAGAGGCGGGCTTCTCGCTCGTTGAGATGTTGGCCGTGATTGCCATCACGGTGATTTTGCTGACGGCAGGGATTAGCCTCTTGGCGGGCACGGGGGTGCAATCTCGCAAGACCAGTTCGGATCTTCTTGCCGGGTTGATCGAACAGGCGCGTACGCTCGCGATCACCTCAAGGTCCTGCGTGGTGTTGGCGGTCGCGGAGCCGGGTGACCTTCCTGGGGACGACGAGAGATGCCGGCTTGGCCTTTTCAAAATCCCAGAGTGGCCTGATGGCGTTTCATCGCCCACCGCGCTGACGGGTGTCCAAGTCAGTCGTTGGCAAATCCTAGAGACGGGCATCGTGCTGCTTGCAGGAAGTGTCGGTGGCGTGATGAATCCAATCGACCAACCGGAGGTGACGCTGACCTACGGGGGGGCGAAAAATCTCAGCGCAAAAGTCCACTTCATCGCGTTCAACACGCGTGGTCGACTTTGTTGTCCGGTAGATCCGACGGCGGTTGTTCAGCCAGCAATCGCCATGCGGATCGCTGAGGGTGGATATCGTGGCAGCCCGCGCAAGGCCGTCGCCAACTTGCGAGGTTCACAGCGAACCATTGCAGAAAACCGTTTACAAGTTGGGCGTGTCGTGGCGCGCCCTTACCGCATTGACGGATGAAAATTTTTCCACTGGCATCACCTAAGAACCGCGGCGTGTCACTGATTGAGGCAGTGATCGCGATGGGCGTTCTAGCCGTGGCGATTCCGGTGGTTTTTGGGGCATTGGCGAAGTCCGGCAGCAGTGGATTGGACTCGGAGGCGGAGACTCGAAGCACGTGGATTGTGCCGATTTGCGTGAATGAGATTGCAGCATCCCGCGATGCCAAGCCTGAATTTTTTACGACCACTGCGGTGGCGCAAGCGTTCCCTCCCACCGGCGAGGTTTGGGCCCTAGCATTTTCTCGGGAAGGCAAGGTGATCGGCAAGGTCAGCAAGAGCCTCTATGACGCAGGGCTCAAGCAGCTCGGCGGTCAAGAAGTCCGTTATGTGGCCACGCTCAGTGCTGTTGCTCCGACGGTGGTCACGGGGCCAGTTCCCATGCTTTCTGCGAAGATATCGCTGGAATATCCATCCGCGGCACCTGCCGCGAAACGGCAGAAACTCGATTTTTATTCGCGCATTCCATGAGAGGAAATCATCGTTCATCTGCTGGATTTACCCTCATGGAGCTGATGTTCTCCATGGCGATTGGCTCGGTGATTTTGATCGTGGCAGCGACGATGCTCCGGAGTTCGGGCGATGGCTATGAAAGGCTTGGTGGCAATGTGGCGAGTGAACGCGAGGCTCGTGCGTTCATCACCCAGATAGCCTCGGACCTCGCGACTGCCAACTTTCACAAGGATACCCTCGTCGAAAAGTACGCGAGCGAGAGTCCTCGGCCGTTCGATGACCTTGGATTTCTCAGTCTGCAACCGGCCCAGGCCCAGACGGATGCAGGGCGGATTGGTGACCTCTGCGCGGTGAATTATTACTTTAAAGACCTGCCGATAGGTGGAAAAACCGTCCGCTGTCTCATGCGCGGCTTTCGCGAGAGCAAAGATGTCTTCGCGGCGCTTCGAGCACCCGCCAGCATTCCGCCTGCAGTGGCAGAGCTCTTTAAGCCGCAGGTCGCGGTGGACGATAAGCCGCAGGTCGCGGTGGACGAACCCATTGCCTTCGGGGTCGTCTCCTTTGAGGCTCGCCCAAGGGCTCGTGATGCTGCTGGCAGATGGATCGATTGGGTAAAGAATGACACCACCGGCCCCGAGGCGCTGGACATCAAGTTAGTCGTTGCTCGCCGCGAATTGGTTGGCAAACTGAAGACATCCAGTGACTGGGATGACTTTGTCAAAGCGAATCTCATCGGCTCGCCCAGTTTGGCAAGCCGTAACAAAAACCTCGAAGTCTACTCGACATCTCTACGTTTTGGAAACCGACCATCGATCTAAATCTTCCGCGTCCCGACAGGCCAATGGGTTCACCTTGCCGGCGATCCTCGTGGTCGTGGGTGCTCTGTTGATTCTCGCCGTCGGGATTCTGATCGTGGTCGGAATTGAAAGGAACACTGCGCGTGCCTTTGCCGATCGCCAACGGGCTGGACTCGCTGCCATCGCGGGTCTCAACGAGGTCCGCGGCATCCTCACCACTGAGGCCGCCAATGACGATTTTTTGGTTTTGCAAGATCCCGGTACCGCAGCTGTGGGAGCGACCAAAACCCCAAGCCCCTACCTCTACCTCGCGCGGGGCTCAGGCGGAGGGAATGCGGTGAGTTATCGCTACGTGCCGATGTTTAGCACGGAGAGCCTCCCTGCAAAACCCGCTGCAGGAAGCCCACTCAAGGCTCCGGATTCCAGCTCGCTCATCGGAGCCGCTCCCAAACAACTCGACACGCTGCCATGGTTTGATTCCACCAAGGTGAGTTGGGTCAACATCAAGGACTCGGCAGGCAAGGTGGTTTCGCGTTACGCCTACTGGGTTGAGGACTTGCAAGGGCGCGTCGATGCAGGAACTGCGGGTAACATGAAGGATACCGGTGGGGCTCACAAACGCTACGGCTGGAAAGCGGGGGATACGTCAACGTCCGCAAAATTTCCAGCCCCAGGGTTAAACGCAGAGGAATCGAAGGTTGGCACCAATGGAAGGGATGCTGAGCCACCCTTAGATCAAATTGCACTTTATGCGTTGGATCCGACTGTCACCGTCACCGACAACTCGAGCCTCGACAAGACGATCATCGAGGGGCGCAAGTTGCTCGTTTCTCCGGACTCTACGCTCGCCGCTGCGGGGATCGTCCCGCCACTGACTCGCGGTGCCGATGGGCGTCTCGTATCGCAACTTGCACGCTCGGTCGAAGAAAACCTAACGGCATCGGTCATGCCCTACGATGAGCAGCCGCTTGTGCCGTTCGCAAAGGGGATCGATGCTTCCGTCACGGGTAAGCCCAAAGTAAATTTGAATGCCTTGTTGGCGAAGCCAGCGGCAAACGCGGTCGATGAAATGGCGGCCTGGATGAATGCAGGTCTGCCTGACTTCGAGAGCCGAAAAGGTGGATTTCCAGACAACTACTTGAAAACACTCGCGGCCAACGCAATTGATTATGCGGACGCGGACACTGAGCCTACTGTCAGCTCCCCCTCGATCATGGGTGGGAATGCCTACCGGGGACTCGATGCCTATCCTTTGATAAGCGAGGTGATTTTGCACATCAAATATCTTGGGAAGACCGTTAGAAACAACAGGAATGTTCTCCTGTGGCAGATGATTCAGTTCGTCGAACTCTGGAATCACACGAACGTCCGAGTCACGGGAAATGCCAGGGTTTCCTATGAAAATGGGTTGAGGCTTTCTAATATCGGAAGTGGCATAGAGGGCATTCGCTTCGACGATCCCTCACTGATGGCTTCTGTTACGCCAGCTCTCTCCAACGTGGGTGGCCGCTACTGGTCCGCGGCGATTCCCTGCGATTTGCAACCGAACCAATACAAGTTCTATAAGGCGCTCACTGGTAATTATACAATGGATGCGGGGCCTTCGTCACTAAGGCTCCAAAGCCAATTTTCGATCGAAGAACCCCTGGGGGCTTCGGCGATCAGCATGATGTGGAACAATAAAGAAGTCGATCGCACTGATAAGCTGCTTAGGGAGACCACAGATATTACCACGAACACACCAAGGCAAGCGGGGAAGGCGAATATTCCAGGGCACAGCTACGGAATCTATAATACAAACAATAACTATAAAAATAACATGGGGGATTCGAGGCAGGCCCTCTATTTGCGTGAGGCCTCGTATCCACTCTCGAGTAATTCCTATCCCAGTAACATCAGTCCGAATCGGAGAAATATTCGAAATTTTACCATCTATAAGAATGGCTCTGGGCAATCCAGCGTTTACGGACGGGTGCTTCCATCGGAATGGCCAGATGGGGGGCATGATGTCGCAGTCAGTGTATGGTCGCCGCTTTCGCCAGTATTGGATAACTATGATCCTACGACTTTATATTCCGATGTGACCCCTGGGGTGGAAGGCGATACCCCTACTTTCCTCTCAAACCGAGGTCGCTTTTACAGTGCCACCGAGCTCGGTCGAGTCTTCGATCCGATCATGTTTCTCCCGACCTACGACAGTGCTTCGGATTCAAGCACGCTGCTCACGGGTACTATGCCATCCAGCCGTGTTTCTTGGCCTTCGGTCGAAGTGAGCAATGCTGCTTCGACCTTCTACGGCGGTGGTAATACGCTGCGGATCGGTCGGCCCGAGCATCCAAATTTTGATCAGCCCGCGAGGCATGCTCCGGCAAGCATGCCAGGAACCCACGCAGCTCGATTGCTGGATCTTTTTCATGCGGGGAAGTCGCGTTCAGGGGTAAGTGCGGATCGTGAGGGGGCGGTTGTCAGAATTGAGGGTCATATCAACATCAACACTGCCTCCACGGATACCCTCCGAGCGATGGCCGTAGGCCTACTCGCATCCGATCCTAGGCTGGCGAGAAGAACTTCCGAGACCCATTCATCGACCACCTTCGCACCACCCACCACGTCTGTATCGCTTTCGGCACCCACGTTGACCAAGGAAGCGGATGTGGTGGCCAAAGCCATCGAGGGAGGACGGCCATTTGTATCACCTTCGGAACTCGCCTCGGTGTTGAATCCTGATGGGAAATTGGTTTTTGGGAATCCGTTTCTCTATCCGACTTATACGAGTAGTGGCACTCCGAATATCACCCGGCTTCAGTGGTCGGATGCTGCTGCAGAAGAGTTGTTTGGGCGCGTTTTTGAGTCATCGACAGTTCGATCGCGCAATTTTAGAGTTTGGGTCATTGGCCAAGCGGTTGCACCGACCTTAGCGACTACCACGACGCCCGAAATCCTAGGAGAAATTCGCAAGTCCTACACGATTTTTGTCGATCCGGGAGTTCGCAATACGAATGGATCAATTGATAATACTAAATTTAAAATCACCACACTTAATGAAAACGATTTTTAAGACATTGCTGGCGCTTGGGGCGACGATTTCGGTTTCCTTAGCGCAACAAGATAAACCAGCGAACCCCACTGGGTTTATCCGTTTGGTGAATGGAGTTGCTGAAGGATCTGGCAAAATTCAATTGATGATCGATGGCGATGACATGCGCCCCGAAGGATACAAACTTGGGGATGCGACGGGTGGGATGGGGTTGCGCGCTGGCGCCCACAAGGTGGTCATTAAGAAAGAGGGACTTGAGGATGGATCCACGACCGTCGTCCTCGAAAAGGATCAGACAGTCACGTTGATTCCCTTCTCAGAGAAAGTTCCTGCGAGCGATAAGCGTCCGGCCTATTTTCGAATCCAGATCTTACGGTTGAAGCAGAATGAAGTCCAAACAGGCCGCTTGGCTACCTTTGTCTCGGTTTCAGCCAACCTTGAGATCAAAGTGGATTTGCAGGATGAAAGTGGCAAATTTGCATCGGCAAACGTAAAGCGCTTGGCAATCGCTGAGCTGCCCTTGAACTACTCGGAGGGATATGCACCTGCCAAGGTGAACGGTGTCGCCATCAGTCCAATCCCGATCGGTGGTGCGGGCAACTACGTGGTGGTTCTCTACGACACCCCCGAAGGTAAAGTTGGATCGGTGTATTTCCGTGACTTTAAGTTTGTCAGTGCTGATTGAGTGTTGCGGCTAGCAAACAGCCCGCCGGCGGTGGTTGAGGAGTTTTTGCAGTTTTAGTCCGAGAGGTGCATTCTCGGTGGCCGCCGAGGATGCATTCGGGGGCGTTGGAAATGCCGTTTCCGTCAGGGTCTGCGGTAGCCTCCGCCGCCGCGCTTTGAAGTCCTTGGGTGGCATTCGCAGTTGGAATGCGGATTTGGGGTAAAGCGGAAATTCGGAAAGCAGAAAGCTGAAATGGCGACTTCTTTTTCCCAGCACTCAAGCGGGGGCGGAGATCTAAGTTGCGATTACGGAGGCCTAAGTGTCGATTACGGAAGCTTAAGCGTCGATTACGGAGGCTTAAGCGGCGATTACGGGGGCGTGTCAAAAAGGGCAAGGCAGGCTGCTAATTTGCCCTGTCTGAAATGAGCCGAATTTGCAGTGATGCGCATGGTTCCTCTGGCGGACTGCCCATTCTTGCTTAATCTGCGGCGTGCCTAAAGCAGTCAAGAAATCGAATCCGCTCTCGTCGCAACCCGTGATTTCGCTCAAGGGGTGTCGCCAACACAACCTCCAAGGTTTTGACCTGGATATCCCACTCGGCAAGCTCACGGTGGTCACGGGCCCCTCGGGCTCTGGGAAGTCGTCGTTGGCATTTCACACGCTCTATGCCGAAGGTCAGCGCCGATACGTGGAGACTTTCTCGCCTTACGTCCGCCAGTTTTTTGACCGCATGGACAAGCCGGCGGTGGATCAGATCGATGGCATTCCGCCAGCCATCGCGATCGAGCAGAAAAACCACGTGCGCACGACGCGATCGACCGTCGGTACGCTCACGGAGATCAATGACTACTTGAAGTTGCTTTTTGCCCGTCTTGCGATCGGCTACGATCCGAAAACGGGTGAGGTCATCCAGCCAGATTCTCCTGAGTCCGCCGCAGCGTGGGCGCATGGAAATCTAGCGGGAAAGCAAGTTCATGTGACTTTCCCGATTCCGGTACCGCATGGCACGTCGGCGGATGAGTTGTTTCCGTTTCTCAATGCGCAAGGCTATCTCCGAGTCATCGTGGCGGGTCAGGTGCATCGCACGGACGAGGTTCCCCAGGCGGGAGTGGGCCGCCTTTCAGGCTCCGTTCAGGTTCTCCAAGACCGCCTCACGGTTTCTAAGCCAACCCAGTCTCGCTTGCTTGAGGCGTTAGAAGCGGCCTTCACGCTTGGCAAGGGCCATGCGGCAATCCACGCGGTTGATGCGGCGGGTTCCAAACAAGCGGGTTCGCCGCTTTCTCAGGCGTTCTCCACCAGTTGGACGAATCCGAAAACCGGCTTCACCCTGCGTCCTCCGACGGCAGCGCTCTTTTCGTTCAATTCGCCGGTCGGGGCCTGTCCGAAATGCCGTGGGTTCGGCCGAATCATCGGAATCGATTTGGAAAAGGCGGTCCCCGACAAGTCGCTTTCGATCGCGCAGGGAGCCATCAAGCCATTCCAAGGCGAGCGCGGCGATGAATGCCAGCGCGACCTCATTCGCAACTGCCGTGAACACGGTGTGGATATTCGTTGTCCATTTGAAGATCTATCCGAAGACGAGCAGGAGTGGATCTACTACGGAGACCGTAGAGCCGGTGATCTATCGCCCGAGGAGCTTGAGAGCATTTGGGAATCGGGCGAATGGTATGGGGTGAAGGGGTTTTTTGATTGGATGGAGACGAAGGCATACAAGATGCATGTTCGCATTTTTCTATCGAGGTTTCGCTCTTACACGGCGTGCTCGACCTGCCGGGGAAAGCGCCTGCAACCGCAAGCGCTTTGCTTCAAAGTAAATGGCAAGACGGTTCCAGAGGTGGGTGCGCTTGCGATCTCGGAACTCCTGCCGTGGTTCTCAAAGCTCAACGATGACCGGCGCGCCTCGGCGAAAGCGGTGGACCCCACGCTCGATCTGGTACTCACCGAAATCACCTCGCGGCTCTTTTATCTCGATCAGGTGGGTCTCGGTTATCTCACACTCGACCGCGCGACCCGTACGCTTTCCGGCGGGGAAGTGGAGCGGGTGAATCTCACCACCTGCCTCGGCGCGGCGCTTACGGGTACGCTCTTCGTGTTAGACGAACCCACGGTGGGACTCCACCCGCGCGACATCGATCGCCTCGTGGGCGTCATGCACGATCTTCGCGACAAGGGGAACACCTTGGTGGTCGTCGAGCATGAGCAAACGGTGATGCAGGCTGCCGATCATCTCGTCGACATCGGCCCTGGTGCGGGTTCATTTGGCGGCACACTCATCTATCAGGGCTCGCCTAATTCTAAAGCTTCCAAGCACACCACAGGCACCTTGCCATGGATCACGGGCCAGCGTTCGATCGCCATTCCCGCGACGCGCCGCAAGCCGAGTAAGCAAATGCTCTCCATCAAGGGAGCCTCGCGGCACAACCTCAAGAAGTTGGATGTTGAGATTCCGCTTGGCCTTTTCACGGTTCTAACTGGAGTTTCTGGATCGGGTAAATCGACGTTTGCACACGATGTCCTCTATCTGAATCTTGCGAGGAAACTTGGCCAAGAAGTCGAGGGTGATGCCGCGCCGATTCATGACCTCAAAGGCGCCCAGCACCTTGGTGGAGTGGAGTTGGTGGATCAGACGGCGGTGGCTCGCACCCCGCGCTCGACTCCAGCAGTTTTTCTCGGTGCATTCGATCCGATCCGGCAACTTTTTTGTGACACCGATAGTGGCAAGTCTGCCGCGCTCAAGCCCGGTTTTTTCTCATTCAATGCGGGCGATGGGCGTTGTGACCGTTGTGCGGGCAATGGATTTGAAAAGGTGGAGATGCAGTTCCTCTCTGATCTGTATGTTACCTGTCCAGATTGCGATGGCAGGCGCTACAAGTCATCGACCCTCGACTATACTTACCGTGGGAAATCGATTGCCGATGTACTCGATTTAACGGTTTCTGAAGCGGTAGTGTTTTTTGTGAACGATGCATCTCTCGCCAAGAAAGAAATTCGGCTGATTGAGCAGATCCATGCGGCCTTGGACCCGCTTCTTCAGGTTGGACTGGGGTACCTCAGGCTGGGTCAGCCACTCAACACGCTTTCGGGAGGTGAGGCGCAGCGGCTCAAACTTTGCCAACTTCTTGCAGCAAATGTGCAGTCGGCAACTTCTCCGCGAAAGTTGCTTATTCTTGATGAGCCGACGACCGGCTTGCATTTCTCAGACATCGAGAACCTGCTAGGTGTGTTCCAAAAGTTGGTGGATTCAGGGCACTCGCTTTTGGTGATTGAGCATAACCTCGATGTGATCAAATCGGCTGACTGGATTCTCGATCTCGGCCCGGAGGCGGGCATGCATGGAGGCAAGCTCGTGGCCAGTGGACCACCCGAAGCCGTTGCTCTAACCGGCACTCCGACGGCGCATTTCCTCAAGCAGGTTTTGGCTGTAGATGCACCTCATGCCAGTCGGTTGATCGAGCGTCATGCGCCACCTTCCAAACGGCCTAATGCCATTCAATCTTCGATCACCCTTCGCGGCGCTCGTCATCACAACCTCAAGAATATCTCACTCGACATTCCGCGGGATCAGTTGGTGGTCATTTCCGGTCTCTCGGGTTCGGGCAAGTCGACGCTCGCGTTCGATATTCTTTTTGCTGAGGGGCAGCGTCGGTTTCTTGACTCGATGTCGGCTTACGCGCGGCAATTTGCGGAGCAGCTAGAAAAACCGGAGATCGACCAACTTGCAGGGCTTCCGCCAACAGTTGCGATCGAGCAGCGAGTCTCACAGGGCGGCGGAAAATCCACGGTGGCCACGGTGACCGAGCTGTGGAATTTCATCCGTTTGCTCTATTCAAAGTTAGGCACACTGTATTGCCCGGATTGTCAGGTGCCGGTGGAGCGTCAATCTCTAGCAGCGATAGAGAACACCATCCGTGGGCACTTGAAAAAAGGCGCTGTGACGCTGTTAGCGCCGATCATTCGTGGGAAAAAAGGCTATCACAACGAGATTGCCGAATGGGCACTCAAGCAGGGTTTTTCAACCTTGCTCGTCGACCGGCAGTTCAAATCCGCTGAGGGCTTCGTGCGCTTGGAACGATTTAAGGAACATGACATCGACGTGGTTGTCGCCGAGATTGCAAAGACGGGTGGGCAGCAACTTCAGGCAGTGCTTGAGCGGGCACTCATCATTGGCAAGGGGATGGTGAGACTTTTCACTTCGGATAAAAAATTCATCCTGCTTTCGACCGAGTCGAGTTGCCCGTCGTGCCGTCAATCGTTTGAGGAGCTTGATCCTCGGCTTTTTTCATTCAACTCCCCGCATGGTTGGTGCACGGAGTGTCGCGGTCACGGGCGGGTGCCAAAGCGCCGCCAGCATCTCGACGTTGCCAGCTTCGACTCGGTGTTAGCAGCGGAGTTGGATGCCGATCGCGCGATGGACCGCATGGATGAGGTCGAGTTGACCGTGTGCTCGGAGTGCCATGGATCTCGACTCAATCCGACGGCCTCGGCGGTGCAACTCAAGGGCACGCCGGTGGCAGACCTTGGGAGTTTATCGATCGATGCAGCATCGAAGCATTTCGAGAAAATCGCCTTCACGGGTTCTCGAGAGCATTTGATTGCGCGCGACATTTTGCCGGAAATCCGGCAGCGCTTGGCGTTTCTCGGTGAGGTGGGGCTAGGTTACTTGCAGCTCGATCGTTCGGGCAACACGCTCTCCGGTGGAGAATCCCAGCGGATCCGGCTAGCCGCTCAGTTGGGCTCGAATTTACGCGGCGTGCTTTACGTTCTCGATGAGCCGACGATCGGCCTGCATCCCCGCGACAACGCTGCGTTGCTGAAGACGTTGATTGCTCTCCGCGACCAAGGTAATTCGCTCATCATTGTGGAACACGACGAGGATACGATCGCTGCGGCAGATCATTTGATCGATCTTGGGCCAGGTGCTGGCCGGCTTGGTGGCGAGATCGTTTACCAAGGCAAGCCCCCGAAGATCCCGCAAGGGAAGGCGAAGGCGAAGACTTCCGCCGCGAAGTCTGCGAAGACTGTGAATTCTGCTGGGTTTGATCTCACCAAGTCGCCGACGTATCGGGCGCTCACCGCCGTGATGCATCATCCGATCCGTGGCTCGCGCCGTGCGGTCCCCAAGGGGCACGCTCACATCACTCTCGCGGATTGCCGTGCCAACAATCTTAAGAGTATTGATGTGGCCATTCCGCTGGGCAGGCTCACCGTACTAACAGGGATCTCCGGCTCGGGGAAATCATCGTTGATGCATGCGTGCATTGCTGAGCTTTTCCGCAACGAGGCGAAGACGACCCGAGTGAAGAAGGCCCGCTTGCCTTTCGGAAAGACCACGGGGGAGAAGCAGATCAAGGCCTGCTTCGAGGTTGATCAGTCGCCGATCGGGAAGACCTCACGTTCCTGTCCGGCGACCTATGTGAAGGTGTTTGATCACATTCGCGAGTTGTTTGCTCAGTTGCCGGATGCGCGCATGCGTGGCTTCGAGGCCTCGCGGTTTTCCTTCAACACCGAAGGCGGAAGATGCCCGGAGTGCAAGGGCAACGGCCGTGTGAAGCTCGAAATGGATTTTCTGCCGAGCACCTGGGTTCATTGCGAATCTTGCAATGGCCAGCGCTACAACCCCGCAACCTTGGAGGTGACCTTCCGCCAGAAAAACATCGGTCAAATCCTCGCCATGACGATCGATGACGCATCCGCGTTTTTCGAGTCCCAACCGCGCATCGCGCATCCGTTGAAGTTGATGGCAGACACGGGGCTTGGATACCTCCAGCTTGGCCAGCCATCGCCCACGCTTTCGGGGGGTGAGGCGCAGCGTATCAAGTTGGTCTCTGAGCTGACCAAGGGCCGCGGCACTCGTGCGACTCTCAACAATGCCGCTCTGACCCAGCGGAACCTCTATCTCATCGAAGAGCCAACGGTCGGTCTCCATCTTGAAGATGTGCAGCGGCTCATCGATGTCCTTCACCGCCTCGTCGATGAAGGGCACACCGTGGTGGTGATCGAGCACCACATGGCCGTGGCCGCCGAGGCAGACTGGATCCTCGACATCGGCCCGGAGGCAGGCGAGGGCGGAGGGAAGATCATCGCCCAAGGCCCGCCGGAAAAAGTCGCCCAGTCCAAGACCTCGCGCACCGCGCCGTTTTTGAAGGTGGCATTGGGGTGTTCTTGAGGTCTGCGGTAGGATCCGCAAGCGGTGATAGATTCTAGTAGATTAGAAATTTCTAAAATCCTACGGGAACTTCGTGGAGGTGCTCGACTCTGGTTTTGTTTGTTTGAGTGAGTACCGTCCGGTTTTTTTGCCGCCGATCTTTTCCACTAGTCCGGCTTCCAAAAGCGGACGGAGCAAATCCATCGCCCCTTGCCTGGAAACCGCAAGCTTAGCCCAAAGTTCGGCGGGCGTCATGCTCCCGTGGTCGCGCAGTAGCTTTAGAAGCAACTCCTGCCTAGGACGCAGCACCAGTTTCTCGGTTGATTTCACGTTGTAGGCCTGCACCCGCAGCCAGACTTGCTCCAAGGTCTGCCTCACGCCTTCGGCACAGTACTCCAGCCAACCGGTGAGATCCTCGCCTGCCACTCGCACGGCATCCAATGCGGCGTAGTAGCCTGGGCGGTCTTCCCAGTAGTATTCATCCACGGAGAAAATGTGATGGCTATCGAATCCGCGTCGGTAGAGCTCCCATAGCGCCAGCGCTCGACCCGTTCTGCCATTGCCATCGGCGAAGGGATGGATGTTCTCGAACTGGTAGTGCAAAATTGCGGAACTCAGTACGGGAGACAACTCCGTGGATTGATTGTTCCACCATTCCAGCAGCTCAAACATCAGCCCCGAGACATCTGCTGCGGCGGGCGGGAAATGATTGCCCACCCTGACCTGAATCGTCCGATAACACCCGGCCGTCCCCTGATCCATCACGCTGTCTGCCAAAATTTGGTGGAGCTCAAACAGGTCTTCGTGACGGATGGCTTTCTTCTTGGCGTGCTTTTCCACGTAGCGTAGCCCCGCGAAATAATTCAGCACCTCTCGGGTGGATCTCGTGTCGGAGGCGACCAGTTCCCGCCCCTCCTCGAGCGCCCGCACCTGTTCCAGGGTCAATGGATTACCCTCTATGGCGGTGGAGGCATGGCCGTTGCGGGTGCGGGTGTCCTTTTGTAGCGCCGGAATCCAAGAAAGCTCCACCGCCGCCCCGAGAATCCGCTCGCGTAAGGCCGCGATCATCTCCACCAGCGAAAGCAGGCGAGTGCTGATCGTGAATTGCGGTTCGTAGGCCACGGTGCTAAGTCAAGTGTGAGTCAAGTTGTGAGTCAAGCGATTA
The DNA here is from genome assembly GCA_029866215.1 of Akkermansiaceae bacterium. Classification (GTDB taxonomy): domain Bacteria; phylum Verrucomicrobiota; class Verrucomicrobiia; order Verrucomicrobiales; family Akkermansiaceae; genus Luteolibacter. The sequence continues at coordinate 19,048 of JARWZU010000011.1, forward strand.
AAGTTTTCTGGTGATAGCCTGGCGCAGCAGTGTTTTCCTCAATGCGTCCGGTGAGGCGTTTGGTTGGGTTGCGGCAATCTATAAAAACGACCATTTCCTAAACAGGGTGGTACCGAGCGCTCAGTCGATGTTCTAACCGCTAGAAGCCACCCTTTGAGGCGTTTTTCATCGGGTCATGCGGGCGATTGGGGCTCCAGCTTGGGGCTTGACGCTGGGGGGGCTTCCTGCAACGCTCTGCTAGTTGGCAACGACCTTTCGGTTAATTGCCAGCCAGCGAGTGCCAGACAGGGGATAAAATTCCCTGCATGGATGGGCTCGGTGCCTCCGCTTTCTCATCGATTCACCTGCCTTTATGGATTGGACCTCACCTTTTTGGTATGCCTCTTACATCGTAGTCCTCATCGGGCTTGCGGGGTATGGGTCGCACCGATTGACCATCGTTTTTCTTTATTTGAAGCACTCGCGGAAGCATCCGACGCCGAAGAGCTTGTTTGCAGAGTTGCCGCTGGTGACGGTCCAGTTGCCGGTTTTCAATGAAATGTACGTCGTTGACCGTCTTTTGGCGTCGGTGGCGGCGTTGGATTACCCGCAGGATAAACTGCAGATCCAGCTTTTGGATGATTCGACCGATGAGACGGTGGAGATTTGCCGGGCTGGGATTGAGCGGTTGAAGGCCCGTGGATTTGACGCTGAGCACCTTCACCGGACGGATCGCACGGGCTACAAGGCTGGTGCGCTTGAAAATGGCACCCACTTTGCGAAGGGTGAGTACCTTCTGATCCTCGATGCGGATTTCGTCCCGAATCCGGACCTGCTTCAGGAGACGATCCATTATTTTTCCGATGATCAGATCGGCATGATCCAGACCCGCTGGGGCCACCTCAATCGGACATTCAACGTTTTGACGCGGATTCAGGCGATGTTTTTGGATGGTCACCTCGAGTTGGAGCAGACCGCGCGCAACCGCTCTGGCCGATTTTTCACCTTCAATGGCACGGGCGGGATTTGGAGAAAATCCTGCATCACCGATGCGGGCGGGTGGGAGCATGATACCCTCACTGAGGACATGGATCTCAGTTATCGCGCTCAACTCAAGGGTTGGCGTTTTGTGTTTCTCAATGAGGTCGAGACTCCAGCGGAGCTGCCGGTCGACATGAATGGCTTCAAGAGCCAGCAGCATCGTTGGACCAAAGGCTCGATCCAAGTGTGCAAGAAGGTACTTCCGGCAATTTGGCGGAGCGACGTGCCGCTTTTCATCAAGATGGAGGCGACGGCGCACCTCACCTCGAATTTTGCCTATCTTTTGCTGATATGCCTCTGCTTTTTGATTTATCCGAACCAGCAGTTTCAGCCTGACTTTGGGGCGATGACGACCTACATCATCAACGTTCCGATCTTCTTTTTTGCGTCGGTTTCGGTGATTGTATTCTACATGGTGGCGCAGAAAGCGCTGCGGCCTGGTTCTTGGTGGAAAGAAATTCCCTATCTGCCATTGCTTTTGGCGTTGGGCATTGGAATGTCCATCAGCAATGCCAAAGCAGTTCTCGAAGCCCTTTTCAATCATCAGTCAGCATTCATCCGTACTCCGAAGTACGGGATCGGCCAGACCAGGCGCAACGATTGGAAAAAGAGCAGCTACAAGGCAATGAAGACCCTCACGCCCTTCGTGGAGTTGCTGTTTGGTTTCTTCTTTTTGTTCGTGGTCGTGGAGGCCGCGATGAAGGCAAACTGGTCTTCGGCCATCCTGTTACTGCCATTCCCGGTTGGCTTCTTTTACACCTCGCTTTGCTCACTTGTCCGGATGCTGCCAACTGGATCGGAAGAGCGCATCGTACCAATCATTGATCAAAATTTGCCCTAATGCCGATCCTTCAGTCGAAAGCGCTCCAATTCCTCTTTCTCGCGTCCCTTGGGGTTATGGCGTTGGTTGGCCTTACGAGTTGTGGTTCAAACGGGTTGGCTTTCGGCTATGATGCTCGCAACAAGATGATTGTGAGCGTGAAGGATCAGAAGATGTTGCTGGTTTGCGATGGAGTGCCGCTGAAGTCCTACAAGATTTCTACCTCGAAATTCGGGCTGGGGGATCGTCCTGGCAGCAATTGCACCCCGCTCGGGCGTATGCAAGTCGCTCAAAAGATCGGCGGGAGTGCGGCGATCGGCAGTGTATTCAAAAGTCGGCGGCCCACGGGCGAAGTGCTCAAGCCGAATGCTCCGGGGCGAGACCCGGTGGTCACTCGGATTCTTTGGCTGAAGGGGAAGGAATCTCGCAACCGGAATGCCTTTGGTAGGACCATCTACATCCACGGCACGCCTGAGGAAAATCGTTTGGGATCTCCTGCTTCCTTTGGCTGCATTCGCATGGCTAGCAAGGATGTGGCGGAGCTTTTTAATAAGGTTGGCAAGGGAGCGGATGTCTTTGTGATTCGCGATTCCATCAAGACAGGCAGTGTCAATCAGGCGTCGGCCTCCAGCGGGAAAACGGGCAATTCTCGCAAACAGGTGATATTCTCTGAAACATGAGCTTGACACCTGCGCTCAAACTCCTATTTTCCCCCGCCCGCCCACAAGCGACTGATTTTTTCAAATACAACCATGGCTAACCACAAATCTTCAATCAAGCGCGCACGTCAAACCGTAGTCCGGACCGAGCGTAATCGTGCTGAAAAAAGCCGCATGAAGACGCTTCGCAAGAAGGCGCTCGTTGCGATTGCTTCTGGCGATAAATCCGCAGCCGCTGAGGCGAGCTCTGCATTTTCCTCGGTGGTGGACAAAGCTGCGAAGCGCAACTTGATTCACCCGAATAAGGCGGCGAACCTGAAAAGCAAGACTGCCAAGGCATTGGCCGGTATCGCTTAATTGGCCTTTTAGCTGGTTTCAAATCAATCTACGAAACAAGCGGGCCGTGCAAATCGGTGCCGCTTTTTTTATTTTTCCCATGGCTGAATCCTCAAAATCCGATCGCGCCGCCGCCGCTGCAAAGATTGCAGCGCAACCTTCCAGCTATAAAGTTTGCGAAGGGTGCGATTCGATTATCGGGAGTGGTGCTGCCCTCTGCCCGAACTGCCATAGTTATCGTTTTGACCCCACGCCAGACCGCGTCATTCGGCAGGCTGGGATTCTGGGATCGCGCGAGCAGACCTCGGTGACGGCGGATGACCTTGGATAAGGCAGGCTCAGAACTCCGAATGAGTACGCCGATCGGATTCAAAGAGTGGCAAGTGGTTTGCGATGCGCTTGCATCGGGCAGGCAAGCGATCCTCCTCCGCAAGGGTGGAATCCACGAGGGTCGGCAGGGATTTTCCTTCGCGCACGAATCGTTTTTTCTATTTCCCACACGGTTTCATGCCATCGCCGAGCATGTGCGTGAGGGCGAGGTGAAGGTGATGCCCGAGTGGCAACCTGGTGATCGCATCTGCATCACGCATCAGGTGAAAGCGCGGTGGGCGGTGACCTTGACCGATTGGGAAAAGGTCGCGGCCTTGGAATCTCATCATGTGTATTCTGAGCAAACGGTGAGAGATCGGTTTGATTGGGAAGGTAAGGGCATGGCGGCTGGGAGTATCCACGTTGCATTGGCTGAAGTTCGCGAGCTTGCGGAGCCTTGGGAATTTCCCTACGAGGCGAAGTACGGTGGTTGCCGTAGTTGGGTCAATCTTCCCCAAGCGCCGGAGGGCTGGGAGAGTGCCGCGCGTCCGGTGTTAGAGCGGGGCGTGTTGGATGCGCTGGACGCACTCCGTGGATGAGCGGTTCGGTTGGCTTTACTCCTCAAGCCAGCGGCCAAGCGCTTCTTCGAGGTCGTCACTGCGTTGCACCTGAAAGTTTTCGCCTGCGGCGACCGTGACTCTGCGGCCGGCGCTGTTCTGGAAATGGAGGAGTACCGGGGTGGGGCCCGGATGTTGGGTGAGCGCGAGTTTGATTTCCAGGAGATCGCGATCGCTGTGACGGGTCGTCCAGAGCGTGAGCTCGAGTGGGCCGTTTTGATTCGCGGCTGTCCGCTTGGGTTTGAGCTCGGCGAGCTCGTAGCCGGTGATGCGCCTGCCGCCCGTGCGCTCGTCGACTTGGATGTTGCCTTTGAGCCGGATGATTTTGCCAGGTTCCAACAAGCCGGCATCGCGAGCTGGAACAAAGGTCTCGCCCCAGAGCATGATTTCGCTGCTGCCGGTGAAATCCTCAAGCACCAACACGCCGAACGGCTTGCCTGTCTTGGTGGTCTTCGCATCGAGCGAGCGGACCATGCCGGCAAAAGGAAATCGTTCGCGCGGATTGGATAAATCGAGGTCATCCATCAGCCCGAGCCTGCGGTACTTGTTTGAATCGATCACCTTGCGGAATTTGTCGAGCGGGTGACCAGTGACATAGAACCCTAGCAGTTCTTTTTCATGGGTGAGGCGTTCATCTTTGCTCCACTCTTCGATGGTCGGTTCTGAGGAGCGCTTGGATTTGGACTTGGCTGCGGGTGAGGCGAAGTCCATCGAATCAAACATGGAAACTTGGCCTGAGGCGCGGTCGCGTTGCGCGGAAGATGCCGAGGCTACGACTTGTTCGAGCCGTGCGAACATGCCGGCGCGGGTATCATTGGTCCAATCGAGTGCGCCTGCTTTTACGAGATTTTCGAGGATGCGTTTGTTGACCACCTTCGAATCGAGCCGTGAGGCAAAATCATCGAGCGAGGTGAATGAACCGTTTTTCTCGCGTTCCTCGATGGCGATGGCCATCGCGCCCTCACCGCAGTTTTTGATGGCAGCAAGGCCGTAGCGAACGCCCTTGGCACCGTTCGGGGTGACTTCGGGTGAGAACCTGAGATGGGAGGCATTGAGATTGGGCGGGAGAATTTCCAGTCCCATCCGGTGGCACTCCGAAACAAAGACGCCGATCTTGTCGGTGTTGTGAATTTCGTTTGAAAGCAGTGCGGCCATGAACTCGACTGAGTGGTTTGCCTTGAGATAGGCAGTCCAGTACGAGATGTGGCCGTAGCAGGCGGAGTGGGATTTGTTGAATCCGTAGCCGGCGAACATCGCGATCTTGTCGAAGATTTGGTCCGCGAGCTTCTTGCCGATGTTGTTGGTTTTTTCTGCGCCTTCGACGAATTTCGCCCGCTGCTTCTCCATCTCCACCGGGTCCTTCTTGCCCATCGCCCGACGCAGGAGGTCGGCACCACCGAGTGAATAGCCTGCGAGGACCTTCGCGGCATTCTGAACCTGTTCCTGATAGATCATCACGCCGAACGTGTCGCCGCAGACTTGTTCTAGCAGCGGGTGTTCGTACATCGCCCGCGCGCGGCCCTTTTTCACATCGAGCATTTGGTCGATGAATTGCATCGCGCCGGGGCGGTAGACGGCGAGAAGGTCGATGATGTCGTCGATTTTCTCGATGGCATATTTGCGGCACGTTTCGACCATGCCGCCTGATTCTAGCTGGAACACGCCCATCGTTTCACCGCGGTTGAGCAGTTCAAAGGTCTTCCAATCCTCGAGTGAGACCGACTCGATCGAAAATTCCGGCGTGTGTTTGCGGATGTTTTGGACCGCCTCATGAATCACGGTGAGGTTCTTCAGTCCGAGGAAATCCATCTTGAGGAGGCCCACGTCGGTGATGGCTTTCATGTCGTATTGGGTAACGACTTCCCCTTCATTTCCACGGGTGAGTGGGACGTGCTCGTCGAGCGGGCGGTCTCCAATCACAACGCCGGCTGCGTGAACCCCGACGTTTCGGGCGAGTCCTTCAAGCTTGGTCGCGTAGCTCCAAAGTTGTTGGTAGGTGCTGCTGCTCTCGATGAGTTCCTTTAGTTCGGGCTTGGCGTCGTACTCGGCTTGGAGCTTCGTATCCGGTTTCGCCTCGATCATTTTCGCGATGCGATCGCCCTCGCCGTAAGAAATCCCCATCACGCGGCAGACGTCTCGCAGGACGCTTTTTGCGCCGAGTTTTCCGTAGGTGATGATGTGGGAAACGCTGCGCTCGCCGTATTTTTTCCGGACGTAGGCGATCACCTCCGTGCGGCGGCTTTGGCAGAAGTCGATGTCGACGTCGGGTGGGCTCACGCGTTCCGGGTTGAGGAATCGCTCGAACAACAGGCCGAAACGCATCGGGCAGATGTCGGTGATGCCCATGGCGTATGAGGCGAGCGAGCCTGCAGCAGAGCCCCGACCCGGGCCGACAGGGATGTCATGATCACGCGCCCACTGGATGAAGTCGGCGGTGATGAGGAAGTACGAGGCGAAGCCGAGTTGGTTGATGGTATCGACCTCGTATTTCAGGCGGTCGGCAATTTCGGGTGATGCGGCGCGTTCGGCGCCATAGCGCTTCACGAGGCCGTCACGGCAGACCTTCATGAGGTACTCCTCGCGCGGGCTGCCATCGGGTGTGCCGAATTGCGGGTACTTCTCGGAGCTCGTCGAGTCGAGCGTGATCGTGACGTTACAGCGCTCGGCGATTTCGAGGGTGGCATCACAAGCGCCGGGCACATCGGCGAAGATCTCGCGCATTTGTTCTGCCGTCTTGAAGTAGACTTCTGGCGAGTAATGCATCCGGTTCTCGTCGATCACGAGGTGACCGGTGCCGATGCAGATCATCACGTCGTGGGCCTCGTGGTCAAATTTGTTGAGGAAATGGACATCATTCGCGGCGACCACCTTCAAGCCGAGTTCGTTGGCAAATTTGAGGAGTGAGGGGGTGACGAGGCGCTGGGGTTCGAGGCCATGGTTGTGGATCTCCACGTAGGTGTTGTCCTTGCCATAGATGCCGACGATTTCGATGAGTGTCTCGCGAGCTTTCTCCTCGTCGCCGGCGCGGAGCCACTCGTTGACGGGTCCCGAGATGCATCCGGTTAGACAGATGAGCCCTTTGGAAAACTCGCGGAGTGTCTCGTGGTCGACGCGGGGTTTCCCGTAGTAAAGCCCTTCGAGGTTGCCTTTGGAAACCAGCTTGCTGAGGTTATTCCAGCCCTCGTTGGTTTCTGCGAGGAGCGTCATGTGGGTCGCGCGCTTGCGGCCTACGACCTCGCGTTTGTCCTCCATCGAGCCTGGAGCGAGGTAAATTTCGCATCCGAGGATCGGCTTGACGCCGACTTTGTGGCAGTCTTGATAGAATTTGATGGCCCCGTAGAGATTTCCGTGGTCGGTCATGGCCACGGCGGGCATGCCGAGCTCACTGGCGCGTTTGGCGAGATCCTTGGTGCGGATCATCCCGTCGAGTAGCGAAAACTCGGTGTGAAGATGAAGGTGGACGAAGGAGTCAGACATGGGGCGGATCGAGGATTGGCGGCCCATCCGGCGGAGTGCAAGCCGGGTGATTTTTCGCTGGGTGGTGGGTTTTTCGCGTTACACGTTGAACCGGAATTCCACGACGTCGCCATCTTTGACGACGTACTCCTTGCCCTCGATGCGGACCTTGCCGGCGACTTTGGCGGCAGCTTTATTTCCTGCGGCGACGAGGTCGTCGTAGTGGACGACTTCTGCGGCGATGAAGCCGCGCTCGAAATCCGAGTGAATCACGCCGGCAGCGGCGGGAGCCTTATCACCGGCGATGATCGTCCAGGCGCGGGTCTCTTGGACGCCGGTCGTGAGGTAGGTGCGGAGGCCTAAGAGATGATAGACTGCACGAATGAGACTTGAGACTCCGGAGTCGGTCACGCCCATGTCGGCGAGAAATTCGTCGGCCTCTTCGGGCGGCATTTCGCTGAGTTCCTCCTCGATGCGGGCGGAGATCACGACGGCCTCAGACCCGCTGTGTTCGGCGGCAAATTTCCGGACGCGGGCGACTTGGGCGTTCGAGTCTGGGTTTTCGATGGCGGCCGCCAATTCGTCCTCGGCGACATTGCAGGCGTAGATGGTTTTCTTGGACGAAAGCAGGAAAAACTCACGGACGATTGCTTGGTCGTCCTCGCTGAATTCGATGGTCAGCGCGGGATTTCCTTGGTCGAGGTGAGGGAGGATGACGTCGATGAGTTCGACTTCCTTTTTGGCTTCCTTGTCGCCGCCTTTGGCCTTTTTCTCGCGAGATTGGCGACGTTTTTCGAGTGACGCCATGTCGGCGAGGATCAACTCGGAGTTGATGATTTCGATGTCACGGATGGGATCGACTGTGCCGAGTTCGTGGATGATGTCGTCGTTTTCAAAGCAGCGGACGACTTGCACGATGGCGTCGGTTTCGCGGATGTTGGCAAGGAACTGGTTGCCGAGGCCTGCGCCTTCTGATGCGCCTTTGACCAAGCCGGCGATGTCGACGAACTCGATCGCGGTGGGGACCAATTTCTGTGATCCCGAGATTTTCGAAAGCACGGCGAGACGTGGGTCTGGCACGCTGACGATGCCGACGTTTGGGTCGATCGTGCAGAATGGATAATTGGCAGCCTCCGCCTTGCGGGTGCGGGTCACCGCGTTAAAGAGTGTCGATTTTCCGACGTTGGGTAGTCCTACGATTCCAGCCTTGAGCATTGCGGTGGGAGCGTGGGGGAGAGGCGGGTCATAGGACGAGGAAAAAGTTTCAGATCCGCCGGCTTCGGGCATTTTCTGGATGGATTGCGCCGCGATTGGTGTGACTTGTCCTGTTTGGAGTTGAGTTGTGAAGCCAGCGGGGTAATCTGCGACCCTTGCTGGTCATGAAGAATTATAAGATACTCAAAGCACTTTCGCTCATCGCCATTTTACTGTCCTCTCCCTTGTTTGCTCAGGCTCCGGAGAGTGTGATGGTGGTGGAGGCCTACTCGGGGAAAATCCTCCTTGCGAGCAACGCGACGGTGAAGCGGCCTGTGGCGAGTCTCAACATCATCGGCACTGCGGTGGTTGCGGTGGATTGGGCGACCGCGACCGGTGCTGACATCGCGACGACCAAGATCACGGTTCCGCAGACGGTCACGCTGATCGGTGGGCCGAATCCCATGAATTTGCAGCCCGGCGATCAGTTGACCCTGCGCGATGCGTTGTATTCCGCTTTGTTGGGATCGGACAATCTCGCCGCCTTCAGCATTGCGGATCACGTGGGGCGGGAAATCCTCAGCCGCCGTGGGAAAAATGGCGACTCAATCTCGACGTTTGTCGGAGAAATGAATCAGCTCGCCAAGGCGCTGGCCATGACCCAGACGCGGTTTGGCTTTCCTCATGGGTTGGATCGTCCGGGATCGCGCGCGTTTTCAACGGCGGCGGACATGGTTCGGCTCTCGGCATACGCGATGAAGCGCAATGCATTCAATTTCATCGTCCGCCAGCAAGATCGGAACATCAGCGTGTTCACCTCCAGCGGAAAGCGGGGTTTTCTGATCAAAAACTCGAACGAGCTGATCGGCGAGCTAGGGATTCTCGGAGTGAAAACGGGCACCACGCCTGCAGCCGGACCCTGCGTCTCGGTCTGCATGGATCGCCAGCCACTCGTCCGGACCAAGCCAGACGGCAGCAAAGGCGCGACGCCACGCCGGATCATGGTGGTGGTTTTGAATAATCCGGACCGTTTCAATCGGGCCCGCGGGCTCATCCGCCAAGGCTGGTCGATTTACGACGCATGGCTGGGTTCGGGGGCGCAGGTGCTCAAACGGGAGCAGGAAATCCTCAGCATGCCGATGCCGCTCTGATGGGCCGACGCGGCGGGTTCATTCAATTTCATGAAAATCGGTATTCTTAATAGTGGAGGGGATTGCCCCGGCCTGAACGCGGTGATCCACGGGGTTGTGGGAGCGGCGGACCAGCTGGGTTGGGAGGTGATCGGGTTCCGTGACGGCTTCGAAGGGCTCTTGCCACCTGGGAATTTCACGGTGCTACGGCCGAAAGATACCATCGGCATTCTGAAAATGGGCGGCACGATTCTGGGCTCGACGAACAAAGGGCACTTTGCGGCAAAGGTCGGTAAGGGCGACATCGCCGAGGTGCCGAATGAGATTGTCGCAAGGGCCAAGCAGACGATGGATGACCTTGGCGTGGGGGCTCTCGTCATTGTGGGCGGGGATGGGTCGTTGACCACCGGGCTGCAACTTTACCGCGAAGGATGGCCGATCATCGGCGTGCCGAAGACGATCGATAACGACCTCAGCGCCACGGCGTTTACGTTCGGCTTTGATAGTGCGGTTTCAACGGTAGTCGATGCGCTCGACCGCTTGCATACCACGGGGGAAAGTCACAAGCGGGTGATGGTTTTGGAAGTCATGGGGCGGCACGCAGGTTGGATCGCTTTGTGGGGTGGCATCGCGGGTGGTGCTAACGTAGTCCTCATTCCCGAGATGCCGTTTTCGTTGGAAAAGGTTCGTGACTTCATCAACCAGCGAGATGCCCAAGGATACCATAGCACCCTGGTGGTGGTGGCGGAGGGGGCTCGGATGCCGGATGGCGATTTGGTAACGCTGGATTCCAATGAGGGCGGCGAATTCCGACTGGGTGGCATCGGCGACCGAGTGGCGGCGAAGCTTCAGGAACTGACGGGCAAGGAGACTCGTGCCTGCACCTTGGGCCATCTTCAGCGGGGCGGGGCGCCCACTGCATTGGATCGGATCTTGGGCATGCGCTTCGGAGTGATGGCGGTGAAACTCGCAGAAGCGGGTTCATTTGGCCGGATGGTGAGCTATCAATCGTATCACGTGGATTCCGTGCCGATCGAGGATGCGGTCAATCAATTGCGCCTCGTTGAGCCACAAAGCGAGTTGGTGCTGGCCGCCAAAGCGGTGGGAATTTGCCTGGGTGACTGATCGAGGGTGAGTTTGGGGTTGAGCGCTTGCGGTGCGGAGGTAAGACTCGACTTGCCACTCGATAAATCTCAATTTCAAACCATGTCATCCGATCCATTGCTCCAACTTCTTCGTCGTAAGGCTCGTTTCACGAACCAAGAACTCGCAGATCTGCTGAGTCTGGAGCCCGCCATGGTGGCAGGACTCATCGCTGGCTGGGAAGCGGATGGCACGATTTTGGGTCATCACGCGGTGATCAATCCAGAGGCGATCGGTGACACCACGGTTTCTGCATTCATCGAGGTGAAGGTCACGCCCGAGCGCGGGGGTGGATTTGACCGACTTGCCATGCGGATTGCTCGATTTAATCAGGTCGTTTCCTGTTATCTTGCGAGCGGCGGCTACGATCTCATGGTGGTGGTGGAAGGTGGCGACCTCCGCGAGGTGGCACGCTTCGTCTCGGAAAAACTGAGCTCGCTCGATGGGGTGATCTCCACTGCCACTCACTTCCGGCTCAAGACCTACAAGGAAAATGGATTTTTGTTTGAGCGAGAAATCAGCTCAGAGCGTTTGGCGGTTACGCCCTAAAGTCCTAGAGCACGCAACCGTAGCCGCGGGAGCACACGTCGATCGCGGGGTTCAGTTCGAACCTACGGAACGCTAAAATGCATGTGCGCTGGGGGGGATGCGCGTTACGGGGGGAAATGCTCATGCGAGGGTGATCGCCGCATGGCGCTCGGTCAGATCCGCTTGGGTGAGCGGGACAAAATCGGCATCGAGACAGGAACAGGTGACCCAGCTCAACGTGAGTTCGGGATTGCCAAAAATCGTGCAGACGGCGGTATCTGCGGCATCGCGGCCGTTGGCGATTCGGATGAGACCATTGAGAGGGGCGAGTCCGGTGGGGTCGAAGGTGTACCACGCTCCGCCGATGAAGGCCTCGAAGCAGGCGTGGAAATCCTGAGGATTGAGTTGGTAAGCGTAGAAGGATGCGTAGCGCGCGGGCACATTGAGCGCTCGACAGAACGCAATGCCGAGGTGGGCGAAGTCCCGACAGACGCCTTCGCGCCGGTCCAGGGTATCAACCGCCGAGCAATTTTCCCCCGAGCTGCCGCTCACGTATTCGATGTTTGAGGCGAGCCAGTCACGAATGGCCAATGCGATTTCGTAGGATTCTGTGAGGTGGCCGAATAATTCGTACGCAGGCTGGCGGAGTCGATCGGACTGGCAATATCGGCTCGGAAAGAGCAACGGGATGACCTCGGGGGAGAGATCTTTAAGTTGGTTGGATACGATGGTTTCGAGTGGTACTAGCTGCGGATAGATCTGGACGTCGGCATCGTAGGAGACCTCCAGATTTCCTTCATCCGCAGTCGTGATGCGTGAAAAGCGAGTTTCATTGCCGGAGTTGCGGAACTCTTGGGCGGCAAGCGACGGGCTGAATTTCAATGATTCCTTGAGGAGGCGCTGTGCTCCCATTTCCATGCATTGGATGGAAAAGAGGAAGGTGGCTGGATCCCTTAGGGTGTAGCGCAATCCGCAGTTGACTCGGAAATTCATCGTGGGGTGGCTATGCTCTCTTTCTCAGGGCAAGAAACGAAGTTCCAAATTTTGCCGACAGCGCCCATTCAAGGTTGATGGGGAATCACTGCGGAAAAATCTCGATCGGCCACCCAGCCGCGCAGCCCTGAGTTGGGCGATTCAACGTAGTGAAAACCGGATTGCTGGGCACCGATTTGGATGATTTGGCCGGGGCTCAGGGTGGCAATCGACTCCGCTTGTTCGAAGGGCGAAATGCGAATGGCCGTGGTGTCGGAGAGGACGACGCCGCGGGTTGATTCGGTGCGGCGCAGGTAGAGTGCGGAGGCGCTGAGCGCGATGCAGAAGAGTGAGAGCCCCACGGCTCGCCGAGTCCAGTGGAGCGGGAGCCGGATGACGCCACCGACCATCGTTAGGGCGCCGATGGCAAGTGCTGTGCTTGCGAGGAGCCACGACCATTCATTGGGGCTGAGTGCGCTCACGACCGCGTTGATTCTTGGGTCGAGTTGGGATTCGTCTGTCACGGCCGCATCCTTGCGAGCGCGTGCGAGGTTGGTTTTTAGGTCGCGGTCGCGAGGGGTTAGGACTCGTGCACGTTCGTAGGCAAGAATGGCAGGGCCGAATTTACCAAGGCGGAAGTGGCTATTTCCGAGGTTGTAGTACACGTTGGCCCGAGGTCCCTCCACGGCGAGGATTTGCTCATATGCAGACGCCGCACCCGCGAAGTCTCCTTCTTGAAATCGTTGGTTTGCCTCTGCGAAGTCTCCAGCGAGCGAAGACGCGGTTCCTACCACTAGGACGAGGAGGCTGATGAGAAAATTTCGGCTCATGTCAGCGGGTGGATGGGTTGAGTGAGGCGATGGCATCATCGAGAAGCGTGCGCCATTCGGGCAGGAATCCCGTTGACCCCTCGCGATGGTATTGGTTGCGATCCGCCGCGATGAAGAAGCGGGTGACGGGTGAGTCGCTCGGAAGGTGGGAATGGATTTCCGTGAGGGTGATGGCCTGTGGCGGCTTGCTCCAAAGCGCGCCTAAGCGGTACTGGAGCGCAAGTCTGGCTGCGGCGAAGAAACCCTCGACGTCTCCGGAGGTGGCACGAGCTGCTGCGAGTTCAAGTGCCTCACGGGTCGACTTCTCGAGGGTGGTAGCTGCGCGTCGCGCTGGGTCATTTCGGCGCTGACGCAGCCAGCTGAGCAATTGGCCCATGAGACAAAGCCCGCCTGATAGAATGAGCAGGTTCTGAAAGAGAGGTTGCGAAACCAGTGGGGCCAGCGAGCGAACTGCTGACAGTTTGAGATGTTGCTGGGCGATGTCTTCGGTCTTTTTCTCCGGCTGCGGCGGCTCGGGAGCGGTCGCCGGCTTTTCTTCGATGATGGCCTCGCCAGTCACCTGAATTTTCTGAGAATCACTGGTTAGCGTCTGATAGGCTCCGGCGGAAGGATCGAAAAAGCTGAAGGTGAGTGCGGCTTCCTGTGCGCCACTCTTCCGAGGCACGGCACTGAAGTTGAAACTCTTGCTGCCAGAGAATGATGCCGCATCTCCTCCGCTGAATTCACCCTTGGCCGGATAGCATTTCCAAGCATCAGAGGGTGCGAGATCAGGGGCATTCATGAGAGCGAAATTACCGGTTCCGCTGAGGACTGCCGAGACCTGCTGTGGCTCCCCATTTTTCCAGTCGGCGGGGATGCGAGTGCTATCGAATTTGAAGTTACCAACGGCGCCGGTGAATCCTTCAGGTCGCCCCTCCGTGGGTAGCGGGCGAATCTCAATTTCCTGATCGTCCGACTTTAGTGTGATGTCTTTCTGGATCATCGGTGTGTTCATTTGGTCGAACACCGAGTCAAAAAATGGATCGTCAAACGGCCCACCTGTCCTCCTGCGCGTTTGCTTGAGCGCGGCCGTATCGCGAATGGCGACGGTGACATCCACCGAGAGCGATGCTGGGAACTTGCCGGCCTTGGTGGCCGAAATGCCGCCGTACCAAGTCACGACCGTGTGGCGTTTGCCATCCTTGATTTCTTGAGTCTGCTGCGGTTGGCCGCTTACGTTGTGAAGTGTGAACGCTTGGCTCTCTGGCTGAATGCCGCTGCGGAGATTCGCTCGCGAATCGGCGGGTAACCATGCCTTGATCCTAACGGGTGCAATCTCACCGACATAGGCGTGTTTGCGCTCATTGGCAGCGAGCTCTACGGTGAGAAATCCGAATTGATCCTTGCCCTCGCTGGCGGCATCGGCGGGTGCATCCGGTGTTGAGCCTGGTGCATTCTGCGGTGCACCTGCAGGCGCCGCCGCTGCACCGGCATCAGTTACTTTCAATTTCAGCGGCTGAGTTGATATCTTTTTCCCATCCACCATGAAGTCGATGGGAGGGATCTGATAGTCGCCCGGAGTATGGGAGCCGACAACGTAGGTGTACGAGGTTGATCGAGTGGCTTGGCCGTTGATGATTTGGAATTGCTGGCTCTGACCATTGGGCTGGATGATGAGGTTTTCTACGGGTGGCACCACGGGTTGGTTGGCACTGCCGCCCGAAATGCGAAGCGTCATCATCGCGCCATTTCCAGCTGCTACGGTATCTCGGTCGAGCTGCGCATCCACTTCTGCGGCCATGGCAGAAGCCGTGAGGATGAGGAGGGCGGCGAGAATTTTATAGAATTCTGTTAAAGCAATTTTTACCATGTTTTGCCTTTGGTCGAATTGTCAGGAGTGGCGAAGCGGGTCCGCTGCGGTTGAGGAATTGGAATCACGGTGCGCTCGTCTTGCCGCAAGGATTCTAAAAGTTGCTTGGCTTCCTCTGGAGTCATTTCCCGCTTCTCAACCCGCTCATTGCTCATCGCCTCTTGCTTCTCATCTCCGGGTTTTTCTGAACCATCCTTCTCAGTTGAAGGCTCTTCTTTTGATAAGGGGTCTTTGGAGTCTTTGGAGTCTTTGGAGTCCTTCTGATCCTTCTGATCCTTCTGATCCTTCTGAGCGTCTTTTGAGTCTTGCTGCTTTTTGTCTTCCTCCTCGGATTCTTTGGGATCTTTGTTGCCGTCTTTCCCGTCGTTATCTTCTTTTGAATCTTCTTTTGAATCTTTTTGCTGATCCTTTTTGTCGTCCTTTTTGTCGTCCTTTTTGTCGTCTTGTTTTTGCTGCTTCTTCAATTCCTCTAGTTTTCTCTCAACCAGTGATTGGTTGAAGGTCGCATCCTCATCGTTTGCGTTGAGTGCGAGGGCATCTTGATAGGCTTTGCTAGAATCGGTCCAAAGTTTGATTGCCGATTCCGGATCTTTTTCGAGTGCGGCCTGCCCCTTGCGGTAGAGCGTGTTGCCGAGGTTATAGTATGAGCGCTGCTGGAGGGAAGTGTCTTGAGTGCGCAGGGATGCACGGAGCGATTCGGTAGCCTTTTCAAAATCGTTTTTGGTATAGGCGTCAGTTCCTTGGTTGTAGGATTGGCGCGGATCGATTGTCGTAGGCGGTGCCTCGGCGGCGTGGCTGGGTTTTGGAACCAGAGCGATGTATCCAAAGAAAACGAGGGCGGGCACGTTGAAGACCGCTTTGTTTCGGCGCCCAATCGATTGCAGTGGGCGATCTTTCTTAGGTCGGTGACGGTCTCTAATAAAAAATTCAAGAAGGAGAAGCATGACAGTGGCGCCGAGTGGCCATTCGAAGCGCTCGAGTGGTATGCGTTCAAGCCGCTGGTCCATCTCGCTTTTTGGAACCAAGCGCAGTTTTTCTTTGTAGATCGTGTTGAGTCCCTCTGCGCCCTTGCCCAGTGGGACGTAAAGTGCGTTGCTGATCGAAGCGATTTCCTTCAGAGTTGTTTCATCGAGAGTCGTCCGGACGGGTTGGCCATTTTGGTCGCGGACGAAATCGGTGCCACCATTTCTCAAGGGGATGGGGATCGTGGAACCCTGAGGGCTTCCGACACCCACCGTGTAGATGGCCATTCCGTTTTTTGCGGCTTCCTTCGCGGCATCGATGACCGAACCCTGGAGGTCCTCACCATCGGTTAGGAGGACCAGCACGCGGTGGTTGTTGCCATTTTCCTTAAAGAGACGTTCTGCCTCCTTGATCGCACTGGCGAGGTCAGTGCCTTGGCGTGGGATGAGGTCGGTATTGAGCGC
Organism: Akkermansiaceae bacterium; assembly: GCA_029866215.1. Taxonomy (GTDB): domain Bacteria; phylum Verrucomicrobiota; class Verrucomicrobiia; order Verrucomicrobiales; family Akkermansiaceae; genus Luteolibacter. The sequence continues at coordinate 35,338 of JARWZU010000011.1, forward strand.
GTTCAAGGATTCACGGAACGCATCGTAGTCCAAAGTCAGTGGGCAAAGGGCGAAGGCGCTTCCGGCGAACGGGATGAGTCCCACTCGGTCACCCTCGAGCCGTGCGACAAAGTCGATGATGCCAAGTCGAGCGCGTTCCAAGCGGTTGGGCGTGAGGTCATCCGCCAGCATGCTGCGAGACGTGTCCACGGCGAAGAGGATGTCGATTCCCTTGCGCTTCACTTCTCGCCATTCGTAGCCCATCTGCGGTCGTGCGACTGCGCAGAAGGCCATGAACACGGCGAGTAACCAAAGCCCGCGTTTGAGGTTGCGGCGCTTGGGTGAGAATCCTTCGGTGAGGCGTTGGCGGAAGCGTGGGTGAATCAACTTGGCCAAGTCTGCCTCCCGGCGCTTGTCGAAGCGGAGAAATAAGCCGACGGCTCCGGCACAGATGACGGCGCCGACGATGATCCAAAGGGGATGAGCGAAATGGAGTGCGGTGTCGTCCATGATTCAGTTAGGGCAGCCGCCGGAAGCGGGTCTGTGTTAGGAAAAGTTCTAGCAGGAGCAGCGCAAGGCCTGGCGCGAGGAAGTAGAGGAAGAGCTCCTCGTATTGCTGGTACTTCTTCATTTTCCGTGTCGTTTTTTCAAGCTGGTTGATCGACTCGTAAATCTTTTCCAGCGAGTCGGTATCGGTGGCTCGAAAGGATTGAGCGCCGGTCGCTGAAGCGACCTTGCCTAGCATTTCCTCATCGATATCGACCTTCATGGTTTGCAAATAGGTTCTGCCGAAGCCGTCGCGAACGGGGATGGGGGCTTCCCCACGGGTTCCGGCACCGATGGTGTACACCTTGATTCCGAGGGCCTTCGCGGCTTCTGCGGAGGTGAGCGGATTGATCGCGCCGGCGTTATTCACGCCGTCTGTCAGGAGAATGACGATGCGGGACTTCGCGGTGGAGTCCCGTAAGTGGTCGACCGATGATGCGATCGCGGAGCCGATGGCGGTGCCGTCCTCGACTTGGCCCATTTTGACATCGGCGAGGCGTTTGGCCAAGAAGTCATGGTCGAGAGTGAGTGGGCTCACAAGGTAGGGCCTGCCGGCAAATGCCACCATGCCAAGTTTGTCGTTAGGGCGTTGGCCTACAAATTTCGCGACGACCTTTTTGACCACTTCAAGTCGGTTGGCGGGTTGTCCATCGAGCTTGAAATCCAGTGCTTCCATCGAGCCGGAGACGTCGAGTGTGAGAACCACGTCGATTCCGCTGGTTTCGATATCGGTTGAGCCCTTTCCGAGACGAGGGCGTGCAAGGGCGATGATTAGAAGCCCAAGAGCGATCAATCCGAAGAATGGGAGGAAACCGCCAGCCTTTGAGCGTGGGCGTGCACCAACGCTGATCGCATCCGCAGTGGATGGCATTTTGATCGCGACTGGTTGGCCCCAGCGGCCTTTCCAGATGGCGAGTAGGGGTAAAAAAAGCAGCAGGAAAAGAACTCCTGGATGGGCGAATTGGAAACTCTCGTTCGTCATGAAGTCGGCGTGATAGACGTTGAGCGCACGAACTCGCGTGCCGTTTCGATGAGTTCCTCTCGACGATGGAAATCGAGGTTAGCCCCTGCGAATTTCGCGAGGTCGCAGGATTTTAAAAATGGTTGGAGGGTCTGGCTTTGCTGAATGAGAGAGAGTTGATTTTTTGCGGTGAGGTCTCGGAGGAATTCCTCAGTCGTCCGCCGTGGGGCAGCGATGCCGAATTGTGCCTCGATGTAATTGCGAACTAACTGCGCTGCGCGTTCAGCGAATGCATCTGCGGCGAGAGAATCCCGAGTGTTTGCCAGTTCCATCAGCGACTTCAAGGCGATGGCGGATGGGCGGGGAGCCGTTTTCTTGCGTGAATGTTTTCTCCAGAAATAGGTGGTGAGGGCGATCACGGCGACGCCTCCGGCAATGCCTGCCCACCATGCGATGGGTGATTTGGGCGGCACGGGGATTTCTACCATCGCTTTCGGCCCGCGGATGTCCTCCGTTGCGTCGGGCGCTTGGGCGTACAGGCTGCACGGCATCGCTGCGGTCATGATGGCGCAGATCGCGAGCAATGAGGGTATGAGGCGGTGTTTGGGCATGGTTAGAGAAAATCAACCTGACCGCTGGCGGCGACCTCGGAAAAAACCGATGAGAGTGGGCATCCAGTTTTCGCCGTTGGTGAATTCTAGCAGATCGACTCCCAAGGATCGGATGCGAGTGGTGGTGAGTTCACGGCGGGTGCGAGATTGTTTTTGGTAGGCGTCACGGACCTTTGCGTTGCCGGTGTCGATTTCCACGACTTCGCCGCTTTCTGCGTCCTCGATGCAGATGCGTCCGACATCGGGCAGAGATTCTTCACGGGGGTCGGTGACTGTCACGGCGATCACATCGTGGCGGCGGTTGGTCACCTGAAGTTTCGTGCGAAGCAGGTTCAGGCGCTCTTCGAATGGGCTGCCGAGGCAGAAGTCTGAAACGAGGAAGACCACCGACTTCCGGTGAATGACTTGGTTCGCGAAGTCCAATGCCTTCGCGATGTTGGTGCCACGTTGTTCTGGTTGGAAATACAAGGTCTCGCGGATCAGTCGCATGATGTGCATGCGGCCCTTTCCCGGGGGGATGTATAGTTCGACATCATCGCTGAAAAGGATAAGGCCGACCTTGTCGCGGTTGCGGATTGCTGAGGCGGCAAGGACTCCGGCAGCTTCCGCGGCGAGTTCGCGTTTCGAGTCAACCACGGAGCCGAAATCCGAAGATCCGCTGACATCGATCATGAGTAAAATTGTCAGCTCCCGTTCTTCGGTGAAAAGTTTCACGTGTGCCTCGCCGGTGCGAGCGGTGACGTTCCAGTCGATCGTCCGGACGTCATCGCCGGGCATGTAATTCCGTACGCGGTCGAAGTCCATGCCACGGCCTTTGAAGACACTTGCGTAGCGGCCAGCGAGCGAGTCGTCGACCAGTCGGTTTGTCCTGACTTCCATCCGGCGGACGCGGCCGAGGATTTCTGCGGCGCGGGCCTCTTCTTGAAGGCTAGTGGATGTGTCTGCTTTGTCCTTGCGCTTCATCATGGCACTGGCAACTCATCGAGAAGTCGAGTGACGATTTGGTCGCTGTTGAGGCCCTCGGCCTCGGCCTCGTAGGTGACCGTCACGCGGTGGCGTAGCACGTCGAGGGCGACATTTTTCACATCGTGCGGGGTAACGTAGGCGCGGCCGTGAAGGAATGCGTGGGCCCTGCTTGCGAGTGCGAGGTTGATGGTGGCGCGGGGTGATGCGCCCACACGGATGAAGGGTGCGATTTTGACGCCGTATTCGTCTGGGCGGCGGGTCGCGTGGACCAAGCGCACGATGTAGCGTTTGACTTTATCGTCGAGGTAAAGGCCGTTCACCACGGCGCGCGCTTTTTGAATTTCATCCAGGCTGACGATCGGGGTGGGCGTTGGCATTTCGTCGGTCGTGCCTGCGAGATCGAGCACGCGGAGCTCCTCTTCTTCCGTCGGGTAGCCCATGACCACCTTCATCATAAAACGATCTAACTGCGCTTCTGGGAGAGGGTAGGTTCCTTCTTGTTCGAGCGGGTTTTGGGTCGCCAGTACGAAAAAGGGTGAGGGCAGCGGGAAGGTTTCCTCACCGATGGTCACTTGTTTTTCCTGCATGGCTTCTAGCAGAGCGCTCTGAACCTTTGCGGGAGCACGATTGATTTCGTCAGCAAGGATGAAATTGGCGAACACTGGGCCGTGTTTCACGCGGAAGCGGGCTTCGCGTGGGTCGTAGATTTCCGTGCCCACGATGTCTGCGGGCAGCATGTCTGGGGTGAACTGGATTCGGTGGAATTTCGCATTTACGAGTGAGGCCAGGGTTTTCAGCGCGAGGGTTTTGGCGAGGCCGGGGACCCCTTCGAGGAGGATGTGGCCCTTGACGAGGAGCGAAATGAGGAGGCGGTCAACGAGATCGTTTTGGCCAATCAGGTAGCGGCCGATTTCGCTGCGGAGTGGTTGAATCCAATGCGATGCATCGCGGATGAAGGCTTCGGAATCCACAGGATTTACGAAGGGTTGGGAAGGGGTTCCTTTTTCAAATGTCATGGGTCAGTGGCGGTTCTTTTTTAAAAGTTGAGGCATCCGAGGCGTTTGGATTCTAAGGGATGGAAAGTGGTCGGTAGTCACGGGTGACAAGCGGTGCAGGGTGTTGAAATCGTCTAAAGTCTGTTGGTTTGGGGTAGTGAAATATCTGTGGTTGGGCGGAGTCTGTCTGGGTGGGTGGTCACATCCAAGCGCCAACTCTGTGGTTACGATGATTTAGGAGCTTGCAAAGTGGGGAGCGTGAATCGCGAGGATACGGGGCAAGTTATTGCCTGTCCGGAGTCGAACGTGCTTGCGGTCGATCTCGTTTCGTGGGAATCTCCACCCTTGAACGTTCCACCCATCCTTGCGGGTAATGGCTCGCCAATTTGGCCCGTTACTTGCTTGGTACCGCTAAAATAACGCCGCGCCGCACGATCATATGGCGGTCGGCCAACGAATACTTGCTCAACCATGAATCGATTGCGTGTCCTCAAGCTTGGCTGGGAGTTCCCCCCTCTCATCAATGGTGGCTTGGGAGTCGCATGTCTGGGGCTTGCAAGAGCCCTTGCAAAGCATGTTGATTTAACGGTTCTCATTCCGAAATCTTCGCGAGATGAGGCATCGGAGGATTTCAACCTTCTGGGGGTCAACCATCTCACGGTGAATGATTTGGAATCGGTAGAGGCGAGCTACCGCTACGAAAGTTTTGCGCAAGTCCGGCAGGTGCCAGTGAGTCTTGATCCATATGAGTGCGGCGAATGTGGCGGTTCGGGAGAGGTGATTTCGACTGGTCATGTCGTGGAACCGGGGGGGGAGGCCGCATTTTCAGAGACCACTCAGCGGCAGCTTGAATCGTTTCGGACTGGCGAGCTTTACGGGTCAGATTTGGGCAGCAAGGTGGTCGAGTTTTCCAAGATCGCGGCAAAAATGGCGATGTTGGAGACATTTGACGTCATTCATGCGCATGATTGGATGACTTTTTTGGCTGGGGTCGAGGTCAAGAAGGCGACGGGAAAACCGTTGGTCGTGCATGTGCACGCCTTGCAGTATGATCGGGCTGGGGCAGATGCGAGGGGGTGGATTTATGAAATCGAAAAGTACGGGATGGAGCAGGCTGACTGCGTGGTGCCGGTGAGTCACTACACGGGCTTCATCATTTCGAGTTACTATGGGATTGAAATCGCGAAGATACGGCCGGTTCACAATGGGGCGCACCCCGTCGAGGTTTTCACGATGAAGAAAAAATTTCCGGAGAAGCTCGTTCTGTTTCTTGGTCGGCTGACGTCCCAAAAGGGTCCCGAGTTTTTCTTGGAGACCGCCTCGCGGGTGATTGCGAAAAACCCGAATGTTCGCTTCGTCGTCGCGGGGACTGGCGATAAACTGAGGCCATTGATCGAGTCCGGCGCGTTCAGGGGGCTTGGCGGGCACTTCCATTTCACGGGTTTCCTCGATAAAGATAAGGTCAACGATCTGTTGTCGATGACGGATGTGTATTGCATGCCATCGGTCTCCGAGCCGTTTGGTTTATCGGCACTGGAGGCCGCGCAGTTCGGTATCCCGGCGGTGATTTCTAAGCAATCCGGTGTCGCAGAGGTGCTGAAGGGTGCTCTCAAGGCCGACTTCTGGGATGTCGAGCTGATGGCGAAGCACATCAATGATTTGCTCAGTGACGATGAACTTCGCGAGCGGGTCGTCGAGCAAGCCAAACATGACATAGCAGCATCCACGTGGGACGCGGCAGGTGCCAAGATCTTCGAGATTTATCGGGAAGTCGCCAGTTAGTTTTTTAGCGCATTCAACTCTTTCAAACCCATGCCAGACGTTTGCATCTACTTTCAAGTTCATCAACCGAACCGACTGTTGCCCTACGATTTTTTCCGGATTGGAGAAAATGCGGTTTATGAGGATGTCGCCATGAATGCGGCGATTCTCGATAAGGTGTCCGACAATTGTTATTTGCCCGCTAACAAGATGTTCAAAAAGTTAGTCGAGGAGAATGACGGTCGCTTTCGGATGGCATTGTCGATCAGTGGCACAGCAATCGAACAGATGGAGCGATATCGGCCGGATGTGCTTGATTCATTTCGCGAGCTCGTGGCCACTGGGAGTGTCGAGGTATTGGCGGAGACTTACTATCATTCGCTGGCATTTGTGCATTCTAACAAGGAGTTTGATCGCCAAGTCGAGATGCATCTGGAGAAGCTTGAGAAGGTGTTTTCGGTTAGGCCGCGTGTCTTTCGGAATACGGAATTGATCTACAATGATTCGATCGCTGCGAAGGTAGAGACCATGGGATTTGATGGAATCATCGCGGAGGGGGTCGACTGGAATTTGAATGGTGGGTCTCCCAATTTCATCTACCAGGCGCCTGAGGCAGCAAGGATCAAGACGATCTTGCGGAATACTCGGTTGTCAGATGATTTGGGTTTTCGATTCTCGGATCAATCGTGGTGTGAATTCCCGGTGACTCCAGGGAAATTTGCCAGTTGGCTTGGAGATTGTGAGGGCGATGTGGTTAATATTTTCATGGATTATGAAAACATCGGTGAGCATCAGTCGGCGGAGACTGGGATTTTTGACTTCTGGAAGGCATTGCCCGAGGCGATAGATGATCAGGGCTTGCAGTGGGTGACGCCGTCCGAATCCGTGGAACTTTATCGAGCATCTCGCGAATACCACAGCAGGTTCATCACTTCATGGGCCGATGCTGAGCGCGATCTTTCCGCTTGGATGGGCAATGTGATGCAGCAGGAGGCGATCGCGAAAGTTCATCGGCTCGAGCACGAGATTTTGGCGGTCAATGACCCGAAGCTCACCGATACGTGGGCGAAAATGCAGACCTCGGATCATTTTTACTGGATGTCTACCAAGGGTGGTACCGATGGGACTTTCCATTCAACCATGACGCCTTACCCAAGTCCATACGACGCCTATATTTATTTCATGAATGTCTTAGCGGATCTACAAATTCGGCTTCGTCGTGCGCAGGATCGGCAGAAAATGTTATCATAGAATCACGATGGTAAGGGTTTGCGGAGGCAACTTGATGCTTGGAACCATGGGCGAGCTTGCTAAAATTTCCTCATGCGTACGAAGGCGGTTTCATTGTTGAGAGAATTGACGGAAGCTCATTCGGTTTCCGGACACGAGGATGAGGTCAGGGCAATTTTTGTCGACGAGCTTGCGGACTGTGGTGAGTTATCGGCAGATCGGAACGGCTCGGTGTTCTGTGAGGTGGGCGATTCTGGGCCGCGGGTGTTGGTGGCGGGTCACATGGATGAAGTTGGGTTCATGGTGCAGAATATCACGGTGGATGGGTTCATTCAGTTCGTGGCGATCGGGGGGTGGTGGGAGCATAATTTGCTTTCACAACGTGTTGAGATTCTCACACGAGGTGGAGAAAAGATTCTTGGCGTGGTGGCATCGCGTCCACCGCATTTTCTGCCGGAGTCACAGCGACGCCAGGTGATGACGATTGACCAGATGTTCATCGATGTGGGGGCGGATTCGCGTCGTGATGTGGTCGAGCGCTTCGGGATTTCGCTGGGGGATCCGATTGCACCGAGTTCGGGGTTCACTGAGATTGGTCGGGAAGATTGTTTCATGGCGAAGGCGTTCGATAACCGCGTCGGTATGGCGGGGACGATTCAGGCGGGTCAGATTTTGGCGCAGTCGGTGCATCCAAATCGGTTGATTTTGTGTGGAACGGTTCAGGAAGAGGTGGGATTGCGCGGGGCCAAGACGGCGGCAAATTTTTCCAAGCCCGATGTGGCGATTATCCTTGAAGGCCCGCCTGCGGATGACATGCCGGGATTTGCACGGGCGGACTGCCAAGGTCGGCTCGGTGGGGGAGTTCAGATCCGGATGTTTGACCCGACGGCCATCACCAACCCTCGATTGGCGAGATTGGCGATTGAGACTGCGGTGGAGGAGGGGATCCCTCATCAAGTCACCGTGAGGCGGAGTGGTGGCACGGATGCGGGTGCCTTTCATTTGGCGAATGAAGGAGTTCCGAGCATTGTTTTGGGGGTTCCAGCGCGTTACATCCACTCACATAATGCCATCATCGATGTGAATGACTACTTGAGCATGCTCGCGTTGACCATCGCGTTGGTTAGAAAGCTCGATGATGAAGCGGTCGAAGGACTGGTTTCCTATTTATGATGGGGGTACGCGCTGATTTTTAGCTTGCGCAAAATCTTTTTTGGAGTTGGTTTGCTGGCATGATTTTCTCAATTCCAACGAAGAGTTTGTTTTTAGCTGGGCTAATGGCTGCAGTCGGCATCGTTCAGGTTCGCGCGGAGCTTCCGTCGTTGAACGAGAAGGAGTGGCTCGGGTATTTTGTTGGATTGGATAACAAGAATTACCAGTTTGGGGTATCGGCGGTCGGTAAGATTCAGTTGAAAACGAAGGCCAAAAATGGCGATGTCCTCGGGCAAGAGAAAATGGTGGATATTGGAATTGTGATCGAGGAAACTCAAGCCGATGGCAAGGTTGTGCAGCGCAGGATTTTGCCCGAATCCCTAGAGTCCGCGCAGCCCGCAACCTACAAACTTGATCATGTCGCCATCCGAGGCAAGGTGACTGGCAATGTAGAGTTTGAGGTAACGATCACTGAGGGAAAAGCAGGTGAAATTCTATTCGGCGGAAAGCTGCTAGATCCGAGCCAGTTGAAGGGGCCATCGAAATTTCTGCTCTTGGTGAAATTCCCTAATGCCTACTTACATGACAAGAAAGATGGGGACAAAAAGACGGAGAAGGCATTTGAGGAAAAGATTAAGAAGGATCGGTTACAGCTGATCTTGGCAGACAAAAAGCGGGTGAAAATGGAAACATCAGGGCCAGCCGTTATGGATTTGACGCAGATCAATCGAGTTGGAATTGCAGCGGCTCAGCTCGGGCTTTCTGCTTATCAAGGGAAGGAGTTCGAAGTCACAGCGTCGGAGAACTCAATGATGAAGATTGTCCCAGCGGGAGCAGGACCACTTCACGATGGCTTTTCACTTAGTTGGTCGGCTGATTCGGCAAAGGATCCTCAAGGCCAAGCTCGCCTTGCCGTCAAGGTGAAGTGATGCCGAGGAATTGGGTGGTTGGCGATGCTTACGCGCTAGGCAATTCCCAGCCTGTGCGGTAGTCGCGCTTCACGAGTTTATTGGCGAGTTCGTGATTGGAAATTTTCAGCCCGGGAGCATCCCAGCGGAGGACTTCGCCTGGGAATGGACTTGAAAGGCAGCCTAACAAAACTGCTTCGGTGAGGGGGGCGGCAATGTCGAAATTGGCACCTGTCTTGAAGTCACCTTTGAGGCAGCAGTCGATGAATTCATGATAATGGTCAACGGCTTGGACCTCTGGCATCGGGTAGTTTTTGAATTTTTCCTTGGGAACCAGCAATGGGGCTCCGCCGTGGGGGAAAAGCATGACTCCGTCGGTACCAAGAAAGATGCTCCCTTCCTTTGAAATGCGCCCACCCGCCGCGGCGATGACTTCTGCTGGCAGTTGGGAGTCCCCATCGTACCAAGTGACTTTGACCGTACCGGCTGCGGTGTGTGCCGTGCCTTTGAAGGTGTATTCGACCCATCCATTGATGGCCCAGCTGGTGGCGTTGAGGGGGGCGGGGCCCTTCGAGCAAACCTCGATGGGAGCGGCGAGTTCTAACGCACGGAACCACGCGCTGAACATGTGGCAGCCCATGTCGCCCAAGGTGCCCGTGCCGAAATCACGGCGTTTGCGCCATTCTTGCGGGTGATAGTAGCCATTGATGAATGGGCGCTCCGCTGCAGGCCCAAGCCACAGGTTCCAATCCAGCTCCTTGGTGACTTCGTCGGTTGGGCTGGGTACGGGCTCCATATCGCCCCATTTTTTGTAGGACCAACTGTGCACTTCCTTCACCTTGCCAATAGCGCCTTGGCGGATCAAGGCCACGGCAAGCCGCTCGTTGCGCCCTGCGGAGACTTGAATGCCCATTTGGGTTACGACCTTTTTCTCGCGAGCTCGTAGCATCATTTGGCGACACTCGAACAAATTTTGTGCTAGAGGTTTTTGACCATAGAGGTGCTTGCCTAACGACATCGCTTCGAGGCCGACCGAGCCGTGCAGGTGGTCGGGAGTTGCGACGTTCACTGAGTCGATGCGATCGGCTTCTCTCTCTAACAACTCGCGCCAATCGCGGTAGCAGGTGGCCTTTGGAAATAATTGGCTGGCTGCCGCAAGGTTGTTGCTGTCGACATCACACAGGGCCACGATTTCAATCATTGGATGGCTGGCGAGCGATTCGAGGTCGCTCTCGCCCATGCCACCGACGCCGATAGACGCATGGCGAAGTTTGCCATTAGGCGAGGCAGCGCGCAGGCCGCTGGTGACCCATGGGGCCACTGCCAGTCCGACAGCAGTGGTGGCGAGGAAGCGACGGCGTGAAACGAGCGGTTGCGGCATTTCAACCGAACGTCACTGTGATTCGGAGTCTTTCAATTTCTGCGCTGGTTTGCCGAAAATTCTTGGATGCCGGGCCACTCAGGGTCTCGTCGCGGCGCGGACGTCTTGAATCACGAGCTGCAAGGTGGTCTTGCCGCGGAAGGTGTTGCGGTCGATGGTGAAAGCGATATCCCATGGTGGGTTTGGCAGCGGATGTTCGCCGCCACCAAAGAAAACGGCGTCCTGCTCGTGGTAGCCTTGGCGAAGCATGAAGCGGAGGTGGTTGTTTTTCATGTGGAGCGGTGAGCGGCTCAATCCAACTTGGCGTGAAACGAAAACCGGCTGCGGATTTCCACTGCCAAATGGCTGCAGCAATTCGTAGCTCGCGAGAAAGTCTAACGAAAGTTGGTCGAAGGAAATTTCGGCATCGTACATCAATTTCGGCTGCCGCTGTTCTTGGCTGCTATTGCTCAAGACATAGTCGGAAAAATGCTTCCTGAACTCATCGAGTTGATCCTCATGGATGGAAAGTCCAGCGGCCATCGCGTGGCCTCCACCAGTGATGAGATCGCCTTGGCATGCACGAATCGCGTCCACCAGGGAAATTCCCTCGATGCTCCGGCCCGATCCCTTGCCGATGCCACCTTCATCGATGGCGATGATGAAGGTAGGTTTGTAAAATTGGCGCATTAGCCGTGAGGCGACGATGCCGACCACGCCGTGATGCCAAGTTCGCGATCCTAGCACGATGACCGGGTCGTTGAGCGAATCAAAATCACGGTTGAGCATTTCGATCGCTTCCCGCCGGATTAGCCCCTCGTGGGTTTGTCGCTGTTTGTTGTAGGCGTCGAGCTTTTGGGCGAGCTCCTGCGCGTGTCGTCGGCAATCGGTGGTCAGCGTTGCCAATGCGTCTTCGGGCACATCCATGCGGCCAGCGGCATTCAGTCGTGGCCCGATGCGAAACCCAATATCCATCGAAGTGGTGCTGCCAGTCATCCCGCTGATTTCCTGCAGGGCGCGCAGACCTGGATTGAGGGTGCTCGAAAGGGATTTGAGACCGTGGCGCACCATGATGCGATTTTCCCCGACCATGGGGACAATGTCCGAGATGGTCGCGACGGCCACCAAGTCCAGCAATTCTTTAAGATCCAGCTCGGTGGCACGGGTTTTCAGAAGCGCGTGGCCCAATTTGAAAACCACCCCCGCCGCACAAAGGTAGGTGAATGCATCGCCGCATTTCGGGTTCACCAATGCGCAGCACTCTGGCCGCCCGGTCAATTCTGGCTCGTGGTGATCGACAATCAGCACATCGATGCCGTCTGCACGCAACGCCGCAACTTCCTTAATCGAGATCGTCCCGCAATCGACGGTGATCAATAAATCCGGCTTGGCCCCCTCCTGCATGCAACGGGCCAGCGCAGCCGTGCTCAGTCCGTAACCTTCAGGCCCCCGTCGTGGGATGAAATGCCGCGGCGTTAGCCCATAAGACATCAGAATGCGCCTCATCAAGGTGATCGAGCTGACACCGTCAACGTCGTAGTCCCCATAAATGCAGACTTCCTCGCCGCGATCCACCGCTGCCAACACCCGCTCAACGGCAGGCTTCATGTCAGGGATGAGGAATGGATCCGCCAAGTTTTTGAGCTTGGGGTGGAGGTAGTCATCGAGATTTGTGCCCATCGGTAAGCCGCGCTGGCGGATGAGGTGCTCCAAAATCGGTGGAAACGAGCCCGGGTTCCCGACCGTGTCGTTGTGAAAGGGTTCGCCGCGTGCGATCCATTGGGAATTCTGAGCTCGCATGGAATGGGCACCATGGTAGGGGCAGGACATCCTGCTAGACAAGATCGGATACAGAAAGTGCGTAAATCTGTCTGCTGCGTCGTTTTGACGCGCGTGAACTGAGACAAATTGGCGCAATCTCACCTCTTTGAGAAACGGGGACGAATTCAAAAAACGATTTAATTCACTTATTATAAGTTAGTTAGTTATATCTAAAAACAGGTTGGCACAATCCATGCGAAAGGTTTTGTGAAATCAACTGCTCTCATCGGCGATACACACAGGCTCTAACACGAAAAGGAAACCAATTTTATGTCCAAAATCCTCGGAATTGACCTCGGAACCACCAACTCTTGCATGGCTGTCATGGATGGCGGCGAATCCACGGTGTTGGAAAACTCGGAAGGCGCTCGCACCACTCCATCGGTCGTCGCCTTCGCCAAAAACGGCGAGCGCCTTGTCGGTCAAGCCGCCAAACGCCAAGCAGTTACCAACCCACAAAACACGATTTTCTCTGCCAAGCGCCTCATCGGTCGCAAGTTCGCGGAACTCAAGGACGCTGACAAGCGCATGCCCTACACGATCGTCGCAGCCCCCAATGGCGACGCCCATATCCAAGTGGAAGTCGGCGGCGAGAAGAAAACCTACTCGCCCCAAGAAATTGCGGCCATGGTCCTTGGCAAACTCAAGGCCGACGCTGAGGCGAAACTCGGCGAAAAGATCACCCAAGCGGTGATCACCGTGCCAGCCTATTTCAACGACTCTCAGCGCAACGCAACCAAGGCAGCTGGGGAAATCGCCGGGCTTGAGGTGCTCCGCATCATCAACGAACCCACTGCCGCTGCGCTGGCCTATGGCCTCGACAAGAAGTCGGATGAAAAAATCGCCGTGTACGACCTTGGCGGTGGAACCTTTGACATCTCGGTGCTCGAAATCGGCGACGGCGTTTTCGAAGTGCTCTCCACCGATGGGGACACCCAACTCGGTGGCGATGACTGGGACAACACGCTCATTCAGTGGATTGTTGCGGAGTTCAAAAAGGACCAAGGAATCGACCTCTCCGGCCAGCCGGATGCCCTTCAACGCATCAAGGAGGAAGCAGAAAAAGCGAAGATCGCACTCTCGTCCACTCAGTCCTACGACATCAGCCTACCATTCATCACGGCCGATGCGACCGGACCCAAGCACATCCAACTCAGCCTCACTCGTTCGAAGTTGGAACAACTCACTGACTCCTTGTTTGAGCGCACCAAAAAGCCGGTTCGCGACTGCCTCAAGGAGGCCGGTCTCTCGGCATCGGAAATTAACGAACTGGTGCTCGTTGGTGGAATGACCCGCATGCCGAAAGTCGTCGAGATCGCCCGCGAACTCGCCGGACAAACCCCTCACCAAGGAGTGAACCCAGACGAGGTGGTCGCCATTGGCGCAGCAATCCAAGGCGGCGTCCTTCGCGGCGACGTGAAAGATGTACTTTTGTTGGATGTTAGCCCGCTCACCCTTTCGATCGAGACGATGGGCGGTATCGCCACCGCGATGATCGAGCGCAACACCACGATCCCCGCGAAGAAGTCTCAGATCTTCTCGACCGCGGCGGACAGTCAGCCCGCCGTGGACATCCAGATTTGCCAAGGCGAGCGCAAGATGTTCGGCGACAACAAACTTCTCGGCAATTTCAAGCTCGATGGGATTGCTCCAGCCCGCCGCGGTGAGCCTCAGATCGAGGTGACCTTCGACATCGACGCAAACGGCATTCTTCACGTCTCCGCGAAAGATAAGCAGTCTGGAAAAGAACAAAAAATCTCCATTCAAGGTTCCTCAGGACTTTCCAAAGATGAGATTGAGAAGGCCAAGCGCGATGCAGAAGCTCACGCCGATGAGGACAAGAAGCGCGTCGAAAAAGTCGATGCCAAGAACAAGGCGGACAACTTGGTTTTCTCGGTTGAAAAACAACTTGCCGAACTCGGTGACAATGCCCCAGCGGAACTCAAGGAACTCCTCGGCGGTAAAATCCAAGCCGTGAAAGATTCAATCAGCAGTGATGATTTGGACTCGATCAACAAGGCCGTTGCCGATCTCGAAGGCTCGCTTCAAGCACTTGCTGAGGCAGCTCAACAAGCGCAAGCCGGAGCTCAACAGCCTGACGTCGAGCCCGCCGACTCCTCACCGAACGAGCCAAAACAAACAAAAGGAAAAGTCGTCGACGCTGAAGTCGTTGATTGATTGTTCCCACGCCCGGTCCGCGGTGCTTTCCAGAGCCCGATGCGTTGCAAAATGCACGCATTAGGCCACCGATCGCAGCGCAAATCGCAATCCACTCTCTTATGAAAAATTTCCACGCCGTTTGATCGGCGTGGCCTCTCGCAACCAAACAAACACAAACACACCACAAACTATGGCTAACATCAAACCACTCGGACAACGGGTCCTCGTCAAACGTCTCGAAGCCGACGCCATCAGCGCAGGCGGCATTGTCCTCCCCGACACCGCCAAGGAAAAACCTCAAGAAGCAGAGGTCATCAGCCTGGGCACTGGCGGGAAGGATGACAATGGCAAGGCCATCGAATTCACCGTCAAAGTCGGTGACAAAGTCCTCATCTCCAAATACGGCGGCACTGAAGTAAAAGTCGGTGGCGAGGAAGTCCTCATCCTCAACGAATCCGATATCCTCGGCATCGTCGGCTAATCCTCGATCTCAATTCAGCAATCATCATTCTTAAATCTTAATCTATCATGGCTAAACAACTCCAATTCGACGAAGCCGCACGCCAAGCCCTCTTGCGCGGTGTGGAAAAACTGGCACGTGCTGTCAAAGCAACCCTCGGGCCTGCTGGACGCAATGTGATCCTCGACAAAAAATTCGGTTCCCCAACTATCACCAAGGACGGTGTCTCGGTTGCCAAGGAAATCGAACTTGAGTGCCCTTATGAAAACATGGGTGCCCAATTGATCCGTGAGGTTTCCAGCCGCACTTCTGACATCGCCGGTGACGGAACCACCACTGCAACCGTGCTTGCCGAAGCCATCTACAAAGAAGGCCTCCGCAACGTGACCGCTGGTGCAAACCCGATCTCACTGCAACGCGGAATCTTGAAGGCGACCGAAGCAATCGTCGCTCAACTCAAGGTGCTTTCCAAGCCCGTCTCCGACGCCAAGGAAATCGCGCAAGTCGCATCGATCTCGGCAAACTCCGATAAGGAAATCGGCGGCATCATCGCCGAAGCGATGGACAAGGTCGGTAAGGACGGAACCATCACGGTGGAAGAAGCCAAAGGCATTGAAACCACGCTTGAAGTGGTCGAAGGCATGCAGTTCGACAAGGGCTACCTTTCGCCCTATTTCGTGACCAATCCCGAGAGCATGGAAGCTTTCCTTGAGAACGCTTACATCCTCATCAACGAGAAGAAGATCTCGTCCCTTAAGGACATGCTTCCGCTCCTTGAGAAAATCGCGAAGACCGGCCGTCCGCTTCTCATCATCGCAGAAGATGTGGAAGGCGAAGCGCTTGCAACTCTCGTGGTGAACAAGCTCCGTGGCATTCTCAACATCGCTGCCGTGAAGGCACCTGGATTTGGCGACCGTCGCAAGGCGATGCTCGAAGACCTCGCTATCCTCACCGGTGGCCGCGTGATCACCGAAGACCTCGGCATCAAGCTCGAAGGTGTGGAACTCGCTGACCTCGGCGAAGCCAAGCGCGTGACCATCACGAAGGAAAGCACCACCATCGTCGAAGGTGGCGGTACATCGGACGGCATCACCGGACGCGTGAACCAGATCCGCCGCCAAATCGAAGACACCACCAGCGACTACGACCGTGAGAAGCTTCAAGAGCGTCTTGCGAAGCTCGCTGGCGGAGTTGCGGTCATCAATGTCGGTGCTGCAACCGAAACGGAGATGAAGGAGAAGAAAGCCCGCGTGGAAGACGCCCTTCATGCGACCCGTGCGGCCGTTGAAGAAGGCATCGTTGCCGGGGGGGGTACCGCTCTCATCCGTGCACAAGCCGCCATCGGCGACCTTGGTCTCGAAGGTGACGAAAAGACTGGCGCAGGCATCATCGCCCGTGCCGTCGAAGCACCACTTCGCCAACTCGTCACGAACGCTGGCCGCGAGGCTGCGCTCATCGTCGAGCACGTGAAAAAAGGCAAGGGTGGCGAAGGCTACAACGTCGCTACTGACAAGTTCGAGGATCTTATCGCATCGGGTGTGGTCGATCCTACCAAGGTGACCCGCACTGCGCTTCAAAACGCAGCGTCGATCTCCGGTCTTCTGCTTACCACGGAGTGCCTCATCACCGAACTTCCATCCAAGGAAGCGCCAGCAGGCGGCGGTGGCCACGACCACGGAATGGGTGGCATGGGCGGCATGATGTAAATCAGCGCGACGGCTTCTAACCGTCAAACCTCAATCAAAAGCCGGGCAGGAAATCCTGTCCGGCTTTTTTTGTGTCTGCCCAGTAATGGGAACTACGAGGTGCCATGCTGAAATGTTCGAAAACGAGAAGTTTGAGATTCATGGCATGTGGCCCTCGCGAAGAAGCTTCATCGAGGTGGCCGACCTTCCCCCAAATTGGAAAAGCGCCAATTTGCGGTGATGAGCAAGGGGTGGGAAGCCGTCGCAAACGTCAGGAAACGTCCCAGCGCTTTGTAGACCTCGCTGCACGCGGCGAGCTGAGGTAGACAGCAAAAGGGGCCCAGAGCGGAAATTCCGCTTGTGCCCCCTCTGTTAAGAATTAATAGCTACTTACTGGCAGACTTCGCAGATTCCGCCGTTCAGCATAGCCTCAATCGAGCAGGCGTTCTTTTCTGCCTCGGTGTAGGTCGGCTTGTCAGTGCCACCCGTCGCTGCCATGAGGCCTCGGGTCTCCTTCTTGACGTCGATGGTCGATTTCTCGACGTTTGATGCCCCGAGGGTACGGAGGTAGTAGGTGGTTTTGAGGCCTTTATCCCAAGCTCGGCGATACATGTGCGAGAGGGCTTTCATCTCGGGAGTCGCGAGGAAAAGGTTCACACTTTGGGCTTGGTCGATCCACTTTTGACGGCGGGCGGCGGCGTCGATGATGTATTCGTAGCTGATGCCGAAGACCGTTTTGTGCTTGTGCTTGAGGCTCTCTGGGATCTCGTCGATTGCGTCGAGTTCGCCGTCGAAATACTTCAGCTGATCCAGCATTTCTTGGTTCCAGAGGTTCAGTTTTTTCAGATCCTTCACGAGCTCTGCGTTGAGAATGATGAATTCTCCGCCGAGGTTGGATTTGACGTAGAGGTTCTTGTAGTTTGGCTCGATGCAGGGGGTGGTGCCCATGATGTTCGAGATCGTCGCGGTAGGAGCGATCGCGAGGACGTTCGAGTTGCGCATGCCGTGTTTGGCGATTTTTTCCCGGACGACTGACCAGTCCATTTTTCCACCGCGTGGGACGTCGATTGTGCGGCCACGCTCGGATTCGAGGAGGTCAACAGTATCTTGTGGGAGGAGTCCGCGGTCCCATTTTGAACCCTTGTAGCTTGAGTAGCAGCCGACTTCCGACGCGAGGTCGCTGGATGCGCTGTAGGCGTAGTAGGCAATGGCTTCCATGAACTCGTCATTGAATTCCACTGCGGCGTCCGAGGCGAACGCGAGGTTGCGCTTGTAGAGCGCGTTCTGGACACCCATTACGCCGAGACCGATCGGGCGGTGGCGGCTGTTCGCCGTTTTGGCGGCATCGGTTGGGTAGAAATTGATGTCGATCACGTTGTCGAGCGCGCGGATGGCGACCGTGATCGTCTCCTTTAGCATTTCGTGATCGAGCGCGCCGTCGCGGGTGATGTGAGTGTCGAGTACGATCGATCCCAGGTTGCAAACTGCGGTTTCTTCGTCAGACGTGTTGAGGGTGATTTCCGTGCAGAGGTTACTCGAGTGAATCACGCCGCAGTGGTCTTGTGGGGAGCGGACGTTGCACGGGTCTTTGAAGGTGATCCATGGGTGACCGGTTTCGAAGACCATTTTGAGCATCGACTTCCAGAGCTCGAGGGCGGGAAGTTGGCGGCCCCAGATTTTTCCATCGGCGACCATTTGTTCGTATTCGCAGTAGCGGGTTTCGAAAGCGCTGCCGTAGAGATCGTGGAGGTCGGGGACTTCGTTTGAGCGGAATAGTGTCCAGGTGCCACGGTCTTCCATGCGCTTCATGAAGAGGTCAGGAACCCAGTTGGCGGTGTTCATGTCGTGGCAACGGCGACGTTCGTCACCGGTGTTTTTGCGGAGGTCGAGGAAATCCTCGATGTCGTTGTGCCACGTTTCGAGATAGGCGCAGCCAGAACCGCGGCGTTTTCCACCTTGGTTCACCGCGACGAGCTGGTCATTGTGGAGCTTGAGGAAAGGGATGATGCCTTGTGACTCACCATTCGTGCCTTGGATGTAGCCGCCGGTGCCGCGAACGGCAGTCCATGAGCCGCCGAGACCGCCCGCCCACTTGCTGAGGAAGGCATTTTCCGCGATGCCGCGATACATGATCGATTCGATGGAGTCATCGACCTTGTAAAGGTAGCAGGATGAGAGCTGGCTGTGGAGTGTTCCCGAGTTGAACAGCGTGGGTGTGGATGAGCAGAAGCGGCGTCCTTTGTAGAGACTGTAAAGGCGGATGACCCAATCTTCCCGCTGGTTTTCTTCCTTCTTGAAGAGGCCCATGGCGACGCGCATCCAGAAAAACTGAGGAGTTTCGATGCGGCAGTGCTTGTTGCTGGTTTTATCAACGATCAGGTAGCGATCATAGAGCGTTTGGATGCCGAGGTAGTCGAAATCGAGGTCGGCGGTGGGGTCGAAGGCATCGGCCAGTTTGTCGATGTTGTAGCATTCCAACAGATCCGGATGAAGGCGTTTGATGGAGACACCGTACTTGAGGTAGGACTTAAACGCAGCCTTGTGGGCTTGTTTCAGCTTGTCGATGCCGTCCTTGAGAATGCTCCAGTCGAGGACTTCCTCGTAGATGTAGGAGAGCAGGATACGACCGGCGAATTTTGCGAAGTCCGCATCTTTTTCGATGAGTGCCTTGGCATTGAGAATGATCGTGTTTTTGAGATCTTTTTCGGAAATTTCCGTGCCGACCGAGCGGCGGAGTTCGCGTTCGATATCGGGTTCCGTGATGTTGAGGTCGAGGCCGATGGAGGCGTAGGCGATGCGCTTGCGGAGGTCGGTGCCATCCCAGAATGATGATACACCTTCGTCATTGGTGACGGTGACCATCAACTCTTGGTTTGGGTCCTCGGCGCGTTCGAGCTCTTCGGCACGGAGGCGGCTGCGCTGGGCCCTATATAGGATGTAATGTTCTGCGGCTTTGAAGTGGCCTTGGCGCATGAGTTCCTCTTGAACCATGTCTTGGACGTCTTCGATGTGGACGAAGGATTGGTCCCCGCGGCGAATGCGATCTGTGACGCCCTTGGCGATGTCGATTGCGGGCTCCGGGTTTTCCTTGATCGTCAAGAAGGCCTTGCGCACGGCGATTTCGATTTTGGTCTCGGACCAAGGGACAACATTGCCGCTGCGGCGAATGAGGCGGACGGGAAGGGCGTTCGGGCCGGCGTAGAGGTCGACGCTGCCATGTTTTTCCATGGAGCGGCGGAATGCGAGGGATTTCGCGACGTCGTAGGCTTCATTTTCGAGGAGGGCCTTCTCGATGAGCAGATAGAGGTCCGCCTCGGATAGGCGGAGGCGCCCGCCGCTCTCGAGCGTCTGCATGAGTGAGGCCGCCACTGAGTGAGCAACATCAGAAACGAACTTGCGGTTGTCTGCGGTGAAGATCGATGTTTCCTCTTGGCTACGGGAGATCAGTAGGTCAGTGAGCGAGTTGCCGATGGCATCTGCTACATCTTCCAGAGAGAAATGCGAATCAACGGTACCGCGGGTGACGATGATGTCAGGGTTGGACGCCCGTTTTTCCGAGGGAAGGACTTCACGCCATGAGTAGCCACGATCCGTGACGGACATGGAGAAGCGGTCACTGATGACTTGTTTGAGAATGATGTCCTCGTCGGGATTTACAGGGCGGTACATGGTAATTTTGAGAAAAAAATGAGAAGGTCGAGTGAGTGGGGTTGTTTTTGGGGGTAGGGGGTTACAGTTCGTCGTCATCGACGGAGGCGAGAGCCGAAGCCTTTTGGTATTCGGTGACGCGTCCTTCGAAGAAATTGGTTTCTTTTTTGATATCCATCATTTCAGCAAGCCATGGGAACGGGTTGGAAACGGACTCGTTGAGGGGTGCGAGGCCGCACGATGTGAGGCGGCGGTCTGCAATGTAGTCGATGTAGGTCTCGAAGTCAGCAGAATTCAGTCCGAGGCCCGCCACGGGGAGGCAGTCGCGGATGAATTGTTTTTCGAGGGTGATGCCTTCGCGCATGGTGGCGCGGAGGTTTTCGCGGAAGTCTTCGGTCCAGATGTCTGGGTTTTCATCGATTAAGTCCATGAGGAGATTCCGGAACACCTCGATGTGGTTGGATTCGTCACGCAGGGTGTAGCGGAACATTTGTCCGATCCCAGGGAACTTATTTTGGCGATAGAGGCTGAGGATCATGCCGAAAAGGCCGTAAAACTGCGTGCCTTCCATGACTTGGCCGAACATGAAGATATTCTTCGCAAGCGCTTGCTTGTTCTCGGTGATGGTGAGGTCGATGTCGCGGCGGAGCGCCTTGCTGTTCGAAACGACGAAATTATTCTTGGCGGTGATCGAAGGAACGTCCTCAAACATGGCTTCGCACTCGTGTGGGTTGATGCCGAGCGAGGAGATCATGTAAACGAGTGAATCGGCGTGGATGTTCTCTTCGTGAGCGTGGCGGCCGAGCACGAGTTTGAGCTCAGGTGCGGTGACCACTTCGCGGACGACGTGGAGTACGTTGTCCCCGACGATGCCTTCAGCCGCCGAGAAATAGCCGATGCCCATTTTGATGATCCAGCGCTCGACATCGGTGATCTCATCGGAACGCCACTGTTCGACATCTTTCTGCATGGTGATGTCTTCCGGTTCCCAGTGGTTGTTCTTCATCGTCTTGTAGAGGTCGTACGCCCACTGGTATTTGAGTGGGAGGATGTTGAAGAACATCGTGGGTTTGCCGTTGATGACCCGCTTGCCGGCGTATGCGAGCTCTGCCTTTTCTCGATCGAGAACAAAGGTGCGGTTGCCGAGAGCGATGGTGGTGGTGGCAGATGGAGCAATGGTAGACATGATTTTAAGCAGAAATAAGGGCTTTAGAAGAATTCAAACACAGTTAAAACGATCGAAGAGCAAGAGACAGCAAATCGTAGGCTCAGTCAAACGGATTTTGCTCATGTAGTATCCACAAATTATTCACAATACAAGATATGGTATCTTGTTTAATGTAACCACAAAGTAAACATGCTTGTTTCCTAGTCCTTTTGGCAATTTAGTCAGAGGAACGAGGGCCCATTCTTGGTGCTAAGAAATTTAGCGGGTTCTGTTAGAGTCTTGGGTCTGGCGGAAGATTTTAAAAATTATTAACTTTTGCTAACTATTAGGCACAATAAGATAAATTTTCATCTAACATGTTGATTTTTAGTGTTTTGTTTTTTAACGCGGGTGGGGTGGGCATGAAAAACCGCCCGATTCGGTGACGAAAAGGGCGGTGCATGAAGAGGGTGGGATTAAAATTCCCAGTTGTGTTGGTCGAGTTCGCAGACGCAGGCAGCGAGGAGATTGATGCAGGCCGCGAGGTCCTCCTTGTGGCAGGATTCGATGGTTTGATGGATGTGGCGTGTTGGGATCGAGACCGCTCCGGTGATTGAGCCGCCGGCGACCATGCGCTGAAGGCTCGCGGTGTCGGTGCCGCCGCCACTGAGGATTTCAGGCTGCCACTTGATTTTGTGGCGTTTCGCGGTGGCTTTCATGAAGGCGACCATGCGGTAGTCGCAGATGACCGACGAATCCATGAGCTTGATTGCCGCGCCACCGCCGAGGGACGTGCAGCGTTCTTGCGGAGAAGACCCTGGGACGTCATACGCGATCGTGGTGTCGAGCCCGAAGCCAAAGTCGGGCTGAATCTGAATGGCTGACGCTTGTGCGCCACGAAGACCGACCTCTTCTTGGACGGTGAATACCGCGTAAAAGTCATAGGCTGGCTTGCGCTTGGATTTTTTCAGCGCGCGCAGCGTCTCGATGAGCACGAAAACCGACGCGCGGTTGTCGAGGGATTTCACGTTGACGCAGTCTCCGAGTTCAATCAGCGGCGAGTGGCGGGTGACGAAATCGCCGACAGCGACGACTTTGATGACCTCCTTCATCGGGAGGCCGGTGTCGATGAAGTAATCGGTTATTTTCACCACTTTATTCCGCTCCTCAGGACTCATCAGATGGACGGGTTTGGAGCCCATCACCCCCATGAGATCCTTGCGGCCGTGGATGATGACCCGCTGTGAAGTGAGCGTTTTGGGGTCGAATCCGCCGACGGGATTGAAGCGCACGAAGCCTTGGTCGTCGATGTGGGTCACGATGAAGCCGATTTCGTCCATGTGAGCGGCGACCATCGTCTTTTTTGCCGAGGATTTGCCTTTTTTGAGGGCGACGACGTTGCCCATGTTGTCCACGCGGATGTCGTCGGCGAGGCCTTCGAGTTCGGTGAGGACGAGTTTGCGGATTTCCTTTTCAAATCCGGGAGCGCCGGGAGCTTCACAAATACGGGTGAGGAGTGGGATGTCGATAATCATGAGGTCGAAGTGTCCCCCATCATACCGCGAGATGGCAGGCAAACTATCCAGGGGAGATAAAATAATTGCGGCTTGGCGAAACGGGATCGTTGGTTACCTTTTTGGCATGAAAAATCGTTTAATGGTCGACTTGGTCAACCTTCCCGAGGAGGGAAAGGAATTTTCGGGTGAGTTGGCGAAAGAAATTTTTGATCTTCCGGAGGACGATGCACGGGCCGCTGGGCCGCTCAAATACGAGCTTTGGGGGCAACGGTTTGGTGGGGAATTATTGTTGACCGGATCGCTCTCCGCGCCGTTCGAATTTACCTGTGTGAGGACGCTACATCCCTTTATTCAAACGATTTATCTCGAAAATTCGGCCATCTCGGTGGAGATCGAAAAAGAGGGTGAAATCGACGTCACTGAGGCCCTGCGCGAGGAGGTTTTGATCAACTTCCCAGCCGATCCCAGATGCGAGGAGGGAGATGTTCCGCAGAAGTGTGAAATCGATTCCCGATATTTATCAGTGGACAAGTCGATGCAAGATGGGCTACCCACTCCGCCCCGCGCCGAGAGTGATGACCGATGGTCAGCTCTCGACACTCTCAAGGACCTCAAGGACCCAAACTAAACGAACCAAGACTATGGCCGTACCAAAGCGCCGCCAATCCAAAAGCCGTCAAAAAATGCGCCGTGGCGCCACTCGCTGGCGTGCACCGATCTTCAAGAGCTGCCCTGAATGCAGCAGTAAAGTGCCATCGCACATTGCGTGCCCATCGTGTGGCTATTACCGCAATCGTCAGGTGCTCGATGTCGAGGCTCTCTGAAGCGTGGGATCTGATTTTCCAGAAGTTGCCGCCCGGAAGTGTCCGCGGCGGTAATTTTTCGTAGTTTTTTTCCTGATTGAATTGCTGAATCGCCCTTCCTATCTGAGATGAAAGTTGCCCTAGACGCCATGGGTGGGGATCACGCCCCCGCCGTAAACATCGGAGGAGCCATCGACGCGCTGCGCTACTATCCAAAGCTGCAACACCTTTACTTGGTGGGAGTTGAGGATGCCCTAGTGGAGGAGTGTAGGAGGCAAGGCCTGGACCTCAATGATCCTCGGGTGAGTATTGTCGGAGCCCCAGAGGTCATTGGAATGGCCGAGCCGGGTGCCAAAACGGTGCGGCGGAAGAAGTTTTCTTCGATCAGCATTGCGATGGACATGGTGAAAGATGGGCGGGCCGATGCGTTCGTTTCTGCTGGAAACACGGGCGCGGCGGTGGCTGCGGCGACCCTGAAATTGCGGACCTTGCCCGGAGTGGATCGTGCGGGGATCGCCTCGGCTTTGCCGAATGAGTTTGGCATTTGCCACATCCTTGATGCGGGGGCGAATCCCGAAGCGAAGCCTGAACACCTGGTCGCCTATGCGGTGATGGGAACTGCGTTTTCGCGCGGGGTTCTGGGGGTTAAGGACCCGAAAGTGGGTCTAATGTCCAATGGCGAGGAGGAGGAGAAGGGTACCACCTTCACCAAGGAAACGTTCAAACTTCTCAAAGAGACCCCGGGCATCAACTTTGTCGGCAATGTCGAGGGGCGTGACCTTTTCGAAACGGAGCTGGATGTGGTGCTGTGCGATGGATTTGTGGGTAACATCATGCTCAAGACCATTGAAGCCACCGCCAAAGCGGTTTCAAAATGGCTCAAAACCGAAATCAAGGGTAACCCGCTGCGGATCGCTGGGGCGGTGCTGGCTCAAGGAGCGTTCAAGGCCCTCAAGGAGAAAAGCAGTTACGAAACTTACGGTGGAAGTCCGCTTCTCGGGGTCAATGGGGTGGTGATCATCGCCCACGGATCCTCAAGTGCGCTGGCCGTCCGTAACGCGATCCGGGTGGGGATTGAAACGGTTGAAAATGGCGTGAATGTCGAAATCCAAAAGGCATTGACTGCGATTTCACTCGTGGATGGGTCGGAAGGTTGATTTAAGCGCTCACTGGCCACACTTCGCGCTTGTGGCGGCCCGAGTTGGGTTTCATCGTCCCCGCGCATGAGTGAATCGACGCCAGCCATCCAAGTCTGCATCGCAGGTACTGGGAGTTATTTGCCTGAAAGGGTTTTAACCAATGAAGAGCTTGCGGCACGAGTTGATACAAGCGACGAGTGGATTGTCTCTCGGACTGGGATCAAGGCCCGCCGGATCGCGGCGGAGGGCGAATTCACCTCGCACATGGCTTCGCATGCTGCAAGGCGTGCCCTCGAACAAGCGGGGCTTGCTGCGGAGGATGTCGAACTGATCATCGTTGCGACGATTACACCTGATACGCCGACTCCAGCGACGGCTTGCTATGTCCAACAGATGCTCGGTGCGAGTCGCGCAGTTGCCTTTGACATTTCCGCCGCATGCTCGGGTTTCCTTTATGCGATGGAAATCTCCAAGCGCCTGATCTCCGGTGGCGCGTTTAAGAACGCCTTGATCATCGGAGCCGAAAAGCTCTCAGCGGTGACAAACTGGGAAGACCGGACGACTTGCGTGCTGTTCGGGGATGGAGCGGGAGCTGCTGTTTTGCGCCGCGCTGAACCGGGTGAGGGCGCCATCCTGGCGATGGAAATGGGCACCGATGGAAATCTAACTCATCTTCTTAACATCCCGGGCGGTGGTAGCGCCTGTCCTATTACCGAGAACAACGTCAACGATCATCTCTTCTCGCTCACGATGATGGGTAAAGAAGTGTTCAAGCATGCGGTGACGCGGATGAAAGAGGCAGCAGAAAAAGTCATCGAGGGTGCCGGATTGCAGCCGGAGGACATCGCGTGCGTCATTCCCCATCAGGCGAATTTAAGAATCATCGATGCCATCGCGGATCGTCTAGCAGTTCCTAATGAGAGAGTTTTTGTGAATCTCGACAAGTATGGCAATACATCGGCCGCTGCGGTTGCGATCGCTCTTGACGAGGCGAATCGCACCGGAGCGTTTCAACGGGGTGAGCACATTGTGTTGGTGGTTTTCGGTGCGGGTCTCACGTGGGCCGCCGCTGCCATTCGGTGGTAACGGGTCGCGCGCAATTCGCAACTGATGTCCCACCGTTCCGCGCCATTGGAAACCGATCAGATGCCGCCAGGCATTCCGTTCATCATCGGGAACGAGGCGGCGGAACGCTTCTCCTTCTACGGCATGCGCACGATCCTAGTCGTGTTCATGGCGCAATACCTGCATTTCATGGATGGCACTGGCGGGCAGGCGCTGTCGGCCAATCAAGCGGTGGAGGCTTATCATCAGTTCGCGAGCTGGGTGTATTTCACGCCGCTTCTCGGAGCTTTGATCGCGGACATTTTCTTTGGAAAATATCGGACGATCCTTTGGCTTTCGATCGTCTATTGCCTCGGTCATGCAGCGCTTGCTTGCATGGGATCTTATGGTCATTCGCCGATGTGGTTGGGCACGGGGCTTGCCCTGATTTGTCTAGGTTCTGGGGGAATCAAGCCCTGCGTCTCTGCTCACGTCGGTGATCAATTTGGCAAGAAAAACCAACACTTGATCTCCAAAGTTTACAATTGGTTCTACTTCGCCATCAACTTTGGTTCATTCTTTTCCACTTTGCTGACGCCATGGTTGTTAGAAAATTATGGGCCGCATTGGGCTTTCGGGGTTCCCGGGGTGCTCATGGCGATCGCGACCTTCATGTTTTGGATGGGGCGGAAGCGTTTTGTCCACATTCCTGCTTCGGGCAAAGCGTTTTTCAAGGAAGCGTTTTCCCGGGAGGGGGTCGTGGCGGTTTGCAAGTTGGTTCCCTTGTTTGCATTCATCGCTGTGTTTTGGTCGCTTTACGATCAAACGGGTTCTTCCTGGGTATTTCAGGCGGAGCAAATGAACCTAAATTTCATGGGAATTCATTGGCTCGAGTCGCAGATCCAAGCGGTCAACCCGATCCTGATCCTCCTGTTCATTCCGTTGTTCACCTTCATCATTTATCCGTGGATGAATCGAATGTTCCAACTGACGCCGCTGCGCAAGATCGGCATCGGATTGGCCCTGATCGCTGCGTCGTTTGCTCTCACCACGTTGATCCAGTCTTGGATCGACGCCGGACAGCGGCCGTCGATTGGTTGGCAAATGCTCGCGTATGTGATCATCACTGCGTCTGAAATCATGGTGTCGATTGTTGGGCTTGAATTCGCCTATACTCAGTCACCTAAGGCGATGAAGTCATGGATCATGGCTTTGTTTTGGCTCGCCGTGTGGGGGGGGAATCAATTCACCGCGCAGGTGAATCACGTGATCGATATTCCCTCGGCTGGGACGAGGCAGTTCGAGCAGGCGAAGGCGCAGCTTCCTGCGGATTGGCAGGCATCGCCACGCACCATCACCCTGCCTGGGTACGATGGAGTGACCGGTACGGCCGACGATCTCGTCGCACGCTGCCACCAAGGACGCCTTGAATCGTTAGAAATCCCGGGACGCGCTCAGTTTCTCGCTGCGGCGAGCCGGATTGAAGCGGTTTCCAAAGATGCCTTTCCATCAGATGAAGCGGGAGCCAAAACCATCGGCGATGCCAAAGACCCATGGGGCAATCCTTTGGTTTACCACCTTATCGATTCGTCACATGCGCGGATTTCCAGTGCGGGGCCAGATCGGAAAAACAAAACCGAGTGGGACATTGGTGTCATCCTTGAAAAAATTGACAGCGGAGTAGCAACGGAAACCAACACGTGGTTAGGTCGGCGGAAGGCAGCATTGGGGATTCATGACAAGCCTGCCGAAGCCGGGTTTGCGCTCACCGAATTTTCCGGCGGGCAAAGTAAGCTCGAGGGGGCCGCCTACTTTCGGTTTTTCACCGTGCTGATCCTCGCGACGACGCTGCTTTTCATTCCGTTCGCGATGCTCTATCGTCCGCGCACCTATCT
Source organism: Akkermansiaceae bacterium (assembly GCA_029866215.1). Classification (GTDB taxonomy): domain Bacteria; phylum Verrucomicrobiota; class Verrucomicrobiia; order Verrucomicrobiales; family Akkermansiaceae; genus Luteolibacter. The sequence continues at coordinate 63,126 of JARWZU010000011.1, forward strand.
CCACGACTGAGGCGGGGTGGCTTGCGATGAAATCGGAGTCCATAGTTCTTGCGTGTTCGGTGACCGCTGTGGCTAAATAGGCGATGTGAAGGTCTATCTCGATTTGATGCGCGATGTCTTGGAGCACGGCGAGGAACGCCCAGACCGGACGGGAACGGGAACGGTTTCGGTTTTCGGAAGACAGGCTCGTTATGATTTGCGGCAAGGATTCCCATGCGTAACAACGAAAAAGTTGCACCTTCGGTCGATCATTCATGAGTTGTTGTGGTTTCTAAAAGGGGAGACCAACACCCGCTACTTGAAAGAGCATGGCGTGAGCATTTGGGATGAGTGGGCGGACGCCGATGGCGAGCTAGGGCCGGTTTATGGCAAGCAATGGCGGGCATGGGAAACGCCTGAGGGGCGGACGGTGGACCAAATCCGCTTATTGATTGATGGCTTGCTCGGAAACCCAGGATCGCGGCGTCACTTGGTTTCCGCGTGGAATGTCGGTCAAATTCACCAGATGGCCTTGCCTCCTTGTCACTTGCTCTTCCAATTTTACGTCCATGAACCGACCGATGGCGGGCGACGTGGGCTTTCCTGTCAGCTGTATCAGCGCAGTGCGGATTTATTCTTGGGTGTGCCCTTCAACATTGCGTCGTATGCCTTGCTGACCCAAATGGTTGCCCACGTTTGCGGGTACGAGGCTCGAGATTTCGTCCACACGTTTGGGGATTTGCACCTTTATTCGAACCATTTGGAGCAGGCGGAGCTCCAGCTCACGCGCGAGCCGCGGCGCTTGCCGAAGCTGTGGCTGAACCCGGATGTTCGGGACATCGACGCATTCACCTTTGAGGACATTCGCCTTGAAGACTATGACCCTCATCCGCACATCAAGGCCCCCGTAGCCATTTGACCCCATGTTTGATTACGAGCAACGAGAGGAGAAACTCATTTCTAGGGCCGCCTTCCTGCGTCGGTTGGGGCATTCGCTTTTTGTCGGTGGATGGCTGATTGGGCTATCGCTGGGCGGGGGGATGCTCGGTTACCGGTGTTTTGAGCGGCTTCCATGGACGGATTCTTTTCTCAATGCCTCGATGATTTTGGGCGGGATGGGGCCAGTTGACCCGATGAAGTCGGAGGCGGGTAAAATGTTTGCTGGGTTTTATGCGCTTTATTCTGGCCTTGCGTTCTTGGTCCTTGCTGGATTGTTGTTCGCTCCGGTGGCACATCGGGTACTGCACAGCTTTCATTACGGCCCAGATGGGGAAGAGGAGGAGGATTCGTGAGTTTGAATCTTACGGCGGTGGTTGCCATGACGCCCGAGCGGGTCATCGGGCGTGCTGGCGGGTTGCCATGGCATTTGCCGGAGGATCTGGCATTTTTTAAGCGGACCACCTCTGGTCATCCCATCGTGATGGGCCGGAAAACCTACGAATCGATCGGCCGCCCGCTTCCAAAGCGGCGAAACATCGTGCTGACACGCGACACGGCTTGGTCGGCGGACGGAGTCGAGGTGATTTCGAGGCCTGAGGACCTCTCGAGTTTGCCCGGACTGGAAGGGCGGGTTTTCATCATTGGTGGTGCGGAGATCTATGCCGCATTCATGCCAGCGTTGGATGATTTACTGGTGAGCCATGTTTTTGAAGCCTACGAGGGCGATACCCATTTTCCTGAGTTTCTAGTGGATTTTCCGCAGTCTGAGCGGATCGAGACCCATGAAACTTTTGAGGTGATCAGGCACTTCCGTTGAGCCTAGAAGGGGTCAAAACGCGCAGGGAAGGGGTCGGGGTGGCTTGCCAGTTTCGGCTTGCAACCTTAATTTTCATGGAATAACGTCCAAACGAACAGCTTCTGACGAAAGAAAGGAGTGGGTCTAGTACCCACTCTTTTTTGTCTCCAGATGTCACACGCATTCTTTGCAGACACTACCATGACTAACGACATCGTCGCCCTCATTGATTATTACGAAAAGGAAAAAGGCATCGACCGTGATAAGGTCGTCGCCGCGTTGGAATTTGCCTTTATTTCGGCCTATCGTAAAATGGTTCCCGGCGCTGATGCCATCGAGACGCTTCGTGCGGAAGTGAATACCAAGAAGGGTGAAACCCGCGTTTTCGCCGCGCTCACCGTGGTAGCTGACGAAGATTACTCGGACCGATTTAATGAAGTACCGCTGGCTACGGCTTCAAAGAAAAATCCTGCGGCGCAAGCTGGCGACATTCAGGAATTCAATGTGACTCCAAAGGATTTTGGGCGTATTGCCGTTCAGACTGCCAAACAGACGATGATGCAGCGCCTCCGCCAAGCGGAGAAGGAAATGATTTATGAGGAATTCAAGGATCGTGCCGGGGATGTTGTCTCTGGAACCGTCCGCCGCTTCGAGCGGAATGATGTGATGATCGACCTCGGGAAATTTGAGGGCATCATGCCGAACCGCGAGCGAGTGCAAGGTGAGGACTACAACATCGGCGACCGCATCCGTGCGTATGTGCTCGCTGTTGAAAATGAAGGCCGTGGCCCTGAAATCATCCTTTCGCGTAGCCACCCAAATTTTGTTCGCCGCTTGTTTGAAGCGGAAGTGAACGAGATCTCAGATCGCACCGTTGAAATCCGTGGCATCGCTCGAGAAGCCGGATTTCGCACAAAGGTGGCAGTTTGGAGCAGCGATCCAAAGGTTGATCCTGTCGGTGCTTGCGTTGGCATGCGGGGGGCTCGCGTCAAAAACATCGTCCGTGAGCTGAACAACGAGAAGGTCGACATCATCCGCTGGAGTGAGGACCCCAAAGAATTTGTCCGTGAGGCCTTGAAGCCGGCGGAACTCCGCTCCATCACGGTTGATGAGGTCGCACGCGCTGTTCACGTGACGGTCGATGAGGCAGACTTGAGCAAAGCGATCGGCCGCAAGGGCCAAAACGCCCGTCTTTCGTCCCGCTTGATGGGTTGGGACGTTCAAGTCCGTCGCGACGAGTCCAAAGAGGAACAATTCAAAGAAAAAATCGGTGGTGCTGCCCACACGCTTGGCGAGCAACTCGGAATCACCGACGAATTGGCAAACAAGCTGACTCTTGCCGGTGGTTTCAATCCAGAATTGGTCATCGATATGCCTGCGGATTACATCGCGGCTGCCCTAGAGATTACCGAAGAGGCCGCAGAAGCGATTCTTGTGCGCGCTCATGGGATCGTCAGTGGCGCCGATGTCGCCAGCCATGCCGATTGATTTTTTTAACCATTTTTTACCGTTCACCACTCTTTTAAATTTCTACCGAACTCTGCAACAAGCCGGATGCCCGAAAATAGCGACAGCTCTCCCAATAAAAACAAGGTTCTCGATCTTCTCGACGGAGCCAAAAAACCTTCGCGCCGTGAGCGTCAGCGCAAGGAGGCAGAAGTCATCCCGCCGGCCCCGAGTGTCTTGGATGCCCAAAAGGCCAATGCCCTCGATCTTTTTGCCGAGGATAAAAAACCAAAAGTACGAAAATCCGTGCGCACGGGCAAAGCGGTCCTCGGAACGATTTCCAAAATTCTCGACCCTGAAATTCCTGCTCCCGTACCGGAGCCGAAGGTTGCTGAGGAACCCGCCGTGGTCCCGGTAATCGCGAATAAAGCAGAAATTATTGACTCTGATCTTGCTTCGGATGACCCCAAGTTGATCGTCATCAAGCCGCCGATCCTGATTCCTGATCTGGCCGCCCGCCTCGGACTCAAGCCATTCAATATCATGGCCGATCTCATCAAGATCGGCGTGTTTCCGGCTCCCAATCAACCGCTCGAACCTGAAATCGCCGCAAAGGTCTGTGAGATTCACGGATTTGTGTTCGAGCGGGAGAAGCGCGATAAAGAAAAAGGCTTCCACAAGGTCGAGGAAGTCATCAAAGAGCCAGAATTGGTGATTGAAGAGCCAGAGGATCTTCTGAAGTACCGTCCGCCGATCATCACGATCATGGGACACGTCGACCATGGCAAAACCTCGATCCTCGATTTCCTTCGCAAGACGAAGATCACAGCCGGCGAGGCAGGTGGCATCACTCAGCACATCGGTGCCTATCAGGTCATTCACAACGAGCAGGAAATCACCTTCCTCGACACACCAGGCCATGCGATTTTCTCGGACATGCGCGCCCGCGGTGCCGACATCACCGACATCGTGGTGCTCGTGGTCGCCGCCAATGATGGCATCATGCCGCAGACGATCGAGGCGATCAAGCATGCGAAAAAGGCCCGGAAAACGATCATCGTGGCGATCAACAAGTGCGACCTTCCCTCTGCGAATGTGGACCGTGTGAAATCGCAGCTCGCAGAGCAAGGATTGCAAACCACCGACTTTGGTGGCGACACGGAGTTTGCCGAGGTTTCCGCACTGACGGGCGCGGGGATGGACGATCTTCTGGATCTCATGGCCCTCCAAGCCGAAGTGCTTGAGCTGAAGGCAAATCCGAAAGCAACTGCTCGTGCTGCGGTCATCGAGGCCCGCGTGGTTCCCGGCCGTGGAACGACTGCTACCGTCATCGTCGAGTCTGGCACGCTGAAGGTTGGCACGCCATTCATCTGCGGCCCCTACGCCGGCAAAGTCCGCTCGCTCATCAATGATCGCGGCGTGGCAATCAAATCCGCGCACCCAGGCATGCCGGTCGAAGTGATCGGTTTTGAAGAATTGCCGAACGTGGGTGATCATCTCACTGAGATGAAGTCAGAGCGCGAAGCGAAATCACTCGCGGGCGAGCGCCAAGAGGCCCAGCGCTTGGTCCGTCTCAAGCCACAGCATCGCAATCGCATGGAGGATCTTTACTCGATGGTTCGTGATGGCGGCGGTAAGGCTCAACTCAAGTTGATCTTAAAATGCGACGTCCAAGGGTCGGTCGAGGCGATCAAGAAGGCGGTTCTCGCCATCGAATCCGAGAAGGTCGATTGTTCGTTCATCACAGCAGCCGCTGGGCCGATCACGGAGTCAGACATTTCCTACGCAGCATCCACGGATGCGATCATCCTCGGATTTAACGTCAAGGTAGAAGCCAAGGCCGTGAAGTCTGCGAAGGCGGCGAGCGTCGAGGTGAAGCTCTACTCCGTGGTTTATGAACTCATTGACCAAGTGCGTGAGGCGATGCTCGGCCTGTTGGAGCCTCTCACTCGCGAGTCGGTCATCGGCCATGCGGAAGTGCGCCAAGTGTTCAAATTGTCCCGCGGACGCGCCGCAGGTTCGTTCGTCACCGATGGTCGTATTCATCGCAAGGCCCACGCTCGTGTGGTTCGCGGTGGAATCCCTGTTTTCGATGGTCGCATGTCGACGCTCCGCCGCTTCCATGAGGAGGTCGAGGAGGTCCGCACCAACTTCGAATGCGGCATTCGCCTCGGTGAGTTCAATGAGTATCAGGAAGGTGACATCATCGAGTGCTACAAGCTCGAGAAATACGCGCAGACCCTGTAAGCTGGCCAACGCGCCCTTGATTATCATGGGCAGCTAGGCGATCGCCATTCATCTCATTTTTAGTTTCCAGAACTTACCGCACCATGTCCCGCCGTCTTGATCGAGTCAACGAGCTCCTCCGCCGCGAGATCGGCAATGTCATTCAGAAAGACTATGAATGGCACAACCGACTGGTGACGGTCAGTGAGGTCGAGGTCACTCAGGACCTCAAGGAAGCCAAGGTCTGGGTCGGTGTGCTCGGCGGTGAAGCCGGCTCAGTGATCACGAAGCTCAATAAGGATCACGGCCAGATTCAGTCCAAGGTGATGAAGCGGGTGGTATTGAAATCGACGCCAGTTTTGCGCTTCAACCACGACGCCTCGTCGATCCGTGGAGTGGACATTGTCAATCTTCTTGAGGAGGTCGATAAACTGCCGAAAGCTCCCGAAGAACCCGTTTGAGGGCTGGGACAACTCATTAAATTTCAGTTGGTTGTGGCGGTCGTTTTTTGTGGGGTGTGCGAGTTAGGTGAATTCCGCGCTCGCCAGCGCTCTAACTGGCACACTAGGTTTTAGCCATGCCTCGCACGTTTCGCATGATTCTTTGGTTTGGCGTTTCCCTTCTTGGGATGGTCGCCGTTGCCATCGCCGCCATCCAGCGGGATGAACCGGTCAACGCGCTTTGGTTAGTGATCGCCGGGGTTTGCACGTTCGCCGTAGCCTATCGGTTTTATTCGGCATGGTTGATGGCGAAGGTTCTCACAGTGGATGATCTGCGTGCGCCCGCTGCGGTCACTTGCAGTGACGGAAAAGATTTTGTTCCGACGCCGAAGTGGGTGGTGTTTGGTCACCACTTTGCGGCCATCGCTGGGCCAGGACCACTGGTTGGGCCGGTGCTTGCTGCGCAGTTTGGCTACCTCCCGGGGATGCTTTGGATTTTGATTGGTGCGACGCTCGGTGGTGGCGTGCATGATGCAGTCATCCTCTTCGCCTCGATGCGGAGAAATGGAAAATCGCTAGGCCGGATGCTCAAGGAGGAGATGAATCCGGTCATTGGGATCATCGCGATGGTTAGTTTGCTGGCGATCATGACGATTCTTCTAGCCGTCTTGGGGTTAGTGGTGGTGAAAGCGCTTGCGGAAAGTCCTTGGGGGCTGTTCACGATCGCGGCGACCATCCCACTGGCCTTCATCATGGGGCTAATGATCAAGTCGGGAAAATTCAGCGTCTCGGCGGCGTCGGTCTTTGGGCTGATCGGGCTAACTGCAGCGGTCGTTGGAGGGAAGTATCTTACTCCTTTTTGGATATCGGTTTTTACCTTGAGTGCCACACAACTTGCATGGGCGGTCATGATTTATGGATTCGCTGCCAGTGTGTTGCCGGTCTGGATGTTGTTGGCCCCACGTGACTACCTGAGCACGTTCATGAAGCTTGGCACGGTCGCGGTGCTTGGAGTGTTCATTGTGATTCTCGCGCCGCCGCTTCACATGCCAGCCATTACGCCCTTCGTGAAAGGTGGGGGATTTGTGGTACCTGGACCGGTGTTTCCTTTCGTGTGCATCACCATCGCGTGCGGCGCTGTCAGTGGTTTTCATTCGCTCATCGCCTCTGGTACCACGCCGAAATTGCTCACTCGGGAAAAGGACATCCGTTTGATCGGCTATGGCTCGATGGTGGTCGAAATGTTGGTCGCGCTGATGGCGATCATTGCGGCGTGTGCGCTCCAGCCGGGGGAGTACTTCGCAATCAATTCTCCGGTCGACCCTAACAATCCGGCTGCGGTGACCGCGCAGATCGCGAAGATCAATTCCTACGGTCCCGTTTATGCGGTCACAGAAGCGCACATGAGCCAACTGGCCAAAGACCTTGGCGAGCCGAACATGATTGGCAAGGTCGGTGGTGCACCGACGTTTGCGGTAGGCATGGCTCACATGTTTGCCAAGGTCATCCCCGGTAAGACGGCGCTCTCGTTGTGGTATCACTTCGCCATCATGTTTGAGGCGCTTTTCATCCTTACCACGTTGGATGCCGGAACCCGTGTGGGGCGTTTCATCTTGCAGGATCTGCTAGGAAATCTATCGCCGCGACTCGGCAATACCCGCTCATGGTTGGGAAATGTCGTTGCGACCGGTTTGCTGGTTTCGGCTTGGGGATTTTTTCTCTATCAGGGTGCATTGGATCCCGCCGGAATCGCGCAGAGCCTATGGCCAATCTTCGGGATCTCTAACCAGCTCCTCTCGGTCATCGCGTTTTGTTTGGGCACGGTTATTCTCATCAAGATGGGAAAGGCGCGTTACTGCTGGGTCACGGTGGTTCCGATGGTTTTCCTAACATGTGTCACGTTCACTGCAGGCTGGATGAAGATCTTCTCGGCGAAGGCGGCGGGGTTCTTGCCAGCCATCCAGCGGCTAGAGGCCAAGGCGGTCACGGGCTTGAGCGCTATCGAAAAAAACCAACTTTTCAATGCGCGCATCGATGTGGTAGTGACAATGGTCTTTTTGTTTTTTGTCGGGTTGATCGTGGTGGGGACTGCGTATGAATGTTGGCTTCTTCTCACCAAGCGCAAGCCGAGCGTGCTGCGCGAGAGCGAGTACGTCGCGCAGGCCGACGTGGGTGAGGCTTGAGGTTAGAATCGGTTCCTTGCGCTGATTTTTCGTCGATTCGTCGTTAGGCGCTACCATTCAGATGGTGAAGAGGACTTGCAGGGAACTCATTCGGAGGGTATCTCCAGACATGCCATTGATCCTCGGCGTCAACATCGACCACATTGCGACCCTTCGGCAGGCGCGCTACGCGCAGACTCCGGACTCGCCCAATGCTGAACCTTGTCCGGTGCTAGCGGGGCATGACGCCGTGGCTGGCAGCGCGGATTCGCTGACCATCCATGTCCGGGGCGATCGGCGACACATGCAGGATGCAGACGCCTTCCGCATTCGGGCCGAGGTCGGCGTTCCGTTGAATTTCGAAATGGGGGTGACCGACGAAATGGTTGGCATTGCCATTCGGCTGAAGCCGGATTTCGCCTGCCTTGTTCCAGAGGCTCGCATGGAAATCACCACCGAGGGTGGCTTGGACGTGGTGGCAAATTTTGAAAAAACGCGAGATGCGGTGGCGCGACTGCAAGAGGCTGGCATTCGGGTCAGCTTGTTCATTGATCCTGACCTTGCGCAGATCGAGGCTGCCAGCAAGGCCGGTGCCGAAATGATCGAGTTGCACACCGGCGAGTTTGCGAATGCCACTGGCGGCCGGCTGGTCGAAGAAATCGCGCGATTGGTTACCAGTGCCAAGGCTGGACACGGTGCTGGTTTGCAGGTGAATGCGGGCCATGGCATCAACTATTCGAACGTCGATTCCATCCTCACGGTGCCACATCTCACTGAACTCAACATCGGACACAGCATTGTGGCTCGTGCGACTCGAGTGGGATTGACCCAAGCAGTTAGAGAAATGAAGCAGCTCATGGAGCCCTACCGGTTTTAGCCATGCAGATTTTTGGAATTGGAATCGACGTGGTGGAAGTGGATCGGATCGCTTCGGCGATTGAGCGCCACGGAGATTCATTTCTCATGAAGCTATTCACAGACGGGGAGCGTGCGTATTGCGAGAGTCACCCGAAGCCTGCGGTTCATTACGCGGCTCGATTTGCGGCCAAAGAAGCGATTTCGAAAGCGCTGGGAACTGGTATCGGTGGACAAGCTGGGTGGTTAGATCTTGAAATCATCCGCACTGCCACGGGGGCGCCCAAGCTCCTGCTTCAAGGCAATGCCGCAGAGTTTGCTCGTCAAAATGGCATCATCGAGGTTCAGATCAGTCTCACCCACGCCCGTGATTATGCGGCCGCGAATGCGGTGGCCATCTGGGATGGTCTTGATGAACGAGCGACTATTCAAAAAGATGCGCCAAGCACTGAACTCTAAAATCTGATGATGTCACACCCGCTCATTCGCCCACGCCGCAATCGACGCACTCCTGCGATCCGCTCGATGGTTCGCGAGACTTCGCTATCGCCCGCGGATTTTGTGCTACCGATGTTCTTTCACGAGGATCCAGTCGACACCCCGATCGCTTCGATGCCCGGAGTCACTCGCTGGTCGCTCGAGAGCTTGGTGCGAGAAGCCGGTGAGGCTCACGCTCTGGGGATTCCGGCAGTCGTGCTTTTCCCGAAAATCGATGAACCGCTCAAGACGTCGGGCGCGGAAGAATCATCCAATGATGAAGGTTTGGTTCCTCGGGCGATCCGCGCGCTCAAGGCGGCCCATCCAAGCTTGTGCGTCATCACCGATGTGGCGCTCGATCCGTACAATTCCGACGGCCATGATGGGATCGTCCAGCGTGATGGCGCGGGTGAAATCCAGGTCTTGAATGACGAAACCGTTGAGGTGCTTTGCCGACAAGCGCTTTGCCATGCCCGTGCTGGCGCGGATGTGGTGGCTCCGTCGGACATGATGGACGGGCGTGTTGCGGCCATCCGTGAAGCGCTCGATGATGAAGGCTTCACGAATGTCTCGATCCTGTCGTACACGGCGAAATATGCATCTGCACTTTATGGTCCATTTCGTGGGGCATTAGATTCCGCGCCTAAAGAAGGAGATAAAAAAACCTATCAGATGGATCCGGCCAATGCGCGTGAGGCCGTCCGTGAGTCTTTGTTGGATGAGGCGGAGGGTGCGGACATGCTGATGGTCAAGCCAGCGGGGCTTTACCTCGACATCATCGCGCGGGTCAGAGAATCCAGCGTATTGCCCGTTGCTGCCTATCAGGTCAGCGGTGAGTATCTGATGCTCAAGAGTGCTGCGGCGGGCGGTTGGCTGGACGAGCGGGCGATCGTTCTCGAGTCACTTCTTGCGATCAAACGCGCGGGTGCCGACATCATCCTGACCTACTATGCCAAGCAGGCTTGCGGGTGGCTCGCTTAGATCACACGTGACCAGAGCACTTTGAGATAGCGCGATTCTGGGTAGTTCGAGAGCGTCGGGTGGTCTGGGCCCGCGCCCGTGCGATCGAAAGTCTGCAAGCGCTTGTTCCGGCGGTGCGCCGAAGTGATCACGATTTGTTCGAACTCCCCAGCGCTCAGCTGTCCGGAGCAGGAGCAGGTCACGAACAACCCCTCGGGTGCGACCAATTGCAGCGCAAGCTTGTTCAAATCCGCATATTTTGCCGTGCCGATTTCATCTTCACGACCGTGAATGAATTTCGGTGGGTCGGCGATGACGAGATCCCAAGTCCGGCCATTTTCAATCATGGTGCGCGCCCAAGTGAAGGCGTCGGCGTGAGTGAATTTGACGCGCGCATTGTTGAGATTCGCATTGCGCTTGGCCATGGCGATCGCGGTTTCGTCGAGGTCCACGCCGGTGACTTCTTCTGCCCCAGCGAGTGCAGCGGAAATGCCAAATCCGCCGGTGTAGCAGCAGAGGTCAAGCACGGTCCGACCATGGGCCAAGGCCCCAAATTTTTTCCGGCTGTCGCGCTGGTCACAGAAAAATCCGGTTTTGTGGCCAGCGCTGAAATCGACTTCGTATCGCACACCATGTTCGCGGATTTTCACGGATCGCACGTTGTCGGATTCGACTCCGCCGTGGCGGGGGATTCCCTCGATGCGCGCGAGGTCGGAATCCACGCTGACGACCACGCGGCTGGTGTCGAAGCACTCATGAAGGATCGGAAGCCATTGTTCTAACCTCTGCCATGCGGCGAGGTTGGTGATCTCCACCGAAAGCACGTCGGCGAACTTGTCCGCGACGATGCCCGGCATGAAATCGGCATCGCCATGAATTGCGCGGTAGCTGTCGGTTTCAGCGTCTAACCTCAGTGCCTCGCGGCGGAGTTTCGCGGCGCGGCGGATGGCATTTTCAAAAAATGATTCGTCCTCAAGCGTCTCAAGCGAGTGGCTCACGATCCGGAGAGGCATCCGAGACTTTGGATTCCAGAGCCCCCAGCCAAACGGCGTGCCTTCTTTGCCCAGCACGAGAACGAACGAGCCCGGCGTGGCGTCACGGGAAACCTCGCCGATCATCTTTGGCCAGATCGACGGATGGAATGTCTGATACTTGAGTTGAACAGTCGGCACAGCGGAAATACGAAGCAGCGCAGCGGGAATGTCGATCGCTTTTCGCGAAATCCCCGCCGCTTGGCGAATCAGGGGCGCTCTTGTGGGCCGCGGTCGACGTCCATCCGGAAGGGGCGTCCCCGGAGGCGAGCCGTGCGGGTCTTGTCGATGACCTGTCCGACGAATTGCTCTGGCACGTCCACGAGTGAGTGTTTCGGGAACAAGGTGATACGACCGAGGCAGCCGTCTGGCAGGCCTGCTTCGCGGTAAAGCATACCGACGATTTCCTTGGCCATGACGCCGTGCGTTTTTCCGAGCGAGAGGAAAAGGCGTGTCATGCCACCCTCGGCGGGTTGGGAGGTTCCACGGGGTGGTCCGGGCCGCTCGGAGCGCTCTGGGCGGTCCTGGTAGTCTGGGCGTGGCCCGCGGTCGTCCCGAGGCGGGCGAGCATCGCGATTTTCTCGGCGGGCGGGACGTTCGGGTTCGCGATCTTCTTCGATCGCTGAGCCTTCGCGGCCGCTTGCTTCGCGGATCATGGTGACCAATGCGCCTGCGATGTCGGTTGGTGTGTGGCCTTGTTCGAGGAGGCGGTCGATGCTGTCTTGGTAAGCATCAAATTTGCCAGACTCCAGTCGCTCTTTAAGATCGTCGAAAATGAGGTCGGCGCGGCGTCCTTCCACTTGCTCGACCGATGGGATGCGCTCGCGGCGCACCACGCTGCGGGTGTAGCGCTCGATCGACTGCATCCGGTAAATTTCACGGCCATACACGAAGCTCACGGCGCGTCCCGAGCGACCTGCACGACCGGTACGACCGATCCGGTGGACGTAATCCTCGGGGTCGGTCGGGAGGTCGTAGTTGAAAACGATGTCAATTTCATCGATGTCCAAGCCACGGGCGGCCACGTCGGTGGCGACAAGGATTTCCACCGCTCCGTCACGGAACCGCTTGAGGACGCGTTCACGCATTTGCTGGGTGATGTCGCCGTGGAGGCGGTCTGCAGCGTAGCCCCGATTGACGAGGTCCTCGGTGCATTCATCGACCGACCGCTTGGTGTTGCAGAAAACGATGCCGAGGCGCGGCGGGTTCATGTCGAGGATGCGTGAGAGCACCTCAACCTTCGAGCGCTGGCGGACTTCGAAGTAGGATTGGTCGACGGTGGAAACCGTGCGGGCCTTTTGTTGGATCTCGATGATCTCGGGGCTGTTACCGAATTTCTGGATCAGACGTGAAACGCCGGGATTCATCGTGGCGGAGAAAAACAAGGTCTGGCGGCCGGCCGGCAGCGCGGCGAGGAGCTCGTCCATCTCGTCCTTGAAGCCCATGTCGAGCATGCGGTCCGCCTCGTCGAGGATGGCCATTTGGATTCGTGAGGGGTCGAAGCTGCCACGGCGAAGGTGGTCAAGCAAGCGGCCTGGGGTGCCGACGACCAACTGGGCGCCGGAGCGGAGGGCTCGGAGTTGGCGGTCGATGGGCGCGCCGCCGTAGACTGGGGTCGCGTGGAGGCCGGGCATTTTCGCACCGAGGCGGTGGACTTCCTCGCATACTTGGACTGCCAACTCGCGGGTCGGGCAGAGGATGAGCACTTGGGGGTGGCCTTGGCGGACATCGAGCTTCGCCAATGCGGGGAGGGTGAACGCCGCCGTTTTTCCGGAGCCGGTCGCGGACAGGCCGACCAGATCCTTGCCTAATAGGGCTGGCGGAATGCTCATCGCCTGGATGGGAGATGGGCGCTCGTATCCGAGTGTTTCGATAGCGGCAAGCAGCGTGTCCGGCAGGCCAAGTTCTGAGAAAGGAGGCGTATCCATGAAAAAATAAGGTGTCAAAATCCCGCGTGCTTCGTGCGATTGGCGCGCTGGGAGAGCACCCTTGCCCAGATTTTCGGCAGAAAACAAGCACGGATGCGAAACAATCGACGAATTTCTCAGGATTGCCATGTCGAGGCGGGTGTGCAGACTGCTTGAGTGGCCAGCTTTGAGGATCAAAAAAAGGTGATGAACCTCTCGCTCGGAGTTGCGGTCTTGCTACTTGCGGCCAAGGTCACGGCGGCCGTGGTGACGAGTTCGTCGGCGGTGTATTCTGACGCCGCAGAGTCGGTAGTGCATCTGCTGGCGGTTGGATTTGCAGCATGGGCCTTGCGTTTGGCTCATAAACCGGCCGATGAGACGCACCATTTCGGCCACGACAAGGTGGCCTTTTTGTCCGCGGGCTTCGAGGGCGCGATGATCGCCGCGGCGGCGGTCTTGATCCTTTACGAGGCGGTTCGCCAATTCACCTACGGGGTCCAGATCGCGAATATTGGCTTCGGGGTCAAAATCACGGCAGCGGCGGCCCTGATCAATCTGGTACTTGGAATCATCTTAGTCCGGATCGGGAAAAAAAGCGGTTCGCCCCTGTTGCGGGCGAATGGGATGCATGTGCTGACCGATGTGTGGTCCAGTGTGGCGGTTTTGGTCGCGCTGGCGCTCATCCAATGGACGAATTGGGTGTGGTGGGACCCGATCGCGGCGGTCTTGGCGGCGTTGAACATCCTCCGAGTGGGTTTCCAATTGATCCGCCAGAGCCTCGGTGGTCTGCTCGACGAGAGCAACCCGGTGGTGGAACGCCAAATTTGCGAATTGCTCAACCGGCAGGTGGCTGAACGCGGGTTGTCCTACCACAACCTTCGCTGCCGCCACTCGGGGAGGACTCACTGGGTCGAGTTTCACCTCGTTTTCGATGATGACCTCAGCGTGGGCCAAGCACACGAGGCGGCGACGCAAATCGAAGCGACTGTTGCGGATTTGCTCCGTCCCGATGGCCGGGTGATCTCTCACCTCGAGCCGAAATCGGCGGAGCATCACGAGGAGAGCTGGGAAGGTCGATGAACTTAGCCTCCGATCTCGGTGCGTCCCGAAAGCTGGGCACCTTCTTCCATCGAGAAAACCTTGGACTTGATGTCGCCATTGATCCGGGATTTGTCCTTCAACTCGCAGCGCTGTGAGGTGATCTTGCCCTCCACCTTGCCGTAGACTTTGACTTCACCGGCGGTGACGTCTCCCTTGATCATCGCATTTTCGCCAATCGTCACCCGGCCCTTTTCCGAGGTGATTTCACCATCGATTTTTCCATCGATGATCATGTCGTTGGAAAAGCGGATGGAACCGGTGATTTCGATTCCGCTGGAGAGCACATTTGTCTGGGTTGCCATGGGGCACTTAAATGAACAAAGCCGGAGGAACTTGGCAATCGCAAAGATTGCCGCCGCCATCACGCCCGGGGGCGTTTGGGGTAAACTGGAAATTTGGAAAGCAGAAAGCCGAAATGGTGATTACGGAGGGAAAAATGCATGTGACGGAGGGAAAAATGCATGTGCGCTGGGGGGAAACGCCTTTGCGCTACCCGACGGCCTGGATCAACCGGGTGGTCGCGGTTTTTCGGGCATGATCGCTTGCAGATTCAAAATCGACAACTCACTGCGCGGCTGGCGGTGCCAATGGCAGGTCGGCGAGCCGCTTTCTGAATGCCTCCAGCTCAGTGATGCTCTGATCGGGACGCAAAGACCATTTGATATCCCAGTTGTAGTCTCCACGGAACCAGTTTTCCCAATGGCCATGCATCGCGGTTTCACGGCGATCCAGAATCACCTGCATGGCGGACCTGGCGGATTCACAGGCGGTGTCGATGCCGGCTTTGTCACCACGCAATGCGGCGTCGATCATCCGACGAAGACCCATGGCGAAACGGTTCACCCCGCTGGATGTCTCGATGTGCAACAGTCTGCAGTCCTTGTAGAATTGCCGGCGTTGCTCAGGCACCAGACTGAGTGCGGCCACGGCGTCGGTCCTCAGTTTTTCCCACAAAGGTTCGTCACGTTTTAAATTTTCCTCACTGACCCTGAAACGCTCATCTTTTTTAAAGTTAAGCTCCGACAATACCTTTCTTAGCTCGTCATTATTTTTTTGTTTGGGAGCGTCCCACATGATTGGCCTGACGACTTCCATCACACTGGTGCAACGCATGTCGCTTTCCAGAGCAAAATAGCGATTGTATAGATTGAGGATCGTCCGTTCGCCAACACTTCCAGCCTTCACATCGAAATGATTGCGGATCCATTGTGCCATGAATACTTGGTCATAGCCCGGCGCCTGCCACGGCCGGTGATCCCAAGCTATGTTAAACCCGGCGGCGATCGAGAGCGGCAGTTCCCGTACATCCCCCACGTTATACATCACATATTGCGAGCATTTCCTTCCATCAATTGCCTTCAGCATTTCTGTGCATATAACTGTTGGTGAGACCCACTCCACATGATGGTTATCGCAATAGGTCAAATGATAGTAGGTGCCGTGCCCGCCCTCACGCTCCAACTCCTTGCCGCTGGGCAAAGCCGGAAACGTCGCCCAAGAACCTGAATCGCCCCAAACCAAGATGCAGTGTTTGGGGAGCTTGAGTAACCCGGTCTTGTAAAGTTCAAAAGGTAGACCCCGCATGGTGAACGTGGTGACGATATCCTTCGCGGGAATGTATTTTTCAAGGAGTTTGCATTGGGCTTCCATGACCTCGTTCATCATAGCCGCCATGGCTTCTTTGGTTTTAGGCGCGCTCTTGTCCACTTCATCAATGTCACGGTCATCCATTCCGCGTAAACCGATCGGCCAGATATTGTGTTTGAACTTGGCGTTGTAGGCGACCTTATCCTCCCAGAAGGCCAATAATGCCTGCTTGTTGGTCACCCACGACCATTCAGTTGGGAATCCATTTTTCTTGCAGAAGTCAGGGAAATTCATGGTCTGGACGAGCATTCCCTGAAGATGATTGCCGGTTAAAAAGAGCCCGCGTTCCTCCAGCAACATCCGTGAAGCGTCGTCGAGGTAGCCTTTATTGTATTCGTCCGGCAGCGAGACGAAGTTGGCCCTCGTGCGAGCGGCCGTCTCGAAGATCCGCGCCCAGATTTCCGGCTCGATGTTCTTGGAACGGATGGGCCCCGGCTGGATCCAGTTGAGTAGGTACTTCTCATCATTGATAAAATAGCCACGGTACTTTACTGACGGGCCTGAGAAATAGGAAGTCCCCTCCCAGAACACGCTGTCTCGCTTACTAGGAATGTAGTCGGTCCACAATTTCGTGGGATCGGTTCCCAGTGATTTCTCGCTGATTTCGTACAGGCCATAGGCCACTGCTCGTGGGGAGCTTCCGACCACAACAAGCGCATCCGGTACTTGGCCATTGATGCCGGGGACGGCCTGGATGAGATAGGATTCCCACTTGCCGCGCACTTGGGAAAGGTCGAGCTTGCCGGCCTTCTCCAGTTTTTCGAGGATCGGCTCTTTATCCACGACCGCTGGCAGGATGAGCAGGCGGTGTTTGCCGCCCAAGGTAGGGGTTGTCTTCAATGTTTTTCCCGTAGCCTCTTGGAAGTCTTTTGAGAAATCCTTGCCGCCCCAATTGATGGCGGATTCGACGTTTTGTGGAACATAGAGCACCGCAGCCTCAAGGCTCGGACCGGTGAGCTGTATTTTTTTAGGAGCCTCTCCGGCAATAGCACCTAACGTGACCACCGACATCAGTATCATAGTGGTGAGGAGTGTGATCGGGTCTTTCATATTCTATTTTTGATTCTTTAAATTTACTGCTCGTAGATTTCGATGCCCATGCAGGAGGGGAACGATTGCCTCTGATTATGGTCGCAGGCCGGTTTGCCGATCACGCGCACCGCTGGCGCTTGCGGAAAAGAACTGACGCCTCCGTTGGAGGTGGCCATGCTAGGCTATTTCGCACTGCTGAGGCGGGCTTGGGCGGCGGCGGCGGTCCAGGTCTTGATGAGTGCTTCGGTGACGGATTGGTCGTAGCGGTAGTTGAAACGGCGATCTGGTGCGCTGTCGCCGTGGAGCGCGAACTCGGTGACGTCAGCTTCTTTTTGCTGATTGTCCGCCCACTTGAAATCGAAGCGGAGCAGAGGTGCCGTGCCGAAGTGTGCGCGTGGGATGCTGAGTTCGAGGTCGGTGCCTTTCACCGAGTGGCGAATGCGCGGCAGCTCGGTGGATTTCCCGTCCTTGATGAGATGGAGGGAAAGGCCCGCGGCAGTCGGAGCGTTGAGGTTCGCGATCAAATCATAGCCGTTCCAGCCCGTTTTTGAGTTCAAGTCTGCGTCGATGTAGAGGCGCATCCAGCAAGGACCGGAGGCAGCGGTGATGGGCGCCGCGCAGGATACGTGGAAGGCGACGCTCTCTGCGCTGGAAGAAACGTGGGCACGAACGATGTCATTCCGGCCCGTGGTGTCGGTGTATTTCAGGAGCTTGGTCCAGCCGTGGAAATTGCGGTGGAGGGTGTCGCCTTGGAAATCCCGGAACTCGGGTAGCACGCCATTCCAATCGCTGAATTCGCCGTCGATGGTGATCGGCTTGATGACCGGCACGGTGGGTGGACGCACCCCTTTGTAGCGCCGGATGTTGGCGACGAGTTGGTAGTAATAGTTGTCGCTATGGCCGTTCTTCATCGGTTCGATGTCGCGGCTGAATTCTTGGTTGTATTGATCGACAAAGTAGGTGTCGTCCTTGGCTAGCTTGGTGTAGGCCATTTGCTTGGGCTTGTGGGGTTTCCCCCAGGTTTGGCGCTGGGCGATCCATTCGTTCCAGCCGGTCACGAAGATGAAGGGTGGGTCGAGCTTCAAGGCATGCTGCCACTGGTCTGCGGCATAGATTCCTTCTGCTGTGCGAAGTTCCTCGACGGGGACAATGGGGGCATCTTTGCCGCCCGTGGCGCTGCGGCCTCTGCCGTCGAGCGGGTGGGGAGCGACGCAGACGGAGGTTTGCTCAGGCTTGCTCGGAGACTCGTGCCAGCCGGTTTTTTGAGGGGACCAGTCCACCCATGTCCATTTGTCACGGCCATCTCCAAACCATTTGTGAGAGCTGAATGCCCAGGTGTGGCGGATGGTGAAGAAATCCTTCATCGCGGGAGTGAGGGTCGTGGGGTCCGAGAGAAGTAGTGGCTTGCCGAGCCATTTGAACCAAAGCTCTGGATACTTATTCGCCGCATAGAGGTCGTTGTGGAGTTGGGGCACGGAGACCTCTGGCTTGGTGTTATGAATGCCTGCTACTTGAGGCACAGGCAGGCCTTGGCGGCGGCCTTGGTCCAGATTTTCACAAACGGCGAGCATTTCATCTGGATAGACACGGGTATTGGTCTGATCGAAAAAAAGTGCATCGATGCCCGCTGCGGTGAGCATGGAGCGGTGACGGGTGAGGACGAAGGGGTCCCTGATGTCGTAGTAGCCGAGTTCAGGCTCTCCCCAAAAGTGGAAGGAACCGGGCTTCCCCCATTTTGGAAAGAGTGGGTTCTTGGCGAGAATCTGGGTGATGTCTTGGACCGGAAGGTCTTGTTCGTTGTGCGCATCCCGGCTGACCCAGAGGAAATAGAACAAACCAACTTGGCGGTCCGCACGCGGTGGACCGACTTCGGCATACGTGGGTAGCTTGCGGCCAAGCGCATCGGTGCCCACCCAGGTGTCGGCATACACATCACCAACGCCTGCGGAAGCGGCCAGTGAAGTTAGAAGAGAAATGATTAGAATGCAGGAGGAATGGTGGAGCATGACTCGTTCGATTGGGAGTTCAGTTCTTTTGGGTTTATCAGTTCGTGGGGCGAGGCGATTCGGTGGTGAGGCCCACGTCCACATGCTAGCCGTCCGTTATTTGGTGGCGGATTCTAGCAGCCAGCGCAACCGGGGGTAGCGAGGGCAAGATGTCATTAGGCGTGGCATAGTCGAGGAATTTTTTGGATGTGTGTTCAGCTTGTTTTGCACTTGGGCCACCTCCCGCAAATCGGGTACCGTTCCTTTTTAGAAAAAAGCTGACTCGTTGTAAACCGGTGGCGACACGTCATGATTTTCACTTGACTGAACAAACTTATTGTTAGCCATATGACGCCGATATTTATGAAATACCTCCTGTCCCCCTTGATTCTTGGAACACTAGGAATCTTATGCGCCTTCGGTGATGTCCTCGAAACAGGATTTGTGACGATGCCAGCACAGACTCAGCCGTGGTGCTACTATTACTGGGTCAATGATAACATATCCAAAGAAGGCATCACCAAGGATCTGGAGGCCATGAAGCGCTTCGGGATCGGCGAGGCACTCATCGGAAACATTTTTCAAGAGGATCAGCCTGCTGGCCGCATCAAGGTGCTCAGTGAAGAATGGTGGTCACTCGTGGAGCACGCGATTCGCGAAGGCGGGCGCCTCGGCGTGAACATCGGCTTGTTCAACTGCCCTGGCTGGAGCCAATCCGGTGGCCCATGGATCAAGCCAGACCAGACGATGCGCTACTTGGTCTCGTCGGAAATCCGTGTGTCCGGCCCAAAGAAATTTTCCGAAAATTTAAACCCTCCGAACGCTCAATTCCAAGACGTGGCCGTCCTCGCCTACCCTGCGCCAGAAAATGATGCGGATACACTCGTTTCAAAGTCGGCCAAGCTCAGCATCAGCTCGGCCCAGCCTAACATTGAAGCGCTCACCGACGGTAAGCTCGACACCGCCTTCGTGCTCGGCGCTGGCCCTGCGCCGAAGATTGCTCCGGTGACCCTTTCCATCGACCTCGCCTCGCCCCTCACGGCGCGCAGCCTGCAACTTTTCCCGAGCACAACCTCTTTCTCTGCCGAGTGCGACCTGCAAGCTCAGGACGCAACAGGGAGTTTTGTCACCATTCGTAAGTTCAAATGCGACCGCTCGAACCCTACGCCCCACGTCGGTGCGATGACGCAGGGCCCTGTTACGGTCTCATTTTCTGCAGCGACCTCGAAGCATTTCCGCATCATCTTTTCCAAGTTCTCCGGCAGTTTACCCAAGTCCGAGTTGGCCGAGATCAACCTCTCCGGGGCTGCTCGGCTTGAGTCCTTTGTCGAGAAGCAGCTTGGGAAAATGCACCCCACGCCCCTGCCCACCGCCACCTCTTACGTCTGGGAAACTCAGTCCGAGCCAGAGTCCTCAAAACTCGTCGTCTCCGCCTCAGGCATTGTCAATCTCTCATCCAAGCTCGCGGCCGATGGCACCCTCACTTGGGACGTTCCTCCCGGTGACTGGATCATCCAGCGCAGCGGCATGACCCCGACCGGGATGAAAAACGCACCCGCTTCTCCTGAGGGCCAGGGCCTCGAAGTGGATAAGATGAACCGCCAGCTCGCCCAAAAGCACTTCGATGCCTTCGTCGGCGAACTCCTCAGACGGATGCCTGCCGCCGACCGCAAAGCCTTCACCCAAGTCGTCGGTGATAGCTATGAAATGGGATCGCAGAACTGGACCGACGGCCTTGCTGAAGTTTTTAAAGCCCAATTTCACTACGATCCAATCCCTTGGTTGCCCGTCCTCAGTGGTCGTCTCGTCGGCAGCGCCAGCCAGAGTGAGCGTTTCCTCTGGGACCTCCGCCGCCTTGTCGCAGACCGCATTTCCACCGAATACGTCGGCGGGCTCAAGGAGTCCGCGAACAGAAATGGCCTTGGCCTCTGGTTAGAAAATTACGGGCACTGGGGATTTCCGGGCGAGTTCCTGAAATATGGCGGCCAGTCCGATCGCATCGCGGGTGAGTTTTGGGTGACCGGCGACCTCGGCTCCATCGAGTGCCGTGCAGCCTCGTCCGCTGGAAATACCTATGGTAAGCCCTTCATTTCCGCCGAATCCTTCACCGGTGGCCCTCCCTTCCAAACCGCACCCGCCGACATGAAAGCGCGCGGCGACTGGTCGTTCTGTGAGGGCATCAATCACGTCGTGCTCCACGTTTACATCCAGCAGCCAGACGAAACCCGCCCCGGTATCAATGCACCTTGGGGCACCGAATTTAACCGCCACAATACTTGGTTTGAAAAAGGCAAAGCTTGGGCAGACTACGAGCGCCGCGCTTGCTGGATGCTGCAACAAGGCGTCCGTGCCACGGACATCGCCTACTTCATCGGCGAGGATGCTCCGAAGATGACCGGCGAAAAAGTCCCGCCACTCCCCGCCGGCCGCGACTTCGACTACATCAATGCCGAAGTCATCGAGCGCGACCTAAGCGTGAAAAATGGCCTGCTCGTCCTCCCTCACGGCGTCAGCTACAAGGTGCTCGTCCTGCCGAACGTGAAGACCATGCGCCCTGCGGTGTTGGAAAAAATCCGCGACCTCGTCAAGGCCGGTGCCACCGTGCTCGGCAGTCCACCGAGCGAGTCGCCGAGCCTCCAAGATTTCCCTGACAGCGACCGCCAAGTCCGCGCCCTCGCCCAAGAAATGTGGGGTGATGCCGACGTGAAAACTTCCGGCGAGCGCAGCTTCGGCAAGGGCAAACTCATCTGGGGTAAATCCCTCGTGGAAATCTTCTCCACCGTCCACACCATCCCAGATATCGAGTACCGTGGAGCCCCAGCCGATGCAAATTTCCTCTTCACTCATCGCACCACCCCAGAGGCGGAAATCTACTTCGTCACCAATCAGAAAGACCGCAGTGAGAACATCTCCGCCGCTTTCCGTATCAGTGGCCGCCAGCCAGAACTCTGGGACGCCGTGACCGGTGAACGCCGCGAACTCCCGGAATGGAGTGAGTCCACCGGACAAACGATCGTTCCCCTTGTCTTTGCAGCGAAGCAATCGTGGTTCGTCGTCTTCCGTAAGCCCGGCAGCCCAGTCGCCGGTGGTAAAAATTTCCCCGAGCTGAAGACCCTTAGCACCCTCAGCGGTGCCTGGGATGTCTCGTTCGACACGAAATGGGGTGGCCCCGAGAAGGTCAGTTTCTCCGAACTCAGCGACTGGATCACCCGTCCCGAAGAGGGCATCAAATTCTACTCCGGCACCGCCACCTACCGGAAAACGTTTGAAATCACCGAAGAAACCCCGCTCTCGGCCGGGCTCCTTTTGGATCTTGGAAAAGTCCGCGATGTCGCGACCATCAAGCTGAACGGCAAGGAACTCGGAACCCTCTGGATCGCCCCTTATCGTGTCGATATTTCTAATGCCGCCAAACTCGGTAGCAACACCTTGGAAATCGAAGTCATCAATCCATGGAACAACCGCCTCGTCGGCGACAGCGAGCTCCCCGCGGAGAAACGACTCACCTCCATTTTCCTCAACACGATCAAACCGAAGTCCCCACTGCAATCTGCCGGGCTTTTGGGTCCGGTGACCTTGCAAAAATAAGGGTGGTGTTGACTGTCATCCAGTCGATGGAAGCCTCGATGTAGGTGACCCAGAACCGGATTTCACAACTGGCTTGCCTGATCTTTGTTCAGCCGTTATTTCCTTCCTGCGCAGCTGGCAAATTCGCCCCCGTAGTTCAATGGATAGAACAAGGGTTTCCTAAACTCTAGATTCAAGTTCGATTCTTGACGGGGGCACATTTGTGAAACGATGGTCATGCTTTGCCAGCGCTTGACGCTGAGCTTGGAATCTTCGCTTGCCAATCTCTGTGGGTGAGAATCATGCTCCCCGTCATGACTGAAGAAATCTCGTACTGGAAGGGAAGTTCATCGCAGTGGCTTAACCTTGGCCCGATCGTGACGGCCTCGGTGGTTTCTGTTGGGATCCTCATTGGCGGACTGTTTTTTCCGTTAGCGCTGGTCGCGTGGGTGCTGCCTGCTGGATACCTGATTTGGAAGTACCTGGTGGTTCGGTGCGGAGTTTTCGAGCTCACCAATGAGCGGATTCGGATCACCTCGGGTGTGATCAATCAAAGTTGCGACGAGATTGAACTCTATCGCGTCAAGGACTCGCGGACCATTCGCCCATGGTGGATGCGTCTCACTGGACTCGCTTCGATTGTGTTAGAAACCTCGGATCGCTCAACGCCCGTTTTGGTGATTCCGGCCATTCGCAACGGCATGGAAATCCGTGAATTGCTTCGCCAGCAGGTCGAGCTTCAGCGTGACCGCAAGCGCGTCCGCGAGATGGACTTCGATGAGCATGGTGGGGATTCCAGTCATTGAAGCTGAAATCCCGCAGTGCCCTCGGATTGTATGAGATCGAGGCGGGCGGAGCCTTGGTGTCGGCCGTTATTTTTTCGGCTCATCCTCAGCAGGTGGTACTGAGATCGGTGGCGTGACCGCCTCGATTGGCGGGGTGGTTGCCGTCACCGGTGGGCGGGCGATCATGCCACCCGGGAATTTCTGCACATTAGCGGCAGGCTTGGCGTCCGCTGATGGAGCGGGGGTGGCTTTGGTCAAAAGAGTGGCTCGTTCCTTGAGGAGAGCTTCGAGTGTGCTTTTGCTGACTTCGAAGGTGATGCCGGAGAATCCTTTTTCCTTGGTTAGCTTTTCGGCGAGTGTCTTCTGCTGCTCGGCAAAGGTCATGTCCTTCGACTTCGCGTCTTCAGGTTTTTCTCCCTCGTCTTTTTTGCGTTCCTTGGCCAACTCGGCGGTCACGTCCACGGTGAGAAGAAATTGCTCGCCTGCGGGTGGTTCACCAGTACTTTCCGATGGGGCAGACTCTGCCTTGTCGGTCTTTGCGGGGGTAATGTGGATCGTGTAGGTGAAGCCATCGAAGGTTTCAAGGGTTGCGGTGCGTTTGCCGATGGTGGCAGCGCGGGTGGCGACTTGGCTAACTGGCACGACATCATCGAAACGTGCGTAGGAGAAAATGCTCTTCAGTGGATTGGTGGCCGTGGTGTCGAGAACTTCGGTCGGGGAAGCGCCGTCGAGCTTGAATTCAGCGGTATCGGCATCGCGGGTGAGTTTCCAAGCAGCATCAGACTTGTCCAAGGCGCTCACGGTGATGGATTTGATTTTCTCAGGGTTGATGAATGTCGAGTCCAGCCAGCGCTTTGGATCCGAGCTGATCGATGAAAACATCTCGTTTACTGCGTAGAATCCGGACTCATCCGCATGGTTGCGGACATAGCGACCGACCGCACCGCCACCACCCATGGGGGATGATTCGGCGCCGTTTTCGATATTTTTCCCGAGAGACACCTTGGCGATTTCCTTGTCGCTCGCGTCTTTGAAACTGGCGGTTAGGCCGCGGTCCGCAGGTTTGGAGGCGGCCTCATCCATGCCAAATCGAGGTGCAAACGATGGACCAGCTTCGAGTGCCAGCGTGACCTTCAGTTCGCCAAGCGTGCGGATGAAATCGTTGGCGAAGGTGTTGTTTGCTGGGTAACCATCACGCTGGGAGACTTTCCACTTGCCATCTTTTTTTGTCAGGGTGACTGAGTCGGTTGTGCCTCGGATATCGATCGAGGTCGTCTCGGTGGCAGGGAATGATTCAAAAAGTGTCTGGCCCCTGTTGCGTTTGATGGTGCTGCTGGTCGACTGTTTTTGGCTGATTTTTAAGGTGGCAACTGCAGCACCGAGTACGATGGCAATGACCCAGAGGATGGTAACCTGGCGTTTGTTCATGGTTGAAATGAAGTTTGGAGATTTTGAGAGAAAGGAGACGTTTGAATGCGATGCGGGGTGGTGCCTTATCTCGCGCGAGTTGCGCGGCGGCGTTTGATGAAGAGCGAGAGTCCGACGAGAATCACAAGCGCTGGCATGGCGGTGACGTTGAGCAGGGTGATTTGCGCGCCGAGCTTATCCTTCTGGCGGCGGAGTTCTTTTTCCTGGTCGCGAATGAGCTTGGCGTATTCCACCTGTTCGGCGCGGAGTTTTTTGATTTCTTCTTCTTGTGCCGGTGAGAGATAGAGCTCAGAGCCACTCGATTTTTGAGATTGGAGTTGGCTGAGTTTTTGTTGGGCGTCCTTGCGCTTGTTTTCGAACTCCTCGATTTTCACACCAACCGTCTTGTTGAAATTCGCCTCCATTTCTTGGATCACCGTGAATGGACGACGGATGGCGGAGCGTGAGCGCGAGCCGATCAAATACTTGGAGCCGGTGGCTTGATCGAGGAGGTTAAATAGCAAACTTGAATTCCCGTTAGACGGCGAGGCCATCTGTGTGCCACCGAAGTTTTGCACATTGTAGGCGAAGCGGTCATAGAATGCATCCACATCACCAATCAGGAATACATTGCCTGAGGCTGAGGCTTCCTTGAGGGATTCAGGTTTTGGCGCGTCTTTGTCTGTGGGGGACTTCGTGTCTTCAGTTGCGGCTTTGGGTTTGCCGTCAGGGAAGGCGGTTTTAAATTTGCCGGAGAGGTGAGTCACGAGATCGTAGGCGGTTCCATTCGATTTGAGGGTGCGTGCGAGCGCGGGATCGAGTTGAGCCGCACGCATCGCACTGACGAAACCGGCTTGGGTTGTCGAGCGGATGAGCGTGTCTGCGGTTACGCCAGCAGTGCCGGTCTTGGTGAAGGCACCGGGCAGGAAGAGGGTGACTGATTCTAAAGATTTGGTGATCACGTCATCCTTCATGGGCATTGCATTTTTCCCCAAGGTAAGAACTGCGAGTCCGAGACGGTCCCCGCCAAGTTTGGTCGCAAGGGTGGGGTCTGCTAGAACTTGGGTGGATTCAAAGGAAATCCCCCAGGCGGTGAGGAGCGTGGGAAGCGTAGAAGTGGTGGGGGTTCCCTGCTGGCCCATCATGGGATTCCCGCCGCCCGACATTTGTGCTGCCACTGAGTATGCGTCAAGGCAGGCGACAACGGTTCCGCCGCCGAGCACGTATTGGTCGACTGCAAATTCGGCGGCTGGTGTGATGCCCGCAGGATGGAACATGAGAAGAACTTTGATTTCCTTTGGATCGATGGTGGTCGAGTCCATGGCCACGTCCACCACATCGAATGACTGTTTGAGTTGTTGATAGATCACCCAGCCCGGGGTTGGTGGTTGGCCCGGCATCATGGCTGGGGCTCCCTTGAGGTCGAAGGCCGTCATCACACCGATCTTGGGCTTGGTCGGGGTCGTGACTTCGCCGATGGCTTTCGAAATGTGATATTCCAGCATCGTTTCCTCACGTGGATTGAGGAATGGAATCACGCTGGTCTTATCGAGGCAGGAAATGGCGAGGCCAAAGTAGAGGTTCTGGTCGTCCATGCGCTGCCCGCTGATGCCGTCGAGGTTGGCGGAGTCCTCAGCATCGGTGTCGGGTTGGGGGTCGAGGTTTTCGATGCGGAGTTTTCCTTTGGAGAGTGAGGCGTACTCCTTGAGGATGTCATCGACTCGGCGCATGTGGAGTTTGAGCTCCTCTGGCATGTAGTCGGTGCTACGGGATGCATAGTAGCGAATCACGACAGGGGTATCGAGTTCCGTGAGGATCGAGCGGGTGCCGCTTGAAACGGTGTGGACCTTGTTTTCGGTGAAGTCCGTGCCGCGGTTGCCGAGTGGCGTCAGCGAGACAAGCCAATTTGAGAGGAGAGCGATCGTGACGAGCGCGGCAACACCGAGGGCTGCGCGGGTGACCGGATGGGTGGTTTTCATGAGCGTTGAAATTTTGGATTAAATGGGATGGGGTGGTGTCCTCAGGCGCGCTTGGATGAAAGGATGGCATTGGTGCCGAGGAGGCAAACGGAGATAATCGAACCGAACCAGATGAAGTCCTTTAGCCGGAAGATTCCGCTGCTCAGTGAGCTGAAATGATCCCAGATTCCGAGAGCGACGACGCCTTCAAAAATGCTGGGTGGTAGGACTTTGGAGAGTTCGCGAGTGACGGGGTCATAGCCGCAAAGCAGGACGAGCACACAGATCGAGACCGAGACGATGAGGCAGACGACTTGGTCGCGGGTGCAGGCGGAGACTAGCATCGTGATGGCGAGGAACGTGCAGCAAACGAGGAAACTACCGATGTAGCCGGAGAGGATCGCGCCATTGTCGGGGCTACCCAGATAATTCACCGTGCATACGATGGGGAAGGTAAGCACCAGTGCGATCAACCAGACGGTGGCGGCGGCGAGATATTTTCCGATGATCGCACTCCAAGTCGAGAGGGGGAAAGTCCCTAACAGCTCGATGGTCCCGGTGCGTTGTTCGTCTGCCCAGAGTTTCATGCCAACGGCTGGTGCGAGCAGCATGTAAACCCATGGGTGCCAGAAGATGAATGTCCATTCGAGTGATGAGTCACCCACTCGCATGAATTCTCCGAAGGTGAACGTCAGTCCAAGCGAGAATAGGAGGAAGATGACGATGATCGCGTAGGCGGTTGGTTGCGAGAAATAGCTGGAGAGCTCGCGTTTGTAGATGGTGCAGGAAGACATGGTGAAATCGTCTAGTTAGGTTTTTGGGTGGATCAGGCGGCGGCTTCGGTGTCGCGTGAAGTGACCTTGCGGAACAAGTCGGTGAGTGAGCCCGTGCCCGATTGATCGAGCAGCTCGGCGGGCGTGCCATCGGCCACGATTTTTCCTCGGTCGACGATCACCGCGCGGCTGCAGGCGGCCTCGACCTCCTCGAGGATGTGGGTTGAAAACAGGATGGCCTTGGTTTGGCCGAGGCGTTTGATGAGTTGGCGGACTTCAAATTTCTGGTTCGGGTCCAAGCCGTCGGTGGGTTCGTCGAGAATCAGCACCTCTGGATCGTGCAGCAGTGCTTGGGCGAGGCAGGTCCGGTGGCGGTAGCCCTTCGAGAGCGTGTCGATCGATTGCTGGGCCACGGTATTGAGGAAGCAGGTCTCGATGGCGCGTTCGACCGCGTCATTTTTTTCGCTGCCTTTGAGGCCACGGATCGATGCGCAAAATTTGAGGAATCCGATGACCGTCATGTCGTTGTAGAGCGGAGCGGACTCGGGGAGGTAGCCGATTTTGGTTTTGGCCTCGCGTGGGTTGTCGACGATCGAGATCCCGCAGACCTTGGCATCGCCGGAGGTGGGCGGGATGAAGCCGGTGATCATGCGCATGGTGGTGGATTTTCCGGCGCCATTGGGTCCGAGGAAACCAAGGACTTCGCCCTTTTTCACGGTGAACGAAAGATGGTCCACGGCGCGTTTGGTGCCGAATTGTTTGGTGAGGTGGTCGACTTCGATCATGGGATAACAAGAGGTGGGATTAGAAATTCGTGCGTTGAGCGGTACCGAGCTGAAAGATTGTTTGGGAAAATGTCTAACTCAGAAATTTTTGGCGAGAAAGGTAATTCTGCTTAGTCAATCGGCCTTGCATCGAGCGAGGCTGGGTGTTTGCATACAAATCCATGGCCGCCATTGATCTTCCTGAGCGCTGCGGCGTGATGCTTTTACCGGATTGCACCTTGTTTCCGCACGGCGGTTTGCCGTTGTTCGTTTTCGAGCCACGCTACCGCAAGATGCTTGCCGAGGCGTTGGAGGGGGATTGTTTTTTTGGGGTGGGGCGGCTTTTAGGCGACGAGTCGGGAGATCCAGCAGACTATGTGGCGAAGGTGGGTACGGTAGGGCTGGTTCGGGCGTCCCGTGAGCAGGACGACGGCACGTCTCAGCTTCTGATCCACGGGGTGATGCGGGTTCGTTTCACCGAGTGGCACGACGATCGGGACTATCCATGTGCTTCCATTGAGCCCGTGATTTCTCTGTTTTCGCCTGAGTCGCAGGCGGAGGCGGCCATCAAGACCTTGCGGGGAGCGGTTGAGGATGCGATCCGGTCATTGCCTGAAGAGGTTCAGGCGGGGATCACTACGTTGTTGGATCGCGCCGATGATGTGGGGTTGATGACCGATATGATTTCTCAGCAGTTCATTCATGAAGCGAATCTCAGGCAGCGGTTACTGGAAATGGATTCGATTGGTGACCGGATTCCGCTCATTTGTGATTTTCTCGCGCGGGCGCAACTCGCCCTTGAGGATTGATGAGCGTTAATCTGGTGGGATTGAGCCATAAATGAGCCCCTGCGATGAGATTCAGGATTGAGTCTGTCGCGTTATTCCGTGAAAATCTTCGTTGATGAAAATTTTGGTCGTTGGCAAAGGCGGGCGTGAACACGCTCTTGTGAGGGCATTGGCGGAATCGCCGAGTGCGCCCGAGTTGTTTTGTTTTCCAGGCAGCGATGCCATTTTTCGCTTGGCCAAGCCGGTTGAGGCTGACGGGCTTGAGTCGCTGGTCGCATGGATGAAGTCCAATGCGATTGACCTCTGCGTGGCGGGTGAAGAAAGCTATTTGGTAAAGGGCGAGGGACTGGCGAATCTTTGTGAAAAACAGGGAATTCCTTGCTGGGGACCACCCAAAGAGTCGGCGCAACTCGAGGCAAGCAAAGAATTTGCAAAGGAATTTTTGGTCCGCAATGCGATCCCGACGGCGCGTGCCACAGCGACGGATACGCTCGACGAGGCGTTGCGAGCGATTGACGGCGAGTTCCCGACAGTTCTCAAGTTTGACGGGCTTGCGGCGGGAAAGGGCGTGGCGGTTTGTCCGGATGAAGCGTCGGCCTTGGCGTTTCTGGATGAGGTGTTCACTCAGCGCCGTTTTGGGCCGGGGCGGGTGCTGGTCGAGCAGTGCCTTACGGGCCCTGAGGTTTCGGTGTTTGCCGCAATTGTGGACGACCAATACTTAATTTTCACTCCAGCGCGAGATTACAAGCGTGCAGCGGATGGCGACCTTGGGCCGAATACCGGCGGGATGGGCGCAGTGGCGAGCCGCCAACTTATTTCAGAGGAGGTGCTGGAGGTCATCGAGCGGGAAATTGTTCGGCCCACGGTCAATGGGCTTCGGCAGGAAAATTTGCCCTACCGCGGATTTCTCTATTTCGGATTGATGCTCACCCCAACTGGGCCGCAGGTGATCGAGTACAATTGTCGGTTTGGCGACCCAGAGTGTCAGGCGGTGATGCCGCTGGTTCGTGGAGATCTCGCGGGATTTTGTTTGGCCGGTGCCCAAGGCCAGCTTCGCAGCGATCTCATCGATTTTAGCGATGGGTGGAGTGTATGCGTCATTCTTGCCTCGGCGGGATACCCTGAGAGTTCCCGCAATGGCGACCGGATTTCTGGGCTTGATGCCATCACCGACGCTCGAGTGTACCACTCGGGAACGCGAATGGATGCAGCGGGAAATTGGGAGACCCAAGGTGGCCGCGTGCTTGCAGTCGTCGCCGGTGCCGAGACGCGGGAGGTGGCCGTTACGTTGGCTCATGCGGCGGCGGATTGTGTCGCATTCGATGGGTTGCAACGGCGGCGCGATATCGGTATTCTCAACTTCTAACGCACACCCCTCATGGAAAGAACTTTTACTGCCGAAGACATTGCCGCTGGAGTCGAGCGCCTCGCTCAGGCGATCCGGGCAAAACACATCGGCCAACCCATCGCATTGGTTGGCATTCGCAGCCGTGGCGATGAAGTCGCCGAGCGGGTACTGACGCTGCTTTCCGCTGAGGATCACTGGGACTTATCGTTCGGGGTGTTGGATATTTCCCTCTATCGCGACGACTTTGAGCACCTCCACGAAAACCCATCCCTGCAAGAGAGCGATATCCCGTTTTCGGTCGATGGGGCGCACATTATTTTAGTCGATGACGTGCTTTTCACCGGGCGGACGATCCGGGCGGCCTTGGATGCACTTTCTGACTACGGGCGCCCAGCATCGGTGGAGCTTGCGGTGTTGATCGACCGAGGACACCGGGAAATGCCAATTCAGCCAAACTATGTTGGTATCCTTCTCGACACCTGCCGCCACGATCATGTATGGGTCTCTCTCGTAGGGAGCGACGGGGTGGATCAAATCCAGATTGTCGCAAAGGAAAATCCATGAGTCTCCTGCCGCAAAACAAGAAGTCTGCCGAGGAAATCGCTAAAATCCGCGAGGATCTTGGGATTTCTGGTCAATTTCTGGTTGAAAAGAGTTTGCATGCTGAGGGCATCGATTTGGCGAAGGAAGAAGTCCCTGCCGATTCTAGCCCGCCGCCGATCGGGGTGACGCAGACTCCGGAATCAGCTGAGTTAGCAAGTGCGCCTGCAGCCACTCGTTCCCCCAAGGTGGTTCGTTCGCTGCGCAAGTCCGAGCAGGCTCCGCTGCCAGTGGAGCGTCCCTCCGTGCAGCCGGTGGAATCGATTCTCCCTGTTCTGAAACACTCCGATCGAGAGCTCCAAGAACTGCGGCGTCGGGAAGCTCTTGCGGCGATTGGGACTTCGGGCCAGGCGGTCCATCCTCTCCTTCGAAGCGCGCATCCATTGCTGATTCTGCCGGGATACTTGCTCGTGATGGCAGCACCGGTTTGCTACGAAGTTTATCAATTGAGAATGCGAGTGCCCCTAGCCTGCATTCTGCTTGCGATGGTTTTCTCATTGATCATCTTCCTCCGGAAGCCGCAATCGCGGCACCACGCAGCGTTCATCGTTGTGATCGCCATCTTTGCCATCGCTTTTGGCGCTCTCCATTATTTTCCACATCTACGGCATGGTACGTAAAGACTTACTCGACATCGCCTCGCTTGATCGCGGAGACATCGAACATCTCCTGGATCAATCGGTTCCCTTTAAGGAACTCTTCACGCGGTCCGTGAAAAAAGTTCCAGCTCTCAAGGGCAAGTCAGTTCTCATGCTCTTTTACGAGCCAAGCACCCGCACCCACTCTTCGTTCGAAGTGGCCGCCAAGCGTCTTTCGGCCGATGTGACGAACTTCGATGTAGCTCATTCGTCGATCACCAAGGGTGAGTCTGTTAGGGAAACCGTTGAGACGCTTCAAGCCATGCGGACTGACTACATCATCGTCCGCCATGGCCGCTCCGGGTTGCCGGGCATGATCGCTAGACAGACCCGAGCATCGGTCATCAATGCGGGAGATGGTGCACATGCACATCCGACTCAGGCGTTGTTAGATGCTTTCACGATCAAGGAAAAATTCCCGGACCCGACAGGCAAGAAAGTCCTCATTGTCGGGGACATTCTCCACTCGCGAGTCGCGCGCTCGACCAGCACCATTCTGAAAAAGCTCGGGATCGATGTGGCTTACCTCGGCCCAGGATCATTGGTTCCACGCATGGGTCCTGAAAATATCCGGCGCTTCACGGATTACCAAGAAGCCATGGCTTGGTCACCCGATGTCGTCTACCTGCTTCGGGTTCAGATGGAGCGCCAAGACGTCCAGTTTTTCCCAAGCATCCGTGAGTATCACAAGCTCTATGGAGTGACCGACGCCCGCCTTGATGAGATTCGCAAGCGCGGGTTGTACATCATGCATCCGGGACCTGTGAATCGTGGTGTTGAGTTGTGTGACGCCGTCATGGATTACGAACGTAGCCTCATCAACGACCAGGTTGAAAACGGAATCGCTGTCAGAATGGCGGTGCTCTATTGGTTGAAGCCAGGCGTGGCAGCGGGCAAGGAGTGACAGCTGTTCGGGCGTGGATCTCCAGTCGTCGGTGCAAGATCGTGATGCGGGCAGGCCCTCGTGGTTCTACAAGTTGGCGCCGGCTGGAATCCAACCTAGAATCCGCGACTGGGCTGCGGCTGGGGCGAGCGGATGGGTCAGGCGCGGGCACTGGTAGCGAAGGTTCGGCGAGATGATTCTCAACCTATTTCAGGTGGGACTCGTCGATGATCCATCGAAAGTGTGCTGGTGGAAGTGGGTTCCCAAAATCTTCAGATGATCCGATGGACCCAGCTTACGTTGTGGCTGTCCCACGTGTAAGAGTTGCCGTTCCGCAAGTTGAGGTTGCCGTTGGCATCGGCGCAGGTGTCGCTGAGTCCGGTGCCTCCAGTCTCAGCGGTGCCGCAGCCGAGGAGACGACCGTTTGTGTCGTGGCAAATGATTTCCCGGCTCAAGCCGGAAATCCCCCTTAGCTGCAGGGTGGTCTTCAGCTTGTCCGGAAACTTGAATTGTCAGGGGAGCACACGCGCCCTCGCGTGTCGGATGGGGCGCCCTCGCCGCATCCATGGTGGTGCCGTCCTTGCGGGCCGAATTTACTGTCCGCGCGTCCTTGTGAGGGTCTCGGGTAGTTGGAAACGCTAGGCGAAAGCTCATCCTGCGGCCTGCCCCCCCTTGGGAAATCCCAACGGGTGTCAGAATCTTCCCAGGAGCTGTCAGCCAATTCCCAGACGCTGTCAGCTCATTCCCAGACGCTGTCAGTCAATTCCCAGGCGCTGTCAGCTCATTCCCAGCCGCTGTCAGCTCATTCCCAGCCGCTGTCAGCTCATTCCCAGCCGCTGTCAGCTCATTCCCAGCCGCTGTCAGCCAATTCCCAGGCGCTGTCAGCCAATTCCCAGGCGCTGTCAGCCAATTCCCAAGCGCTGTCAGAGACTCCCTAAGTCCTGTAAGCCCCAGACCCGTCGCAGTCAGCCACTTCCGCCGGTTATCGCAAAGCCTGATCGGCCGACAACTGGGAGAATTGGAAAAAGTGATGGACTTCGCATGGACCGACCCCACCGACTACTGACCCCTCTACTCCTTAAGCGCCAGGTGCGTTGTAGGCGCTGATGATTCTTTCGACGAACTTGGCCTGAACTTTTTCGGTTGCTGACTCGATTGCCTTTTTCTCCGCAACAAAGTTGCTGAGATCGGTACCGACTCCATAGCCGCTGGTAGCTGCTAAAATCCGGCTGTCACTCACCCTGACGGCTGAGAATTCCACCCGCGCGCGGGCGGCGCTGAAGCTGCCGATCTGAGTCGCACGTTCCGAGGTTGCTACGCCGAGAATGATGACTTGGACCCCTTTTGCCCGCGCTTCGGCTAACAGATCCTCATGTTCCTTGCCTTCCAAATGCGCACCGAGTTTGACGGGAGCCTGTGAGGTCGCCAATACCGCGATGGCTGCCACCGGGGGAGCTGACTCAGACTGACTTGGACGAGAAAGGGCTACCATTTTGCAATCATTGGTTTGAAGAAATCCCTCCAGACTCTTTTCGGCTGCCGGATCAGCAGTGTTTGCGGATGTGGTGACGCTCACTTCAGGGATGCGGAACGCGAATACCGGGCGCTTTGCGTCTGCGGCCACATCCAACTTCTGCGCGGCTTCCACAGCCGCTTGCTCTTGGGCGGATCTCCCTTCGAGTTTTGCAATGGCGTCGTTCACCTGAGTCGCGAGCTGCTCGCCCGCTTTCATGGGATCTTCATTGTTAGGCACAATCAGCAACACAGGCTTGAGAAGCCCCGTCTCAACTTGGACCACCCGACATTGAATCGCCGTGCGTCCGCCTGCTTGTTTGGATTGACCGAAAACATAGTATTTCGCACCAACCAACTTACCCACCTTCGAGGCTTGATCTTGGGTCAACGCCGCAGCTCCCAGAGTCTGCTCGGCTAGCATATCGCTGAGTTTTTTACGATCCACAAGATCGTATTGAGCGTTTCCTGAAAGGTTGACTTCGAGGATTTCAAAAACAAACGCCTCGACCCCCTCTGCCTCCGCTGTGGCGATAGGAGGGGTGATGGCGATCGAGATGCCAGCATAGGCCGATAGAGTGCCAACAAACGAAGTGAGTAAAAATGTGGCGAGATGAGAGCGGATTTTCATGGAGTCAAATTCAGTTAGGGATTGATGATGGTGGGTTTTGCTTCTGAAATCTGTTGGTTAAACTCAATGATTATCGCCAGATCCGTTCCTGCGGGTGGAGCGGTTTCCGCTTTGGCCCTGGCATTGATTTCAGGAATGGATTGCATGAGTGCGGAGGGTGAAACCTTTTCTAACATGGCACCGGTCGCAGGAGAAACCCCCAGATCAAGCGCCACAAGGTGAAGGTTACCGTTGGCACTATACAAATCAGGAGGCGGAGGGAAAAACACTTCCTCCCATGAACCGGTTCCTTTGGTTTGGCTTCGAACCATCCTCGATACACCGGTCAGTTTAGCCGCAGCGATCGCAGTAATCAAAGGCAGCGGCCTCGCATCGGAGTCCTTGAACTTTCTAAAATAATGATCGGATAAAACGAGAATCGCCCCTCGGCTTAGGCAATAGACATCGCCCGTATAGTCCTTCTTTTTCGATATCAATTTTGTCTGAGTGAGGAAAACGGTTCCGATCGCTGATCCATCAGGAAACGACACATGGGTTAACAAATCCGCAAAAAAGTTCAATTCCAGTGCTTGTGACAATTTCTGATAGCCGCTGCATCCCGTCAAATCGACCCGCACCGAACGAACATGAACCGGGCAGCCCCAGAAAGCTGCGACATGGGCCGCAACTTCGCTGACATACTTGAGATCAACCGTCTGATCATGGATGAGGTCGATCCGGAATCCCTTCGGGAAAACCAAGAATTCGCGGGCGGCTGGCAGCGACACGATTGGACTGGCTCCCAGTTCGGAAATGATGGCTCTCATCTCCTTTTGCGTTTCCACGTCTTTTGCTTTCACCGCAGCAATTAGCCCGCACTGGGCATCGGAGATTGCAAGTTCCTTCTGGCCCGCAGCAACTCTGGCACGGCTCATCGACTTCCTCACCCGTGGAGAACTGATCATCCAACTGTTCCCGGTAGCGACGACAGCCCCGACCACAGGGCCAGCCTCACCTCTTTCTATCGCAAGATCGAGAAACCGTGAAGTCGTCCGCTCGGTCTTGCAGGCGCTCTTCAGATTCAAACGCATGATCTCGAACTCGCGCTGTTTGTTTCCAAGAGCCCGATAGGCATCCAGCAGGATGGTGGTGCAAAGGCTGTTCCATTTTTTCCGATTCTCTAACAAATCCACACACTCCTGGTAGCGTCCGAGATTCATCAACGCGACGACCATCGTTTGATAATAGGGAGACTTGAGCGCGAGTTCCTGAATCGGTTGCCCGCCGCGGGTCAGAATCGACCATGCTTTTGTGGAATCTCCCAGACGGATCCAAAGCTCCGCGAGGAGTTGCAGGTCATCATCGGCATTGGTTCGGGCAAGTTCGGTCATCGGCAGCTCAAACACCTGCCGCGCCTGCTGGAGAAGCAAGTCCAGTTGTCCTGATTTTTTCAAAGCCGAAATCTGGGAGATCCCCTGATCGTCTGGGTTGTATTCGAAAACCAGCGGATGGAGCGCCGCGGGAGTGGCATCCCGATAGAATGTTTTTGCCGCTTTCCTCATGATTGCCTCGTCGTCACTGGCCAGAGCTAGCGCCGCATCACCCAGGCGGATGGAGAGTTCCGCTTCGGTCGCAACAAGCTGCCGCAATCCGTTCCAACCTTGTTTCAACCCAATCATGAAACCAGCCTCAGCATGACGGAGTCCGCGATCATCTGGAACAGGGCTCAATGAAGACTCTCCGGCCGTTTGAACTGCCTCGAAAAGAAGCTCACGAACCAGCGCGGCGGGAGGTGTATCTAGCAGACCGCCCGTCCATGAACGGCAGGCAAGCATTCGACCGGTGGCCACATCCACGGCAAAAAGGTCCGTGTCGATCCTATCCGGATTTTGAAAATGGATGAAAGGAATGAGAATCAGGTCTGCCTTCACCATGCGTCCGAGATGGGTGGCGCCATTCGAATCAAGGCCGTTGATGGAATTCATGGCTTTTTCTTCGAGAAGTTTGGACGACTCACTTCGCTCGACCAGAGTGGCTCCCACCTCTTCGCTTGCAACCAGACTTTCCAAAACCGCCCGGATGAGCGGGGAAACTTGGCCGAGATTCGGATTGGCCCCGCCAGTGTTGACCGGCTCCAGAAGCGAACAAACCACTGCTTTTTGGGTGCCTGACCTGCTAGGTGCCGCCTGATCGTTCGGGGAGAGGCCAGCAACGGCTGCGACATGCTTTGCAACTTCGCGGGGCAATTCATTCGCGATACTCTTCGCATCCCGGATTGGGAACATGCGGGGCTCCGCAAGTGCCATCCCAGCGCTCACTCGGTTGACGTAAACACGCAGCTGTTTGTTAGGTTGATCCAAAACACAGAACACCAAAAAACCACTGGGCAGCACCCGAAGCATCGGAACAGACGGTTCACCTACAGCTCGCAGCTTTTGTTCGAAAACAACGACCGACAAACCGGCCCGCGAGAGCACCTCAGAGTTCCACCCTTTTAGCAATTCCGCTTGCAGTCGCGCGTCAAACGCTGGCAGGGCCGCCCGCATCGGAGTCCCCCCATCGAAATCGGAGAATGAGGGCAAAAAAGCAATTTTGGGCACCTCTTTGGCAACGCAATATCCGGCAAATACGATTGCAATGACCGAAATGATATTTAACACCCCACCACCCTGAATCGCGAGATTTCGAGTGTCAAAGAGATATCCGGCCCCCGGCTGTGTATCGAACTCGATCCCCGCCCTGCCCGGTGGTGTCGCTGCGCTCAACCACCGGCTACAGGATGAAACGCCTCCGGCATCATGGGAGCCAATTTGATCCCAGCGGGATCCGAGCTTGTAGCCGGTGGTTGAGCGACGCGACACCACCGGAACTCGGAGAGAAAATCCGCCGCGTCTGCATTTACCCCGCAACCCTCTTCTCCGCCCTGAGGCTTTGAGGACGTCGGCCACGGGTGCCTCGTCGCTGCCAAGTAGGTGAAATTGCCGAAGTTGAAATTCAGCTCTCTCTCACCCAATGCTCTGACTCATTTCCCGGCGGTGATGGGAACTTCGCAGAAGGTGAGAGCGGCGATGCCATTTTCACCGCGCAACAACGTGCGTTGGCTCCATGAATTCCCGTCGATGTACGTGATGTTCTGCGCAGCAGAAGCGGCCTTGAGCTTGAGGGTCACCGTGTTTCCATGGGATGCACCAGAGGCGATTTTATCCTTTTTGCCATCGAGGTAGAACTGGCTGGTGAGCGTGTTGTTCCATTTCACCGGTTGATCGAACTCTAGCATAATTTCGTCGCGGCGCGGACTGGTGAAGCGGCATGCTTTAAGATCGGGCGGAGTGATTGGATTGGGCGGCTTGATGCCATATTGATACTGATCCACCAGTGGGCTGATCAAGCGAGCGAGATTCACATAGCCCTCCGGCGGGTAGTGGCAGCCTCCGGCCGGCTCGATCCCAAGGGTCGACATGATGCTCATGTTAGAAAACAAGCGTGGGAGTTGTCGTTGCACCTCACGCAGGCGGTTGTCCGAGCCATTGATGCCCATCGCGCAGGATTTCGGCCAGATTTGGAATAGATAGTAGTGCTGGATGTTCGGAAAGTCGTCCTTCCATGCGGCGGAGAGTTCGACGAAATATTTCTGATAGGTTTCCCATCCGAAGCCGCCGGCTGGTCCATCTGCGCCTTGGTCATTTTCACCTTGGTGCCAGAACAATCCGCGGATGCCATGGGTGAGCTTTGCTTGTTTCACCCGCCAGAGCAGACGGCCGTAGATGGTTTCGAGGTCTTCGGGATTTTCTGAGTTGCGCTGGTGGAGGTCGATGCGAGTCCCACCGACCGCGCCATTGATGATGCAGATCGGGATCTTCTGGGTTTCCAACAAATGTTTTGCGAGTTCAAATCCCCAGAATCCAATCGCGAGGAGATCGCCCTTGGTGCGGCGAATCGCATTGCCCCAACGGATGCTGCTAGGGTCACCACCCGTGCTGCCGAAGCTGCGGATCCATTCGTTGGTTTCAGGGAACTCGCCTTTGCCCCAGTCGGTTGATAGCGCATTGGATTGCCCGTCGATCACATAGGCGTCGCCACAAACCAGGTTGTTCACCTTGCGGATGATGGTTTCGCGATTACCGAATTTAGTGCCAAACTCCACTTGGTAATGGATGAGCCCCGGCTTGAGTTTAACGGTGAATGCGTAGGACTTATTCGCCCCGACTTTGATGCTCTGGCCTTGGTAGGGTTTGCCATCGGCATATACTTTGATGAAGACCGAATCCGCGGGTTCCGTTAGAACTCCGTTGTAGATGAGGGTGCCTTCATTCTTGTCGTCGCGAGCATAGAATTGGTTGTCCTCAGGCTGTTCATCTTTCTCGGGTGTGCGTGCGATCCATGGGTCGGACTTGGGCTCGGTGACTTGGAGCGTGACGGTTTTGGTGACAGGCTGCCCGCCATTGGATAGAGTCGCCGTGACCGTGGCATTTCCGCTGTTTTGGGCACGGGTGAGGATGAGATTTCCGTTAGCCTCTTCCTTGGTGATTGCGATGCCAGACACACTCCATTCGGTTTTGAGTGTGTTGCCTCCGTCGGATGGGAGTTTTGCGAGATTGGTGATCTGCGGGACGATTTCGATCGAGGTGCGGCCGTTCCATTCGGTAGGCGCTTTGAGGGTGAACTCCGGATCGGCGATGTTTTCGCGGATTCGAACAGGGATCTCCTTCGTCTTCGCGCCACTCGGAAAGACGGCCTTTAGGCAGAGCGTCGCGGTCTGGTCGCCAGTGACGCGGCCCGCATCGATTGTGCAGGAGAATTGGTCGGTGGCGATCGTTGTTTCTGTGCCGTTGGATTTGAGAATCCAGTACAGTTTGATGGCGCCGCCAGCCCTTGCAGTGATGGTGGTACTTGCGCCTTCTAATAGATCAATTTTCGGTTGGGATACCTCAAAATCATTGCCACGTTGAACGATCGGGCCGACGAGAGTTTGCTGAGGTTTTTGGTTCTCATACTGCAGCTTGATCCAATCGGGCGAGCGCACGACATTCGAAATACGTACTTCATCGATGTCGCCGATGAATTTGTAGTTGTCATACCAACCGCCGATCCAGAGGGCTGAGGTTTTTGGAATGTTTAGCTCAGGGTGGGTTGCGCCTTCGAGTTTTCCATTGATGTAAACGCGCGAGTCCTTGTTTTGGTAGGTGTGCACCACATGGTACCATTGTTTGACTTGCAGCGAAGTGCCGGCCTCCACATCGGCAAAGTAGCATTGGATGGCGATTCGTGGCGGACTGAGGAAATTCATCATCACCTTGCCGGGGCGTTGTTCCTTGCCCCATGCGACGATGGTCGTGTTAGGCTTTTCTGCTTGGAACCATGCTTCAGTGGTCATCGGTCCAGTGCCGGACGGATACTGGGTGATGTTTTCTCCAGCAGAGATTCCTTGGTTCCCGGCAAAGTGGCGTGCCTTTCCGACCATGCCAGTAATGGTCGTGGTGCCCTCGTCTTTCGAATTCACCGTGCCCACCTCATCCTTCACGGGGGCGCTCATGTGCCAGACGCTGAGGTAGGAGTTGGATTTGTTGAAGACGGCCGCTCCATTGGATTCGCTCGATGCGTTAGGCTTACCCCAGTGCATCTTGATTTCCTGGCGGTCATTGCCTCTGACCGATGGAATGCGAATCCAGATGCTGGCTTTGCCTGCTGAAGAGTCCCATTCCTCGATTTGATAGGCCAAGGGTTTGCCGTCTTTTCCCGAAAATCGAAGGTCTTCGCCGTGGGGTTTCGCCTGGCTGAAATCGAATCCTTCGCGGTTGATGCGCAGAAGAGCGGGGAAATCGTGTTCAGAGGTCGATGGCGGCAGATTGGCACCGTCCGGGGTGGTCAGGATCCAGATGGAACCCGAGTGTTGCCAGCCTGCGAATTGCGCGGATACAGACTGCAAAAGGCCCGCGGCCAAGATGGCAGCGCGGAGCAGGTCCTTTGATGGGTGGGTTTTCATGGTCAAATTCAGTGACTGACGCGACAAGTACAGTGGCATGGAGGCCCGTATTTCACTAGAAATCAAGGCCGGGGTCGATCAATCTGCTGGATTGACGGATCGGGTTGCATTCTTTTTCCTTGGGGCAGTTCAAAAACCTTAGATCGCCACGATGATGATTTTATTTTTTTCCCGCCGTTTTGGGTTGTTTGCAGTTTTGGCATTTTGGGGGATGGTGGCGCCCTTGTTCGGGGGGACGATGTTATTGCCAGTGCTCGACACACCCCTTGCGGATCGCAGTGGTTTAGCGGGTTCTCCGCTGGTCGTCGATGTCGCGGCGGCGTTTAAGATGGAGCCAATCGATGATCAGATCGTGCGCTTCACATCGTGGTTTGATTCTGGAGGTGTGCCACTTTCGCTCGACATGGCGATCTTCAGCAATCGAACGCCGATCACGCGGCAGAATTTTCTCAAGTACGTCAGCGATGGTGATTTTTTGAATTCGTTCATTCATCGCAGCGTGCCGGGATTTGTGATCCAAGGTGGTGGATTCCGTCTTACCAGTGATGGCATCGAACCCGTCCCAACGGATCCTACGATTGCCAATGAATTTGGGATTTCTAACACACTTGGCACCATCTCGATGGCCAAGTTGGGATCAAATCCGAATAGTGCGACGAGCCAGTGGTTTGTGAGCTTGGGGGGAAATTCGGATATCCTAGATCCACAGAATGGGGGCTTCACGGTGTTTGGGCGCCTGACGAAGGCCACTCTTCCTGTTGCTCAGCTTTTTGGAAACCCTCAGGTTTTTCCGACATGGTCGTTCGATTCTCCTTTTGGTGAATTACCTCTTTTTTATGGATATGACTCTCAAACGGACAATCCTCTCAATAATGTGATCTTGTTCAATAGCGTTGCTCTTGCGCCCCTGCCAGCGGGGCAAGCTGGGAGCATATCGACCTTGAACTATTCGGTTATATCGAACAGCGATTCTGCCATTGCAGCGACCAGCATGCAGTCGGATGGTCATCTGCTCATCACTCCCTTCGCGGGGAAAACGGGGACGATTTCCATCACCGTGCGGGCGACGGATAGCGTTGGGAATACGGTGGACGACACCTTCAGCGTTAACCTGAGCGACACGTATTCGACTTGGGCATCCCGAAATTCGTTTGTGGGTGGTCAAAGTGGGATGACTCAAAATCCAGAAGGTGACGTCTGGAATAACTTACAAGAGTTTGCATTTCTTGGCGATCCGGCGACTTCTAACTCTTCAGCAAACATGGTGTTCCAAGGGGTGACTGGAGTTACACAGAAATCCCTAACAATCACGTTCCCTGTTAGGAAATTCACTCAAGGTCTAAGCTATGGCGTTGAGGCGAGTGATGCGCTGGCAGGGACATGGACAGAGATTTGGAAGACCGCCGATGGGTTTGCGAGTTCTCAAGTGGTTTCTGCGCTGGATCAGGCCGACCGGACGATTCTTACGGTGAAAGATCTCGGTTTCATGAGTGGCCAAGCCAAGCGATTCATGCGCGTCAAAGTCACGCAGAACTAGGTGCGTGTTCGGAATCTGCTTTTGATTATGCGGGTCAAGCTAGTGGATTCAGACATGGCATGAATTTCTAGAATTGAGGGAGTGAATGTGACCGATCAAGTGCTAAGTGCAGCATGATTTGTACGTTAGCTACCATCTCCAGAATGACATCCTAGCGTGTCAGGTCGCGCGGTAATGCCGATCGATTTTTCTTTTTTCTGAAGTCTTCGTTGGGGTCTTGTGAAGTGGCGGGAGTTGTTGTTGTCTCTGCGGGTGGAGTGGTCACTGCAGGGCGTACTCTTTGCGCTTGGGGTGCAACCGCTTTTGGCTGCTTTTGCTGAACCTGTGTCGGTGGTGTTGGTTGTGTTTGGCGGAATGGTGTTTGCCGGACAGCGGGTAGTTTTTTCATCTCTGGGCGTGTCGGCGAGTCCTTTGCGGCTTCCGGGGCAATGCTGGGTGCTTTTTGGCGAGAGGGGACTTTCGGCGTCGCCTTGGTCTCAGTTGTGGTGGTAGCTTGCGGTGGCTGTTTTTCTGCAGGTGCTTCAGTCCGACTTGGAATCGAGGTCGCTTGGCGCTTGGTTTCAGTTGGAACGATGTCCTGAGTCACTGCCGGTTGCCTTGTTTTAGGCGTAGCATCCGCCTTGCGGTTGCCGCGGGCAGGGCTTTTGCTGGGAATGATTGCTGGCTCGGTTGGGGTTGTGGGAGGAACTCGTATTTCAGAGGTCGAAGGCTGCAGCGGTGTCCCGTCTACACCCGATGAGGTGGTTCTCGGTGGTTCAGGGTTACTCGGTTCCAACCTCGCAGGTGGAGCCCCACTTTTGCCGGGTCGGGCAGACTGCTTCACTGCAATTGGTGAACGTGCGATCTTGAGGCGGGAAGGCTCGGCGGCGATTTTTGCAGCAGCACCTGCAACCGGTGCTACCTGAGTTTCAAGTTGCTGACGCTCCGTGGTGATTTTTTGGATATCCTTGGTTTGCGACGCGAGGCGTGCGCGGTCTTTTGGGCCTACGGGTTGGAAACTTTGGTC
Organism: Akkermansiaceae bacterium; assembly: GCA_029866215.1. GTDB lineage: Bacteria > Verrucomicrobiota > Verrucomicrobiia > Verrucomicrobiales > Akkermansiaceae > Luteolibacter. The sequence goes on from JARWZU010000011.1 coordinate 106,268, forward strand.
GCCTGTACCCCCGTTGGTCACATACTGGTTGAGTGGTACGGCGAGATTGGAGTTGGTGCTGATTCCGGCGCTCGTAGCTGGAAGTGCTGCTTGAGCAGCATAAGTGCGAGGTGGTCGAGCAGCAGAATGATCGCGGAGGTTTTCAAAATTGCGAAGGCGTGATGCCTCCCAATTCGGATCACTGCGGTTTTGCCAGCGCCTGTAGGCATAGATTGGATCATACCCCCGGTTAGTTGAGCGATAGGAAACGGAAGAGAAGTAGCCGCGGTTGCGATATTCAGGCCCGTAGTAGTCCCCGAAATAATAGTGGTCGTAGCTGGGTCTGAGAAAAAGGTGCTCTGCAAAAAGAGCGAGACTGATCACCGTGGTCGGGGAGTAATGAAAACTGGGTTGCAAGTAGGAGTCGCGCTCGAAATGCACCGGTGCAAAGATCATGCCGCGGCGAGCCACAGCGTAATCCCAGTAACCGTCGACATACACATAGCCATGGGGTGTCCAGCGGTAATAGGATGGCGTCCAGCTCCAACTTTCTCGAACCGTTGCCCAATATCCCGCCCTCCATGCATAGCGGCCATTGCGCCAGATCCAAGTGCCAGGAATCCAGGTTTGATTATTGGAGGGAGATTGGATGTTTGGCCCAGCTTCTACGCTGCGAGGAGGCTCTGGGAGATAGGCGACTTCTTTGGCCGCTTCGTTTTCCCAGTAGCCTGAACTCCACTGATAACGGCCGCCCACCTCCGCCCAATAGCCTGGAAACCATTGCCGCCCCGGTGGCAGGTTACGCCAAATTCCGCTGACCCATAAAAAGTCATTCCGATCCTCATCCCAAGCCCAGTAGCCTGGAATCCATGCGACGTTTTCCCCTTTCAGGCGTTGCTCAGGCGGCACCTCATTAATTGTGCTTGGGGGTTGTGCGTTTACGATGACTCCGGGTTTTGGATCGAAGGATACAATTCCAGCGAAGGCCTCGTGAACTGGCCCCCTCGTCATGATTTCAGTGCCTGAAGTGCTATCGTTCTGTTGGGCTAACAGAAGTTCTGTCTGCGCCGGAAGCCATGCTAGCAAAAGAAAGGTAAAGCGCATTAGAAGTTTGTGTTGTTTTGAATTCATGAACTCTGGTATTTAAAGGTTTAAAAAATAGAGTATCTGTCGTAAAAATGTTAATAGCATGATAAGATCTTAAATAAAAGTATTAAACATTCTATCTAATTATGGAAATTGCAAATAAGAAAATAAATGTATTAAATACTCAAAAGTTAAACAATTCAAAAACCGAAAATGATTTCGCAAAGTGCTTGAAATTTTTTTTAAATCAGTGGCACTATAAATATATTCCATGATGATTTTTCATGGGATTAGTTGATTTCAAATAAAAACAAAAATCATATGTTATATGCCCTTGCAATTATTCTTGTTGTCCTATGGCTGGCAGGCCTTGTGACCAGCACTACCATGGGGGGATTTATCCACATTTTGTTGGTGATTGCCATTATTGTGGTGCTCGTCAGGATCATTTAGGGGAGACGGATTCTTTGAAAAAGTTTTTTATGGAAACTAAAGCTATTATTTCGATTTTATTGATCATCTTTGGTGTGGTAGTGCTGGCCTATTCAGGCATTACCTACACCACACCAAGAGAGACCGTGAGTTTTCTTGGACTCCTCATTGAAACGAGGGAAGCGCACTACATCCCCCCAATCGCAGGGGTCGTCTCTTTGCTCGTTGGAATCGTTCTGCTATTGGTAAAGCCAAGAGCGATCTAAAGGCTGAGAAATGAAAGACCTTCTGGGGCAATTAGTATTTGAAGATCGAGAGACCAGTTAGAGTAGGGTGCCGCCGGCCGGACTCGAACCGGCACGACCGTGAGATCAACAGATTTTAAGTCTGTGGTGTCTACCATTCCACCACGGCGGCAATCAGGAAGATTCAATGATTTCCAGTATGATCCGGTAGGCATTGATCCTGTGAAGGTGCGACAGGTTATCTTTGTGACCGTTCGGATGACAAGGTGATTCGGTCAAGGGCTCGCGCGATTCTCATGTGCAGGGATTAAAATAAAAGCATGCATCGGGTTGGCTTTTGGGTCTATCCTGTGGGCATGACTTGGAATGATCGATTTTTGGCTCTTTTTGACCGTTGTGCCGCCGCATACAAGGGTGGGGATCATGATTTCGAGAATTATTACCGCGCCGAGGATTTTGAACTTTTTGCTGAGGTCGGCTATCAGCCGAGGGAGTTTTTCGACTTCGTCGAGGATTTTTGCGGTGAGGGTACCCCGTCGATTTCGACCGCGCTGTTGATTGCTGCGGTACGGCGTGATTATTTTTTGGTGGTTCAAAAAGGGGTGGTCAGTGACAAGATTTTGACCCGCGATGAGGTGCCGAGCTTCGGTGAGGAGCTTAATGGAATGACGTATTTGCCGCGTCTCATTGCCAAGGGGCGCGCGAAGCTCCGTGGTGAGCTTCATCCCGACCTGATGTTCGGCTGTGGGGGGGATCGCAATTTTCTTCAAAAACATGGGGATCTGCATCCGGCGGATTTCCTTCGTCGGCTTTGGGCCGCGGGCGAAGATGACCAGAAAATCGCCGCTTGGATCGCGGGTCAGCCGTCGTAGTTTTTCATTTTCATTCATTTTGAGGGAGTGATCTCGCTTGAACTCAAACTACGGGCTTGCTTCCACGGGGCTCGCAGCCTATCCCCAACGCACCAACCATGGCTAGCACACCCATCATTAACCTCCGCAAAGGACACGCCGTTCGTCATAACAACGAAGTGTGCCTCGTCATTGAGCACGAATTGAAGACCCCTCCACGGATGGCGTCTTATGTCCAAATGTCGATCCGCAGCGTGGCGACCAAGAAAGTCTTCAACCTGCGCATGACCTCCAACGACAGCGTCGAGGGTGTGGTCCTGGAGCGGACGCCACACGAATATTCCTACAAGGATAGCAGCGGATACCATTTCTTGGATCCGAGTACCTACGAAGATGCGGTGGTTTATGAAGATCTCATCGAAGGGGTGAAGAATTACCTCATCGAAGGGCAGATTTACAATTTGATGATTGCTGACGGCATCGTGGTCGCGGTGGATTTACCTCTCTCGATGGTGATGAAGGTCGCGGAGTCGTCCGAGGGCGTCAAAGGTGACTCGGCCAACAATGTTTACAAGCCAGCTGTGATGGAAACCGGATTGATCGTTCAAGTGCCGTTGTTCATCAATGTCGGTGAGAGAATCAACATCAAGACCGAGGACAATTCCTACACGGGTCGCGCTTGAGTCGTTGATTCCATCATTCGATTTTTGTTTCAGCGAGCGCTCCATTTGGGGCGTTCGCTTTTTTTAGGGGTGGAAGCATTGTGAACATCATTGCGTCAATCCTTCATAAAAATTGATTTCCGCTTGATCTAAAGGAATCCATTTGGAACAAGCGGTGTCGTTATGAAACCTAATTTATGGTTCACCGCCATTTCGCTGCTGCTTGCGGCGCCATCCGGCTTTGCGAAATCCGAGTTAGAGGCGCTGCGTGCGCTTTGTTCCGAGCAGGAGCGTCAGATTCGCCAATTGGCCGAAGAGAACGGAAAGTTGCGTGCGGGCGTGCAAGAGTCCGCCAAGCCTGAGCAAGAGGCTGCAGCGAAGCCAGTTGCGGTTGAGGCGGTGCCCACTTCGACGGTGGCTCCAGCGGATGCAGGCCAGACTTACGTGGTTCAAGCGGGCGACAGTTTCGCAAAGATTGCTCGTAGGACGGGTTCCACGGCTCAGAAGATCGCGGACGCCAGTGGGTTGGAAATCGACTCGATTCTCCACCTTGGGCAGAAGTTGACCATTCCTGCAGCTACTCCGCCGGGGGCGACTCCGGCAAAGGAAGTGGCTTTGGAAGCGCCAGGAAAGTCGCACACCGTGCAAGCGGGTGAGACGTTCACGAGTATTGCGAAGAAGCATGGGGTCAGTTCTGCTGCTCTCATGGCCGCCAACCCAACGGTCCAAGCCACATCGATCCGGCTCGGCCAGCTGATCCGTCTCCCAGAGTCGCCTGCGGAGGTCGGCCAGAGTGGGAATGATTCAAACGTGCCGTCTGAGACGGTTCCCGTGCTTCAGGCTCCGGAGGCTCCGGCGCCCCAAGTTCAGGCGAGCGAACCACCGCCCTTGGCACCAGCGCCGCCCGTGGCTCAGGGTGCAGAAGAGCTCAAGCCAGCGTCTGCGTCTGCGGTTACCAGGAAGAAGTATCAGGCCGTAGTGGTCGAACGCGACATGACCTTTGGGGAGTTTGCGACCCTGCATCAAACCAGCACTGAGAGGCTGAATGAGCTCAATGGGCTGGATCTTTCTAGCACGACGATTTTGGCGAAGGGATCAGAGATTTACCTGAGTCCCAAACCTTGATTTTAGGGGTGGGAGGTAAACTCCTTTGATGCATCGGTAACACAAAAAACCCGATTCGTTGCCGAATCGGGTTTTAGAAAGGTTGGAAGTTGGGGGCTGGATTAGCCTTCCTCTTCTTCGGTACCGGCATCCACCGAGATCGTCAGGGTCGCAACCACCTCGGGATGGAGGCGGATTTGCACTTCAGATTTGCCAGACTTTTTAACGGGCTTCTCAAGCTCAATGGCGTGGCGGTCGATCACGATACCGGCGGATTCGAGCTCCTTGTGGATGTCGATGCTGGTGACAGATCCGAATGCTTTGCCGCCTTGACCGGTTGAGAGTATGAATTTCGGCTTCAGCTTGGTGATTTTTGCGGCGATTTCTTGGAGGCCGATGAGTTCCTCGGCTTCGCGAGCTGCACGGCGCCCTTTGAGGGCTTCGACATGGCGGAGATTCGCACGGCTTGCTTCGAAAGCTTTACCTTGTGGGATCAGGAAATTCCGAGCGTATCCGGCGCGGACTTTAACAACATCTGCTTCGGCACCAAGGCCTGCGATTTTTTCTTTGAGAATAACTTGTGCGTTGGCCATTTGAGTCAGAGATAAAAGTTCGTTTGGGGGGGTGGATTTAGGCTGCGTTTAGGGATGAGTCAAGAAGAATGAACACATAATCGGCATCTGTGTCGAAAAATCGTCCCGCAACCGTCAATTTGGGGTGGTTTCGGCTAATTCTGGAGTTCGCCGAGGGATTTCTTTTGGTAGCCTTCATCGCGCAATTTCCTGAGGTATTCGAGGCTACGTTGTTGCGCCAGCAGATTGGGTTGGCTCGTTGGTGTTGGGTCTTGGCCGTATTTTTTCCAGGGGCCGTAGGGGACCTGGCTCGCTTCGACAAAGCGCCAGTGGACGCGTTTTCCTGAGCCTAGGCTGAGGTAATCGCGGATGGAGGGTGAGATGTCGATGCCGGCCGCGCCGTTCTGGGTGTTTTTGGGCGGCTTGTTGCCGAAGACGAACTCCCAGTCATCGGTCACCCAAGGGCCACAATCTTCCCACTGCGCATAGCAACTGCGACTTCCGTTGTAAATCTGGACCCAGCGACCTTTGCAGACGGATTTCCCTGGCTTTGGCTGCGTCCGTGCAAACCACGGGATGACTTTGGAAGCTTCCGGTTTGTGGGTGTGGGAATCGGCGATGTCGTTGTACGGCAGGGCGACGTAAAATGGGTTGAGCTTTGGAATAAATCCTTTCGGGCGGAAGTCGCCAGTGGAATGGTTGGCGATACGATTTGAAGGGCTTGGATCGTCCACCCCGCCAAAGTTGCTGGTCCATTTTTGGTCCCAAGACGACATGTGGTTGGTCACTGGGTTGCGTTTACAGGGGTCTTCTCCGACCCAAAATACCGTGCAGGTGACACGAATTTTCCATGGGTAACGGATCGGTGATGCGGGGACTTGGGTCGCAGCGGAGGAGGATCTCGATCGATCACCGGTGGACACGACCACTCGGGGCGCGTTAGATCTGCTGGTGGTCTGCAGATCCGCCATGGCAGGCCCTGCGCACAGGACGAGCATGAGAATGGACAAAAGTGGGTTTTTCAGCAGAAATGACATGACACGAGAAACGGCCAAGGTGGCGGCGAAGTAATCGGAGATTTAGAGTGAACGAAAATTCACCATCGGCAAGCGAAAGATCGGTTGACAATCAGGGTTGCGGCGAGCGGGTGAATCGCTATCACAAGTCATGGCAAATGAGATTCCTGTGGCATTGACGATCGCTGGTTCGGATTGTTCGGCGGGTGCAGGAATTCAGGCCGATTTAAAAACCTTCCAGCACTTTCGCGTTTATGGCCTGACGGCGGTGACGTGTGTCGTTTCAGAGACGGCCAACATCGTGAGAGCGATCCACCCAGTGCCGGTTGGGATCATGAGTGACCAGGTGTTGCTCATGCTTGAAAGTTTTCCGGTTGCGGCGGTCAAGATGGGGATGCTGCATTCGGCTGAGCACGTCGAGGCGGTGGCGGCGATTTTTCGGAGCCATCCGCAGGTGCAGTTGGTGGTGGATCCCGTGATGATTGCATCGAGTGGTGCGGCCTTGGTGCGAGATGATGCGGTGGCAGCGTACCGCGAATCACTGCTGCCGCTGGCCACGGTGATCACGCCGAACTTGCCGGAGGCGGAGGTTCTGCTCGGGCAGTCGATTGGCGACGAGCAAGCCATGGAAGTGGCGGTGCGGCGATTGGAGGAAATGTTTGGCGTCGCGGTTTTGTTGAAGGGCGGGCACTTGGGTGGGGGCGAGTGTGTTGATTTGCTGCTAGATCATGGGGTGCTGCACCGGTTTTCGGCATCACGAATCGTTGGAGCCGCTGGGCATGGGACGGGTTGCACGCTTTCTGCGGCGGTGGCTGCATTGCTTGCGCTGGGGAGGTCAGTTCCGCAGGCGGTCGGCCTCGCCAAGGATTATCTCGGGGAGACCTTGCTTCACTCGCTTGAATTTGAATCGGGCACCGGTTGCGTCGTTCACGCGTTGAATCAAGGGACGACCTTGGTGAAAAACGGGGCGTGACATTGAGCTGGGATTTCGTAGCCTTCCAGTCTAGTTTATGGAGCATTTCCACTCAACAAAATCTTCGCTGCATGGCATCGGTTGCAAGGTCTCTCAACCGTTGGAAGATGGGAGGGTAGTGAATTCAGGCGCCCATTCGATATTCTCGCGCCGTGGCTTTTTGTTGCTCACCGCAGGGCTTGCCAGCTGCACCGCTGCTCCTCCATTGCAAGAGGTTGCCCTGAAATCAGGGGCAGTACCGAAGGTCGGCTCTGGAGATCGCTCTGTGGCACCTCGCGGACCCGTTCCTCGCAATCCTGATATGGCGCTGAGGTCTGATTTCGATGCCGGCTCGGGTTCGTCATTCTCAAGGGTTTTGGTTTCAGGGAATTACATCGCCATGACCTTTGACGATGGGCCGCATCCTCAACACACACCGCGTCTGTTAGAAATTCTACGCAAGCGGAACATCAAGGCGACATTTTATCTGGTGGGGCGCAGTGTAGATCTCTATCCGCAAGTGGCCCGAAACACTCTAGCGGAAGGGCATGAGATCGGTAATCACAGCTACACGCACCGGCTGCTGAGTAAGCTGAGCGACCGGGAAATCCTAGCAGATTTAGCCCGTTGCCGCGGCTCGATTCAGCGCGCGACGGGTATCATCCCGCGCACGATGCGTCCTCCCTATGGAGGATTGAATGTGCGCCAACGCCAGCTCGTGTGCCAAGAAATGGGCTACCCTTCCATTTTTTGGTCGGTCGATCCACTCGACTGGAAGCGCCCCGGCGCAAAGGTTGTCACATCAAGGATTCTTCGCGACACCACGAAGGGAGGCATTATTCTGGCTCATGACATTCATTCGCAAACGGTGGATGCCATGCCTGCCACTCTCGATGGCTTGCTTCGCGCGGGATTTAAATTTGTGACGGTCTCACAGTTGATCGCCATGAAGGTCTCTGCACCGGTTCCTCAAGTGGCGGCGGCGACCGCCTCCCTTTGACTCAATCATTGACCTTGTGAACCACTCCGAGTTCAGCGACCGCCACTTTGCGACGCGTGAACGACTCTCTGAAGTCATCCGCGGCATCGCGGCATTGTCGGAAGAAACGGAGACAGAGCTTGGGCATTTGCTCTCGGAGTCAGGGGAGCGAATCGATCTTGATTCGCCATGGCTGATGGTCGTGGCTGGGGAGCCAATTGCAGACACGCCTCGCTTCATTCATGGTCTGGTGGGCCAGGATTTGGGTCCCGGAAACGCCTCGCAGAAGTCGGCTCGCATTCGTTGGTACCGCCATGGACTTGAAACCCGCAACAATACCCGCTCGGCGAATTTCGAAATTTGCGAGCGGCCGATTGATTTCTTGCGCCGTTTCAGTCTGGTTGAGGTGCCGAGCGCGCAGGTGGGATCTCAAATCCAGCTGGACGCCACCACCCGCTTGTTACCCCGTGCAGATTTGATTTTCATGGTTTTTCCTGCATCGAATCCTTGGGGAGCGGCGACGTGGAATGCCATCGCAACGTTCCCGCCGGAAACTCTTGAAAAGACGGTACTTGTCCTTCAGCAGTCGAATCCGTGCGAGTCATCGGATTTGAAGGTGATCACGGGTCATGTGGCGGATCTGGCGGTGAAGCGAATCGGACGGGTTCTTCCGCTTTTTACCGTTTCTGGCAAGCTAGCGAGTGAGGCGAAACGAACCAGTCCGCCCGCGGTGGAGACCTACCAGGCTAGTGGCTATTTCGAGTTGGAGCATTTCATTGGGCAGCGGATTCGCGAGTCAAAGGACCGGCAGCAGATGTTGAAAACTTGGTATGAACGCGCGGAATCTGCCATCCGTCTCATCGATGATCAGATCGAGTCGCAGAGTCGAGCGCTCAGCGACCACGGTCGTTTCCTCGACACGATCGAGCGTGAGATTGATGACATCCGCGAATATTTCATTGCCCGCTTGCCCCTTCATCTCGTGGGAGTCGCGGAGGTTTTTCAGTTAGAAACCATTGGGATTGCCAAGGTTCTCCGCCGGCGATTGGCAGTGATACCCTCCGTTTATCGGCTTTTTGCGGCGGACCGAACGGGTGTGTCGATCGAGTCGCTTTTTATCGAGCGTCTCCAAGCGGCGGTTGAGGTTGTCGCCGAGAACGACGGGGCCGAGGTGGTTCTTCACTGCAAGCGCCATCGACAAACGTTGGATGCAAGGGCGAGGGAAACGATGGGGATCGATCTCAAAAATGCCGATCAACTGGATGAAGTTTTGGACACGAGTAAAATCCATTTTAAGCAGCATTTGTCAGGGGCCGCTCGACACGGGGTTCATGATTTGCGAGTTCGGCATGAGTTGGAAAAGCAGATCCGGCGGCGCAATTCGGAGCTGCAGTCGTTCGTGATCGCGGTGCTGATTTCTACGTCGGCAGGAGGAATCACCGGGGCCCTTGGGGTTGCGTGGCTGCCGTTCGCATGTTGTGGAATTGCGGGGCTTTTGGGGCTTGTTTGCATCGTCAAGGCGTACGGCACCCGACGGGCCATTGAACACGAGTTTCAAAGTCGCCTGCTGGATGCGTGTGACGAATTTGCGACCATGCTCCGCTCGGATTACAGCGAAGCGCTGCGGCGGGTTTGCCAAGATTACGCATCGTCGTTGTCAGAGGTTCGAGGCTACCTTTTTCGTGAAAAGCATGCGCTCGCACCGCGTCTCAAGCGGTGGAAAGAGTTGTTCCTCACGCTCAAGGCGGTGGAGCAGGATCTTTGAGCGAATCGAACCGCAAAATCGCTTCAAATGTAGACCCGCCAGTCACCAACATGCAACGGGAGGCTTCGCATGACGCAATGAGAGATCAGCGCTTTGTCGCAAAGCACCGCGGTGGGCCACTTGAGTTGGCGCATCACCAGTTGCTGGTGCTTTGGGCGGCGGATTGCGCGGAGCGGGTATTCTTGCGCTTCGAAGCGGCACAAGTAGATGATCGGCCTCGGCAAGCCATTGCGGTGGCGAGATTATGGGCGAGGGGAGAGGTTCGCACGGGAGCAGCACAAAAAGCATCGGTCGCCGCGCACGCTGCGGCCCGTAGTTTGAGCAATCCATTAGCGGTTGCCGTCGCACGGGCTGCGGGCCATGCGGCCGCCACCGCTCACATGGCGGATCATTGCATCGGTGCTGCCAGCTACGCGCTCAAAGCCATTGAGGCCTCGCAAGGGGCGAGTGACGCCGAACTAGCGTGGCAGGACGCCCAAGTCCCAGAAATACTGCAGGCTTGGATCGTCCCAGCCATGCGCCGCGGGTTTCCTGCTCGATTTCGTGGGAAAAAGGAGTGATTTTATCGTTAAATCTGGTGAAAGAGCTCTTTGAACGGCTCAGCTCGGGTTTTTGATGTTATCTCGGCACGGAAGTTCGTGCAATCGGCAGCAATTTTGCAGGATTTGACAAAAATTCGTCATTTTTTGAAGAAAATTTGAAAATAGGACTTGTCAGGTTCGATTCGGCTCCTAGAGTCGCCCCCCCCACAGCGAGGGCCGCTGACGATTTTATCGAAGCGGCTTAAATTACAGGGAAAATTTATCGGGTGCAGCTCCGGAAAAAAGCTCTTACGAGGAATCCTCGTCGGCGCTCCGGTTTGCCCCCATGGGAAAATCAGAACCACGCAGGAAATCATGCCGACAATCAATCAGCTCGTTCGCAAGGGACGCCTCACTCCGGCCGAAAAGTCGAAGTCACCCGCTCTCGTGAACTGCCCACAGCGCCGCGGAGTATGTCTTCAAGTCATGACTCGGACGCCCAAGAAGCCGAACTCGGCTCTCCGCAAAGTGGCCAAAGTGCGCCTCACCAACGGATTCGAGGTCATCGCCTACATTGGTGGTGAAGGACACAACCTCCAGGAACACTCGATCGTCCTCGTTCGCGGTGGACGGGTTAAGGACCTTCCAGGGGTACGGTACCACATCGTTCGTGGTTCACTCGACACCCTTGGTATCGATAAGCGCCGCCAAAGCCGCTCGAAGTACGGTGCAAAGCGTCCGAAACCCGGCGCCGCTGCCGCTCCTGCCAAAAAAGGCAAGTAATTAACGGTCAACCATCCATCACAAACTCCAACCGCCATGCCACGCCGCAAGCGCATTTTCACCAAGCCAGACCGTCGCGATCCTCGCTATGACAGTCCTCTCGTCGGTCACCTCATCACCAAGGTGATGGAGTCCGGCAAGCGTTCACTCGCTCAACGCATCGTTTATGCTGCGATTGACCGCGCCAACGAGGGTGTCGACACCATCGATCCACTCGAAGTCATTACCCGTGCCGTTGAAAATACCAAACCACGTGTGGAAGTGAAATCCCGCCGCGTGGGAGGTGCAACTTACCAGGTGCCGCTTGAAGTGGCGCCAGATCGCTCTGAGTCGCTTTCGATGCGTTGGCTTGTCAATTACGCCCGCAACCGCAAGGGGACTCCAATGCACGTAGCCCTTGCCAATGAAATTAAGGACGCCGCCAACAACCAAGGCAGCGCCGTTCGCAAGCGTGACGACGTTCATAAGATGGCACAAGCCAACCGTGCCTTCGCCCATTTCCGTTTCTAATCGATCCTCGTACACGAGTTTTTCTCAGTGAATCCTAACAGTCCCAACCGCCAATACGTGCTCGACCGCACCCGAAATATCGGGATCGCTGCGCACATTGATGCGGGTAAGACAACGCTCACCGAGCGGATTCTCTTCTACACTGGGATGATCCACAAAATCGGCGAAGTCCACGATGGCGGCGCAACGACGGACTGGATGGAGCAAGAGCGCGAACGTGGAATTACGATCACTTCCGCTGCCGTCACGACTGAGTGGTGGCAACACGAGGAGCCTGGAATGACCAAGCTCTTTCCGAGCCAAAAAAATCGGATCAATATCATTGATACTCCAGGACACGTTGATTTCACCGCAGAAGTCGAGCGTTCCCTCAGAGTCCTCGACGGTGCAATTGTGGTTTTCTGCGGTGTTGCTGGTGTTCAGCCTCAGTCCGAGACCGTTTGGCGCCAAGCGACGAAGTACCGTGTACCTCGACTCGTGTTCGTCAACAAGATGGACCGTACCGGGGCAAACTTCGAGAATGTCTTTTCTGAGGTGAAGGAAAAGCTCGGTGCAAACGCCGTGAAAGTCCTCATTCCAATCGGTTCTGAAGATCAGTTGATCGGACAGATCGACGTGGTCAACCAGAAGGCTGTCTATTTTTCGGATGACGACAAGTTCGGTTCGACTTACACAGTCAAGGAGCTTGAAGGAGATCTCATCGATCTCTGCAAGCAGGCTCACGACGAGCTGGTGAATGCTGTTGCTGATGTCGACGAATTGGTTGGGGAAAAATTCCTCAACGAAGAAACCATCACGCTGGAGGAACTCAAACAGGGGATCCGCCGCGCAACGATCGCAAACCATCTGGTTCCAGTCGCGGGTGGTTCGGCCTTCAAAAACAAAGGTGTCCAGTACCTGCTCGATGCCGTCATCGACTATCTTCCAAGCCCGCTAGACATTCCTTCGGCGATCGGAATGGACCCCGACCATGAGGAAACTCAGATCGAAGTCGTCACCTCCGACAACGAGAAATTCGTCTCACTCGCATTCAAGCTTTGGGCGGACAAGTTCGTCGGCAAGTTGGTGTTCTTCCGCGTTTACTCCGGTGTCATTCGCAAAGGTGACACTGTTTACAACCCTCGCACTCGCCGTTCGGAGCGTGTTGGTCGCCTGATTCAGATTCAAGCAAACGAGCACAAAGACATCGATGCCTGCTACGCTGGCGACATTGCGGCAATGGTGGGGATTAAAAATGTCACCACCGGCGACACGCTCGCTGCGGAAAAGTACGACGTGGTCTTGGAGCCACCGACCTTCCCAGAACCGGTTATCTCGATGGCTGTCGAACCGAAGACCGTCGCTGACCAAGAGAAGTTGGGACTTGCCCTCGGCCGCTTGTCGGAAGAGGACCCGACCTTCATGGTGAAAACCGATGAAGAAACTGGCCAAGTCATCATTTCTGGTATGGGTGAGCTTCACCTAGAAATCATCATCGATCGCATCCGCCGCGAATTCAAGGTAGAGGCAAACACCGGTGCTCCTCAAATCGCTTACCGCGAAACCATCACGCAGTCTGCGGGTGGCGAGGGCAAGCTGATCAAGCAATCCGGTGGCCGTGGTCAATATGGCCACGTTGTTCTCTCGATCCAGCCGAATGACAAAGGAAAAGGCCTTACCATCGAAAATAAGGTGATCGGTGGCGCGATTCCTAAGGAATACATCAACGCAGTTTACAAGGGGATCACGGAGTCCATGTCGAATGGCGTAATTGCGGGCTACCCTGTCATCGATGTGCTTGTCGAGATTCTCGATGGTTCCTACCACGACGTGGATTCGAACGAAAATGCATTTACGATGGCCGCCATTTTTGCAATGAAGGATGGCTTTAAGAAGGCAAACTCGATTCTTCTTGAGCCCATCATGGCCGTCGAAGTTTCAACGCCTGATGACTACCAAGGTGATGTGATGGGGGATCTCAGCCGCCGCAGGGGCCAGATTCAAAACACCGAGTCCAAGGGCAGACTCTCCATCGTCCACGCCAACGTTCCTCTCAAAGAAATGTTCGGCTACTCCACCGCCGTACGCACTCTCTCTTCGGGCCGCGCTTCTTATGCAATGACCCCATCGCATTTCGAGCAAGTCCCTAAAAACATCGTCGAAGAAATCGTCAGCGACCGCATGGGCTAATATGCCCTTTCACTAACTCACGCAAACCGCCAACTCAATCTCCACCATGGAAAACCAGAAAATCCGAATCCGCCTGCGTGCCTTTGATCACCGTGCGATCGACCGTTCAGCTCAAGAAATCGTCGAAACCGCTAAGAGAACTGGAGCCCGCGTTGCCGGACCGATCCCGCTCCCAACTCGCATCGAAAAGTTCACCGTTAACCGCTCGGTTCACGTGAACAAAAAGTCGATGGAGCAGTTCGAAATCCGCACCCACAAGCGCCTTCTCGACATCGTCGATCCAACCGCACGCACCGTCGATGAGCTCAAAAAGCTCAATCTTCCTGCCGGTGTGGACATCACCATCCGCATCTGAGTTTTTTTGAATCAGATTTTCTACTCTCACTTTTCACTCTCAACTTCAATACCGCCATGTCACTCGGCCTCCTCGGCAAAAAAATCGGAATGACCCGCCTGTTCGACCAACAGGCAGGGATCATGATCCCTGTCACCGTCATCGACGTTTCCGGCAACACGGTTCTTCAGGTCAAGACCCCAGAAACCGATGGTTACACTGCAGTCCAAGTCGGCTATGGCGATCAGAAAGAACAACGTGTGAGCAAGCCAGCTCTCGGAATCTTCAAGAAAGCAGGATCAACTCCGAAGCGCTTCATCCAAGAGTTCCGTCTCGAGAATGGCACCGAAGCTCCAGCCGTGCATCCCGGCCTTGAAACTTTCACTGAAGGCCAGTGGGTTGACGTGATTGGTGAATCGAAGGGACGCGGTTTCCAAGGTGCCGTCAAGCGCCACGGCTTCGGCGGTCTCAAAATGACCCACGGATCCATGATGCATCGCCGGACGGGTGCAATTGGTTGCCGCTCGACCCCAGGTCGGGTTTGGAAAAACCAAAAAATGCCAGGTCACATGGGTACAACCCGTGCCACCGTCCAAAATCTCAAAATTGTCGCCGTACGCGCTGAAGATGGTGTTATCCTCGTCTCTGGTGCAGTTCCCGGTTCAAACGGAAACTATGTTACCGTCCGCCCCGCAAAGAAAAAGTCCGCCTAATCGGGTGGCATTCTGAAACATTTCACGATTCACAGTCATGTCAGCTAAGACTTTCACCGCAGAAGACGCTCAAGCCGCCAACCTCGTGTTGGTAGGTGCTGAGAAAGGTCGCCAAGCCGTTCACGATCTCGTGATCGCCTACCGCGCCAACCGCCGCACCGGCTCCGCATGCACGAAAACCCGTGGCGAGGTTTCCGGTAACAACCGTAAGATATATAAGCAAAAAGGCACTGGCGGCGCACGCCACGGCGACAAACGCGCTCCGATCTTCGTCGGTGGTGGTGTTGTTTTCGGCCCACGCCCAAGAGATTATTCCAAGAAGGTGACCAAGACTGTCCGCAAGCTCGCGCTTCGTCGCACCCTTGGTGACTTGGTTCGTGCTGAAAAAATCAAGTCCGTAGAGAGCTTTTCCGTGGCCGATGGAAAGACAAAGTCTTTCATTGCCGCCCTCGATGCGCTCGTCAACCCTGGCAAAATCCTGGTGGTTGCCAACCACTTCGACGATTCCACCTACTTAGCCGGCCGCAATGTCGCTTGGGTTCAGTTGGTGAATGCCTCCGACGTTAACGTCGAACAACTCCTCCTCGCCAACAGTGTCATCCTCGTGGGTGATGCCGTTCAAACTCTTGCAGCTCGTACTGCCTGAACCCCGGACCTAATACCGAGATTATGAAAGACATTTACCAGGTCATTAAAAACGTCCGACTCTCCGAAAAAGCAACCTTGCTTCAAGAGACAAATAACGAGATCACTCTCGAAGTTGACCGCAAGGCCAACAAACTCGAGATCAAACAAGCCGTTGAACAGCTCTTCGGAAAAACTGTCTTGGCCGTCCGCACTGCCAACTATGACGGTAAACTCCGCCGCCAACGACGCGCCGATGCCGGTCGCACTAACCACTGGAAGAAAGCCATCGTTCGCCTCAAGGAAGGTGAATCTCTCGACCTCGTCTGAGTGATCCATCCGTTGTTCCCAACGTAATAAACTAACGTTCAGATTGCCATGCCCCTGAAAAATTTCAAGCCAATCACTCCATCTGCCCGCTACAAGAGTCTTCCGTCCTTCGACGAGATTACCAAGAGCAAGCCTGAGAAGAGTCTTCTCACTCCACTCAAGCGCAGTGGTGGTCGTAATAACACCGGCCGCATCACCTGCCGTCACATCGGTGGTGGTCACAAGCGTCACTACCGTCTGATCGATTTCAAGCGCGGCAAGCACGATGCTCCTGCAACCGTCGTTGGTATCGAGTACGATCCAAACCGCACCTGCCGCATCGCGCTCATCCAATATGCCGACGGACAAAAGTCTTACATCCTTGCACCGCTTGGTCTTGAGGTTGGGAGCACAGTCGTCGCTGGCGAGAATGTTGCACCGAAGACGGGAAATGCCATGCCTCTCAGCGCTGTTCCACTTGGTACTTCGATTCATAACATCGAGTTGATCCCAGGTAATGGCGGCAAGGTCGCACGTGCCGCGGGCCAGCTCGCCGTCCTTTCCAACCGCGATGGTGGTTGGGCGCTCGTGAAAATGCCTTCAGGTGAGATTCGCCGATTCAATGATCGTTGTTTCTGTACGATCGGGCAGGTCGGAAATCGTGACCACATGAACGAAACCTCAGGCAAAGCCGGCCGCACTCGCTGGCAGGGTGTCCGCCCAACCGTCCGTGGTATGACGATGAACCCAGTCGATCACCCCAACGGCGGTGGTGAAGGTAAGTCGAAGTCCGGTGGTGGTCGTCAGCACCTCACGAGCCCATGGGGCCACGCGAAGGGTCAAAAGACCCGCAACAAGCGCAAGCCAACCAGTGTGTTCATTGTCGAGTCTCGCCACAAGGCGAAGAAGAAGTAATCCCATTTCTTGAACCATTCAACTTACTGATTTCATGCCACGCTCACTAAAAAAAGGCCCATTCGTCGACCAAAAGCTTCTTGCGAAGATCGATGCTGTTGCCGACGCCGGATCCGACCGCAAGCCCATCAAAACATGGAGCCGCAAGTCGATGATCACTCCAGACTTCGTCAGCCACAACTTTGCAGTACACAACGGCAAGACGTTCGTGCCGGTGTACGTCACGGAAAATATGGTTGGCCATAAGCTTGGCGAATTCGCACCGACCCGGATTTTCCGGACTCACGGTGGTATCGGCAAGAAGTAAACCTTTTAGGCGTCATCCTCGTATCCATGTCCTCGACATTCCATTTCAAAGCAGTTGCCACGGCCCTTGGGTTTATGGCCGTCGCGGAGATGTGTGTCGGAGAGGTGCCAACCGCTGCACAATACCAGGACCGGATTGTTGCGCTCGAGACCCAGAATCAAACACTGCAACGCAGCTTGGTTGAGGCAAATCGGGGCGAGAAGCAAGCTTCTGAGCAATTGGCTCAGGTCCGTGAGCGCCTTGAAGCTCTTGGGAAAAATCTTCTCGATGGTGGTGACGATCGGCTCATCCATGCTGCAGCTGACCTGCAGTTGGCAAATGAGAAAGCTTCAAGTCTCGAGCACTCGGCGATGAACCTGACTTCGGCCATCACCGATTACCTGCATCAGGCAGTGGTTTCTGACCCCGCTGCAAGAATTCGTGTAGAAACTTCTCTCAGAGAGCTTGACGCTGTCCTTGGACTGCGTCAAAAGCCTCTCCCCGATGTTCACGCCGGCTCGCTCCAGCAAGCTCGGATTGTGAGTCTCGATCAGGAAAGCGGAATGATGGTTTTGAATCTTGGTGAAACCCAAGGTGCCAAAATTGGAATGACGTTCACTCTCACCCGTGGGCAGCAGCCTTACGGTAAAGCCATTCTCGCTGATGTCCGCAAGGGCGTCAGTGGTGCCTTTGTCGAAAACCTCGACAACGTCGCCGAATCCCCACGCACAGGCGATCTCGCCAATCTCGAAACACAAGCATCCGCTCAGTAATTATCCACGCCCGACGACATGGAAGTCAAAAGTACCACTAAATTTGTTCGCCTCTCGCCTAAAAAGGCGCGTGACGTCGCCCGCGAAATTCAAGGACTCGCAGTCTCAAGCGCCCTTGATATTCTTACCTTCACTCCGAAGAAGGCTGCCCAATTGATTGGCAAGACTTTGAAGACCGCCATCGCGGATGCGGAAAATAATTTTTCCCTCGATGCCTCGTCCCTTGTGATCAAGGAGGCCGTCATCGGCGCGGGCCCAACGCTTCGTCGCTTCAAGCCACGCGCCAAGGGTTCAGCAGGTCCAATCCTCAAGCGTACCAGCCATATTTCGATCACACTCGTCGGCTCTGCCCCCGAGAAGAAAAAGAAGGTGGCCCGCAAGGCTGCCGCGAAAGCTGTAGAAGAAACTCCAGTGGCTGCCACCGCCGTTGAAGAACAAGCCTGAATTCATCTCTCTTAATCTCATCCTTCACCGAACATGGGCCAAAAAGTAAATCCGATCGCATTCCGTCTCGCCGTCAACAAAGACTGGCGCTCAAAGTGGTATGCCAGTGGTAAAGACTATACCGACAAACTCCACGAGGATCTCGCGATCCGTGGCTACCTGAAAAATAAGCTGGTGAACGCCGGTTTGGCGCGAGTCGTCATCGAACGCGCCTGGAACAGTGTGCGTGTGACACTCCACACCTCACGTCCCGGGCTGATCATCGGTCGCCAAGGCAAGGAAATCGAGGTGATGACCAAAGATATTTCCGGCCTCTGCAAGGGTGCCCAAGTCAAAATCGACATCATCGAAATTCGCAAGCCTGAGCTCGACGCCCAACTGGTCGCTGAGCAAATTGCCGTTCAACTTGAGCGCCGTATTAGTTTCCGCCGTGCGATGAAGCGTGCACTCCAGACCGCCATGGAATTCGGTGCCGAAGGAATTCGTCTCCGTTGTGCTGGCCGTCTTGGTGGCGCTGACATCGCCCGTGCTGAAGGATATCGCGAAGGCAAGGTGCCTCTCCAGACTCTCCGTGTTCCTCTCGACTACGGTTTTGCCGAAGCTCGTACCTTGTATGGCATCATCGGCATCAAGTGCTGGGTCAACAAGAAGGAAGACGACGGCACAGGCAAGCAGCCTCAAGGTCGTAATGATCGGGGAGACCGCGGTGATCGTGGTGGCCGCGGCGGTGACCGTGGAGGTGATCGCCGTCCAAACAATCGCAACTGATTTATTCATTTCACATATTTTAAACCACACTTTTCCTAGGAGGACCGAGTTATGCCTTTGATGCCCAAACGAACCAAGTTCCGCAAGAGCCACCGCGGAAGCCGCTCTGGCAATGCCCAGCGTGGAACCACTGTTGCCTTCGGAGATTTCGGCCTGCAAACCCTTGATCGCGGATGGATGACCAACCGCCAGATCGAAGCTTGCCGGATCGCAATCAACCGCTCACTGAAACGGAAAGGAAAAGTCTGGATCCGGATTTTCCCACACAAGTCGATCACCTCACGACCACCTGAAACCCGGATGGGTAAAGGTAAAGGTGCTGTCGAAGGCTGGGTGGCCGTGATTCGTCCGGGCAACGTCCTCTTCGAAATCGGAGGTGTTCCTGAGTCTGCAGCCAAAGAAGCGATGCGCCTCGCATCCTATAAGCTCGGCATTCGCACCCGCCTCGTCACCCGCAATCCTCACGCCTGATCTTCCCGATCTTCTCAACCTCATTTTTTTGAACCATGGCAAAATCCAAAGCCAAATCCGCCAACGAGTTGTCTCCTACAGAGCTTGAAGTTCGCCTTCGCGAGCTCAAGCAGGAAGCACTCAATCTCCGTCTCCAGCGCGCCACCGGCACCTTGGAAAATCCTGCACGCATTCGCCAAGTGCGTCGCGAAACTGCGCAAGTTCTTACGGCTGTGACCGCTAAGAAGAGTGTTTGATCCGAGACCCTAACGCAATAACCTACCGATACCATGAGCGAGACTCCCCAGGAAACAAAGATCCACATCCGTAAAACCCGCGTTGGCGTGGTCATTTCCAATAAAATGGATAAAACCCTCGTTGTTGAACACATTGCCCGTGTTCCGCATCCCAAATTCAATAAAATCGTCAAACGTTCCAAGAAATACTACGTGCACGACGAAACCAACCAGGGGCAAATCGGCGATCGCGTACGCATCGTTGAGACCCGCCCGCTTTCGAAGCTGAAATGCTGGGCACTTGCCGAAGTCATTTCTCACTAATATTTCTCCGCACTCTCCGGAATCGATTCTACTTTTTTCACCAGACCCTATTTTACAGTCATGATTCAGATGGAAACTATGCTCGTTGTCGCCGATAATACCGGTGCTCGTAGCGCAAAAATGATCGGCGTGCTTGGCAAGCGCAGCCGCACCGCATGCATCGGTGATGTGATCACTTGTCACATCCGCGATTCCATCCCGACCGCAGCAGTCAAAAAAGGCAGCGTTGTGAAGGCCGTGGTGGTTCGTACTGCCTACCCAATTCGTCGCGCTGACGGCTCGATCCTACGCTTCGACTCGAATGCGGTTGTCATCATCGACAAGGACAACAACCCTCGCGGAACTCGGATCTTTGGACCCGTCGCTCGTGAGCTTCGTGAACGTTCTTTCATGAAGATCGTCTCTCTCGCACCTGAGGTCCTCTGATCCAAGGCATTCACCACCACACATTGTAACGTTAAATTTTATGAGCCGCATCAAGACACACGTCAAAAAAGGTGACGAAGTCGTAATCGTCGCTGGCAATCACAAGGGAAAGCGCGGAACCGTGCTTCTCGTGAAAGCAGCTAAAGGCCAGGTAATCGTCGAAGGCGGACGGCCAATTCAAAAGGCAGTCAAGGCTACCGAAGCAGAGCCCAATGGTGGTATCAAAACCATCGACGGCCCCATTCATCTCTCCAATGTTAAGAAAGTGGGCTGAAGCATTCCGCTTCCGCCCGCGCTTAAGCGTTTAACCACCAACGCTGACCCGCAAAAAAATGAGCACACCCGCACTACAACAATACTATAAGGACAAGGTTGTCCCAGCTCTCACCAAGAAGCTAGGATACGCCAATGTCCATCAAGTTCCACGTCTCGAGAAGATTGTGGTCACCTCTTGCATGGGCAAAGCTGCCGATCGCAAGGTCGCCGTCGACGATGCCGTCAACGAAATCCAAAAAATCACGGGTCAGCGCCCTTCGATTACTTTCTCAAAGAAGGCTGTTGCGAACTTCAAGCTCCGCGAAGGTGAAGCTCTGGGGGCACGCGTCACTCTTCGGGGTGCTCGCATGTGGGAGTTTCTTTACAAGTTCATCAACGTCACCGCTCCGAACATCCGCGACTTCCGCGGGATTTCCTCGAAGTCATTCGACGGCCGTGGAAACTATGCTTGCGGCATCAGCGATCAATCCATCTTCCCAGAAATCGAGATCGATCAAATCAAGCGTACCATCGGCTTCGACCTGATTTTCGTGACCTCAGCACCGACCGACGCAGAAGGCCGCGAGCTCCTCACCGAGCTTGGCATGCCCTTCCGCGATATGAAAAAGGCCAATGAGGTCGAGGCCGTCGCTGCCAACTAAACCACAGGAACCACTCAGAAAAAGGAATCCACATTATGGCAGTTCTCTCCGATCCAATCTCAGACTTCCTCACGCGTTTCAAAAACGCTGCCCGTGCCGGCAACGAGGAATTCACCGCACCCTATTCCAAGATCAAGGCGGACATCGCCCGCATTCTTCAAGAAGAAGGTTATCTCTGGAACTATGAGGTCGTCACTGGCGACCACACCACGCTCAAGTTAAAGCCGAAGTTCATCGACGGCCGTTCGGTTCTCACCGACCTTAAGCGTGTTTCTACTCCTGGTCGTCGCCACTACGTCGGCGCAGGTGAAGTTCCACGCGTCATGTCAGGCCTAGGTATCTCGATTCTTTCGACTTCGAAAGGCGTGATGTCAGGCGGTTCCGCCAAGAAGCAAAACCTCGGTGGCGAACTTCTCGCCAACGTCTGGTAAACCTTAACTCGTTAAAGGAACCTACTACCATGTCACGAGTCGGACTCAAACCAATCTCTCTCCCGGAAAAAGTCGCCGTCAAGCTTGACGGCCGCACGGTGATCGTCGAAGGCCCGAAGGGCAAACTCGATTTCTCGCTTCCGGACGGTATCTCACTCACCACTGAAGACGGCACCGTTGTTGTCTCGCGTGCGACTGAGCTTCGCCAACACAAAGCCCTTCACGGGACCGCACGCAGCCTCGTTCAGAATATGATCTTGGGTGTATCGCAAGGCTTCGTGAAGGATCTTGAAATTCACGGCGTCGGCCTTCGTGCCGCTGTCAAAGGCGCGGATCTCGATCTGTCACTCGGCCGTTCCCATCCTTTGCTTCACCCGATACCTCAGGGACTTAGCGTCACTGTGGTGGAAAACACGAAGATTAAGGTGGAAGGCATCAACAAGCAACTCGTCGGTCAGTTCGCTGCTGAGGTGCGTGGTTTCTACCCGCCTGAACCTTACAAGGGCAAAGGCGTTCGCTACGTCGGTGAGAAAGTTCGCCGCAAAGAAGGCAAAAGCGTCGGCAAATAATCCAACACCGTCGCCAACAACCTCAACACCATCACGGCACTATGAGCACCATCAATCGCAAGTCGATCCGCCGCAGGATCCACAATCGCATTCGTCGGAAAGTTTCCGGCACTGCAGAACGTCCACGTCTGGCCGTTCACTATTCGAACCAACACATCTACGCCCAAGTCATCGACGACTCCGCAGGCAGGACTTTGGTATCTGCTTCGACGCTCGACAAGTCCTTCGAAAAGGCTTCGTCGAATGTCGAGAGCGCCCAGAAAGTAGGCCAACTCCTCGCGGAGCGCGCCAAGGGCTCGAACATCAGCGCAGTGGTCTTCGACCGCGGCGGTCACCTCTACCACGGTAAAGTCAAGGCTCTCGCTGACGCAGCGCGTGAAGCTGGACTCCAATTCTAACGCTCCGATCAGACACACATCATGGTAACAATTCCAGACAATCAATCACCTGCCCCTGAATCAGGTGCTCCGGCCCCGGTGGCAGCATCGGCACCTCAACAGTCCTCCTATCAAGGTGGTCGCGGCCAAGGCGGCGGCTATCAGGGTGGCGGCGGGCAAGGTGGCGGGCAAGGTGGCGGTCGCGGTCGCGGTGGTCCACGTCGCGAGGAGCGCGCAGCACCGACGGACGCTGAGGGCAACGAACTTTCTGAGAAAGTCGTATTCATCAACCGATGCGCCAAAGTCGTCAAGGGCGGTCGGCGCTTCAGTTTTTCCGCACTCGTAGTTACTGGCAACAAAGTCGGCAAGGTCGGTCTTGGTTATGGCAAGGCAAACGAGGTGTCGGACGCCATCAAGAAAGCCAGCGAAGGAGCCCGCAAGGTGCTCGTACCGATGAGCATTGTCGATGGAACAATCCCTCACGAAATTTATGCTGAGTTCGGCGGTGGTAAAGTTCTCCTCAAGCCAGCATCGCCGGGAACGGGGATCATTGCTGGTGGCGGTGTCCGTGCAGTTTGTGAAGCAGTCGGGATCCGCGACATCCTCGCGAAGTCGATGGGTTCCTCAAATCACGCCAACGTCGTCAAGGCAACGCTCAAAGCACTTTCCCAACTCCGGACCCGCGACCAAGTTCTCGGCGGACGCGGCAAGAAAAAGCGCGAAAAGGCCATCTAATGAGCGGTGGGGGTGCAGGTGTAGTCCTGCATAATCCTTAACTTCAAAACGAAAATCAGAATATTTATGGAACTTCATTCATTCAGTCCGAATCCTGGCTCCAAGCACCGGAATAAACGTCTCGGTTGCGGCGAAAGCTCAGGTCATGGCAAAACTGCCTGTAAGGGCAACAAGGGTCAAAAGGCTCGATCAGGAAGTGGCACTCGTGTCGGCTTCGAGGGTGGCCAGATGCCACTTCATCGCCGCCTTCCAAAGCGTGGCTTCAACAATTACGATTTCCGTGACAAGGTCTGCGTATTCAATGTGGGGGAGCTCGATGATCTTTTCGATGCAGGCACCACCATTGACGAGGCAGCTCTTCGTGGGCAAGGCCTTGTCAACGGCCCATACGACAAGATTAAGGTTCTCGGCGTTGGTGAGGTCACGAAAGCATTCCACGTGGTCGTTGGCAATGCCAGTGCTTCCGCTCGCGAAAAAATCGAAAAAGCAGGTGGAACGGTCAACGAGCCTACCGCTTGATGGTTTCTCACTGATATTTGATCTTCGACGAGGAAGCGCTAGAGCGCTTCCTTGTCTTGTTCAGACCCCAAGCCTCATTCCTTCCCCTAAATAGCTATGATTTCAGCATTCGCAAATACTTGGAAGATCCCGGAGCTGCGGGATAGGATTCTTTTCACTCTCGCTTTGATTGTGATCATTCGCCTCGGCGTTCACATCACGCTGCCTGGCGTTGACGCCACGGTCATCAAGGCCTGGCTTGATAGCTTGAAGGCGGCCGACCCGAAAAGCCCAACGGGTGGCATCACGGCATTGCTAACAGTGTTCTCTGGTGGTGGCCTTCAGAAGGCTGGTATTTTTGCGCTTGGGATCATGCCGTACATTTCGGCATCGATTATGGTTCAATTGATGACTGCGGTGATTCCAAAGCTCTCTGTCCTCGCTCGCGAAGATGGTGGCCGCCAGAAAATCACTCAATACACGCGGTACATCACGATCCTCATTGCAATTGTTCAAGGGGTGTTCGCGGCGATGTCGCTGAACAATCCCGAGCAGATCCCTTACATGAGCGGGATTGAGAAGTTCGGCAAGCTGGTCCCAGACCCCTCCTACACTTGGATGGGGATGACGGTACTCACCATCGTTGCTGGCACGGTGTTGCTCCTATGGATTGCCGATCAGATCACGGAAAAAGGCATTGGTAACGGGACCTCCATCATCATTACAGTAAACATCATCTCGGCGCTGCCGGGGGCGTTGATCCAAGCGTGGAAGTTTTTCGTCCCTTCTCAAGGGGTGGTGAATCCTTTCAATGCGATTTGGATGGTGGTCATGATTGCTCTGTTGCTCGTGGTCATCGCTGCAACGATTTCGATTACCCAAGCGCAGCGGAGGATTGCAGTGCAGTACGCCAAGCGAGTGGTGGGTCGTAAGCAGTTTGGCGGGCAGACTCAGTACCTGCCGCTTAAAGTCAATTATGCGGGCGTCATGCCCATCATTTTCGCCTCGGCGGTGCTATCGCTCCCACCATTGATGCTTCAGTGGATCCCAGGAATTTCAGGGCAACCTTGGGCGGTGAAACTTTACGGCCAACTTTCGGAAGGCGGGATGTGGTTCTACATTTTGGGTGGCATCGGCATTTTCCTCTTCTCTTATTTTTGGGTGGCGATGATGTTCCAGCCTTCTCAAATTGCAGAGGATCTTAAGCGGAATGGTGGCTATATCCCCGGTGTTCGGCCAGGCAAGCCGACGGCAGACTTCTTGGATTTCACCATGACCCGCCTCACGTTTGCGGGTGCCTTTTTCATGGTTGCGCTGTTTGTGCTGCCCGTCGTCACGGGTCACCTCGTTGGGCTGCCACCAGGTTCTTTGGTGCTTCAGTTTTTCGGTGGTACGTCGCTTTTGATCATGGTGGGTGTCGTGCTTGACGTGATGCGTCAGGTGGAGACCCAATTGCTTCAAAAGCACTATGATGGGTTCCTGCGGAAGGGTAAACTTAAGGGTCGCTACGACCGATTGAACCAAAACAGTGGCGCAGCACCTCGCACAGCGATCGTTTATCTTTGGACGGTTATCGCTATTCTGATTGTGATCGGCATTACGGCTTACATCTACAATAGCTCCGCACATTGATTGTGTCTGTGACCAAGCCGCTCCGTGTCGTCCTACTTGGGCCGCCGGCTTCCGGTAAGGGCACTCAAGGCCGAAAGCTCGCTGCAGCACTAGGTCTTGGATATTTGGGCACGGGGGCTTTGCTTCGCGAGAACGTTGAGGCGGGATCAGATCTTGGTAAACAGGCCGAACCCATCCTCGCTCGTGGAGGTTATTTGCCAGATGATTTGATGTGCTCGATTCTTGCGGATTGGCTAGGCCGCCAACGAGAAGGCTGGGTGCTGGATGGATTTCCGCGCAGTCTAGCACAGGCAGTTTTTCTTGACGATTGGCTTGCAAAACGTGGGCATAAACTTGATGCAGCGATTTCCTTGGAAGTGCCAATGGAAGAGCTTTTGGCTCGCATTCACGACCGCGTGGAGTGTGCAAGTTGTCGGTGGTCAGGCAGCGGAAACCAGCGGCTAGAGGGCGGTAAGTGTCCGGTTTGTGGCAACCCAGCAGGCCCTCGCTCTGATGATAGCGATGAGAATTTCCGCAGTCGCCATGCAGAGTTTGAGTCGCTCACTCAACCGGTGATTTCCCGCTATCGGCAACTGGGAATGCTTTATTCTTGCGATGCGAGTGCTCCTCAGGATGAAGTGGCGCTCCGCCTTCTCCAGATTTTCTCAAATCGTTCCGCTTGAACTATTCATTTATCCAAATTTGCTCTCAGATCGTGTCACGAAGAACCCGAATCCCCATCAAGACCCCACGTGAAATCGACTTCATGCGCCAGGCCGGTGCTATTGCTTCATCGATTTTGCAAGCACTTGCGAAGGAGGTAGCCCCTGGGCGAACCACGGGTGAAATCGACCAGTATGCTGCGGAGTTGATGCGCCAGCATGACTGCAAAAGTGCTTTTTTAGGCTATCGTGGATTTCCCGGATACACCTGTATTTCGGTGAATGAAGAGGTGGTTCATGGGATCGGCGGGGCGCGTAAGATTCAGCCTGGTGACATTTTAAAGATTGATGTGGGCGTGGTTAAGAGTGGTTTTATTGGAGACAACGCGACCACGGTGCCAGTGGGGGACATCCCGCTGGAGACGAGGCGACTTTTGGCAGTCACTGAGCAGTCGCTTTTTGAGGCGATTCGTCATGCTCGTGCGGGTCGGAAGCTTGCGGATTTGTGTGGATCGGTTGCAGAATTTGCTGAGCCACACGGGTTTACGATTGTACGTGAGTTCGTGGGTCACGGGGTGGGGCGGCGGTTGCATGAAGAGCCTCAGGTTCCGAACTATCGTCCCCAAGGAAAGTCGCCAACCTTGATGCCCGGAATGACTTTGGCCATTGAGCCGATGGTGAATGCGGGTGTCGCTGGCGTGAGGATCTTAGAGGACGGCTGGACGGTGATCACGGAAGATCGCAAGCCTTCCGCCCATTTCGAGCACACAGTGCTGATCACCACGGGAGATCCAGAAAT
This sequence comes from Akkermansiaceae bacterium, assembly GCA_029866215.1. GTDB lineage: Bacteria > Verrucomicrobiota > Verrucomicrobiia > Verrucomicrobiales > Akkermansiaceae > Luteolibacter. The sequence continues at coordinate 133,095 of JARWZU010000011.1, forward strand.
CCTGACTTGGCGGCCACGTGAGGCTTTGCCAGAGATGCTTGGATTACCGCCTTGGTAGCGGCCTTGGGTCAGCTGGATTATCCTAAAATCCGCAGTGGGTGCGGATGGTGTGAGGGGATTGGTCAGGCACGGGCACTGGCAGCGGAGGTTGGGTTCGATGATTCTCAACCTGTTTCACGTGCAACTCTTTGATGATTAATCCATGCGTGGCGGTAGAAGCATCTTTCCATGTCTTGTGTACTGGGGTCCGTTGCGTCGTGCACGGGTGCCCGAACATCGTGCACGGGCAATTTTACATCGTGCACGGGTGCCCGAACATCATGCACGGGCAATTTTACATCGCGCACAAGCACCCGAACATGATGTAAAAGTTGTTTTACATCGCGCACAGGCACCCGAACATCACGTAACGGGGGCCGCATCTGGCGCGCGGGAACCCCGACATTCGAGGCGTTCACCGACCCATTCTCCGTCAAGAAGGTCGTCAAGTTCCGACCCGCTTTCCTACCGCGCAAGCGGCAGCGGAAGCGACGATGATGAGGTTCTATCCCGATCCAGAAATCGGACATGCATCGAAAACCCTGCGGTGCTCAAAAAACTGATCCCAAGCCACCAATCCGCCATCCGGTATGAGTGCTTTGTCGCGGACCCGGAGCCGAAATCACCCTCCTCCGGGAAGGGATTTGAAATTCAGCTCTTTTCCGCCCAATGGGTGAACCCCTTGTGCGTTGGTTTTCGTCTTCAATCGTCGACAAAATCAGCAATTGTGCGCCTCGTCATCAATCTTCACTGAGGACTAGAGTATTACAGGCCTTTGAAGCCGAAGTATTCTTGATAAGTCCCAGTTGGAACGACCACGGGCTTCCACTCGCGGTTGAGTTTGCGGAATCTATTGATGAATTCTGTCGGGTCCGCCCAATTTTTAAGGTCGGATGGTGCTTTTTCCCGGTGCATTCCGATGTTGATATTGAGCCGAATTTCAAAATGCAAGTGGGCGGGGTACATTCCGAAGTTGTTGCCAATGGTGCCGATTTGTTGGCCTTTTTTGATCAATTGGCCGTCCTTGACCATGATCTGGTTGAGGTGGCCATTGAGCGTGTCGCAGAATTTGACCTGCCCCGTTGCGGGGTCTCGGTATGCGTGCCGAGTCAAGACCACGTTGCCCCAGCCAGACCTCACGTTGTGCGCGAGGGTTACAATTCCGTCCGCAATGGCGTAGACCGGCGCGCCGAGATCGGTGTCTCCCCCAGTTCGACCGTTCCAATCTTCTCCAAAATGTTGCGGGGTGCGGAGTCTAAGACCACGAGCTTTATAGTATCCCGTGCCATTTGGTTTGCCGACGGGAAAATCAAAACCGTCCGCGAGGTTGATTTTCACCTGCTGCGGAGACGACGAAAGACAGAAAAATAAAAGCCCCACCATGAGTGCTCCGTAAATGGGTAGTTTCTTGCCGATCGACATCATCCGCCCCAATGGACTCGCCGATGGTTCATCTCGCAAGTGCAAAAAAGCGGCACAGCGGTGAAGCTGCGCCGCTGGTCGGGAAATTCACTGTGAAATCAGGATTTTTCTTCAATCGACAACGGACGATAGCCGCCGATGGATTTGAAATAGAGCAGCAGTAAGATGAAGATCCCGGCCATGGTCGCGGGGATAAGTGAATCCGCTTTCAAGGTCTTGCGGTCGCCGACGATGCTGGCGTCTGCGAGCGCTTTTTGCTCTGGGGTTTTCGCGGTTGCCTTTTGAGCTTCCGAAAGTTTGGTGCCATCGAGCCCCGTCACTGGGTCAAGGAAGAGAAATGAACTGGATTTGGCAGCTTTATTGGATTCGTAGGCAGCGACGTTGGTCGCCTTGAGGTGGTCCACGGTGAAGCGGTCCTTGGCATAACCTAGGCCAGGCCCGCCAAGCAATCCAGCTGACATCATGCCGATTCCGCCCATGATGGACATGGCGATCGCACCGGTCCGCGGGAAGCGGTCTCCTACCACCGCCAGCATCGTGGGCCAGAAAAATGTCTTTCCGAGTGCGTAAACCGAAAGTGCGAAAAGTGCGCCAGCGAAGGTTTCGATGCTGCTGACGAGGTTGAGTCCGATTACCGCCAAGATTGCGCAAATGACCAAAAGTCCGATAGGCGAAATCTTGAGTTTGCTTTCGATGAAATGGGCGGAGAAGCGCAAGGCAAACATCAGTAATGAAGTGAAAACAAAGAGGATCTTACCTTGCGAGGGTGTGAGAATATTGCCGGTGATGTTTTGGATCCAGCCATCGGTTCCGAGTTCAACGGCACCCACGAGTGCATGGGTCACGAACAGGATGAATAGCAAAAAGGAGCCGACCGCAAAATGGGTTTTCCCTGCGACGATGAACCAGAGAAGCAGCGCCATACCCCAGGAAACATACATCCAGGCCGGTCCGGTGAAGAAGGCTGCACCCGTGAAGAATGCGAGAACACCACCGAGTTGAGCTTTGAAAAACAGGCCGATGATTCCGCAAGTGACCAGCGCCCCAAGTAGGCCCACTTCTTTCATCATGTCGCCGAGCTTAAGCCCTTTGGATGAGGCCTCGGACTTGGGAAACGTCTGGCCCATGAAGGCAATTCCGTAAAGCACGGTAGGAATCAGGAAAAGACTGAGCTGGATTTTCCAGTCCACGCCGTTCTCGCCGAGAGTCCATCCGATCAAGCCACCGCCGACCAAGCCAGCAGGCCACGCGGCATGGAGGATGTTCAGGTAGTGAGTGCGGTTGTTTGGAAATAGGGTTGCAACCAGAGGGTTTGCGACGGCTTCTAAGGTGCCATTTGCTAGAGCGAACACAAACGTGCCGATGTAGAGGTACATGTAAGCCGTGTCTTGTGCTTGGCCCTTGTGGGCGGCAAACGTGATGAAAGCCGAGAGAACATGCATGATGAATGCGGCGCAGACGAGCTTGCCGTAGCCGATTTTATCAACCACGACGCCGCCGATGATGATGCCAAAGCAGAAGCCGGTGAAGCCAGCGCCTCCAATGTCACCGAGTTGAGCACCGGTGAAGCCGAACTCGGCCGCCCAGTTGGCGAGGATGCCTCCGCGAACACCGAAGCCGATGCCAGTTGCGAGGATGGCGAGGAAGCCGGCCCAGAGGAGCCGCTTAGCGTTTGGCGCTGCGTTGAGTGCGTTGTTTGTCATAGGGTATTTAGGGTTAATTCAGAACTAATAGGAATTAGAGTTGTTCAGATCTATTCAATCCGCTTCCTGATGGCAAGCTGCAGAATGAATATTTAGTTTTCCCGAAATCTCGGGTATCCGTCTCAAAACTACGCGGGTGATCGGGGGAATCTCTCAGAAATCCGTGGAGAAATTCATCAAAGGTCCCGATTTTCGTGAGTTCCATGAATCAACTCCTGCGAATAGACGATGCAGCGCTCCAAACGAGCGCAGCTTGCAATCCGTCCGCTAGGCCAGACGATGGAATCGCGAACTACGGCTCCTGCCGCCACGGTGGCCCCGCGGCCGACGACGGACCGCTCGATGATTGCCCCCACTCCGATGGTCGCCTCTGGATGAATGGCCGGTTCGAGAGCGAGCTCGTGGTGGGCCTGCAGGTATGAGTCGCGGTCGCCGAGATCGAGCCAGACGCCTTCATCAAGAACGATGGCGCCCAGTTGGCTCATATTCGCCAATTCAAGAAATGCTGGGATGACTGAGATTTTTTCTCCTTTTGGGATCAAGTCGAGAAACGAGGGTTCCACGCAGTAGATCCCGGTAAACACATGAGTCCCCTCGGAGCGGCCGAGCTGATTACGGATGTCGGTGACGAGTGATTGGGAGGCGTCGAGTGCGATGTGTTTTGCTGAGCCAACGGAGCGCAGCGCGAGGGTCACGGGTAAGCCTGAGGCATGATGAGCCTCGATGAGGCGTTCTAGGGGCAAGGTGGAAAAAATATCCCCATTGTGAACGAGTAGGGGATCGGTACCCATCCAAGCAGCGCAATTCTTCAAACCACCACCAGTTTCTAATAGGACTGGCTCATGAAAAAATGTTAGGTCTGTTCCAGACCCAAAGCCCGCCCAGGCGTTGGGGAGGTGGTGGGTATTGATCGCAAAGCGGTTGATCCCGATCCGGTTGCAGGCATCGATCGTCCATTCCGCCAGTGGCCGATGAAAGAGGGGGACGAGGGGCTTGGGCAACCGCTCCGTGAGTGGGCGCAAACGATTGCCGAGACCGGCGCCAAGGATGAATGCGTTTTGCACGGGGAAGAGTTGCCTAGCAGGTGAGGCGTTTCAAGCCCGTGGATCGTTTTTCTTAGGCGGGCTTGAGAGCGTGGGAATTCGCAACCTTCAGTGGCTCGATGCCATGGCGCAAAATTCGATTCAGGCCCAGCGGCCTGTCCATTCTGTAGGCAAGCGCAACGGCTTCCCCGCTGGCATCTCCACGAGGGCGAGAGCCTGACGTGCGGTGACAAGGACGGCGCCATCCGACTCGCGAACCATCTCAAAGGCACACCAGAAACGTGCACGGGAAATTTCGTCTAACCGACCGCGAATGGTGATCCAGTCACCCAGTTTTGCAGGCTTTTGGTAACTGATTTCCGTGCGGATCACCACGGGGAAAACTTGGGTTTCAGACATCGTACGAAGGTCCATGCCCATCAATGCTGCCAGCCTTGTGCGACAAGTCTCGATCATCCGGAGATAGGCAAGATTATGAACCACAGCTCCGCAGTCGGTGTCGAAAAACATGACCTCCTCCCGGGTTTCAATACTGGGTTTCGCCTCGGGCATGCGGGAGCTTTGCTGAATTCTCAGGATTCGTGCGCGATGAGGTCCGTGAGGTGTCCCCCGTGAGCGGTGACCCATTTGCCCTTTTTTACTACCGTCGTGAAGCCAAGACCACTGCCTGCCGCAGCTTTGAAAACGTCCCAAGCTTGAGTGGCGAGGATCCCAGATACGATGAGATCTCCGCCGGGCGCGAGCGACTTCGCAATCACCGGCCAAGCTTCGATTAGAATGGTCGAAAATAAATTGGCGAGAACGACATCGTAGCCTTTTTTTCGTGGTTTCCAGCGGAGGACATCCTGCTCCTGTATGAGGATTTCGGGGGTTCCGTTGCGTTCGATGTTGCGAACAGCGACAGCGACGGCGAGTGGGTCATAGTCGCAAGCAAACGTCTCGCCAGCTCCGAGTTTTTTCGCGGCAATGGCCAGCACGCCCGTGCCCGTTCCTAAATCCGCGACTGTCCAGTGTGTTTCTTTGCGGGAGCGGGCGACGTCGACCAGAAGGCGCAAGCAGGTTGAGGTGGTCGCATGGTCGCCAGTGCCGAAGGCCATTTCTGGCGGAATCACGATGATCTCACGCTTTGGGTTGGCTTTCTTCAGAGCCGCCAGTTCCTTCGGACGATTTTCTGCGGTGAGGACGAAAATGCCACGCACTTTGACGGGGCGGGGGGGCGCGACCGGCTTATTCCACTCGGCGTTCGCCATTTTGCGTATGCTGCCACCGAACTGGGCGGCGACGGCATCAGCCTCAGCTTGTGTGGCGCAGAAAAGCCGGATTCGGATCGATTTACCGCCCTTGACCATCTCGATGACCAAGTTTGGATTTCCAGAAAATCGCTCTTCCCAAGCATCCATCCACTTTGAGGCGGAGAGTTTCGACCAGACAAACATGGATGGAGGAGGTGGATGTGCGTCCTTGAGAATGGAGCGGGCGATGAGATTCGAACTCACGACATCCACCTTGGCAAGGTGGCGCTCTACCACTGAGCTACGCCCGCGTCGGAAACGCGTCCACGGCTTTCTACATGGGGCTGGAGTTCGGGCAAGTCAAAATTTACAAATTTTCCATGTTAAATTCCTCGGGTCTGAGTTTTCCTTACCGCACGCCATGTCCGACAAGCTCGCTCAAATCATCGCCACCAAACATCTCGAAGTCGCCGCGTTGATGCCGCGTGCAACGCTGCTGCGTGCTGGAGCCCTCCAACGCAATGACTTTGGCGGGTTTCGCGCCGCCCTTGATCGCGGGCCAGGACGTCTCGGTGTGATCGCTGAGGTCAAGAAGGCGTCGCCGTCGGTTGGGCTCATCGATCCAAACTTCGATCCGACTCGTCAGGCGAAGCGCTATCTGGAGGGGGGCGCGTCTTGTCTTTCGATTTTGACCGATGAACAGTATTTCCAGGGATCGCTCGCGTATCTCTCCCAAATTTCAAAATTCTCAGATGCTCCGCTTCTTCGGAAGGACTTCATGATTCATGAAGTGCAGATTCATGAAGCCATCGTCACTGGGGCAGATGCGATTTTGCTCATTGTCGCGTCACTTGACGATGAGACGCTGCGCCGACTCTACGATGAGGCGAAGTCATTTTCGCTCGATGTGTTGGTCGAGGTTCATGACCTTTGGGAAATGGAGCGGGCCCTGGAGTTGGGCGCCGACCTGATCGGGATCAACAACCGGAATCTTAAAACATTCGCAGTCGACCTCGCCACCACGGAGCGGCTCGCTGAGGAGGTTTCTGACGAGGTGTTGCTTGTGTCCGAGAGCGGCATCAAGTCACCCGAAGATGCGCTTCGAGCGCTCGAGGCCGGCGCGAATGCCGTGCTGATCGGTGAGGCCTTGATGAGAGCTCATGATCCTTCCCGCGAGATCGAAGCATATCTCGAGTTGGAGATTTCCTAAGATCGAAGCGGGTGCATCAAGGCTTACGCTCACTGCGGCGCTTGCATTTACGGTGGATCTAGTAGCTTCGGCCCCAGATGGCGAAGCGTGTGGTTTCTTCGCCCGTTAGAATACATTTGCCTGAGTTGGCTTTTAGCGACTCGGGAAGATCTGCTTGAGGGATCGGGATGCAGCGGATCGTGATTTTATGCTGCTTGGAGAGTTCCTCTTCTTGTTCGGATGTGCCCGCCCAAGGGGTGTAGAGCCAGCCGGGGTTTTCGTTGGCCCAGTGGGCGTGAAAAACCTCAAGGCGCGTGCAGAACGTAATGTTATGATTGCGAAAGGCAGTGGCGCGAGACAGCAGGGCGAGGTGGATTTCTTGAAGCAGTTCGGGTGCGCGCGAGATGAGACTTTCCTGTTCGGTGAATTCTTTTTCCGAAATCGCTTGGTCGCGGCGCTGGACGCAGGCTTTACCGCTTTCCAGATCTCTCGGGCCGATCTCGACGCGGATCGGCACACCTTTTTTGATCCAGTCCCATTTTTTTATGCCACCATTGATGTCGCGCGCATCGACATGGACGCGGAGTGGATCGCCTTGGTAGGATTGTTGGCGCAAACTTGCGGCGAGTTTTTGGCAAGCGTCGAGCACCGCCTGTCGGCTTTCTTCCTTGGGCGTGATTGGCAAGATGACTATTTGCTGGGTGGCAACCCGCGGCGGCAGGACGAGGCCGTCATCATCCGAGTGGGCCATGATGAGCGTGCCGATGAGGCGGGTCGAAACGCCCCATGAAGTGGTATGGGCATGCTGCACGGTGCCGTCGCGCCCAGTGAATGAGATGTTTTGTGCTTTGGAAAAATTCTGGCCTAAGTAGTGCGAAGTACCGGCTTGGATCGCTTTGCAATCTTGGACCATCGCCTCGACGGTGAGGGTCATGTCCGCACCCGGGAATCGTTCGTTTTCGGTTTTTTCGCCGGGAATGACCGGAATCGCGAGGTGATCCCGCAGGAATTCCTCATACTGACCGTGGATCATTTGTGTTTCCAAAATGGCTTCGTCCTTCGTTTCGTGCGCCGTGTGGCCTTCTTGCCAGAGGAATTCCGCAGTGCGGAGGAAGAGCCGAGGGCGCATTTCCCAGCGCATCACATTGGCCCACTGGTTAATCAACAAAGGTAAATCGCGGTAGGACTCGATCCAGCGAGCGAATGCCGCCCCGATGATCGTCTCCGAAGTCGGCCGAATGACATAGGGCTCAGCGAGTTCGCCGGATGGTATCATTTTGGTTTTCCCGGTCAAAGGGTCTTTGACTGCTTCGAGGCGGTGGTGCGTGACGACGGCGCATTCGGTCGCGAAACCCTCGGCATGCTCCGCTTCTTTTTCTAGATACGAAAGCGGGATCAGTAGCGGGAAATAGGCGTTTTGGTGGCCCGTCGCTTTGAAACGTCGGTCGAGTTGTTGCTGGATCAGCTCCCAAATGCCGTATCCCCACGGCTTGATGACCATGCAGCCGCGGGTTTCAGAATTCTCCGCGAGGTCAGCGGCTTTGATGACTTGTTGGTACCACTCTGGGAAATCTTGCGAGCGGGTGGGACTGATGGCGGTCTTTTCTGATGACATGGTTGCTGCACCGATAGGAACCACGGTGACGGATAAAGAACATCAAAAATTGATCAAAGTCGGGATTTTGCGGTTTTCACTGCGGATGGTGGAGGCCTTTGCGTGTGACTTTTCGGTGAAATTTGACTGAAGTCACCGATTCCCCCTGTTTTCCTAGGGTACGTAACGGCAGAATGGTGGATTTGAGGCATTTGGGTTAGCATGGATTGATCTGATGGTTAGTCGGTTGAATCTATTTAAAGAAATCCAGAGTTGGGGGTTTGACAGAGGCGAGCGAACTTGTCTTACTCGCTGCCAAGGATAAGAAAACCTGCAAGCGCATGAGCGAAAACGAAAACCTACCACCATCTCCGTCCTCGCAGACGTCGAGTGTACCCCTGAAGAAGGAAACTGTCCGCGTCACTCTTAATGTGGGCGACGCGCCGCCGTCAGCGACGGTTCCTATGGCTCCACCTGCTGGACCACCAGTTCCTCCAAGTGCACCTACTCCCATTGGCGGTGCTCCAAGGCCACCAGCTCCAGCACCGACGATCCCACTTCGCACGGCAGGTGCGCCTCCGATTTCTCCAGCACCCACGATCCGGTTGGCACCTACGGCTGCTCCTGCGGTAGGTTTGCCGCCAGCTGGTTTGCCCAAGGCAACAGTGCAACTCCAGAAGCCTGCCGTGCCACTCGGTGGGCCAGTTGCTCTGCAAACGGCGGAACTTGATGAGGATGAATCAGAAGAAGGCGGTGAGGGACTTACCAGTGCGCTCTCTGCGATCGGCCTTGTTGCTGCATTGGTGGTGCTGTTTTTCCAAGTGAAAACTGCCAACACTTGGATCAACGCAGAAGATAATGCCAACAAAGGCTCATGGGCACAAGTTTTCGAATAAATCCTGAGTTTTAAATTCCTGATCCCATGATTCTTCCCATTATCAACACGATTCTTGCCGGTGCTGTTCTTTATTTCGCCATGATGGCTAGCGGGTTGCCGCTTGCTTGATTTTTAAACAAGTTTCCGATTACTTCGAAAGGAGCCGCCCTGCGATCTGCAGCGCGGCTCTTGACGTTTCGAAATAAACGTGCAGTGTTTCGTTATGGCTTTAACCCTCAACGATGCAAATTTCCAATCTGAAGTAATCGACTCCAACCTGCCTGTTCTTGTGGACTTTTGGGCGGAATGGTGTGGCCCATGCAAAATGATCGGTCCGGTGATCGACCAAGTCTCGGTGGACTTGGAAGGTGTGGCCAAGGTGGGGAAGGTGAATGTGGATGAGGCTCGCGATCTTGCGGTGAAATACAACGTCCGCTCGATCCCACTGCTGCTATTCTTTAAGAACGGTGAGGTGAAAGACCAGATCGTGGGTGCCAGTGTCACCAAAGACCAACTCAAAGCGAAATTGCAGGCACTCGCTTAAGGGGAGCTCCGAAGGCCCATTCGATAACAATCTGCATTGATAAATTCAACTTGCAGACGTTGAATTCTGGTCGAACTTGATCGGATGAATTATTTAGTTTTTCTAGCTGTCTTCGCGGTGGTCGTGATTTCAGTTCTGGGCCAGCCCCTCTCGAAAGGTGGGGCTAGTCCTGTCGCTGAAAAACCAGCACCACCAGCTTATATTAGCGAATCATCCCTCCCGCGAGGCTGGCCAAGTCCTGGGCCCTTCAATGAGGTCACGGAAAAGCACTATCCCGCGTCGCGAATCGCCACCACGGTCGGGTCCAGTCCGAACTTTTCGTTCTGGACTCTCTTTAAGCACATCCGGAGAAATGGAATCCCCATGACCTCTCCAGTGGAAATGGCGATGAAGGACGAACCCAATGGCGGCATGAAGATGCAGCGCATGGGGTTTCTCTATCAGTCGAAGGAGGTCGGTAAGACCGGAGCAGATGGGGAGGATGTCATCGTCCGTGACCTGCCTCCCCGCGTGGTAATCAGCTACACTTGGCAAGGCCCTCGCGATGAAAAATCGCTTTCCAAGGCCCGTGCCGCCATCACTGCAGTTCTAGTGGCTCGCAACCTTCGTTCGTCTGAATACCGGTTGTTCGGCTATAATAGCCCTAGTGTTCCTAAGAAGAAACAAACTTACGAACTCCAGGCAGTCATCAAGTAATGTGCCGTGCGCAGGAGGATAGGGCTGGATTGAAATCGAAGCATAACGATCATGGCTGAATCGGTTCGCGCGGATCAATGGTTGTGGGCAACCCGTTTTCTTAAGACTCGTAAACTGGCAGCAGAAATTTGCCTCACGGGCAGGGTGATGCGAAATGGACATCCGATGAAGCCGGCGACAGCGGTTCAAGTCGGCGATTTGATCGTGGTGCCGTTTGTTGAAGGGCCTGGTGTTAGAGAGATATCGGTCAAGGCTTTGACCGCGAAGCGCGTAGGTGCTCCAGAGGCTCGGATGTGTTATGAAGACCTAACAGATAAATCAGTCTACGATGCTTTGAAGCTCTGGCAACTGGCAAAGCTTGAGGCGCCCAAAGGCCGACCTACGAAGCGAAATCGACGGGAGATCGAAAAGATCCACGGATTTTGGGACTAGGTGAGTGCTCAAGGTGTCTTGGACTTTTCCTCGGTGAGTGCTCGCAAAAATGCAACCAAAGCGGCTTTATCCTCGTTTGTTAGATTGAGGCCGGCTTCAGGATGCTTTGCGAGGTTTGGATCGAGTGTCGGGTTGCGTGTAATGCCGCTGCTGTAGTGTTCGATCACTTCCTCAAGGGTCGCAAAGCGCCCATCGTGCATGTAGGGTGCTGTTAGTGAAACGTTTCGAAGACTTGGTGTCGAAAACTTACCTAGGTCAGCATCAAGGTGAGTGACCTTTGCTCGCCCAGAATCTTCACTGACTAGGCCGTTGTTGTGAAATTGGTGGTCGCTGAATAATGCTCCGCCATGACAATGGAAACAATCGGCGCCGAAGTTTCCAGTGCGGGGTTCGTATTCGGTCATGAAAAGCTCAAAACCGCGCTTTTCTGCGTCGGTTAGAGCGGCTTTCCCGTTCATGGCGCGATCAAACTTTGAATCGTGCGAGGTGAGGGTGAGAAGGAATTGCTCGATGGCGAGCCCGATTTTTTCCATCGTAACATCAGGGGCTCCGAAGGCAGCATCGAAGAGTGGAGGATAAGAATCCAAGGCGCTGAGCTTCGCGGTCAAATGCTCAGGTGTTTCGTCCATTTCTGCGTGATCTTCAATCGGCATTAAAACCTGTGCACGCAGCGAGGGCGCCCTGCCATCCCAGAAAAACTGGCTTTTCCATGCGAGGTTGAAAAGTGGCATCGCGTTCCGTGTCCCCGCATGGCCTCCGATTCCAATGCTGAAGCGCCTAGGATCGGCAAATGCGGAGTCGGATTGATGGCATGAGGTGCATGAGATGGTGCCATCCCGTGAGAGGGCATTCTCGTGGAATAGGGCTCTCCCAAGCGCAACGCGTTCTTCAATGAGCGGGTTGTCTCGCGGCAAGTCAGGAAGCGGAAATGTACGACTCATCGTGAATCGATACGGCGTGAATTTTTCCGGCAGATAAAGTGGTTTAACTTGAGTGGGTCTGCTGACGCTGGGAGTCGCGGAAGTCACCTGAGCCACTCGGAATGCTCCGGGTAAATTTGCAACAAGAGCAGCGGCAATCGGGTCGCCATCGCGTGAGTGGGTTGCTTTGCCATCCCGCTCAAATGATAGTGGGTGAGGTGCATCCAGCAGAGTGCCAAGGTCAAAGTCGAGTGTGATCGCGCCTGAGTCACGAGAGAAATCGAGAGGTGCTGTTAGGCTGATTCGAGTTCGGTTTGAATCCCGTGCTAAATGGTGTGCGTAGCCGCCAAATTCATCGTGAACCCCGCGGAAATGCCCTTCAAGAGCCATGAAAATATAGCCACCTTGCCAGCTCCAGTGCAGTCCGTTGATGTTGGGATTTAAAGGGCTGTCAGCTGGCAAATGGCTGACATCCGCAGCATTCGCAATTGAGTCTGGGCCAATGTGGAAGCGCAGGGCTTGGTATTTTCCCTCGGGGATATGTTGCAAATGGACGTCAGTTCGGCGCTTCGCCAGATCGATGAATGCATACTGACCGGAGAGCTCCTCCCATGCCCCATTCTCGTGTTTTAATGCAAACCCACCGAGAAGATAACTGACTCGTGTGAACGAGTAAGTTTCACCAGTAACATTTTTGTAGCGCAGCGAATCAAGGAGTAGGGGATGGCCATTTACCGTATGGCGCAACTCAACATTGAGCGATATCGCACCCGAAGGTTGAGCGCTCGCCATCAGAAAGACGCTTGAAGCGATGTGTTGAATAAGAAGTTTCATCATGAGATGGAAGGTCACCTCGCAGAGAGCGACACAATCTTCTGCAGATGAAAGGTTGGGTCGTAAGGCGTTTCCGTCAAGTTTCGCGGTTGGAAAGGGTTGGGTTTTTCGGTAGCAACTACGATGGCGGATGGGCATTTATCCCAAGCGTTGGATTCAACGTTGTCTATTTGTTTGCCCCGAATACCTCGGAGAAGCATTCCAGCGGCCCCGGACTCATGCGAAATCAAGCCTCTGGCGGCGTATCATCGCGACGTCAGAAGTGCAGATAAGCTTAAAAACCAGTGGTTTGCGTTGATGTTTGAAAAAACTTCTAAAAACATCACAAAATGGATTGACGTGAGGGTACTGTGGCGACTAGCTTCGCGGGCCGCCACAACAGAGGGCGGCCGAGAGACAGGACGTCGATCGCGG
>JARWZU010000019.1 GCA_029866215.1 Akkermansiaceae bacterium
TTGCGGCTAAAGTTTGCGATCGACCCCCGCACTGGCTTGGGAACCACCGTCCGATACATTCTCCCAACCGGCTGCATCACGCCGAGGAGAATCCCTCGGTTCACCTCCCAAATGCTGCGGTTCAGCGGCTCAAGCGGATCGCTCATCACCGTGGGAAGTGGCGTCGCTGATGGTGAAGCATCCAAATTTCCCGCCCGAATCATCGGACAGATCCAAATCAACGCCAAGAGTGACGCACACAGACTACCCGAGCGGGGGGCTGACAACCGGAGGCATGGCTTGACTTTAAAATTCATCGGGTAATTCACTAGCGTGCGGGAGACTAGCTTGCACCATTTTCGAGTAAAGGCCTATTAGGAAGAAATTGAGCTCGATCGGCCCCGCTCGGCCTTTGAAAATCAGCACAAATTGAGCATCCTCGCGGGGCCCGACCACAAAAAAACCGCAGACTGCACCGGGCAGACTACGGTTTTAAAATTTGCAGGTCACATTAGACCCAAGAAGACTTATTGAGCAGGTGGCGCTGGTGGTGGGCCTTCGCCGCCCTTAGGGCCTTTTTCACCCTTGGGACCTTTGGGGCCCTTTTCGCCCTTAGGACCTTTGCCGCCTGGTGGAAGTTGCTCGCCGGCATCTTTCGCCGCTTGGATCTCTTCCTTGTTGAGCTTACCATCCTTGTTAGCATCGTACTTCTCGAGCATCGCAGCGCGCTTGGCTTTCGCTTCTTCGCGAGCAGCCTTGCCCTCTTCTTCGGAAAGCTTGCCGTCCTTATCAAGGTCGAACTTTTCAAGAATTGCGGCTGGAACTTCACGCTTTGGCCCATCAGGGCGCTTGGGTTGTTCTTGAGCGCTTGCGAAAGTACAGGTGCCGATCAGGGCACCCAAGGTCATCAGTGTAGAGGTTTTCATCGTTGTTTTTGTTTGGTTGCTGGAGGCCGTTTGGCCTCGCTTGATCATCAAACCACAAATTCTGAAAAAGGTTGCGCTGCTTTTCACGAATGAGTTGTCACTGGGCCTAGAGTCCGCTTAGAGTGGGCAGCGATGGCAAACCTCACCGCGCCCGCTAATCCATCAAAAGCGATCGTTTTCATTCGTCGAGCCGCCAGCACGCTCTTTCTCTGGGCACTGGTGACGACGATCTTTGCCAGCGGCAAATCTTGGGCCGTGCTCGGCCTGATCGAGGCCCTCGCGATGATCGCAACCGTCGAGTACTTCCAGATGTTGCGGCGCGCAGAGGTGATGTGCTTTCCCCGCTTCGGGATCCTCCTCGCCGCAGCCTACTGCGCGGGCATTTACGGGTACTTCCTTAATGAAAAATCAATCCCGCAGGACTTCGACACCCTAGCCATTTTTGTGGCTATTTTTGGCTCGTTCACCTTGCAGCTTCGCTACCCGATCCGCGGCATCGAGGCGTTGTTAGCGGTCGCCGCCAACCTGCTAGGGTTCGTCTACATCGCGTTCCTCTTCAACTTCGTCGCCCGAATCACCTTCCTTGTCCATGACCCAACCGTAGGCCTCGGAATGGTCGGCCGCTCAGGGGCCTTCCTTCTGCTCTGGCTGCTCGCCGTGACGAAATTCACCGACATGGGCGCTTACGTCGTCGGCTCACTTTTTGGCCGCCACAAACTGATCCCCCACATCAGCCCCGGAAAAACTTGGGAAGGCCTGATCGGCGCACTCATTTTCTCCCAGATCGCTGCGTGCGGACTCTACTGGATCTTCCCTGAACCCCTCGCGATTTTCCAAAAATGGAGCCACGTGATCACTCTTGGCTTCATTCTATCCATCCTCGCAGTGATCGGAGATCTCGCTGAAAGTGTCGTCAAACGCTCGATCCACGCCAAGGACTCGGGCGGAATGCTCCCAGGTATCGGCGGCTCACTCGATCTCATCGATAGCATTTGCTTCACCGCTCCCGCGCTCTATTTCTACCTGAAATGGGTGCTTTTCTCTTCGACATGAGCGCATCACCCCAAAAGCGCCGGGTCGTTTTGCTAGGGTCAACAGGCTCGATCGGCACCTCGACCCTGAAGGTCGCTCGCGAACTGCCCGATGAAATCGAAATCATCGCCCTCGCCGCCCACAGCAACGTCCGCAAGCTGGCCGATCAAGCGCTCGAAACCGGTGTCAGGCACGTCGCGCTTTTCGACCACTCGGGTGAAGCGGAACTCCGGTCTCTGCTGCCGCCTAATGTGAAAATCCACCTCGGAGCCGATGGCCTCGCCGAACTCGCAACGCTTGCCGATGCAGACATCGTGCTCGTCGCAATCGTCGGCACCGCCGGCCTTCATCCCGCGCTCGCCGCCATCGAGGCAGGGAAGGATCTCGCCATCGCCTCCAAGGAAATCTTGGTGATGGCCGGTGAAATCATCACCGCCGCCGCTGCCAAACGCGGGGTCAAACTCCTGCCCGTAGACAGCGAACACAACGCGATTTTCCAGTGCCTCGATGGCCATCGTGGAGGCGAAGCCGAAGTCTCAAGACTCATCCTAACGGCATCAGGCGGACCTTTTCGCACACTTGCGCCCGAGCAAATTTCCAAGGTCACCCTCGCCCAAGCACTCAAACACCCGACTTGGGAAATGGGACCGAAGATCACCATCGACTCGGCCACCCTTTTTAACAAAGGCCTCGAAATGATCGAAGCCCGCTGGCTGTTCGGAATCGGCATGGATCGCATCGACGTTGTGATTCATCCGCAGAGCATCATCCACTCGATGGTGGAGTTCACCGATGGCTCGGTGCTTGCCCAGCTAAGTCGGACGGACATGTGTTTCCCGATCCAGTACGCACTCACTTGGCCCCGCCGCGTGAAAGGCGGATTGCAGCCACTCGATTTCCCAACACTTTCCAAGTTGGAATTTGAAGCACCGCGAAATGCCGACTTCCCGGCACTCGATCTGGCCCGCCGCGCGGGTCTCACCGGTGGCACGCTTCCCGCAGTTTACAATGCCGCCAACGAAGTGGCCGTCGATGCCTTCCGTGCCGAAAAAATCTCCTTCCCTGCCATCTGGCAGTGTGTCGCCGCGGTCATGGACGCTCATTCGGTCCAGCACTCGCCCGACCTCGAAGCCATCGTGACTGCCGACCAACGCGCGCGAGACCAAGCCGCCACGCTCCTCGCAGACCTTGCCTAAGCCCAGCATTTCCGGTTTCCATCGCCCATTTTCATTCGCTATGTTCCGCCACATGACTCGCTTCAATTTCCTGCTCTCGTTAGCCTGCCTCACCGCGTTTTCGGCGGCCCATGCCTCACCCACGACCGAAAGCCAGCGCATCGAGAAAACCTATCAGGTCGCCATGCAGAAGTGGTCGCTGGAAATGAAAAGCGCGACCACACCGGAGGACCGCGCGAAGTACGCCACGCAGCGCCCGGATGCCACTGCCTATGCGAAGGAAATGTGGGTCGCCATCAACCGCTCACTCGACCAAGAATCCACATTGGAGCCCGCCGCATGGTTCCTGCGTCTCACCGCCGGCATGGTGGCAGGCCAAGAAACCGGCGTGGCCCTGCCGATTTTCGCGAAGGAAAACGAAGCCATCCGCAAGGCCATCGAGTCCTACCACCTCACCAGCACCAAGCTCGTCCCGATTTGCGCCGCGCTCACCGCCCAAGCCGACCCCCGCTCGCTCCAGCTCCTTGAGAAGATCGAATCGACCCACCCCGACCCGAAAACCCAAGGCGTCGCCGCACTCGGAGCCGCCATCCAACTCAAGACCCTCGGCGATCGCGACGACATCATGAAACGGCGCCTCAATTTCCTCCGCAAGGCCATCATCCAGAGTGTCGATGTCGAGTTCAACGGCAGCACCGTCGCCAAAGTCGCAGAGGACGAGCTCTACATCATCCGCTTTCTGACAAAGGGCCGCATCGCCCCAGATCTCGTCGGAATGGACTCGGCGAAAAAACCCCTTTCACTCTCGGCCAACAAAGGAAAAGTGATCGCCCTGCTCTTCTGGAACAGCACCAGCACCGATGCAGCACAAGTCATCGAGATTACCTCAAGCATGACCAAGCGATTCAAAAACCGCCCGCTCGCGGTCATCGGCGTGAACAATGACCCCGAGCAGAAACTCCGCGAACTCCAAGCGGACGGCACCGTCAATTGGCCGAATTTCTGCGACCCCACGAACCAACTCGCGAAAACGTACCGCGTGAACGCATGGCCGGTCATTTACATTCTCGATGGTGACCGGAAAATCCACTACTCGGGAGCTCCTGGTTCATTTGCAGAACTCACGGCCGAAGCATTGCTCTCCGAGATCAAGACCCCTGCGAAATAACATCTACCATTCTAGCAAATCACTAGAATCCACTCGCGAGCAGATTTCTATTTGCCTGCGATCAACAAAAATGGCGCAGGTCGTTTTGTTCCAAGCGCACCATACTTGGCGACCCGCCACCCGCTGGCAGTTTTTCCTTTGAAAAGCCCCTCCACCGCCTCCGCTTCCGAGGCTCCCGCCGGGTGCCCGGGATAACACACCACCGACAAGGCACCGCCGGGCCGGATCAATCCAAACGCGACTTCCAACGCTTCGAGCGTGTCGGCAGCCTCGGTGGTCACCGCGTGATCATTTCCCGGCAGATAGCCTAGGTTGAACATGACCACCGCCACCGATCCGCACTCGGCATGCGACGCCATCCCCACATGAGACCCATGGATGAAATCAACCCGACCCAACAGACCGGCCTCATCCACCCGCATCCGCGCGGAAATCAACGCCAGCTCCTGGATGTCGAACGCGAGCACCTTCCCGTTAGGCCCGACGCATTCGGCGAGAAACACCGTATCGTAACCATTGCCAGCGGTCGCATCGATCACCCGATCTCCCGCCCGAATCATGGGCCGCAAGATCTCCCATGCCAACGCCGTCGGCCGCGGAGGAAACATGGGATCAGCCATCTTCATGCAAATCAGACTGCGCCGAAAAATGTCGGAAGTCCACCTCTGGCTCGGGCTCGACCCCATCGACCAACCAACGCGCCAAGCGCCCCGCCATCCCGGGCGCATAGAGCGAGCCCTTGGAGCCTAACGCATTGAACATCCACCCCCCATCACGCAGGGGCCCGATCATGGGCTGGCTGCGCCGCAAAATCGGCCTGACCCCCGCGTGATGCGCGATGATCTCAAACCCATCGCCGCCCAAGCGCCGGGCGATTTCCTCCACCCGCTCCCGCCCCTTCTCGGTCGGCAAGGCATCCAGCTCATTCCACTCATACGTCGAACCCACCCGAAAAATCCCCCCACCCAGCGGCACCAACCAACCACCCGCCCCGATGCGGATGCACGTCTCGTCCCAACCCGCAGCCCGCACAGTTAGAATCTCCCCCTTCGCACAGCGATGCGGACCCAAATGCCCCCCCAACAAGCCCGCCG
The DNA here is from genome assembly GCA_029866215.1 of Akkermansiaceae bacterium. Lineage (GTDB taxonomy): Bacteria > Verrucomicrobiota > Verrucomicrobiia > Verrucomicrobiales > Akkermansiaceae > Luteolibacter. Next base: position 5,375 of record JARWZU010000019.1, read on the forward strand.
CGCCATCGCACCAAATCACACGATCGTTCGCCTCAAGCCGTGAAACATCGCCGACGTGGTAACAGCCGAGATTCTTGAAAAACTCACACGAGCCCTCCAGGAAATCACCGGCATTGATCCATCCCCCACCGCGCACGTCCACCGCACCGACCCAGCCCTCCGGAGCCGCCACCTCACCCCGCACCCATGGCGCCACATCCGGCACCGCGAGCTTGGACACGATTTTCTGCCATTCCTTCTCAGATCCCGCGAGCCGCATCACCGGCAGTGGATGCCAAACCTGCCGCCCGATCCGTGCCTCGACTCCGCCATAAAATTCAAGCGCCTCCGGCAAAAACTCCGCAATCCGCCAGCTGGGCTCGAAGTTTTTCCCCGTCAGCGGATTGATCATCCCCGCCGCGATCCGCGAGCTACCACCCGCCCCACGATCCACCAAGGTAAACGCTTCACCCCGCTGCCACAGCGCCCATGCAAGACAAGTCCCCGCAAGCCCCTGCCCCGCAATGATCCAGCCTGGACCCCGCTCCCTCACTGCGCCCACAAAGCTTCATTCGGATCCACCCAAGCCGCATCGAAGCCCTTGGCGTAGTTGAACAAGTGCTTGTGCAAATACGGCGTGAAATCCGCCCTCTTCTCCTTCGGCAGCTTCGCCACAATCGTCTCATTGAGCGCCCGCATCAGCTTCTGCATGAGGCTCAACGTGAGTTGGCGGCCCTTGCGTGCCTTTTGCACCTGCTTGTGATTGAGTTGCTCCATCGAAACCTCCACCAATTCATGATTGGTCAAATTCCAGCGGTCCATCAAGCCGTCAATCGGCTGCGGTCCGTGATCGCGTGTCAGTTCATCCATCCGCACGGTTTAGCGCATTCATCGCCGCTGGCTAAGCATAAAATCCCAAAAATGCAGCCCGCGCATCGCGCCAGAAGAAATGACACCGACCGGGCCATTGAAAAAGAAGCTGAGGAAGGCCGTTGCTCCAGAAAGAATGACCCAAGGGACAAACGAGGTCTTGCCGGGAACTTGGATTGATTGTCAGGTGGAAAACTGAGCCCGTGCCCCTGAGACAAGGATTCCCCCTTTCATGCAGAAATTCCCGCCACCTGCAAGGCAGCCTTCAATTTGTCCGGGAAGTTGAATTTAAGTTTGAACCACGGTGAATCATCGAAACTGAACGGCTGGTAGTGGTTGTCACGGCGCGGCTTGTTGGGCTTCCTTCATAATGCCATTGACGTCACCTCACGCTTGATTTTTGCCCCGAAAGACCTTTCGGCAACTTCCAGATCATGCTCTGATTGGAGACCAACCCAGAAAGCCGCAGAAGTACCAAAGAACTTTGAAAGGCGCAATGCGGTCTCAGCAGAGATGCTTCGCCTACACTTCGTGATCTCAGTAAGCCGCGAGGCTGGAATACCTGTTGCGCGTGATACCGATGCAAGACTAAAGCCCATCGGCTTGATAAATTCTTCAAGGAGAATCTCACCTGGATGAATCAGTGGTAGATATTTGGATGTGCTCATGATCTTAATGGTAGTCTAATATTGTTACTTCTTGCTTTGTTCCATCCTGCCAACGGAAAATAATTCGCCATTGCTGATTGATACGAATACTCCAAAATCCATTCAAGTTACCTTTTAATTGCTCAAGTCGATTGCCTGGTGGAATCTGAAGATCTTCAACAATTCGTGCCTGATTGATCATGCGCAACTTACGTCGTGCCCGCTCCTGGATGTCTCCAGGCAAGCCACGAACCCGCAAGCCGCGATAAATGTTCTCTGTTGCTGAATCGCCGAAACTATCGATCACGATCAGAAAATACTCTATCTGTCGATTACGTCAAGCGTAATTACGCTGCGCGAAACATTTTTTGCCCAACGATGAGCGCATGCACCACTACCAGCGGCGGCGAGCGTCGATCATGGGGTTAGTGTTATAATTGCGGAAAATCATCGTAACAGGGCGGCTGGTAGGGGTTGTCATGTCGCGGCTTGTTCTGCCTCTTGGATTTCGGGGCGAGATCTAGAAGCCCGCCTTGTCGGGATCGAGGATTGCTCGATAGTGCTGTCCTCCACGTTCCTCATCAAAGTTGGGCTCGAAATAGTAGTCCTCGGTGCAGTCCCGAAAAACATCTTCTAATGGTTTCTCCCTCTCCGTGAGGTCAATCTCACCAAGGAATAGTCCGTCCTCATTCTTCTCCGGCAATGGAATGAGGTCGTTGATCCCCATGTATTGCCATCGCCCCTTATCAACATCTGCAAGTTCATCATCAATTCCGATCCGCCTTGCCTTCATAAACGCTTCCCGCCAGTGCTCGCACCGCACCATCACTTGCTTACGAAGAACCTGATTCGGAATGCTCCTTGGCGGATCTTCCGACGGGCGAATCAATACAATCGTGTAAGTGACGATCCACCATCCTGTCTCGCTGGTTGGTTTCATTTTCTTGCAGAACGTCAAAGAGCACGCAACCCTATCAGCGAGGGCGAGTGTCGATCACGGGGTAGAGGTTGAAATTACGGGAGAGCATGTAAACAGGGCGGCTGATAGGGGTTGCTGTGTCTCGACTTGTTCTGCTTCTGATTATCATCTGGTGTCCTCAATCAAAGTAAAGCCATTGTCTGTTGTGCCTATTCGATACACTGTCCCTGCGGCCGGGCTAAAATAGAATGAATTCCGCTCTCCGTTGCCGTCTTTCGGTTCGATCTCTATCAGGTATTTGCCGGGGTGAACTTCGACATATGGAACAACTGTCACAAATGAACTACTTAATCGCTCGGGCTTCTTGCCGCCTACCGCCACAATACGATAACCGGAATCCAGTGCGATTGGAACAGAGACATCGTTGATCTTCGCTGTTTGTGAGCAGGAAGGTATCACTGCGATAGCTACGCATGCGCAAACCAATACGGAGCCTATCTTGATGATTCTCTTCATTTTCTTGCAGAACGTTCAATGTGCATCCGCGGGCGCGGTTGGACCGGCGGGTGAGGCGTGACTAGAGGGCTTCTGCCCGTCGGATGGCACGACTTGTTCGTCTCTTTGTTTTGGCGGGTATTGCTGCATCAACAGCACAATCTCCTGAGCCTTTTTCTGGTTATACCTTGCGCCTCCTCTTGGAGTTCCATCGGAAATCACATCATCAGGATCAGCACCATGCTCCAAGAGCCACCTTACCGAATCTACCTGCAGAGAATCTACGGAATCTGAAAGTGCGGTGAACCCAGAGACACCGCCAGAAACCCATTCACAGTCAATCTTTGCCCCCTGTTTATAAAGCTGTTCAAGCCGGTTTACGTTGCCAATTCTAGCTGCCTCCACAAACTCCCGCTGCACACCGCGAGGCTTGTCAAGATTCTCCAGCCAACCTCTTGTCACGAAGCCAAGAATCAACCCGGCGGACAAAAGGAGGAGGGCCGCAAACACACGCCAAGTTGTCTTCGAAGGCCGGGATTTGGTATGTGGCAAAACTTCCATGGTTTCAATCTTGTGGGGTGGAATTCTTTGACGAACGTTAAATGTGGTGGCACGGCGGCGCTGGACTCATAGAGCGCAGCGAACGAGGGACGTCATCCGCCGTTGCCACGCACGACTTGTTAGTCCCCTGGCAACGGAGGCAAGTCATCGGTCCTGTTGACAAGCTTGGAGTCATCGGGGTAAATGATGATACCGGGGCGGAGCCTGCGCAACTCCTGCTTGCCAGAATCAGTAACTTTGGTGTTCCCCAGTCCCACCGTGTGCAGGCTTCTGAAGCCGGACAGGATGGGGATAACGTCGTCGGTGACGCTCGTGTCATGAAGTATAAGCTCCTCAAGGTGGTGTAAACCAGTCAACGCTTGAAGCCCGTCAGAAGTCACCCGTGTGCCCCACAAGTCCAACTCACGTAGTTGTGCAAGCTTGGCGATGTGCAGAAGCGATGCATCGGTGATCGGAACTTGTCGAAGAGCGAGCACTCGAAGGCGCGGGCAACTCTCCAAATAAACTGTCCCACGGTCCGTGATATTGGTGTGATCTAGACGCAACTCCCGTAACGACGGAAGATCGGAAAGCGCCTGAAGATCTGCGTCTTTAAGGTCCCATTGAGAGTTAAGCAATACTTCTCTGATGGACTCTCCAAATCTGACTTTATCCGGAGCTCGTCCTGTGTGAAAAACTCCAAATCTGATCGCGTCACCGGCCATCCTGCTCGCTCCGACGGTATCGAGTGCCGCCTCCTGACGCTTCGCGGTTGTGGCGCACGATGAGCAAACAGCCACCATAAGAATCAGTGAGCGGTATGAGATGGACATCTTATTCTTGGACTAACGTATAGGCCATCCACGGCGGGGAAGGAAGCCCGAATTCAAAGAAGGACGTTACCCGCCGTTGGATGTGCCGGCTTGTTCGCTTGGTTCATTTCATTACGTGCCGACTTGGTAAACGATTGCCGCAATACATGCAGTTGGGCTTAATGGTGCTGGCCTTCTGTCCGCAATGAGGACAGTCGATCAACTCGGCACCGATCTTCCCATCTACCGATCCATCTCTTGCATCGATTTCGAGGATCTTCGCCTTCAGATGGTCGTCCGTGAATCCAATATGATCTCGAAGAAGTTCCCACATGGCTTGGCATGCCAAACTTAATTCCTCAAGTTCCTGCTTCGTGTTGTCCTTCCGTGCGGAAAGGCTATCGACCTTCATTGAGGCGATATCAGCCGCAGTTCTGGCCTTCTCGATCTGATAGTGCTGAAGCACGTCCCAAGCTAAGCTCATATGATTATTGGTGTTTGTGTGTGACCTACCGGAAGGTCTCAAAATTTTGAAGCGAACGATGAGCGCATGCACCACTACCAGCGGCGGCGCAGGTCGATCACGGGGTTAGGGTTGTAGCTACGGTAAATCATCGAAACAGGGCGGCTGGTAGTGGTTGTCATGCCGCGGCTTGTTCTGCTTCTTTTCAACGTTTCCTCCTTACAACGCATGAGGCGCCAAATATAGACAAGATCAAGAATGAGGAGGGCTCGGGGACGGCATGGATCTTGAAAGAGCTGTCAATGTTCATCATAGTGAACGAACCTCCAGAACCAATGTTAAGCCATGCTCCATCTTTGTAGGCATCACCGGAGGAAAAATAGAATTGATTTGAACTCACCATTCCGTCCGTAACCATAAATGCGTATGTCTTCCGTGGCTGAAGTGCTACTGATTTTGAGAATTGAGCCATCACCCAAGATTGGGTGGTCGAAATTTGCTTGGAGTCAATGACACCAACCGCTAATGGAGTCAGGCCTGCAAATGTCTGGGTTGCCGCATTATACTCATACATGCTGACAGTTGTCGTGAACGCTCCGAATGGTGATGCTTTCATAGATAGTTCTATGCCGGATGCGATAAATCCCTTATCAGTCTTGAACGATTGCCCGTAGCCCCCCCGCGAAAAGTGGTATGCGCCACCAGCAACGTTCTCTTGCTGAATTATGACAGCGGCTCCTGATCTTGCACAAGAGAACAAGGCGAAGCATACGATTATGGAATGGTGATTCATTTTGGCAGAACGTTAAAGCTCAGCGATGGAGTGGCTTGGCGCGAAGCGTGCTGCTCGGAGCACGATTCGTGACAAGCCACTCCATTCGCTGTAGCGCTTGGTTCGGCTCCGAGGGTTTCATTTCATTCTTCGATCTGATAGATTGGCCTCTTTAATGTTTTTAGGATTTACTTTAAGTGTGCATCCGCCGCTGGGGTCGATTCGAGAACTCAAGAACTGTTCCGCAGCTGATTCCGAGCGAAAAGTGCTCCAGTGAACAGTCGGCGTGCACTGAATAAGGCTGCCTGCATGATCAAACTCGCATAGAATCCGCGACGCCCATGTGGCTCCTTCGCTGGATGCAACTTTCCGAATCTCCCTATCCACGCATTTCGCTTCAATAAATATCCAATTTTTCTTTAGTAGTTTATTTTTTATAGCCAGCGCCCCCAAACAGACCGCCCAACTGGCAATCGCGATATAGATCCCTGGAAATGGATTCTGGTGATGTTCTTTCAGATAAATCGCCATTCCGCACCCAATCGGGAAGCCGATGATTGAGATTACGGCAACATAACCGGCCCAATTCTCAAAACCTACGACAACAGGCTTACCGTCAGGCGCGTGCGAAATCTGTTTAATGCGCCAGCCGGCATTAGCTAAATCATCCTGAATCTTTCGTAGCGTGCTTTGCATTTTATTTTTGCCGAACGTCAAAGGTGACTCACGCGCGTTAGCGCGTTGAGTCTACCGCCTTGTTCGGCTTTGTTGTTTTGAGACTGAGTCCGCCGCCACTCTTGGCCCCCGATGCCTGCTCAACCCAGTAGTGCCACCCATATTCATCCTCGTAAAACTCTAGCGATCTATTGAAAGTGGGCACCCCTTCAGGCAGGGCGACAAACCCATCACCACGTTGCACATAAAGGATTGTCGAATGCTTTGGCTGTGGCAAACGAACCGTCTCGGACAAATCAGAAGTGAAGATGACAAATGCTTTAGCACGTGGCCATTCCGTTGTATTACTACCACCACTACTAAAGCAATCCAGCCGGCCCTTGAGGCCACTACTCACTAGCAGGTCACGATCCTCATTGGTGAGCCAGTCAGGCTCACTATCAATCTTTAGTTCATCATCTCCGGGAACATATTGGAAGAATGCAGTGGTCAGTTGTTGGTTACTGGCTGCGAGCGACCCTAAAGGAGAGATCGCAAAGAAAAATGCCAGTCCAGCCCCCAATATAGCAATCCCGCCACCTATCGACATCTTCCCCAATCCATCTCTTCGAACGAGGTATGCAAGCGGAATAAAAATTGAGGCGGTCACACACCAGCTCTTAAGCACAGGAACGCTCATAGCCCCAAACCAAGGGCCAAGCACGATTGCCACGGCATAAGTGCCGATAAAACCTGCGATTGCTCCCAAAATAAAACCGATTGGAGTCGCTAACCATGAGCGCCATTGGCGCGTCATTCGGAAGAACAGAGATGAACTCACCCAAAGAAAGAGGGCGAATGGGATGCAATAAATGGCGTAGGGCAGTAGATCGCTCCTCCCAAACCATCCGTTTTGCGCGACTCCTACAATCCCGACCGCGAACGATAGCAGTAAGGCTGCGATATAGGATAGAAGTCTTCGAAGCTGGGAATTCATTTTTTCTGCAGAACGTATAGGCCATCCACGGCGGAAATGGAAGCCGGAATTCAAAGAAGGACGTTACCCGCCGTTGGATGTGCCGTCTTGTTCGCTGTGGGTTATGTGTGCTCCCGCGACTAATCCGGCCAAGGTCAGGCAGAAGACCGGAATCGAAGCCGCCAAAGTAACATTGAGCACTTCGTCCATGCTTCGGGGGATGTCCCGCATGGAGAATCCGAGAAACTGAAAACCAAAGAGAAGGAGGATCAAGTCTGCTACTAATCCCATGAGCATCCCTGCCATCGCGAAGACCAAAAGTCGATTCGTCCTTACGCGTCGTGCAAGATACTTGGATACCCACCATCCAATCGTCGCCGAACCGGCAACCAGGACGGGGAGTGATACCACAATCGAGATCAGAACGACCCAGACGACTTCCATCATGCCAATCCGTCCTCGGGAAATAATTGATGCTGCTACTGCTGCGTATATCGCTCCACCTGTCGAGGCTACACAAGACGCTGCCCAAGTGCTTCCGAAATAGGAGGTCTTCATTTTCTAGCGAACGATGAGGCCTGGCACCCGCTACCGGGAGCGCCCCTCCGCTTCAGGTTGAGGTTTCTGGCTACCCTCCGACTTCGACTGGGAACGGGTAGCGGGTTGTCCAGTGCCGGCTTGTTCGCTGTTAGTTTGTTTGCTGACG
>JARWZU010000080.1 GCA_029866215.1 Akkermansiaceae bacterium
GTTTTCCGAAGCCCGCCTCCGTCAATCGGTGGCGGGTTTTGCGTCTCGGGCACCGAGTTCCGTAAGATTCTTTCGACAATCGACGCTAGGCTTCCGTAATCGACACTTAAGCCCCCGTAATCGACACTTAGGCCTCCGTAATCGACACTTAAGCCTCCGTAATCGACACTTAAGCCTCCGTAATCGGCACTTAGGCCTCCGTAATCGACGCTTAGGCCTCCGTAATCGCCGCGTAGGCCTCCGTAATCGACGCGTAAGCCTCCGTACCCGCTGATGGGCGATCGTCGGTGACGGTGTGGTCACTTCTGGAGATTGGGGTCAACGGATCATTCGAGCTTGGAAGTTTGGCGATTGCGGATTTCTCTTGGAATATGGACGCGATCCGAATCCGTGGGGCACGGCAGCATCATTTGAAGAATATCGACGTCGATATCCCACGGGGGAAGCTGGTGGTGATTTCTGGGCCAAGTGGGTCTGGGAAATCGTCCTTAGCGTTTCACACCTTGTATGCTGAGGGGCAGCGGCGTTATGTGGAATCCCTGTCGGTTTACGCGCGCCAGTTTCTGGATCAACTGGACAAGCCCGATGTGGATTCGATTGAGGGCCTCAGTCCGGCGATCGCAATCGAGCAGCGTGGCGGCGGGTTGAATCCGCGGTCGACAGTGGCAACGACGACAGAGATTTACGATTACTTGAGGGTCTTGTGGGCGGCGGCGGGGATTCCGCATGACCCTGAGACGGGAGAGCGTTTGGCGCGGATGACCGCGGCGGATATTGTGAAAGCGCTGGGGGAGATGGAAGAGGGCACCAAGGTGGTGTTGCTGGCGCCATTGCCGCACGAGGAGTTGGAGGACCCGGTGCGGTTATTAGGAGATTTGCAGCGGCAGGGCTACATTCGAGTGCGGGTGGATGGTGAGGTGATGGAAATGGATGATGCCATTTCCCGGTGGCCAGAGCATCCGGCGGCGGTTGAGATTGTGGTGGATCGAGTGGTGATTCGGGGTGGCGTGGAGTCTCGTCTTGCGGACTCCGTCGAAACGGCACTGCGGCTCTGTGGTGCGGAGGCGCGTGCGGCAATTCAGGCGGTGGGCTCGGATGCTTGGAGTGATCTCACGTTCCAGACATCGTACCGAAATCCACGCACGGGATGGATCGTGGGTGAGATTTCGCCCAAGCATTTCTCCTTTAACTCGCATCTGGGGGCTTGTGAGGGTTGTGAGGGCCTTGGGACGGAAATGTATTGCGATGCGAGTCTCTTAGAAAATGGTGAGGAAGCGGAACAAACGTGGATGCGGTACCGTGACGCCAAGTCTGAGATCACGCGGCGCAAGTTGGCCAAGTTCATGGCGCATCGTCCGTGCGGGGTGTGCGGTGGGCAGCGCTTGAAGCCGGAGTGGCTGGCGGTCAAGGTCGAGGGCTTGGACGGGCGCTGGCTGGGGATTCAAGAATTCTGCGAGCTCGGAGTGGCGGACGCGATGCGCTGGATCGATGGATTCAATGCGGAGTCATCCAAGGTTGAGGTTTGCAAGCGGCTGGCGAACGATGTGCGGACGCGATTGGCATTTTTAGAAGAGGTCGGGTTGGATTATTTAACACTTCAGCGGAACAGTGGCTCGTTGTCGGGTGGTGAAGCGCAGCGGATTCGCTTAGCGACCCAGCTGGGGGCAGGGCTTTCTGGGGTGATTTATGTTTTAGATGAACCAAGTATTGGCCTGCATGCTGCGGATACGGCGCGTTTGATCCGGGCGCTGATTCGGTTGCGTGATTTAGGAAATACGGTGGTGGTTGTGGAGCATGATGAGGAGATCATTCGCGCGGCCGACTGGTTGATCGACCTTGGGCCGGGCGCGGGGGCGGCGGGTGGTGAAATTTTGGCGGCAGGGGTACCGATGCAATTGAGCTCGCCGACGGGTGAGTGGTTGCGGAGTAAGGCGGGATCGATTGGGAAGCTTGCATCGCCCCTGCCAGTTGCGGGGAAATTGTTGATCCGCGGAGCCCGTGAGCACAATTTGAAGAACCTCGACGTGGCGATTCCGCTGGGGCGGTTGGTTTGTTTGAGTGGCCCGAGTGGCAGTGGGAAATCCACGTTGGCGGATGACATTTTACGCCGGGCGCTCGCAAGGCATTTTCATGGATCTGGAGAGTTGCCCGGGTTGCACGATGGCATTGATGGGCTGGAACAGATTGAGAAATGTGTGGTGGCAGACCAGTCGCCGATTGGGCGTAGCCCGCGCTCGAACCCGGCGACGTTTACGGGGGTCTTCGATTTGGTGAGAGATCTTTTTACCAAGTTGAGTTTATCGAAGCAGCGAGGCTATGGGCCGGGGCGGTTCAGCTTCAATGCGGCAGGAGGGCGGTGCGAGCGTTGTCAGGGCAATGGGCGATTGAAGATTGAGATGCATTTCCTGCCTGATGCGTGGGTGGTCTGTCCAGCGTGTGGAGGCCGGCGGTTCAATCGTGAGACACTCGAGGTGACCTACAAGGGAAAGTCGATTGCCGAAGTGCTCGGATTATCGGTGAGTGAGGCACGGGTGTTTTTCCGGCCGATCCCGAAGATCCGCCGAATTCTGGAGATTCTTGAAGAGCTAGGTCTCGGGTATTTGCAGCTTGGTCAGCCCGCCAACACCCTCTCGGGTGGGGAGGCGCAACGGTTGAAACTGGCGGTCGAGTTGGCGCGGCCAGCATCACCCCACACCTTGTATCTGTTTGATGAGCCGACGACTGGGCTGCATTTCGGCGACGTGGAGAAATTGCTCGCTGCGTTTCTCCGGCTGCGAGATGCCGGGCATAGCGTGTTGGTGGTCGAGCACCATCTGGATGTGATTGCCGCCTCGGACTGGGTCATCGAGCTCGGGCCGGGGGGCGGTCTTCATGGCGGCACGCTCGTTGCGGAGGGTCCGCCATCCGTGATCCGGAAAAACAAAAAATCACCCACGGGGCGTGCGCTGGCCAAGCGAGGGTGAGGTGGGCAGGCTGATCTGCCGACGGAGTTGGGAGAGATTTTCTCAATTTCCGGTGGACAATTCTGTGGCTGGAAGGTAACGACTTCCCCCCGATGCGTAATTCGCATTTGGAAAATTTTGGCAGTGTAGCTCAGCGGTAGAGCAGAGGACTCATAAGCCTTTGGTCGGCGGTTCAAATCCGCCCCCTGCCACCAATTTCCCAGCCATGGCTCCGCATGTGGGGTTTTCGCTGCTGCCTAAGGTGGCGGTGAGGAGCTGGAGCATCACATCGGCGGCTTGTTTTCCTGTGTGAAGGACTTCGTGGTGGTTCAAAGTTTCGCCGGTGATGCCTGCGGCCCAGTTGGTGAGGCAAGAAAATGCCACCACGGAAAGCCCGAGCGAGCGCGCTTGGATGGTTTCCAGCACGGTGCTCATGCCGACGGCATCGGCGCCGAGCGAGTGGAGCATCCGGATTTCTGCTGGGGTCTCATACTGCGGCCCGCGCAGGCCAGCGTAGACGCCCTCGTGAAGGGGAATTCCTAGTGCAAGAGCTTGTGCGCGGAACTTGGCCCGCCACTCGGCATCATAGGCCACGGAGAGATCAATGAAATCTGCGCCCACGAGCGGTGAGGTCCCCGTCAGGTTGAGGTGGTCGCTCAGCATCATCCAGCTGCCTGGGGCAAATGCGGGATTCAGCGTGCCCGCCGCGTTGGTGAGCACGAACTTTTGAGCTCCTTGCGCCGCCATCCAGCGAATGCCTGCGGTCACCTCGCGCGCTCCGTGGCCTTCGTAGAGGTGCACGCGACCTTTCATGAGAATCACGGGTGTGCCATGCAGTGATCCAAAAACAAAGGTCCCTGCGTGTCCGGGCACCGAGGAGGTTGGCAGGCCAGCATCTCCGAAGGAAACCTCGCGCTCCACCTCCACGGCGGCCGCCAAGAGGCCCAACCCAGATCCCAAAACGATTCCAATCATGGATGCGATGCTAACGGAGCTGTTTCTGGATGGAATTCAAAACCACGCTTGATGGAAAATGGGCCTCGCCGTCTCGCCGGGCCGTGAGCTTTTCCCTCAATCGGGAAATCACCCTTGCTGCTTGCTCATGAGGGCTTCGATTTCATCCACCTCGATCGGGATGTTGCCCATGAGGTCAAAATTCGAATCCTTACCGATCAAGTAGTCGTTTTCCAAGCGCACGCCCATGCCTTCCTCGCGAATGTAGATGCCTGGCTCGATCGTGAACACCATGCCCTCGGCGATTGGCTCGTGGGGTGGACTGACATCGTGAACATCCAGCCCTAAGTGGTGGGAGGTCCCGTGCATGAAATATTTTTTGACGAGCGCTTTGTCGGGGCCTTGTGCCTTGGCCTCCTCGGCGGTGAATAAGCCCAGGCCGATGAGCTCGTGCTCCATGATTTCAACGACTTGCTTCTGGCAGTCCATCAAGGTGGTGCCGGGGCGTAAAATCCCATCGGCTGCGCGCAAGACGCGGAGAACTGCATTGTAAACGTCGCGTTGGCGCGGAGTGAATTTGCCATTGGCGGGCACCGTCCGAGTGAGGTCAGACGCCCAGCCAGCGTATTCGGCTGCCACATCCATGAGGATCAAGTCGCCGTCTTTGCAGATTTGGTCGTTGTCCACGTAGTGAAGCACGCAGGCATTTTTTCCGGTGCCGATGATGGGCGTGTAGGCGAACCCACGCGAGCCTCGGCGGACGAACTCGTGGAGAAGCTCGGCCTCGATTTCCCACTCGCCGACACCGGGTTTTATGAAGCCTAGGGTTCTTCTGAAACCGGCCTCGGTGATGTCGCAGGCTTGCTGTAGCATTTTGATTTCTTCCGGATCTTTGGTGATCCGCAGGCGGTGGAGAAGGGGGGCAAGCCGCTCGTAGCGATGCAGTGGGTAACGGGCTTGGCAATCTTTGATAAATCTCGCATTGCAGGTCTCCACGATCACGCTGGCCCGCAAATGTTCATTGGTCACCAAGTAGATATTTTCTGCCTGTGGGGCGACGCGGTGGAGAAATGAATCGAAGTGCTGTGACCATTCGACACGCTCGATGCCCGTCGCTGAACGTGCCTGCTCCTTGGTGAGCTTTTCACCTTCCCAGATCGCGATGTGCTCACTGGTTTCCTTAATAAACAAAGTCTCCCGCTCTCTGGGGTCATGGGCGTCTGGCATCAAAACCAGTGTGGTTTCCTCTTGATCAACGCCCGTTAGATAGAAGAGATCGCTGTTTTGTTTGAAGGGCAGGGTGCCATCTGCATTGGTTGGGTAAATGTCATTCGCGCGGAGAATGACCAAGCTGTTCGGCTTGAGCAACTGGCGAAGATTTTGGCGATTGCGTACGAAGAGCTCAGGAGAAATGGGTTGGTAGCGCACGTCAAGATTCCACTTGATCCCCTGCCGGAGAGCAACACGGATTTTGAAATTATAACCGTTAGTATTTTCGAATGGTTAAGGACTCCAATCCAACGGTGATGATTCTTAGAAGAAACACGCAATCGCTTGCCGAAAGTTCGATCTCGGGGTAGTTAGCGGTATCAAACGTCGATCTTTCAGTTTCCTGCTCGCCCGGCGATACCTCAACCCCCGCCGGTCGATGTTGTCCTCATTCAGCTTGATTTCGCTGGTGGGGGTGATGCTTGGAGTGCTGGTGTTGGTCGTGGTGATGGCGGTTTATTCCGGGCTGGAGCGGAATGTGAAGGAGCGGCTGCTTGGCTTTACCCCGCATGTTTTGATTAATGGACTGGCGACCGCTCCGGGTGTGCCGATGACCGATTGGATGGAAATTGCGGCCAAGGCAAAGACCTGGCCTCACGTCCAAGCCGCCACCGCTTACGTCTCTGACAACGTCATCGTGGACGTGGCTTCTTGGCAGCGTCCGGTGCTTTTTCGGGGGATCGACGCTTCGGATCCTGCCCAAGTTGAGGGGATTGCGAAAATGTTAGATCTGAAAGAACATCCAGGATCCACCGCAGATTTGGGGATCGATGACCGTGTGGTCATTTCATCGATTTTGGCGGAGCAATTGCAGATCGGGGTGGGGGATCGGCTGCGCCTGTACTCGACCCGGAATTTTGAAGAGGTCATGCGCGCCTACAAGGTGACCGAAAATCCACCCTTGCGTGAGGCATTTGCGGCCGAGTGGCAGGCGGCGGCCACCGCATTTCCCCGAGGCTGGAAGTCGGATGGCGAGAATTTCACGCTGCCACTGGAGGTCTATCGATCGAGTTATGCCACGCTTGATGCCCTTCGCGGCGAAGGCATCCGCGAGCTTGAGCGGGAGTTGCTTGCTAGCATTCTCGTGGCCATGGATTCGTCCGAGAAAGACGAGGCTCGCGGAGTCTTTCGGTTTGATGAGCAAAGCAAATCGACGATCGATCAAGCCATCGCTGACCTAAACGCGACGGATGCCGAGAAAATGGATGGCGAGACGCTTAAAGGCCTGAAAAGCGTGGTTCTGCCGAAGGAGGCTGAAGTGATCGGGGTCTATCAAGCGTCGCAGATGGCGGTGACGCCCGATCTTTTTGTGCCGCTTCCGCTCGCACAGGATCTTGCTGGGCTCGGACAGGCGGTGCAGGGGATCGCGTTGCGCCTTGATGACCCTTATCAAGCGGAGGTCTTCGCGACCGAGGTAAGGCGGGCACAGGGGCCGGAGTGGTCTTTTGTCACGTGGGGGCAACAGGCGAGGCCGTTTTTCACGCTCATCGAACAACAACGGGGGATGATGTACTTCATCCTCTCGTTCATTGTCGTCATTTCCGCGTTTTCGATGATGGCGGTCATGTTTACGGTCACGATCCAGAAACGGCGGGAAATTGGGGTGATGATGGCGCTAGGTGCGGCTCCGAGTCAGATCATTCGGGTTTTCCTCTATCAGGGGATGATTTTAGGTGCCTTGGGTGGCATCCTTGGCGTGGGTCTCGGGCGCTTGGTCATTCATTTCCGGGGAAATATCCAGATGCTCCTGCGTGGGGTTGGTTTTGACCCATTCGCCTCTTCGTTCACGGGTTTTACGATTTTGCCCGCTCATCAAAACCCGCTTGAACAACTGATTTTTGCCTTCATGGCTTTCGTTCTCTGCTCGATGGCTGCGCTCGTGCCGGCTTTCTTCGCTGCCCGTAGCGATGCAGCAAAATCCCTTAGAAATCTCTGAATCATGGAAGTCTGGATCATTCGCGATGGTGAGAAGATCGGCCCGATGCACGATTTCGAGATCCGTCGAAAAATCGAGGTGGGGGAACTGCCTGCCGAGACGCTTGCTTGGCACGAAGGGCTCTCGGCATGGAAGCCGCTGGTAGAGATCGATCTGTTTGCCCGCGAGTTTGAAGTAAATCCTGATGCCAAGGTGGCCGACCCCAAATTTACTGATTTCTCCCATTTGGCCTCCAATGGGCCCACGACTGAGGCGCAGCCCGCATTTCGGGTGTCACACTACATCCGCCGGTTTTGGGCGCGCTGGTTCGATTTGTATGTTTATTCTGGCTGCTGGTGGTTCGGCATGTGGGCTGCCGGGCAAGACATCGAGGCCGCTCTTTTTAACCCTTGGATCACGTTTTTTCACTTCGTGCCCTGGTTTGTGCTTGAGGCATTATTGCTTCACCACTGGGGAACCACTCCGGGCAAATGGCTGCTGGGGCTCGAGGTCACCAATCAAAATGGGTCCCAGCTCGATCTCGCTGCAGCGATCCGGCGCTCGCTGCGGGTGCTGTTCACTGGCATTGGCTTCGGGTGGGGCTTGCTTGCTTTGATTTGTCAAATCATCAGTCTGTTCACCGCAAGGTGGCTGGGCACCCCTCTTTGGGATCACACCGGCGGCCATCGTGTCGTCACCAAGAGCCTGCATCCGCTCAAAGTGATTTTGCTGATTTCTGTATTCTTTGCAGCCTTGCAGCTTCAGATGATTGTCACCTCGCCTTACCTTGTCAAAATGATGGGGGATGCGCTGCCCGCGGCGCTCAAGGTAGAGTTTGAGAAAAATCCGCCATGGCACCTGCCTGACAGGCGTCGGGCGAATTGATACGGGCGGCAACCTTGAGGAAACGCGGATAAAATCCGCAAAGGGCGCAAAAATCAGCTTGCCAAAGCTGCCGCCCACTCTTATTCGTCTCGCCCCGCATACGGGAACCAAAGGCGAGGATAGCTCAGTCGGTAGAGCAGTTGGCTTTTAATCAATTGGTCCTGGGTTCGAATCCCAGTCCTCGTACTTCTTAACAATCCATTCCTTACCGGTGGGTTCCAAGCATCAAAATCGGGGTCTACACCAAAGAGTGTGGGAGGATGCGTTTCCTAGGCCTTGAGTGATTTGGTGATTTCATCCGCATTGGGCGATGACGCGCAGGCGGTAGTTTTCGAAATTGCTGCAGCCATCATGAGTTCACGCAATCGGTGCATTTCTTCGTGGAGGATTTGGAGGAAGGTATGGGCGGCGAAGCGCTTGATAAACTTGTTCATGGGCGGCTTGATACTCTGTGGGAAAAGCTGGGGCGTGGAGCAGGGAGCACGACTCCGTGACGGTCCTGACTTACGGATTTTGATTACGAATTTCCTGCTTTGCCAATTGGCTTGATGGAGCTAGCCTTCGCCCTTTCCAGCGAATTCATGACCACATCTGAACGTTACGCGCACCATGTTCTTCCCACCTATGGGCGGTTTCCGCTTGTGCCTGTGCGTGGTGCGGGCTGTCGGCTTTGGGATGATGCCGGAAAAAGCTATCTCGATTTCTGCATGGGCATCGCGGTGTGTTCGCTGGGTCATTGCCACCCGCGCTTGGTCGAGGCGATCCGCCATCAGGCTGGTGAGTTGATCCACGTGTCAAATCTCTATCAACATCCCCTGCAGGCTGAATTGGCAGAGGAAATCAACGTGCATCACGTGCAGCTCCCCGGGAAGATTTTTTTCTCCAACTCCGGAGCTGAGGCGAATGATGGGTTGATCAAAGCTGCCCGCAGATTTGGGCAGAAGCGCCCACATGCGGATGGCACTAGGCGCTATGAGGTGCTCACGTTCATGCAGTCGTTCCATGGCCGGACTCTTGGATCGATGGCTGCCACGGGCCAGGCGAAAATCCAAGAAGGCTTCGATCCGTTACTGCCTGGCTTTCGTCATCTGCCGTTCAATGACATTGCGGCGATTGGATCGGCCATTCGGCCAGAGACTGCAGCGATTCTACTAGAGCCGATCCAAGGTGAAGGTGGGGTAAATCAAGCGACGCCCGAGTTCATTCGTGCGGTTGCGGAGATTTGTAAGCAGCATGATCTGCTATTGTTTTTTGATGAGGTGCAGGCTGGCTTCGGCCGTTGTGGTGACTCGATGGCTTGGCGGATGACCGCGCCGGAGATCAAGCCTGATGGGATTTCGTGGGCGAAGGGCATGGGCGGCGGCGTACCGATCGGAGCCTTTTGGTTGAGCGATCGCGCGATCGACGGCGATGAGACTCCGCTATCTTCGCTGCTCGGGCCGGGCTCGCATGGCTCGACTTATGGAGGCAACCCGCTGGTGTGTGCCGCATCGCTGGCGGTGCTGAAGGAGATTCGTGAGCAAGAATTGGGCGTGAATGCGATTCTTCAAGAGGTTCGTATCCGCGAAGCGGTGCGCTCGTGGGGCCTTCCGCTGATTCAGGAAGTGCGTGGCCAAGGCTTGCTGCTTGGCGTCGCCCTTGATCCTGCGCGGATTCCCACTCCGGAAGGAAAGACCGCTGCATTGGTGGTCGTGAACGAACTCATGGCCCATGGCCTCATCGTTCCTCCCGCCGGACCTAACACTTTCCGGTTGTTACCGCCGCTCAATGTTACTGACGCGGAAGTGGATGAAGCGCTTGAGATCATTCGAAAAGTTCTCAGCCAATTTTAGTTCTAACACCATTTCACATGAAAAGTCTTCTCTCCATCGAGCAGCTTACAGCCGTTCAAATTTCAAATATGTTAGAATCTGCTGCTGACCTCAAGCGGCAGCGCGGTCATGAGGAGCAACCTCTAGCAGGTCAGACATGGGCGATGATTTTCACGAAGTCATCGACCCGCACCCGCGTCTCATTCGAGGTGGGAATCCGTGAGTTAGGCGGATTTCCGATGTTCCTTTCGGGCAACGACATTCAGCTTGGTCGTGGGGAGCCAATCAAAGACACCGCTCGGGTTCTAGGGCGGATGGTGCATGGGGCGGTCATCCGGACCTTCGCGCAGCAGGATGTCGTCGACTTTGCTGAGTTTTCGGGGATTCCGACGATCAATGCGCTAACGGACGATGAGCATCCGTGTCAGATTCTCGCTGATCTTTTGACGATTCAGGAAAAGCTTGGAACGTGGGAGGGCAAGAAGGTTGCCTTCATTGGTGACGGGTTTTCAAATATGACCCGATCGTGGATGTGGGCGGCAAAGCGGCTCGGTTTCGAGTTGGTGGTGGCTTCTCCGACTTCGTGCCAGCCATCGGCGGATTTTCTAGCAGAGCTGGATGCGCCGAACGTGACTATAACAGATCATCCGGTAGTGGCGACGACGGGGGCACATGTCATCAATACCGATGTCTGGCTCTCGATGGGTCAGGAAGGCCAGCAGGAGAAGGAATTGGAGTTTGCGGGGTTCCAAGTGGAGGCGGGCCTACTTGCGCATGCGGCACTGGGCCACATCGTTCTCCATTGTTTGCCTGCCTATCGGGGGAAAGAGATCAGCGAAGAGGTGTTAGAGCTCCATGCTGGAACGATCTTCCAGCAGGCTGAGAACCGGCTTCATGTGCAAAAGGCGGTGCTGGTTTCGCTCGCCCGCTGACCCTTGGCCAGCCTGTTAGAATCCTGGGGCGGCGATGGTGGCGTTCTCGCGCTCCTCGATGCGGCGACGTAGGATGCGGTCGGCGGTTTCTCGCACCATTTCCGAGAGCAGTAGCCAGAGGTGTGAGCCTTGGCGGTAGTCGGCGGGGGCGATGTGTTTGACGCGTCCGGCGTGGGTCGAAAGTTGGAAGCACTTACGGAACGAGCGGCCGCTTTCATCGGCGGGGTTGTAGACGGCGATGCCCTGTCCGCCGTTGCGAGCCATCACCGTAAAGCAGGGCACGTCGGTTGGGCCGTCGCCGACATAGACCATGTTTTCGAATGGGATCGGCCGTTGTTCTGGTGGCATGTGATCGTTCACATCTTGGTCATAGCCAAGCATCCCCTTGTTGATGCGGAAGAGGAACTGGGTTTTGGTCGTGTGGGAGATGGCGCGTTTTGGAAAACTGATGCGGCCCTCGGCATCTTCGCCGAATTCACAACCAAACATCGCCTTCACATAAGGTTGTAGGCGGGAGCCATCGAGCAAGGCCTTCAGTCCAGACGAAATGATGTAGTGTTCGATTTTGATGCCGGCGGCTTGGTGCTCGGGGAGGAGCGCGGCTTGGGGCAGTGCCTCGAAAAGCTCAGGCAAGCCCGGAAAAAACTGAAGGCCCGCGCCGAGTTGGGTAAGGCGAGCGTTCGTGACATTGTCCATGCCGAGGTAGTCGAGCAGGCACTTCATGTAAGCGAGTTCACCATCCCATTGGTGTTGGTGGACCAGCGTGTTGCACTTCGCCCAGAATTGCGCTGGATCGATCCCAAACTCCGGAAAGACCACGTCATCTTGCATGTAGCGTGGGCTTAGGGTCTGGTCGTAGTCGTAAACCAGCGCGATTGTGTTTTGTGGGGCGGCCATGGGAGCACAGCAAGCAAACCACCAAGGAGCGGGGCAGCAAGGAGGAAATCCACGGATGGCGAGTTTTCTGCGGTGAGAGTCCGCACGGAAATCGTCTAATGCTCCGCGGATAGGAACGACTTCTGGCAGAGTTCGGCGTATTTTCCGCCGTGTTCGAGAAGGTCGGTGTGCGTGCCTTGCTCGATGACATGGCCTTTTTCGAGCACGTAGATCCGGTCGGCGTTTTGGATTGTCGATAATCGGTGAGCGATCACAAAGGCGGTACGGTTTTCCATGAGGCGGTCGAGCGCGTCTTGGATTTGGCGCTCAGTTTCCGAATCCACGGAAGCGGTCGCCTCGTCTAGCAGAAGGATTGGGGCGTTCTTGAGAAGGGCCCGTGCGATCGAGAGTCGTTGTTTTTCGCCGCCCGATAATTTGACGCCGCGCTCGCCGACGTTGGTATCAAGCCCCTGGGGTAGATTTCTAACAAACTTCTCCGCATGGGCAGCGGCGAGCGCCGACCAAAGGGCGTCGTCGGAGGCGTCGCGTTTGGCGAGTTGCAGGTTTTCCCGCACCGTGCCGTTGAAGAGGAAGGGCTCCTGCGTCACGTAGGCGAGATTTTCCCGCAGGGATGTTTTCGCAAGTGTGCCGATGTCGATGCCGTCGATGGTGATGCTCCCGGAGTTAGCCTCGTAAAAGCGCGCCAACAATGCGAGCACCGTGGTTTTGCCTGCGCCGGTTGATCCGACGAGAGCAACCGTCTGTCCGGGTTGCGCATCCAGCGTGATTCCGTTCAGGGTCGGTTGTTCTTGATAGGAAAATGCGACGTTTTCAAAATGGACATGACCGGCGAGTTTTTCGGGGAGCGTTTGGCCGTGGGTCGAGTGGGATTCTTCCTCGGAGTCGAGAATTTCAAACACGCGGTCGGCGGCGGCGCGTCCGGATAGGACCATTTGATTGAGAGAATTCAGGCGGTCGATCGGCTCGTAAAACAATGCGAGAAACAACAGGAACTTGGTGAAGTCACCCATGGTGAGTTCATTTCGCATCACCGCATGACCACCGAACGCGAGGACGAGCACATAGCCAATCATCCGTAAAAATGACATGCTCGGTGAGTAGATCGCCCACCATTTCATCATGCGCAGCGAGGTGACGCGCAGCGTGTCGGAAAAGCGGTTGAAGCGGGCGTGTTCTGCGGTCTCGGCGGCGTAGGCTTTGATTTGGTGCACGCCTGAGATGTTGTCGTGCAGGAGGGCGTTCAGGTCCGAAGCGGCATCGCGTTGGTTGCGGTAGCGGTCACGGCCTTTGGTAGAATAGACCCAAGCCCCCACCGCTAGCAAGGGCACGGGAAGCGTCGCCCATGCGGCAACCGTGGGGTTCAGGATAAACAAGAAAACCCCAATCCCCAAGACTTGGAGGGCCGCAATGAGTCCCTGCTCAACTCCATCGATTAGAACCCGCTCCATGTTGGTCACATCTTCCACCACGCGGGTCATGATGTCGCCCGTCCGGCGAGAATCGAACCACTGAAGCGGCAGGCGTTGGATCTTCTCGTAAAGGTCCGACCGAATATCGAAAATCACCTTCTGCTCGAAGATGTTGTTGATGAAAATTCGGATCGAATTCAGGCCGTCTTTGGCGAGAAATCCAAGAACCGCGATGCAGATCCAGAAGGAAAACTCCCCGTGGCGCGCTGGATTTGGAATGATTTGATCGATGACGTAGCCCGTGGCGTTCGGAAATACAAAAACGGCCAAGGTCATGCCCATCGCGCAGACAAGTTGAGCAGCTGCGAGCCCTGGGTAGTGACGCAGATACGAAAAGACGCGTAAAATGGACTTCATAACGGGCCAAAGCGATGCCTGCGTGTGACTGCTTTGTAAAGCCAAGTGCTAAAGAACTTTGTCACGACGTGAAATTTGGGGTTGCGGAGGCTGGCAGGGACTTCCTAGAGTCGCCCCACACGCAATTGAAAGCCCATGTCTAAAGCCTTCGGAATCCTTACTGCCATCGTCCTTGCTCTCTCCGCCTTCTTCGCCATGAAGAACAAAGCGGCTTACGAGAATGAGATCACCGCAACCCAAGAACGCAAAGCTGAGCTTGCGAAGAGCGAAGCTCGCTTGAAAGCCGGTGAGAAAAAACTCGCTGCGCTCCCCGTCGAGCGCGAAGGCGTCGACGGCGAAGCTGAGACGCTTGCTGCCGCTGAGGCCACCGAGCAAAAAAATAACGCGAGCCTCAAGTCGAAGGTCGAGGCGAAGACCGCGACCATCGCGGCGAACAAGCAAAAGCTCGACGACATCCGTGAGAAGACCGCCAAGACGGGCGACCTCAAGGAGCTTGCCTCCAAGATGCGTGCCACCAGCGCCGAGCTTGAGGAGTTGGGCCAAGCCACCGCCGCCAGCGAGGCGAAGCTCGCAAACCTCACCGCACAGAACACCGCCATCGATGCGCAAGTGGCAGCTGCCAAGGGCAAGTTTGAATACTTCGGCAAGGGAATTTCCCTTCCTAACCTCAAGACGCGCATCCGCTCGATCTACCCGAACTGGGGCTTCGTGACCTTGGCTTCTGGCAACAGCGCCGGCGTGGTGCCAAACTCGACCCTCAACGTGGTCCGCGACGGCGAAGTGGTTGCAAAGCTTCTCGTAACAACAGTTGAGAGCAACTCCGCTTCCGCCAGCATCGTTCCAGATTCTACGGGATCAAACGTCGCCCTTGCGGTTGGCGATTTTGTTAGCCCTGCCGTCAATTGATTGAACGACTGAAAGCCTAATCCATTTTTAAAAAGATCCCATGAAATCCATTTTTTACGTCGTCACTATCCTTGTCGCAGGCGGTGCTGCCTTTTTCTCGTTCAACCAATCGTCCAAGTTTGATGCCGCTCAAGCAGACCGGCTTGCGACGATCGCTCAAAACTCCAAAGTTGTCGCCTCTGCTGAAACTGCTGAGTCCGAAATCAAAAGGGAAGAAGAACTCCTCACCGCTTCGAAAGAAAAGCGTGATCTCCTTTCGCAAAGCACTTCCTCGTTGAAGTCGGCGGGCAGTGCGCTCTCCAGCGATGTTGCCAAGCTTGATACCGACCTGAAAGACCAAGACGAGGAGTTGGACCAACTCAACAAGGCGGTGGTCGAAGTGAACACCATCATGGCCGACCTCGGTGGTGGCGTGACGCTCGACACCTTGGCGGAAAAAATCCAGCAAATCGAAGCCGACAAAAAGGCCAAGCAAGCAAAGTTTGAGGAACTTGAGGCTCTCAACGACGGGGCAACCAACAAGCTTGCCAGCGGAAACGCAGAACTGGATCGGCTTAGCAAGCGGATGGTCGAGCGCAGCGCTCGGATCGGTGCGAATTCCATCGAAGCGGTGGTCACTGCGGTCAATCAAGACTGGGGATTCCTGGTCGTCGGCGCGGGATCGAACTCCGGTTTCACCCCTCAAAGCGGATTGTTGATCCAACGCGATGGCCAAGTGATCGCCAAGATTCGTCCTTCCGCGATCGAGCCGACGCAAACGATTGCAGAGATCGACTTCAGCAGTCTAGCGCCAGGCGTTCGCCTCCAACCCGGTGACCAAGCGATCCTCGCCACGCCTGCGGTCAACTGAGATCGGTTATTTTTCCCAAAAAGCTCCGCAGGCTTGCATGCCGCGGGGCTTTTTTTATGTTCGGGCATGAAGCGTTACTTCGGTTTATTCCTTTTGGGTTTGGCGGCGTCTGTTGGATTGGTCTCCTGCGCGGGAGAGCCGGAAAGAAAGCCAGTCGGCCCAGTTTCAGAAACGAGCAGGATTCCATGGAACGCTCCGATTGCTGGCCAAGGCCAAGGCCAATTCGGAATGATGCCACAAAATCAATACCGCCGCTAAGCTCCCTGCGCTCAGTCCCGGTGGTAGGGTGAGCCACTCTTGAGAGAGGCGACCCGATACAGTTGTTCAAACAAGACAAGCAGGGCGAGCTCGTGCTGCAGCGTGAAAGGCGAAAGTGTCAGAATGAGGTCGCACTTCGC
Source organism: Akkermansiaceae bacterium (assembly GCA_029866215.1). Classification (GTDB taxonomy): domain Bacteria; phylum Verrucomicrobiota; class Verrucomicrobiia; order Verrucomicrobiales; family Akkermansiaceae; genus Luteolibacter. The sequence goes on from JARWZU010000080.1 coordinate 15,586, forward strand.
GCGGAGCATTTCATTGTGCCCGTCGGCAGCGCCGATCAGGAATGCAACGGATTTCACGTCGCCCCGCATTTCGAGCGCATCAAACCGCTCGGTAAATTTCCGAGTGGTGAGGCATTCGCCGCGTTCGTCGAGCGCGATGCGGAAGCATCCTTGCGAACGTTCTAATAGCCGTTCGGAAACCTCGTCACGATCTCCAGCCTTCACCACGATCAATTCGTAACCCCCAAACCGTGACAGGCGCTTGGTGTAATCATCGACCCCCGCCTTGGCGTATGCGAGTGCGGGTTTGCCTGCGACGATAATTCGGATTTGCATAGGTCGGATTGAAGCTTGCTGGATTCCACCCGCTCCGCCAATGTCAAATCGCCATCCAATCGCTATCCAATCGCTATCCAATCGCACTCATGAGTTCCATTTACGAATCCGACAAAATCCTGGCGGAATACCTATTATTTCACTTCGGCGCAGCAGCGGAAATCCTTCCATCAGATCGTGTCTGGCCGGCGGGCATGCATGAGGCGTTGGATTTCCCGGTTCGTACGGTCGCACACTTTTCCAAGGAAACCGTGAAACGCGGGCTCGATCTCGGTTGCGCGGTGGGGCGGTCCGCCTTCGAAATGGCACGCACCTGTGAGGAAGTGGTGGGCATCGATTTTTCCCACGCTTTCATTGGAGCCGCCGAATCCCTCAGGCATGGTGAGGTGTTGGGCTATGATCGCCGCGAGGAAGCGGCGCTGACGACCCGCTTGGAGGCGAGGCTGCCAGATGGCTTGGATCTCGCTCGCCTGCGGTTTGCCCAAGGGGATGCCATGCATCTGCCGAGCGATCTGGGCGCGTTCGACCGAGTGCATGCGGCGAATTTACTCTGCCGCTTGCCGCAGCCGAGCCTGCTACTCGAGCGGCTTGCGGACTTGGTGAAGCCCGGTGGCGAGCTGGTGCTGGCCACGCCCTGCACCTGGCTTGAGGAATTCACCCCACCCGAACAGTGGCCTGTGGACGGGACATTGGATTGGCTAAAATCGGCGCTGTCTCCCGCCTTTGAGCTGATTCGTCAGGCCGACGAGCCATTTCTCATCCGTGAAACCGCACGCAAGTTTCAG
>JARWZU010000016.1 GCA_029866215.1 Akkermansiaceae bacterium
GACATCAGCGTGACGGTGGGAAAAGCGTCGGCCACGGTGGCCCTTGGAAATCTAACGGCGACTTATGATGGAACGGCGAAGGTGGTTTCTGCGAGCACCACGCCGAGCGGGCTGGCGGTGGCGTTGACTTACAATGGAACCTCGACCGCACCGGTGAATGCTGGAAGTTATGCGGTTGATGCAGTCATCGTTGATTTGAACTATGTAGGCACGAGTTCAGGCGAGTTGGCAATTATCGGGATGAATTATCTGAGCTGGCAGGAGCAAGAATTCAGCTCCGTTCAAATTCTAGCAAGTGATGCAGCAGTAGCGGCAGATCCTGACGGTGACGGACTCGTGAATCTTGTGGAATATGGTCTGGGTTCGAATCCTCATGGATTCACTCGCTTGCCACCGCCAGCGGTTGATGCTGGATTTCTGAGCATGACCTTTGACCGCCCGGTAGGCCGCCCTGATGTCATTTGCCATGTCGAAGCCAGCAGTGACCTGAAGACTTGGGCGCCGGTGCCCGCCGATGTCATTGCTCAGACTGCGACCACGCAAACCGTCCGTGCACGGATCGAGCGTCCAGCGGATCAGCGCCGCATGTTCATGCGACTGAAGTTCCAACAAAATCCCTGATCAAGCGCCTCGTTCGGTTAAGGGGTAAATCTTCAACTCTTGGTGAGTCCGAAGCGGCGGTTCAATTCGCGCATGCTGAACTCGGTGAGAGTGGGGCGGCCATCTGCCGCGCAGTAAGGCAAATCGCAAGCGAAGAGTGTCGTGATCAAGCTAGGGATTTCTGATAGGCGTGGAACGATCCGCGCGGCAGCATTTCTCGCGAGGACGCGCGCCATGCGGTCGATGGCGAATCGTGCACCGGGTGCGGGGTCATGAAGTAGTTCATCCATCAATGCCCCGAGGAATGCACGAGGGTCCTCGACGGAAATGCAGGCCGGCAAGCAACGCACTTGCAGAGTGTTGCCACCGAAGCTTTCCACTTCAATTCCCGCATCTGCCAGTGCCATGCGCTCACGCAGAACGAGATCGAGGTCGCGCGGGTCCAATTCTAATAAAACCGGGATCAGCAGGCTTTGTGTCTCAAGAGTTCCGCCGCGGAGATTTGAGATTTTCTCGAAGAAGATGCGTTCCCATGCCGCTTTGGGGTCGAAGAGCACCAAGCCATCGGGGCTTTCCATGATGGCGAATTGGTGATGGAGCATGCCGATGATTCGGAAATCGGGCGCGCTTGAACCTGCTAGGGCGATGGGTTCGGCTTGCTTGGGTTCGAGTGGGTCCGAAGGTTGCGCGGAGTGGACAGGCAGCACGGGTTGTGGCGCTTGAAAACGGGGTGGGGCAGGGGCGGCTAGGATTTCCTTGGGCTCGGCGCGGAAGGGCGGGGTGGGAGAATCGGGTGCACCTGAGGTGCGCAGTGCGATGGAAGGGATGTTCGGTGCTACAGGGCGCAGTCCAGCGGAGACCGACTCGAGAATGACGTCTCGCACATCGAGTGGGCGGTGAAAGCGGACCTCGCGTTTGGCGGGGTGCACGTTGACGTCGACCAAGGTTGGTTCAAGGTCGATCCATAACCAGGCGGCCGGGTGCAGGCCGTCGGTTAATGCGCCGCGGAACCCCTCGGCAAGGGCGCGGGAGATCACCGAGTCTTCGACGGGTCGGCCATTGAGAAAAACAAATTGGTGTCGGCGTCCCTTGCGGGCATGGCTGGCGGGCAACACGTAGCCCTGCACGGAAATTCCATTGCCGTGGGTCAGGGGTAGTGCGATCAATTCCCTCGAGAGCTCATTGCCTAACAACTGCCGCACGCGATCCACCGCTTGGGCGGCTGGCGGTAGGTCGAACACCTCGCGGTCATCGCGGCGCAGCCGGAAGCGCACTTGGGGTGCGGCCAGCGCGTGGAGGCGGAGTTGGTGTTCGACATGGGCGGCCTCGGTGGTTTCTGCTCGCAGAAATTTCCGGCGGGCGGGCATGTTGTAAAAAAGCGCTTTTGCCTCGATCACCGTGCCTGGTGCGCATCCCGCGTCGCGGACATCGGAGATTTTTCCACCATCCACCACGATCTCCGTCCCAGCCACCGAGGCGGTTTCCCGAGTGACCAAGCGGAAGCGCGAAACGCTCGCGATGCTGGGCACGGCCTCGCCGCGAAACCCGAGCGTCATGATCGTGGCAAGATCCCCCGACGTGCGGAGCTTGCTGGTTGCGTGGCGTTCCAGCGAAAGCAGCGCATCCTCGCGCGACATGCCGCAGCCATCGTCGCTGACGCGGATGAGAGCCGATCCACCGCGATCGATGTCCACGCGGATTTCTTTGGCTCCGGCGTCGATGCTGTTTTCGACGAGTTCCTTAACGACCGATGCCGGGCGCTCGACCACCTCACCCGCAGCCACTTGGCTCGCGAGAATGTCGGGCAGGACTCGGATCTTCGGCATCGCGAATCGACGCTAGTCACTTCCACACGATCCGCAATCCCATTGACCCACGAATTCTGGCAGCTTAGGTTCCCCCGCACCCATGGCTGGCTTTTTCAAATCTCTTTTCAATAAAATCACCAATCGAGCTGAAATCGACTGGGACGACCTCGAGGCCGACCTCATCGCTTCTGATCTCGGGATCCGGATGACCACTGCGATCATCGACGAGCTTCGCGACCTCGGGCGCAGCGTCACAGCGGACGATGTGGTGGAAACAACGCGGCGTCACCTGGCACAGCGTCTGCCTGCCGATGTCGCCCCGCTGGTGCCGCGAAGCGACGGGAAGCCGTTCGTGATCTTGGTTGTCGGGGTGAACGGCACGGGGAAAACCACGTCGTCCGCCAAGCTCGGGCATTTGCTGAAAAAGTCCGGGCACTCGGTGACCCTGACGGCCGCAGACACCTTTCGGGCTGCTGCGGTCGAGCAACTCCAGCGCTGGGGTCAGCGCCTTGATCTTCCCGTAGTGGCCGGCAGCCCAAATGCGGACCCCTCTTCGGTGTGCTTCAGCGCGCATCAGAAGGCGATCGCCGCTCATGCAGATTTCCTCATTTGCGACACTGCGGGTCGGATTCACACCCGGCATAACTTGATGGAAGAGCTCGGAAAAATTCGTCGGACCATCGCTAAACAAGATGAATCCGCGCCGCACCTAACCTTGTTGGTGGTCGATGCCACCACCGGCTCGAATGCGCTGCAGCAGGCCAAGGAATTTCACAAAGCGAGCCCGTTGGACGGCTTGATCGTTACCAAGCTGGATGGCTCCGGCAAGGGCGGCATCGCGGTGACCATCCACGAACAACTCGGCATCGCCCCGAGGTTCATTGGCACGGGCGAGGAACCGGATGCATTTTCGGTGTTTGAGAAAGAACGCTTCGTTCAGGAAATTCTCTAGTAGTCTAGCAAGTTGGTTTTGCGCATCGGGTGCATCCCGATAAAATTCGCTGAGTTGCACGTGCGGTCGGATCACCGCCGTGGCCCTTACTCGGGCAAGTGGAGGGTGCAATATTCTTGGCCGTCCTTGCCGATTCGGAATTCCAGATCGGGGTCCTTGCGGTCATTTCGGTGGCAGACCGCGCAGGTGTGAAATGCTTCGCCGTCGTCGAGATTGGCCGAGTTGAAGCGTTTCTTGCGTTGCACCGCCGCGAGGATGTGAGTGTTGCCGCGCAAGGCAGGGATGCCGGCCCAGATGGCATAGTTGGCGTAGGCTGCTAGAAAAAATGGAATGAGCACTGGGAATCGGATGGCTTCTAACACGACCGCCCCAGCCGCCAGCATCCCAAGAAAGCGGATTTGCACGGGTAGGACGAAGAATAACAAGATCTCGAACTTCGGGAAAAGGGTGGCATAGGCGAGAAAGGCGGAGGCGTACAAGGCGGTCCCACTCGATGGAATGCTAACCGGATAAATGAAATTCATCACCAGGATCAGCCCGATACCCGCGTACAAGAACAGGGTGGTTTTGAAACTGCCCCAAGCGCTTTCGAGGCCATCGTTCACCATGAAGGTGAAGTTCACCGCGAAAACGAGGAAGAGCAAGGTCACTGGGCTGCGTGGATTGCCGAACTCCGAAGTTGAGAAAAACAGGGTCACCACCCGCCAGACTTCGCCGGAGAAAATTTTGGCCCGATCGAACTCAAAGAGGGGTCCGAGGTCGGGACGAATCAGTTGCAGGGCAAACACCAGAACGTGGAGCATCGCGTAATACCGCAGAAGCCCCGGAAATGATAATCCGCCATAGCGTCGCTCCAATCGTTCGAACCCATTCATGCGGGCGAAAGCATCGTGGCTTTGCGCTGATTGGCAAGCAGGGTTCGTGCTTGGCGGTCAAAAAGCTGGCGCTGGGGATTCGGGCTTCACGTCAGTTGACAAGGCTCGGCGATGCTTGCACTCTTCACACTGTGAGCTCTGAACTGAAACATTCTCCATTAGAAGCGGCCCATTTGCAGTTGGGGGCTCGATTGGTTCCATTTGCGGGGTGGAATATGCCGGTGCAATACACCGCGATCATCGAGGAGCACACGGCGGTCCGCACGGCGTGTGGCATTTTTGACATCTCGCACATGGGCCAGCTCATCGTGACTGGAGCCAACGCGGCTTCATGGTTGAATCGGATGCTGACCAATGACGTCGCCGACCTCGGGGTCGGGCAGGGGCAGTACACCTTGCTGCTCAATGAACGTGGTGGGGTGATCGACGACTTGATCGCCTACCGTTCGGGTGAGGCAGCGTTTTTTCTCGTGGTGAATGCGTCGATGATCGACGAGGACTTCGCATGGCTGGAGGGGCATTTGGACGATGGAGTCACTCTCACGAATGAGAGTGACCACTGGGCGGGGATGGCCGTGCAAGGACCGAAGGCCGTGGAGGTGTTTTCCAAGGTGTTTCCAGATGAGATTCTTCCGCCGCGCAATGGGATTGCTGCCATGGCGGATGGTGGCATCGTTTGTCGGACGGGCTACACGGGCGAGGATGGATTTGAGTTTTTCAGTCCTGCGAGCGAAGGCATCGCGTACTGGGATCGCTTCGTCGCTGCTGGGGCCAAGCCCTGTGCGCTCGGTTCTCGTGATACGCTTCGGTTAGAAATGGGCTACCCGCTGAATGGAAATGACCTGTCACCCGACCGCTCGCCCATCGAGGCTGGACTCGGGTTTTTCTGCGACCTGGACAAGGGTGATTTCATGGGCCGCGAGACGCTCGCGCAGCAGAATGCCAATGGCCCTGCGCTCAGGCTCACCGCGATTCGTTATCTCGACAAGGGACCACCCCCGCGCGCTCACTATCCGGTGGCCTCCGCCGATGGGGTGGTGATCGGTGAGTTGTCCAGCGGTGCGCTCTCGCCCTCGCTCATGGCGGGAATCGGCATGGCTTATTTGCCCGCGGAATTCGCAGCCATCGGCACTCATCTCCAGATCGAGGTTCGTGGAAAATTTTTCCCAGCCGTGGTCGTCAAAAAGCCATTTTACAAACCTGCCCACTCGATTTAGCCTTTTTTTCAGCATTCAAGATTTCAGTACTACCCCATGAACACACCAAGCAACCTCCGCTTCGCCGCCTCTCACGAATGGGTCCGCCTCGATGGCGACATCGCTACCGTTGGGATTTCTGATCATGCTCAAGCGGAGTTGACCGACGTGGTTTTCGTCGAGCTTCCGGCGATGGGCCGCAGCGTTGACGCGGGCGATCCGACGGCGGTGGTGGAATCCGTCAAGGCTGCCAGTGACATTTATGCGCCGATCGGTGGGGAAGTGGTTGAGGTCAATCCTGAGGTCGAAGCGGACCCTTCGCTCGTCAACACCGACCCCTACGGCAAGGGCTGGATCTTCAGGCTTCAGGTGAAAAGTGCTGCGGACGTCGACACCTTGATGGACGCCGCCGCATACGAGGCGCAAATCGGTTAGGCCTTTGATTTCAGCAAGCCTCGGCTGTTCCAGAGGTAGTTCCAGCCGGAAATGACGGTGAGCGCGGCGGCAAGCCAGAGGAGTCCGGGCTGGAGCAGGCCGCCTGCCGTGGCGGGGCGAGCGAGGTGGCCCAGCCATTGGCCGATGGCGTGCTCGATTTCGGGATGTTGAGCCGTGAGCCAGACGAGGCCGGTCGTTAAATAAGCGAGCTGGAAAAGCGTCTTCCATTTTCCTAGAGCGTCTGCTGCTAGGACTTGGCCGGCTTCCACCGCGATTTGGCGAAGGCCTGTGACGAGAAACTCACGACCGATGATCAATGCGGTGATCCACACTGGGCAAAGCCCTTGTTGGGTGAAGAAAACGAACGCGGCACTAACTAAAACTTTGTCGGCAAGGGGATCCATCAACTTTCCCAAAGGGGTCACGAGGTTCATTTTACGGGCCAACCACCCGTCGAGCCAATCGCTTGCGGCGGCGAGAACGAAGAGAAAAAGCCCAGCGATGTCACCACCTAGAGAGTTCTGCGACATCGCAAACACAAAGGCAGCGGTCATGATTAGACGCGAAAATGTGATTGAATTCGGCAGGTTCACCCCCGAAATATGAGAAATGCGCAGGCAATTGGCAACAAGGGGTTGCACGAATCGACGATCCGTCCTAAATCGTCGGTCGCCTATCAACTGGCGATTTATTATGAGCAAAAGCGATTTCGGACTTATCGGTCTGGCCGTCATGGGCCAGAATCTCGTACTCAATGTGGAATCCCGCGGCTTTCAAGTCTCGGTCTATAACCGCACCACCAACGTCACCGACGCATTTGTAGCGGCGCACCCAGACAAAAAACTGGTCGGCGCCCAGTCGCTGGAAGAGTTTGTGGAATCGCTCGCATCGCCTCGTAAGGTCATGATCATGGTGAAAGCTGGCGGTCCGGTGGATGCGGTCATCGAGTCGCTGATTCCACTGCTCGACATGGGCGACATCATCATTGATGGCGGAAACTCGCTCTACACCGACACCGAACGCCGCGACCAGTGGCTCGGCGATCTCGGCTTCCGCTTCATCGGTGCTGGCGTGTCGGGTGGTGAAGAAGGTGCCCGCAAAGGCCCATCGATCATGCCCGGTGGCCCTGCCTCGACATGGGATGTGATGAAGCCGATTTTCGAATCCATCGCCGCGAAGGTGGACGGTGAACCCTGCGTGACTCACATCGGCCCAGGTGGCGCCGGTCACTATGTGAAAATGATCCACAATGGCATCGAGTATGGTGACATGCAGTTGATTTGCGAAGCCTACAATATCTTCAAAGCCGCTGGCTTCGAAGCTGCCGATCTGGCAGAAGTCTTCACCAATTGGAACAACGGCGACCTCGAGAGCTACTTGATCCAGATCACCGCCGAGATCTTCAAACAGCAAGATCCTCAAACGGGCAAGGCCTTGGTCGATCTCATCCTCGACACCGCAGGTCAAAAAGGCACCGGCAAATGGACGCTGATCAATGCCGTGGAAAACGCGGTCGTGATCTCCACCATCAACGCGGCCGTTGAGGCTCGCATTCTTTCCTCGATGAAGGACAAGCGCGTCGCCGCCAGCAAGGTTCTCAAAGGACCGAAGCCAGAGATCGACATCAAAAAGAAGAAGCTCGTCAAGAAAGTCCACGACGCGCTTTTTGCCTCCAAGATCATTTCCTACGCTCAAGGTCTCGACCTGATCTCCGCCATGGGCGCAGAAAAAGGCTGGGATCTCGACCTCGCGAAGATCGCCGCCATTTGGCGCGGCGGCTGCATCATCCGCGCACGCTTCCTCAATGACATCACCGAGGCGTACCGCACCGACGCGAAACTCAGCAATCTGATGCTCGCTCCGTTCTTCACGGAGATCCTCAATGGATTCCAAGAAAACTGGCGCGAGGTGATCTCGCTGGCCACGCTCGCCGGTATCCCTGTCCCAGCCTTCAGTGCATCGCTTGGATACTACGATAGCTACCGTAGTGCCGTGCTCCCTGCCAATTTGCTGCAGGCCCAACGCGACTTCTTCGGCGCCCACACTTACGAGCGCACCGACAAACCGCGCGGTGAAATGTTCCACACCGACTGGCCTGAGGTCATCGGTTGATCGATCGGCTGCGGATGTGATTCCGTACCATGATCTTACGAAACGGCCGGGAGCGATCCCGGCCGTTTTTTCATCTCCTCGAAAATCCATTGCCCGTCATCGCCCGTCACGCCAATCTACCGCCACGTCATGATTCCACGCCCGCCGAAAAAATTTGTTCCCACGCCGTTCGCGTATCATCAGGAAATCGAGATCACCATCGACGCCCTCACCAACCTCGGCGCGGGGGTCGGGCGGATGGATGGCTGGGTGGTCTTCGTGCCGTTTTCTCTGCCCGGCGAGACCGTCCGAGCGCGGGTATTTCGCAATGACAAGAATTGTTCGCATGCCGATCTGGTCGAGGTGCTGGTGACTTCGCCCGACCGGGTGGCTCCACGGTGCACGCTCTTTGGTGAATGCGGCGGCTGTCAATACCAGCACCTTTGCTATGACAAGCAGCTCGCCTGGAAAACCCGTCAGGTCGGCGAGTTGATGAAACACATGGCCGGCATCACCTTTCCCGTGAATGACTGCCTTTCATCCGCCCAAACATGGAACTACCGCTCCAAGATCACACCACACTTCGAGAAGGCGGTGGGTGGAGACTTGGGGCCCATCGGCTTTCTTGCGTTTGGTCGGCGCTCGCAGTTATTGGATGTGCCACAGTGTCCGATTGCGATGGAGACGATCAACCGCGACTTGCCCGCCATCCGTGAGGGACTCCGTGCGCGGGCAAATTCGTTCAAGCGTGGTGCGACCGTCTTGCTGCGGGCCACCGAGGATCGGGTCGAGACGGACTTCAGAGCGGTTGCCACGGAGCGGGTGGGCGACCTTACCTTTCAATTTCTCGCAGGTGATTTTTTTCAAAACAACCCATTCATTCTTGCCGCCTTCACCGGCTATGTGGCCAAACAAGCGGCTGCGGGTGGGGCGAAGTTTTTGGTGGATGCCTACTGTGGTTCTGGGTTGTTTTCGCTGACCTTGGCGAAACACTTCGGGCAGGTGGCTGGGGTAGAGGTTTCGGAAACCTCCTGCGAATGGGCGCGTAAGAATGCTGCGGCCAACCAGATTTCGAATGTGAGATTTCTAACGGCATCTGCCGAGGCGATCTTTGACCAAATCAGTTTTCCAGCAGCAGAAACGGCGGTGGTCATCGACCCGCCCCGCAAAGGGTGCACGCCAGAGTTCATCGAGCAGTTGGTCAAGTTTGGGCCAGCCCGCGTGGTGTATGTTTCATGTGATCCTGCCACCCAAGTCCGCGATCTCAGGCAACTCAGCGAAGGTGGCTATCAGTTGGCCGATGTCCAACCCTTCGATCTTTTCCCGCACACCCGCCATCTCGAGTCGGTGATGACCTTGGTCAAAGGGTAGGGGAGCACCATGGCACCGAATCAGAAGGGTGCCCCTCTCGGTTCATTGTACCTCGGTGCCGCGTGGACTAACTTGACAAAAGGTCTAGCCTTCAAGTTGGTCCAAAATTCAAGGCCGCGCACCCATGAAATCCCACACACTTTTCTTTGGTCGCCTTCTAGGTACCACATCGGCCACCCTGACGAACGCAGGCGTGTTACCTCATCACTGGAGGATACCGAAGCCGACGCGCGAGGGGCGGCTCCGGTGTCCTTTTCAATGGGGTTACGTGCTTAACTACGTCATCACTCCGTCATGTGGTGACGACAAGGAATTTATTGATTGCCTGAATGGGAATACGTTCGGAAAAACAATTCGATGTCATCCACGCTGTTGGCAAACTTCGTGAGGTTTGCGTCCGCGTCTTGCTCTTTGCCCAAGCTAGAGGCAGGGATGACAATCTTCCATCTACTGTTCCAGACGCTCCGACCGACCAGGCGGGCGCTGCTGTACTCCCAGGGTATCCGACCCACATAAGGCCTAGAATCCTCGATCGCCAGGAAGGCGCCGTGTTTGCGAGTGGTCCAAGGCTGCTCAGTCAAGCTGCCGGTGGCGGAGAAAAACCCGCCACTGCTCAACTGGGTGCCCCCGAGATTATAGGGCAACGGGATTGCTTGGTCTTGAACCTTCCAGCTTCGGATGGATCCGTCAGCCGTTGGTGCCCACATGCTGTCATTTCCACAGGGGATCAAGTAGACGTAGGGACTCGCACCAAGCGAATCATCGTGGTCGGTGATGGCTGTACCACCAACATCGTCTGCGGGCAGCATCCCAATGTACCCTGGGAAGACCATGCCCACCGCGGCAATCTTCGTCGCGAAACGGCTAGGGTGGAACGAATGATCTCCGGGAGCTTTGGGTAGTCCGAAGAAATTCAAGTTCCTATGGATGACTGTTTGGAATGGAATGATAATCCCAGGCATCTTGGTCCCTGCAACCCTTGCCAATCCCTGGCAGAACGTGACGACATCACTATCGCTCACAATATCCGGAACAATGTAGCTCTCGAGCGTCTGGCGCCAAGCTTCGTCACTCGTCAGGGTGGTACCATTTTTGTTATGTTCCTTCAATCTGAACAACTCTGGGCGCAGTGAGAAAAGCGTACCCTCTAGATCTGGATTGTTGATGCCAAGGTTGCCCTTGGCGACCGAGAAGTCCGCGTTGAGTTTGGCGAGGGTGCCTGCGAGACCCGAGTCTCCAAGGTCGCTGACGGTCGCTTGCGGTCTGCCGCCAGTCAAATCTCCAAGAGACCGCGATGCGACGATCCGATTAAAAACCTCTTGCCCGTTAGATGTTCCCAGCAAGCCCGTTTCATAATCGTAACTCTTCGCCGCGAGATAAGTGTAGCGGCTCGCAAGATCAAACAGGCTTCGATACTGCTGGAGCGACTCGTCACGGAACACTCGGAAGGTAAGGTCATTGGTGCGATAGCCTTGGATGACTGCAGCCGCACGAGTCCGGAATGTTTCCCGCTCGGTCAACACGCGCAGTCCCCTGCCAAGCACACTGGAAACCTTTTGATTGGCGAGTTCGTACTTTGCCGCATTTGCTTGAATGCTGGTTTGCATGATACTGAGCTGATTGTATGCCTGCTCAAGCTGATAAGCCAGTTGCGTCGCTTCAAGACTGTACTCCTGTTCCCTCGACGCCGTGTCCAGTTCGAGTTTATTCTTATCAATAAGGAGTTTCGTTTTACGGGCGGCTGCTGAATAAGTAAGAATACCAGCCTTGAACCCGAACTGCGATAGGTATTTGATCGTCCATAGGCTAAATCTTGCACTTGCACTAATATCGTTAGAAGTTCCAACTTCCGTGGGAAGAGCAGTTATTTGACCACTAGTAAATTCTTCCATATGGTCAAGGGTATTCTTAGACGCTTCAACCATGGTTTCCATGGCTGCCACGACACCCATTCGCATTTTCATATCGCTCTCCTCGTCCTTGCGGAAGGAAAGTTGGCTGGCATGATTTGAGATTGTTTCACCAAAAACCTCGGCCTTTCTCTGGAAATCTTTATTGGAAATGGTGAAGGCATTCATAGAGCCAAGAAGCTCAACTTGGGCGAGGTGAGCAGCCATCAAGGCCGACTGCAATTCGCCTGTTTCAGGACGGGTGCCCATGCCTTCCGAATAGTAGTTATCCGAGTATTGAATAAACCGGTTTGGATTGACCGTCACCTCTTGAATGGCAACCTGCAAGGAATCATTGCTGTGATTCACGATGTCAGTAATCGAATCACCCGTGAAATCATTGTGACCAATATTTCTATCGACGTCCACTTGATAAGTTTTGCTGCTAGAGTAGGTATTTATCACATCATCGTGATCCCCCAAGGGACGATCCACCACAAACCAATTGATAAGATCTGGTCCTGAGTATGATTGAGCGTAAAGCCGACCAGGACCAACATCTTTCTCATAGGGCTTGCCAAAAATCTCGATCAATTCGCTTACATACGCTACCTCCTGATTGCTGATGTCTGCAACGTAGTCATCTACGGTGTTTTGCTGGTCTCTCAGCGAGGCCGTCATCCTACCTGCTTGTTTCATTGCGCCGGCAGCATTGTTGAGAGCGCCCAATGCGCGATCATAGATTTGCTCGTAATGACTTGTACCGTTTCTCAATGCGTTTGGCGAAATGTCGAAGGCGATCGCGCCCGGACTTAGGCCCAGCGGATTGAGACGCGCATCGGCATTGTCCACCGTCGTCTGGATACCATCCGCCAAAGTCTTGAGTTCATCGAGCTCAGGCACTGTCGTGCGGTCAATCTTCTGGATGCCGGTGTGGGTGTCATCTACTGCGGGGAGCAGGGCATTGGCCATGACCCAGTTGAAGAGCGCACCTTGGGTTCCGCGACTCACCGCGTGATCAAGCGACTCATGAGGGTTCGCAGGGGCGAAGTGATTCCAACCGCTGGATAGGTCATCCTTGTAGTTCTTGCGAAACAGCAACTCACAAATCTGCTGTGCAGTGCGGGCAAGGCTCACGGCGGAGGCCGCAAACTTGCGCTCGTCTTGATAGTCGATGGTGACGGCTTGGCCCATCACGGTCACCGCCTCGGCGCGCGGCGTCCAGGTGAAGTTGGGATTGTGCAGCAAGCGATAGTAGCCCTTCAGGGCGGTGAGGAAGTGCCCGTAAGCATCACCATGCCCTTGTGGGAACATCAGCTGCGCGTCTGACTCGTCGATCACCCCGTTGGCCGTGCTGCTCCCCAGCACTTCCGTGATGTTGTAGTTGGTGGCATAGATTGCTTCACCGCCGTTGATCCCTCGGGTATAATTCCAGTAAAGCCGGTTGTATGCTGGCGCGGTCTGCACCCCTGGACTCACACTGTTATCCCGTCCACGCAGGAGGGTCAGCTCCTCATCCAGTGAACTTCCGACTTGTCCCTCGAAGGTGAAACGGCTGGTGGTCACTGCTGCATCATCCAGCGAAATGGTGGGGTTTGCCGCGTCGGCAAACGCTTCATTTCCGAGAATCATGTAAAGGTCGTTGAGATACCCTGCCGCTAGAATCAAGGCGTTGTTGGTGTCTGGGTCGTTGGTACTCGCGTCAATGCTCATGCTCTTGGCACGATTGAGCACCGTCTCATAGATTTCGATGAGACCCACATCATTCACATTGGACAGGGTCAGTGCGATGTCTCCTTCCCAGCGCTTGCCGGCTTGGGTGAGCATGCTCACATCCGTATCGGTAGCGTTGTTGTAAAGGTCCGTGACACGCTGCGAGAATGGATTGATGGCCGCGAGCACCCGCTTGACCCAACCCTCGTTGAGCTGTGCAGGCATCCAGCGCGAATAATTGGTCGAACCGAGCACATTTCCTGTCCCTGCTTTTGGGCGGTAACGCACCGTGAACCACCGGTCATTGAGCACGAACTGTGGGCCACCAAAAGGATTGCTAACATGTCCACCGACGATTGCCGTGTTACTTAATACACCATTTGGGTCACTTGGGGACTGCCATACCGTATCGGCGGTGGTGACCAAGTCGGTCTCGGTTGCAGCCTCTAACATAAAATTCACTGAACTGCTCGCATTGAGCCCGCTGGTAGTGTAAAGGGCCACTTGAATCGTATTAACCTTGGCGGCAAAATAATTTGGTGCCACATTGAACTGCTTCGTCAAGCCCCTCGGTGACAGTCCTGTGTTTGCATTGGACTGGGGCAGGCCCGTCGTCGGTGCGTTGTAGGCCAGCGCCGGGGTGTCATTCACATAAAGCACTAGGCCATCGTAATTTCCAACATTCGCGCTGAAAACGATCTTTCCGGGCACGCCCGACGTGAAATCCACCCCGCCAACTGCCTTGAATACTACACTTGGAAATCCGGCTGCCGCATCCGCATCCGTGTAGGTTGGAGTGACGAAGGATAGTGTAGATGTGGAGTTACCAGCCGGAGCATGTGACAGCTCAATCTGTGTATTGCTTTTCACTTTTTCAACCGTCGTCGTATTGCTGCTATCTAAACTGTCACCACTCACCACCATACCAGGCTCAATCGAACTCGTGTTCGCCATATTGACGACCTTGCCGTCCACGCTGGTTGGTTCGTACGTTCCGATGAATTGTTCTGAAGGTCGGATTAATACCGTACGCGGCACCGTGACCGTCCGATTGCTGCAAATGTTTCCGTATTGTTCAACCGTTGGCAGATTAGTGCCAGGATCGGTGTACATCTGCCAATTGGCGGTTGCTCCTAAGTTGGTGCCTAATTCCGTACGATATACCGCAGGTGCACTGGCAGCTCCCGTCGTCCATCGCCACTCGAAATCATAGTCCTCGGGTTTGGCTGCGAAGTCACCGCTGTGTCGCAGACTCACCTGCTCGTCGAGCGGGTTGCTGGAATTTACCACCTTCAAATCACCCGTGTAGAGGCGATTGGCCACCTTGAATACCTTGACTTGCACAGGATCTCCCTGAGGTGTTCTATCCGGATTTTTACCGTCTCCAAAAACCATCGTCACGTAGCCAGTGCCTTTGCCCAATGCCGTCACTGCGTAACTGTCGACTGCGGTGTCTGAATTGCTGATTGTCGCGAGCTCAGTTGCATTCACATTATCGTCTAGGTCTGGTTTGACGGCGTATATAACTGAGGCATCACTTTTAGTGAAGGTTTCTACCGTGGTAGAAAGGCCAGCGATCGCAGCATCCCAGTTGGTCTTATCATTGCCAGACGGAACCAGCGACTTGAGCTTGGTGACCTCAGCTACCGTTAGAACATTGAGATCAAGGTAATCCTCGCCAGCGATTGCGTCGTGAAACTCACCTTTGAAGACCAGCGTCCCCTTGGGGCCCATTATGGGGTCGAAATAGAATCGCTGCTGCAGCGAAGGTGAAAGCCCTTGGAAGTAGGTCTTACCGCGATAAGAGGTGGTCAGGATCGAAGTCGGCAAGCTCGTAAGGCCTCCAACCTTCAAAGGGTAAGTCTTCACACGCGTCGGATCATGCAGCACCACACTCGCCTTGTCGCTGGGGCTATTGGCGGTGTCCTTGGCGATCGATTGCTGGTAGTAAACTTGCGCACTTTTTTGGCCGCGCACCTGCGGCAGGCCATACTTCGCGAGGGTGAGTGTCTCTCCCACGGCAAGCTCAGGGACTGAGGTTGGCCATGCTGGGATGTAAACGATGCTAAGGGGCTCGTCTGCATGGCCACTGTCGATGTTGCCAGTGTCCAGAGACTCCCCAGATCGAGTGGCACGCCGTAAAAACGGCAAGATAGTTCCTGCATTGGGCTGCGTGGGCATGCCTGGAATGAAAAATCCTTCTCGGCTCTTGTAGTAGAGCTTCATGGTGAATGCCGGGCGGTAGGTGAACGGGCGAGCTGCCCCAGTTGCTACCGTATCCGAGAGCAACAAGCTTGTGGGATTCGTCACGCTAACGATGGTGACTGTGCCTGTGATGCCATTACCCGTAACCACCATGCCTGCGGTTAATCCAGCGGTGTTGGTGAGGGTCACGTTGGCAGTGCCATTGGGTGTCGTGTCCAGCTCCTTCGCAGCATCGTGCGGACCACGATGAACCCAGTTGAATGCCTTCCTATCTTCAAACGTGAATTTTTTATAGGCTCCATCTGCACGGACTGTTGAGTTCGCGTTCGTGGGCAGATCTGCACCGTCGATTTCTAAATCCTTCGAGACCATCGGTGGGTCTGCTGTGACTGCCGTGTTTTCAACTAATGGTTCAGGCAACAAGGGCAAGGGATAGGGCTTCACGAGCAAGGTGCCTGCCGTCGCGTTGTAGTTGAAGTTGTAGGTTGCATTCGTTCGCAACACCTTGTAGGCATGCATCGCTGGACGCTGGTCACTCGAATTGGTATAAGAAACCAGCACATACGGCTGTGAGGTGTAGTTCGAATCTGCAGTGGTGACATTGAGATCGTCACGCAGAGCGTAGGCTCGACCACCCAGCATGAACGCATGCTCTTCGTTTGGATTGTAACCGATTTGGTTCGAATCGTTTTGATAGTACACTGAGCCACTTGCCTTCGCACCAGTTAGATCGCCCGTACCGATGCCCTGTGCGATGACGATCTCTGAAGGATTGCTGGGATACGAGACCGTGTAGCGGCCAATCTTCCCTGCGACATAGAAATCGCTAAACTGTGCCGAGGGCGCAGGCACCTTCTTAAACCACCTCACGGTGAGTGTATTGTCGCCCGTCTTGGCATTGACTGGAATGATCGCACCCCTATTCGATGCATCCATCCCTGCAGTGAATGGATTGACATACCCATTTGGATAGTAACACCTTCCCCCCGAAATGTAGCCACCCAACTCATGGCCAGCTGGAGGTGCGATGCGATCACCCACCGTCGCTGCAGTGGTCTGCGGAATATGCGCCGTTCGATCGCTTTCCACGCTGTAAGTCGCAGGCGAGGTTGGCCGAATCTGAAAGTTGTCAAGCAGCAGGGAAGCATCTCCTGAAGGGTTGAGGGTAATCCTCAGGGTGGCGGTGGGTCCGGTGGCTGTAAATGATGACGTATTTCGGGTTGAGAACGTCGCAGAAGTGGTTGAATAACTCAACGTTTCACTGTGCTTGGTGAGTCCGTCGACAGAAACTGTGTAAGGTAACTGAAGACTGGTGTGATAATTTCTTCTAGCCACGCTGAACTGGATCTGGTAGCTTATACCGGCTTTAAGTCCGGTCACGGTCGTCGTTGCCGTCGCTTGGTTTGTCTGCATGAAAAGCGCAAGTCTGCCGTGCTGGACGGTAGTGTCTATCATAAAACTCCAACCATTGCTCGGTTGCACGCCGCGTTTCGACGTAAATGTCCAACCGGGGATGTTTTGTGAACTTTCTGGGTCCTGATACCAGTAATTATCTAACGCATACTCCTCAAAACTCGGATTTGGAATCTTCGGGAGAACCGCGTCATCATTGAGTGTGTATTGGGTTTCATTGAGGATGCTTTTGATGGTGCCAGAGTAACCGTCGCCGGAAACCATCGTCCCTATTTCGAGACCAGCGGTGCTGTCCACGGTGGCGGTGATTACGTTATTGCTGGTACTAAAGAAAGTATCCTTCGCGGAGGTGATGCGGTTTTCCGCCTGCGTGTAGAGGTTCACATACCACGGTATGCCCGCAGCGGTGAACTTCAGTAGGCTGCGGTTCCGTGCATCCGCACCCGGATTTACTAAAAGCGCTTGCGACTGCACATCCAAGGTCGCCTCGGTTTGATCGGGATCGTCCTGAAACACAATCGTCGGCATAGATCCACTGCCGAATTTCAAACCCGTGGCTGCCGTGCTTCCGATAGCATCCACCGTTTGGTGGGTGTAATCGAGTACATTGGGCGACCAGCGTAGCCAATACGCATCCTTATACTTCGGCCACTTGATCCCATACTCGCCTGTTTCCAGCCAATTAAACACAACGTGACTGTATGCGGTCGTGCTTACTGGTGTTCCATTTTCTGGCTCATTGGCAGCACTGGTGGTGCGTTCCGCATAGTAGGTAGTGGACCCATCGCCAAGGGTGACGGATGAATAATAAGCTGACGCTGTTGCTAGCGGCACAGCCGTCAGATTGAGCGAGCCATCGCGCGGGAGAATTTCCTTCCCTAATGGAGTCGATAGATACGCGATATCTGCAGAACGGACGATTTCCACAATGTCAAAGCCAATGTGATGCCGGGTGCCCTCCTCGCCACCACGGTAGTTGCCAAGATACTCTACTAAAACCCGTCCTTGCACATTGGAAGCGGTAAGATTTGTTAGAGAAGAAACATTGTTGAACTTGAGAGTGTTATAATTGGGGGTTAAAGATTCACTGGTGCCAGGCGCAACTGACTCATTTACGACCGCCTTAGGCACCTGTGGGTTGTAAACCACAGTTA
Organism: Akkermansiaceae bacterium; assembly: GCA_029866215.1. Classification (GTDB taxonomy): domain Bacteria; phylum Verrucomicrobiota; class Verrucomicrobiia; order Verrucomicrobiales; family Akkermansiaceae; genus Luteolibacter. The sequence goes on from JARWZU010000016.1 coordinate 17,703, forward strand.
CGTCCATGATCGCGGGATTGTTGATGTTCACCGCCGGACCATCATTGTTGTTCGTGTTCCAGAAGATCTTTCGGACCGGCTTGGCTGGACTTCCTGACACTAAGAAAGATTCCGGCATGATCGTAAAATAACCACTACCATTGGGCTCATTGGACACCCAATTGACAGTCACCTGCCCAGGTTGCGAAGCGAAGGATTTCTCGGCGTGTGGGCTGTAATAATAACTAAGTGCTGGGGTGATGGGGCAGACGACGCTGCCCGTGATATCGCTATCGGCGTTACCTGCCAAGGTCACGGTCGTACCCGTGATGTTGATGACTGGCTGCCCAAGAAGTGAGGCCCCTTTCACCAAGGTCGAGGGCACGCTCGCCACGGTCACGACACGGGTGCCGGTACTACTGGAGGTGACGGTGACAGAGCCCAGCGGGATCGGTTTCGTCTGGGTGTCTTGAGCGGTTAGGAAACTCTCGTCGGGCTGCACCGGCTTGCGGCGCCAATAGCCGGCAGACGCTACGGTGCCATCCAACTTGGTGAGGGGTGGCGTGATTTCATCTCCCATGCGATAGAGCGGTAAGCCAGAGCCAAAAACGGTTCCAAAGGTACTGCGGCGCAGAGACAGCAAGTCGGTACCTTCCGCATCATTGTTTGGGTATGTTGGCGCATCAGCATCTGTACGTCCTGCCGCCGTTGAACCACTACTCTGCCCCAACCCTCGGTTGTTGCTACCGGGAGTTGCACCAAGAGTCCCATTGTTTGTGATCGGGATACTCGCACTCCCTGGCGGGCCATAGGCGGTTCCGTTGCCACCACCAGCCTGGTTCAAGGGATGGTACAGGGCGTTTTTCTGGGAAAATTGCAGCGAGGAAGCTTGTGCCTGGGCCTGAACCAGAGGGGCAGCAGCCAGACTCACGAGAGCGAAGCATTGGATAAGGGAAAGCAAATTCACGGGAATTGAGGGCAATTGTTTAGTGAGCGGTGATCCATGGAAAAAGGGTCAATGGGATGAAGGATACGGCAATTCGATGCAAGCAGATGAAAGATGAATGCTCCACTCTGCGAGGTTACGAAACACCGTTATCCAAAAACCCAAATTTATTCTCCAGCTTTGATGGAGACGGTCTGCGGGACACCCGACTTCTCCGTCAGCAACTTCTCAAGCGCGACCAGCCTGGCATTTTGGGCTGCATCCACTGCAGAATTTGCGGTGGCACGCTTCTCTTGCTCCGCAAGCTCATGGCGTAGCGCAGCGTTCTCAGCCTGCAGCCTGCGGGCCAATTCCTGGGTGGCGGAGACATTGAGCATCGAGATGGCTTCGTAGTCCACCATGCGGAAATCCTTCACCTCGCGGCCGTAAACGAACACTTGCTCGTCACCCACTTGGCCATCCGGGCGGAAGGCACCGTCGCGGATTTCTAGCACCTCGTGAATCGACTCAGCCTTCTTGCCGATGAGTTTGACCCGCTCGCCTTTCTTGAGATCACTCGCTAGCTCCACCCAGCCGTCCTTGACCGCCGCCTTCTTGAAGACATCGGGAACCAAGCCTGATATTTGACTAACCGCCTGCGGATAAACCTTCTCAACCTGCTGCGCGATCACCTTCTTCTGCGGGCCGTTATTGCTAGCAACCTTATCTTTGTAATGATAATCGGTAATTTCGATACCCATCAGAGTTTCCAGATCCTTAGCCGTATCGCTCACATGAAGATCCGTTTTGATCCGGGCATCCGAGTAAACGGCGACAATTTCTCCAAGAAGCATTCCTTGAGCTTGGACAGATACTTGGCGGTTTGTGTTTGAATCACCCGACTGGCCGCCGTTGGTGTCGAGATAGCCATTGATGTAAATTGTACTATTGCCTCTTTTTCCGACATTCAGAATGCCACCAGCCCAGTCCGTGCTCATCTTGACATAACCCTCGGGAGTTATCCGCACCATTGGGTTATTGGAATTGTCACGAATCAAAAGCCCACCGGTGCCGTAGTTTAGGTAAGTGGCATCGTCGGCCCCGCGTGGCCAACAAAAAGGTTCTTGATTGTCGCTGGCATTTTTAGTGTATATAATCTTATTATTACTTAAGAAAATGTCACCATTGTCTACCTTCATGTCCCCGGCGACGGTCAATCGACTCGACGGATTAGATGTATTGATACCTATATTCTTGCTGGAGTCAATCGTGATCGACGAAGCGCCACTACCGGTCAGAAGATGCAGCTTTCCGGTTGTCGATGCCGCCTGTAACACAGTATCCCCAGCCGCTGCAGAGCTTGAGAAACTCCCTGCGGCCGTGGCTACTCCTAGATGTGAGTTAATTGAACCCGTCGACACTGTTACACGAGGATTGGCGGTATGTTCGGCATGGATAATCCCATTATTGACCTGAATATTCCCCCCATCTACATGGAGCTTTGCAGTACTAATGGGAGAATCGATGCCGATGCCGACAGTGCCATTGATGCCGACAGTGCCATTGCTAGTGATGTTTAGTCGCCTGATACCATCCGTATTTAGAGAGAGGGACCCGCTGGCTGGTGAGAACAGGCCAGTGGTGGTACTCGTGCCAAAAACATGGCCGCCAGCGCTGGTTGCACCAATCGCTCCATCGACGCTGAGGCGAATTGCGGGAGAAACGACGCCGATGCCGACGTTGCCGCCGCTGGGATTGAGCAATAAGGACCCGTTGTTGCTGGCCGAGGTGCAGGACTGGAGGGTCGCGCGATTGTTGCTGGTGTCGAATCCAATGAGAAGCCGCTCAGTGAGGTCGGTATCGCCACGGATCACTAGCTGACTGGCGGTTACGTTGGTATCATCCGCTTGCAAAACCAACTTTGTGCTGTTCGAGCCAAAGCTGCTCGTCGCACCGATGCCAACTTGGCCTGAACTGTTCCAAAAGAGTGCGGTTTTTTGAGTGTTGTTCGCCGTTTCCGTTCCCAAAACTCCAGAATCTGTACCATAGAGCACAGGTCCGTTGATTGTAAGGTTAGTCCATGTCCTGTTGGCGCTATAATAACCAAGACCAGCATTGGGCGTGATGTTAAAATCATTGTTATTGCTGATACCCTCTGCGGTTTTAGCATGAATTGCAAATGCTGCAGTGCCAATCGTTTGGCGAGGACTAATCACTCTATCAGTGGCGTTGATGGTATTGTCGCCACTGTCCACCATGATTTCAAGGTAGCGGTTCACGTTAGTGCCGCTGAACACCTCGTTGAGGGAAGGGCGGAGCTGACCCGCTTCCGAACCCGTCGCATCGTAACCCGTGCCCAGAAGCACACTGAACTCACCTTTGTAGATCGTGACGACTTGTTCCTCCGTCCATAGACGGTTTCCACCGCTTGCTTCATCCCAAATCCGGAAGATGACCTTGCGGTTGCTCGCGGAAGTGGGATTAAGCACGGCCCCGCCTGAATCATAAACAAGCCCTTGGTAGCTGATCTTGAGTGGAACGTCGGCAAACAAGGATGCCCAGGAGAGGAGCGTGAAGGTGAGGATGCGAGTGATCGTTTTCATGTAGGTTGTATAAGTTTAGTTAGATATGAGATATTCAAAAGGGTGTGTGCGATTTATTCTGGTTTATTCTGGTTTATTCCGAAAGCGTTCCAATTTCGGAGGCTCGGCGGAGTTCGAAGGCTCCATCGAGCTGGATGGCACTGCTGTGGAGACCCGTAACGATCTCACGGTAGGTGCCACCGATCACCGAGCTGCCCCAACCGGGGACGTCGGCTCCATTAGGCGGGGTAGTGGTGAACGTGAAGGTTCCCACACGGCTAATGTCATAGCTTTCGTAACCCTCAGGCGCGGGCTCGAAGCGGGTATCTTTATTGTCGTGATCCGGGTGGAACTGATGGACGAAGGGATTGCTCGGATCGTCGTAGGGTAGTGAGATGGTGCAGGCCAAATTGTTACCAAGGGCCACCGTCCCGTTAGCGCTGATCACTCTTCCCGTGGGCAGGTGTGCGGAGGTAAAACGCCGAGCCATCCCGAGACTGGAGGTTTGCAGCAGGGCTTCAGAAGTGGAGATTCCTTCGCTGTTCGGAGCCACCGCAAGCGCCCCGAGATATGCCTTGGAGAGTAGCTTTGCCGTGCCGGTAGGGGTCACATGCAAAAGGGTGCGTAGCTTGAAGGCACTCTGGGTGCCTGTACCCGTGAGCGCGGGCGGCGCAGAAATCGTCACGGCAGGGACGACGGTATAACCACTGCCGGGATAATAAATGTTGAAACCGGTGATCGACCCATTTCTCATAATCGCGGTGGCACGCGCCCCTTGACCGCTCATCGTTGGCTCACCCAGCGTCACGGTAGGCGCACTGTCGTAGCCATAGCCTTCATTGGTGATGGTGAAGCCCGCAACACGGTTGTTGCTAACGGTTGCAGTCGCTAAGGCTTGGATTGCAAAAGGTGGGGCCGAAATCGTGACTGTCGGCGGGGACAAGTAGCCTGCGCCCGTAGCATTCCGGGTGACGCTTGCCACAGTGAACCCGCTGTTCAGCGTGGCGTTGGCCGTGGCCGTCACCGGAGTCACGAAGGGGGGAAGACTGTGGATTGTTCCACCGATCGTGACCGTCGGCCTGCTGAGGTAGCCAGTCCCATTATTCGTCAGGTTGATTGCCGACACGGCTCCGTTCGTGAGCACGGCGGTTGCTATAGCTTGGATGGGGGCAGGTGGTGGGGTAATGCTTACGGTGGTCGGAGCCAAGCTATAGGTCCCGTTTGCAGTCTTCGTGATCGTACTCACTGCGAATTGGTTGGCATTTCCGACCGCCTCGGGCCCGACGGTTCCAGAGGTGCTATTACCACCTTGGAAGGTGAGGTTGGGTCTGGTGGAGTAGCCTTGGCCCATGTTGTTGATCGTGATGCCCGTCACTAAACCAGAGGTGCCAGAGGAGAGGGTTGCGGTGGCATTCGCCCCTACCGTTGCATTGCCACCCGTTGCATTGCCGCCCGTAATCACGACAGTTGGCGCAGTTGTGTATGACTTATTCCCAGAGGTGATCGTGAAGCTATCGGCGGTTAGACCGAGGGTGGCGGTCGCATTGCCGCCCGTGCCGTTACCACCCGAAATCAACACGGTTGGAACCGTGCTATAACCCGAGCCATTCTCTCCCTTGGTGATCGACCAGTTGCTAGCATTGCCCGAGATTGTTGCGGTGGCGTTGACCCTCGCCGTCGGCGCACTGATTGTCACCGTGGGTGTAATCGAATAATAGCCTCCGCCATTGGTGACCGTGACCCCGCTCAAGCTTTTTTCATTCATGGTCGCATTAGCCGTCGCATTCGAACTTGAGGGCGGCGCAGTGAGCGTTATCGACGGCCTACTGAAGTAGCCAGTTCCATTATTCGTCAGGTTGATTGCCGACACAGTTCCGTTCGTGAGCACGGCGGTTGCCGTCGCTTGCACGGGGGCAGGTGGTGCTGTAATCGTCACGGTGTCGGGCGTTAAAGTATAGTTTCCGTTTGAAACCTTCGTGAGCTTACTCACTGCGAAATAGTCGGCATTTCCGACCGCCGTGGGCCCGACGGTTCCAGAGGTGCTATTACCACCTTGGAAGTTGAGCGAGGGGGTGGTGGTGTAGCCTTCGCCCATGGTGATGATCGTGATGCCCGTCACTAAACCAGAGGTGCCAGAAGAGAGGGTTGCGTTGGCAGTCGCATCTAACGATGCATTGCCACCCGAGATCACCACAGTTGGCGCAGTTGTGTATGACTTATTCCCAGAGGTGATCGTGAAGCTATGTGTGGTTAGACCGAGGGTGGCGGTCGCATTGCCACCCGTGCCGTTACCCCCCAAAATCGTCACGGTTGGAACCGAGCTATAACCCGAGCCAGACCCTACCTTGGTGATCGACCAGTTGCTAGCATTGCCCGAGATTGTTGCGGTGGCGTTGGCCCTCGACGTCGGCGCACTGATTGTCACTGTAGGTCCCGCCAAATAAAAGCCTCCACCGTAGGTGACCGTGACCCCGCTCAAGCTTCTTCCACTCATGATCGCCTGAGCTGTGGCATTACTAGTTCCATTCATACTCACATTCGGCTTGCTGAGGTAGCCAGTTCCATTATTCGTCAGGTTGATTGCCGACACGGTTCCGTTCGTGAGCACGGCGGTTGCTATAGCTTGGATGGGGGCAGGTGGTGCTGTAATCGTCACGGTGTCGGGCGTTAAAGTATAGTTTCCGTTTGAAACCTTCGTGAGCTTACTCACTGCGAAATAGTCGGCATTTCCGACCGCCGTGGGCGTGACGGTTCCAAAGGTGCTATTACCACCTTGGAAGATGAGGTCGGGTCTGGTGGAGTAGCCTTCGCCCATGTTGCTGATCGTGATGCCCGTCACTAAACCAGAAGAAGAGAGGGTTGCGTTGGCAGTCGCCCCTACCGTTGCATTGCCACCCGTTGCATTGCCGCCCGTAATCACCACATTTGGCGCAGTTGTGTATATCTTATCCCCTGAGTTGATCGTGAAGCTATCGGCGGTTAGACCGAGGGTGGCGGTCGCTCTCCCGCCCGTGCCGTTACCACCCGAAATATTCACGGTTGGAACCGTGCTATAACCCGAGCCATTCACTCCCTTGGTGATCGACCAGTCGCTAGCATTGCCCGAGATTGTTGCGTTGGCGGTGGTCCTCGCCGCTGGCGGGTCGATTGTCACCGTAGGTCTCTCCAAATAAAAGCCTCCACCGGAGTTGACCGAGATCGAGTGCAAGCTTTTCCCATTCATGACCGCCTCTGCTGTGGCATCTGAACTTGAGGGCGGCGCACTGATCGTCACCGTCGGGGCGGTTCTATATCCCAAGCCCACGTTGACAGGAGTAAAACTGCTGACGGTGCCGTTGCTAGATAAACTAGCCGTATAACTGGCGGATACCGAGGCAGTCGGCGCGCTCAGCGTCACGGTTGGGGGTGTATTATAGCCAAAGCCCTCAGTCCCGAGGGTCAGCGAGGTCACCGTTCGGTTTGCAGAGTTAATCCCAGCGGTCGCCGTCGCCAAAATCATGTCGTTGCCCGCAGGGGGGGTGATCGTGACCGTGGGCGGGGTGACGTAGCCAAAACCACCCGAGCCAACGACGGTCAATCCAGTGACGGCTCCACCGGCTATGGTCGCCGTGGCACGACCTGGGTTTGAAACCTTGTTGCTCACGCTGTTGAGCTGGATGTCACCCACCCATAGACCCGCCAGTGATGCCTGCCTAGCAGTGACCGGTAGGTACACGTCCATGAGGTTTGTGCTATCCTTGACACGCAGTAACGAAGCGAAGAACGCACCCGGCGAGCCCGTCATGGCACCACGGTCAATGCCCAGCACGATTTCCACTGTGCGAGATCCCTCGATTTCTGTGCTGAAAGACGATCCCAAAGCGGTCGACGTCCACTCAGCGGTGTCCGGGTTAAAGGTTTTCCGGGTCAATGATACTGACCCGGCTACAGGGGTCGCGGAAAGAGGGGCGGCCTGACTGGCGGTGGGGGTCAGAGTCACGGTGACGTTACCAGAGGTCCGGTTGCGCAGGCGAAGAGTTACTGTATTCCCCGAGCTTCCGAAATCGACTCTCTTCGAGTTACTCAAGCCGATTTCGATGGGTGCATAGAAATCGCTAGTAACCTCTGCGGAGAACCAGTAAGCCTTGGTGCGATCCACGGTCTCAGTTCCGTAGGCAGAAGAGAGGATAGCATCTGGGTTTCTTGGGGAAGTACTTGATAAATTGCCGCCGGTGTATTTGTATATCTTTGCGGATGTGTCAATGGCCAGAGGAAACGTTTCGAAGTAATTTGTGAATGTGGCATTCGAACTAGTAGTAGGCGCAGGAAAGCCCAACAAGTTTGCTCCATTGCGCACCCACGAATTTTCTGGAAGCGTCGGTGAGTGCTTGAGATCGAAGGAGTAAGTGTTGTCCCTATTGCCGTTGCACTTGACCAGATACCCACACTGTCCGGTAAGCCTGGTGAGGGTTGATTCGTCGGGTAGCCCTCTTTTCCAAACACTCCACTCAATGGCACCCGCAGAAGGCTTAGAGGGGCTATCGGTAAAGGTAACTTGAGTTGGACTGGTATTCCAACGCCAGATCTCAAGGACTTGGGATTGGGAAATGACGTTTTCAATCGTATCGTAGCTGGCATCGCCATGGAGATAGATTGCGTTCCACCCGCCCTTGAGCGTATACGTAGTGGTCATCCATTGTCCGTGGACAAAGGTGGTGAGAAGAACTGAGATGAGGGAAAGGAGCAGTATTTTCATTGAACAGTGAGACGGTAAAATTCCATGGAGCTTGAGCGAGGTACCGCAAAGGCGGAGAGAACTCCGACTCGCGTCGCGAGATAGGACTTGTCGCCAATGCCAGGCGCGCTAACGGCAAAATCGATCCGCGTCCACGTCCTCATGTCGAGTGTGCTCTCAATCGTGTAAGTCTTGCCGGTGACCCCATAAAACTCAAAGCGAACCCTGTCCGCGTGCTTCTCTTTGATGCTCAGATTGAAGGTCTGCCTTGCATCGGTTGCAAAGGTCCCCGCCACGTATTCGAACCAATTCGATTGGCCGTCCTTATCGAAGTCGCCGTTCTTGTCGATGAGCGCAAGATTTTCATAATCGTAATCGGCGTAATAGAGTTGGTATTCTTCCCAGGCGTCGGGCAAGCCATCCCCGTCACTATCCTCGCCGAGCGTGAGGTCTAAGCGGACGCGCTCTCCTCCCTTGCCCGCAGTGAGATTTCCGCTCACTTCGATCGGGTAATACCAAGTAACCTGACTATTGAAAGGGTTCGTCCTAGGCACTGCTAGGGTGAACAACCCGGCTGCCGCTAGGGCCTGCGGCGAATAAATCGTGGTGTTCGAGCGGTTTCCGTCAATGCGGATATTCAATTCGTAACTCATGGCGGCTCGGTTTGTGGTTACCGGTGTGCGAGCTATCTCGGTGCCGCTCCTGAGTAGGACCACATTGTACCCTTGTTCGGTGATCGTCCGGCCTGCGGCGTCGCGTACCGTACCGAAAAGTGTATAATAAGGTGCAGGGGGGAATGCCTGAACTGAGGTCGTGATAAGGCAACAGAGCCAAGAAGCGAAGCCAACGACAAGCACGTTTGGCAGAGCTGGTATAAGTCGAGAGAAAATCAACATGATTGGTACACGGATGAACATAAAAATTGAGTATGAAACTAGAATTATAGGTGGAGATTGGGGAGACTGGAAAAGGGAGATTGAGGAGACTGGAAAAGGGAGATTGAGGAGACTGGAAAAGGGAGATTGAGGAGACTGGAAAAGGGAGATTGAGGAGACTGGAAAAGGGAGATTGAGGAGACTGGAAAAGGGAGGTTGAGGAGACTGTGAGCGGAAAGAGGTGCGAGTTCTAAATTGATTTCGCAGTTATGCGATCATTGAAGAGTGACATTATTGTCACTGGATGCTTTGAGGTATGTGGTGAGCTAAATTTTTTGACCACCACCTGTATCATCAGCCCAGTTGAGTACCAAGCCACGCAGACGCTACACCCCAGAGTTCAAAGCCCAAGCCGTTGAACTCATCAACACCGGAAAGCCCGTGCCCCAAATCGCCGAAGAACTCTGCATCGGCCGTAACCCACTCTATCAATGGAAGCTGGACCCGCGCCCTGCGACGCGAAAACTCTCTCCTCAAACAGGAGAATGACATTTTAAAAAAAGCCGCAGTCATCCTCGGCACCAGACCCCAACTCAACTCCGGCAAATGATCGATGACATCCACCAAACCACCGGCCATGGCATCCGACCGATCTGCACCACCCTCGGCGTCCCCCGCAGCAG
>JARWZU010000078.1 GCA_029866215.1 Akkermansiaceae bacterium
TCAACCATGGCGAGGGCTACACACCCTGAGCGGGGTATCAATCTCACGGTGAAATAGCCCACCTTACGCAAAAACTCAGGAAAACCCGTCATCCATGACGGATTTTTTCTCTCGGCCCGAATATGATTTTCTGGATCGGAGGATGCTGCGAACGTGCCAGTGATCAACGCGAACCGCGATGGCGCACAAACCGGCTGAGCAAAACCGTTTTCAAAAAGAATTTCATCGCGAGTGAGCTAGTCCAAGGTTGGCGTGCTTGCCATGGGATCCGAATAACAGCCTAACAGGGTCGCGTTGTCTTCGCTACTTCGCCAAAGGATGTTGGGGCGTTCGGCAGCTCGGGGCGCTACCGAGACCGCAGGAAGTCCCGATCCCAACATTAGGATCTTCCAATGCATGGGAATGAAAGAACATATTAGAAGCTTGGAGTCCAAAGACCTTCGTTGATTTCCGGCGTCTTGCCCGAGGGCGGGAATGTCGTCTTAACTGCTGATCGAAGCTGCTCGGAAAGCGATTTAACGATCTGCTCAAGGGCAGGATCATTTGCGAGATTCTTAAGCTCTTTAGGATCAGCATTATGGTCGTAGAGCTCATGGCCTTGCTTTCCCTCATCCCATTCGGTGTAGCGCCAGCGCTCGGTGCGTAAACTGTAGCCCTGGGTTCCTCGAGTGACCGCCCAGCCCCGTCCCACCTCGCTAGGATCAATCAACGTTTTGATGAGGTTCTGGCCTTGGAGGTTAGAGGGCGTCTTGATGCCACAGAGTCCGGCGAGCGTTGGATAAAGATCAACCTGGCTCATCGGCGATTTGGCTACTGCCGCTTGAGGTGTAACTCCTGGCGCAATGATCAAGAGAGGAACTCGAGTACTCTCCTCGAACAAGCTGCGTTTTTGCCACAATCCATGTTCGCCCATGTGATAGCCGTGATCGCTGGTGAAAACAACAATGGTACTATCTGTAAGCTTCAATCGATCGAGCGCATCAATCACTCGCCCGACTTGGGCATCCATGAAGCTAATGCTGGCGTAGTAGCCATGCATCGTTTGACGGCGTTGGGTGTCGGTCATCTTCTCCTCCTCCGCCTTGCGACTTGCGAGCGCTGCCGGTGGAATATCGTACTGATCCTCCTTTACTCCAGTGACGATTGGCATGTCAGCCTCCGCATATTCGTCAAAATAGGGAGACTTCGGGGCAACGAAGGGGGTGTGGGGCCGGAAGAAGCCCACGGCGAGAAAGAACGGTCGGTCCTGCTGTTTCGCACAGCGTTCCAAAATCCATTCGGCTTCGCTCGCGACCTTGCCATCCGTGTGGTCAGCATCGGCCTTGGGGGAAGCATACCAACTGAGGGTCGCGCCGAAGTTTCCGGGCGAAAGGCTCACGATCTTGTTTTCCTCCTCCAAGTGATCCACGCCTGCGGGATTTATCTGAACTTCCCATGACGCGGGGTCATCATGTCCAGCAGTGCCAATCGACATCGGCACATCGTAGTGATAGAGCTTTCCCACCCGCGCTACGAACCAACCCTGGTTGCGAAACGCCTGTGGAAGGCTGATCTGAGTCGGAATGCTTTGGCGGAAAATCTGTGCATTGGCGAGGATTCCCGTGCTATTAGGATAGAGACCAGTTAGAATCGAATTTCTGCTAGGTCCACACAGTGGCTGAGAACAATAGGCACGGTCGAAGCGCACACCGCGCGCTGCCAATCGGTCGATGTTTGGAGTTTTGGCTCGCGGATCTCCGTAGCATCCCAAAAAGGTATTCAGGTCATCCGCGATGATGAATAGCACATTACGCACAGAGGGTGCTGCGGTCGCGGATCCTACATGGAACGCCATGAAGATGGCGGCCGAAACCATGATGCGTGATACGAACTTCATGAAGGATCAGTCTTATCGGTTGGCGGCGCGAGCCGCATTTCTGATTATTCCGCTCTAGAAAGCCGACTGATACCGTGTTGAAGCAGCTGGGTATCAACCGCTGCAGAGGTTGCCTCGTCGAGATAGAGTTTGAATTGATCCTCCGCGAACTCAATGATGTGGCGCTCCCCAAGGTTTCCTTTGAAGGCATCAATGAGACCTTGCATGTTCTTGATCTCCTTACCGTTGACCTTGCGAACGACAAGGTTTCTAACGGATTCGTAGCCCACAGTGGCAGGGGTCGGGATGGATCGACTGAGGAAAATAATGCGATCCACTCTGTCTTCATACTTTTCAGGATTTTCAAGCGCATCGAGGAATTCAAGTGGTGCCCGAGTTTCCCAATTTTCACCAAACGCTTCTAACAAAGGGCGCGTGAGCTCAAGGAAGACCAAGCCGCCCTTGATCATGAAATTGGGTGCTTTACCAAATTGATAGGCAGGCACCAATTTGGAATTCTCATCTTCACGAGTAAGCATCGCCCTAAGTTCCATGGGCTTGCCCTCCCTAACCACAGAAAGCGTGAGAGCGTCGCCTGTCGATTTTTCCCCGCGGACCAAGTGGCCCCAAAAAAGACTTCCGTAGACTGGGTGCTGATAGAAACCGCGGCGATCGATCGGGTGATCATCAATGGCTAGCAAGACATCACCCTCCTTAACCCCGGCCACTTGCGCGGCACCGCCTTTCCGCACGCCGTGGATGTAAAGTCCACCGTCGTGTTCGTTTAGCTTAAGCCACTGCCGGAACGATGGGTCCTCTGTCTTTGCAGTAGATATTCCTAAACTTGGAAACCCTCGGTAGTCGCCATCGGAGGCTTCCCCGATGAAGCGGTTGATGATATCTGTGGAAATTACATTGCAGATCTGATCCTTGGCTTGATAACCTGTTAGAACACCTACCATCTTGCCCTCATGAAGCACCGGCAACGAAAAGCTGCTGGTGACGCTCTGCATGGATGCTTTGACCAAGTACGTCAGGAAACGATTGCCTGGCAAGAAATCCGATGTGACATCGATACTTTGAATACTACCATCGGTGAGAATGGTTTGGCCGTTTTCCTCGATTTGGATGATCTGAACTCCTTCTCCGATGGTAGGAGGCGTGTTCATTTCAAGCGGGACCGTGTGCTCGAACAGAGACTTCCCTTCGTCTTCAGAAGCAGGGCCTAACAAAGCAAGATTTGCTTCGTAGTCCACCGCGATCACCTTTGCTTGCGCAAAGTGCGTGCCATCCGGCGATTCAAGCTCAAGATAGGTCGCATCGCCGACCATTTCGGAAGTGGTTAGAACCCGTTGAGGACCCACGATCGCAGCGAGCGCCCGCCGCTGGGTAGGTGGGTTTTTTTCCCATGGCTGGCCGGCATTCCATGATTGCTGGGTGGAACTCACACGCACCACTGACGACTTGAAATCGGCGCGACGGGAACCTTGGGAATCCGCAACTGAGGCCTGTGGGACGGGTGCAGGCTTACCGACATCTTCGTTTTTCTTGGGCTCACAAGCCGTTAGAATGAGCAGCAATGGAAGTTTTGATAGGGAGCGCATGAATGTCATTCTCGTATTGAGATCTGGTTGCATCTATTAGGCTAGGCCAAGCACGTCCTGCATGTCGTAAAGCCCGACCGGCTGATCTTGAAGCCACCGAGCGGCCCGGACCGCCCCTGCAGCAAAGGTCAGGCGTGATGACGCCTTGTGAGTCAGTTCGACCCTCTCGCCATCAGCTGCGAAAAGCACCGTGTGATCGCCAACGACATCGCCACCACGAAGCGTATGCATGCCGATCTCGCGGAGCTTGCGTGGCCCGATGTTACCGATGCGTCCATGCGCCACATCGTTTTGGTAGGTCGTTCCCGTTTCCTCGTTAAGAATTTCCAATATCCTGCGAGCGGTACCGGAGGGCGCGTCGATCTTGTGTTTGTGGTGCATTTCGGTCACCTCAATGTCAAAGCGATCTTGAGTGAGAATCCGAGCGGCTTGGCGAGTCAGCCAAAAGAGCGTATTGACGCCGACTGAATAATTGGCTGCATAAACGATCGGGATTGACCTAGCTGCCTCGTGAATGAGGGCACGCTCTTCATCGGTATGTCCAGTGGTACCAATCACAAGACGAACGTTATGTTTTAGCGCCGCTTCGACGACGGTGGCGGTGAATGAATGAATGGTAAAGTCAATGGCGCAGTTGGCCTTCGCGATCGCGGCGATTAGATCTTCACCTGTGTCATGAGTGGCCGCAACATTGACATTGGCTTGAGCGGCTGCTTCAAGCACCGCTTGGCCCATGCGGCCGGATTTTCCAGTGACGAGTAGATTTAGCATAAATAAAATGGGTTAGATGATTGTTAGTGATGGTTGCATTAGTCCTCCCAAATCATGTGCTTGAGCTGGAGTTGGCTTGCGCGTGTGGAGGCTTCCTCGGCGCGGGGCCCCTTGAAAGAAGCGATTTGATTGGCGACATTTACAGCCTCCCGCCAACGTTGGGCATTTTCTAACAATGTAATTGCGCGAAATCCGCAGCTCTCAAAATAATACCATTCCGTGGGTCGGGTGGTGACTTCCAGCACCGAGTGGTAGGCTTGGAGCGCCTGTTTATTTCGCTTTTTTGCTGGATCCAATTCATCCGGAAGTTGCTCAAGGGTGAGGCCTCGGAGGTATTGAAGCCGATTCAGCAACGCCGTCTGGTTCACTGCCTGCTTCAGCAACTTATCGTACACTGCGAGAGCCTCTACCAGTGAGGCAGGATTTGAACTTCCTTGTGCATACAAAGCATCACCTAACAGAAGACCTGCAGGTAGTTGAAGTGGATCGGTTTCCGGCAAGGTCGTCATCCACTTGGATAAAAAAGTCGAGACATCACTGAGTCGATAGAGGTTGATGAGATGTTTTGCCTTTTCGAGAATCGCGATCGAGCTCACGGGCCCGCTCGTTCCGATGGCCTTATCAAAAAGGATCAGAGCCTCTTCTTTCGAGTGAGGAGTTCCGCCGAGTGCTGCCGCGCGGGCGGCGAGAAGCCATGCAGCCTGCGCATTTGCCGAATGCGTGTCAGATGCTGCAAGTTTTTCAAGGACCAGCCTGGCAGCATTGTAGCTACCGGATTGAAAAAGGCTTCGCCCTAATGTTAACGCGGCTTCCGCTGCCGCGGGGTCTGATGGGTATTGCGCGATGATCGATTCGGCGATGGTCGCCGTGGCCTTCGCATCGTTTGAAAGGTCTGCGATCTTAAGGCGATTCAGCGCGATTCTCGGTGCGGTGGCGGCGCTTGGACTTTCGCCATTTTCTAACATGCTATCCAATTGGACTTTAGCAAATTCAAGGTCCGGGTTCGGGCTATTCAGTGCAGCCTCTATCGCGGCAAGTTTCGCTTCCGCAACTCGCGGATGACTCGGGAATCGGCGAAGAAATTCCTCAAGCAATGGCCTAGCAGAATTCGGAGTTGGTATGGCAAGGGCACGCTCAAGCTCGATGTCTGCTTCCAGTTCATCATCGGTAGCGGCATTTTGGTGTTGGATGAGCGAAGTGCCGCTGAAGTCTCCACTGCGAAGACGGGCGATCGCCGACATGAGTCGCGCAGTCCGAGCATTTGCCCCAGTCAACTCAAGGGCAGCTGCATCGAATAACTGAATGGCTTTGGTTGGGTCGCCATTCAAGCAAGTGGCACGAGCTTCTAGAAACGTTGCTTCACCTTTGAGATCCAATAAGGTGGCGGAGTCCCTAAGAGCTGCGAGTATTGAAAATGCCTGCTCCACCGAGCCTTCTTCGAGAGCCCATCTTGCCAGCTGATAGAGTGCCCGCGGGGCAAGGGCATGATCGGCATTTTCGAGAAGCAAGCGCCTCAAGAGTTGCTTAGATTCCGCGTTGGCCTCCTTCGTTGCAAACCGATGAACGACAAGCGCTCGGGTGTAGAGCGAAAACACACGAAGCTCGGTTAGGTCACTCGAAATTCGCGTCACTGGCCATGCAGCGGCGACAGAGGCGTTCGCAGTTGAGGAAGCCGCGATCAACCCGGTTGCAGGTATCGTCGGAGGCGTGATCCAACGAGCGATGCCCTCAAGCGTCGAATCGTTTGCCTTCGGTTTAGACGGCACGCCCTGCACCAACCGTTGAAAAATCGCATCGAGGAACGGTGAGGTCGGGTGATCATCAAGAAATCCGATCAGCAAGCTCGAAGCCTCCTGTGGGTTTCCCTCAGCCATGATCGCGTCGGCAAGACCGATGGCGGCGAGGTGATAGCGTTCGAGCGATTGTCCTTGGGGATGATTGATGAGTTCTTGGAATCCAACCCGCGCTTCGGCGAAGCGGCCTTCTTTAAGTAGTAGTTGAGCTGTTAAAAATGCAGCGATCGGCTGGTCAGAAGCTGCAACGGAGTCGATTGCAGAAAGCAAACTGCGTGCTTCGGTGGCGCGGTCGAGATCAATTAGAATTTCGACCTGCTCGAGTCGGATCTTCGCTTGGGTTGCGGGGGAGGCCTCCGGAATGAGCGCGCCGAGTGTATCAAGTGCAGATTGAGGCTGCCCGAGTGTCAGTTGAAGATTTTTTAGGGTAAACGCCGCTTCGATGCGATGGGGGGCGGCGGGATCACTTAGGAGCTTTGACAAAAGAACGGAGGCCGCGGCGAGATTGCCTCGAGAAGCCAAGGCTTGGGCTTTCCAAAATGGGGCTGCGGGATTTCCCGAAATCCATGATTGCTCAAGCAACTCGACGGCCTCAGCGGGATTTCCGCCGCGGATCAACGACTCGGCGAGATGAATGGCCAGTCTGGCTCGCGCCTCGGGAGTGGTGGACGCTGATTCGGCAAGGCACTCCTTGAAATGAAGTTCAGCGACCTCCCACAAGCCAGCCGCTAGGGCATCATCCCCTTTTTGCTCTCTCGGCGTGGCCACGACCTCACCTTGACCCAGCAACGGCTGCAGGGAAAACAGGAGCAGTGATAATTTTGGCCACCATTTCATCGGACTGGCGAAAAATATAGAGATAACCGGCTCATTGCCAGCCCTGATGATCGGAAAACCACGGTTAGCCGCAAGTGCCATATAGTCGGTCTCCCGCATCGCCTAGGCCAGGCAGGATGTATCCAAAGTCGTTCAGACAGCGGTCAAGGCAAGCAGCATAAATCTCCAAGCTAGGAAACGCGTCCTCCAGCGCAGCGACCCCCTCGGGCGCGGCCACGAGACAGGCGAACCGGATATGGCGCGCGCCAGCATCCCGAAGGCTACGGACGGCCTCAATCGCAGACCCGCCAGTCGCGAGCATGGGGTCGAGGATGATGATCTCGCTCTCGCCCAAAACCGGTGGATGCTTGAGGTAATATGGCTCAGGCTGCAGCGTGTGCTCGTTGCGCGCTAGGCCGATGTGCGCGACGGACGCCTGCGGAATCAAATCTAGAAAACCGTCGAGAAATCCTAGCCCTGCGCGTAGCACTGGGACGAGAATGATCTCCCGCGCGACATGACTGCCCGAGGTGATCTCGAGCGGCGTTTGGCAGGGAACCACGGTGGTTTCGAGATTCGCTGTGACGCTAGGAACCATCAATGAAGCGATCCGGCGCACGCGCTGCCGAAACTCGGGCGAGGGGCACTCGGGGTTGCGAAGCTTGGTCAACTCCTCTGCGATGAGCGGATGATCGATGGCGTGAAACATCGGAATTATTTTTTCTGCGCCAGCAATTTCCTAAGTTCTGCTAGAGGAAGATTCATGGCGATTGAGGCTTCCTTGAGGTCACCATCCGACCGCTCAAGGATGCGCTTGGCAACTTCGCCACCGAGCCAATCAAGCAGGTTCACATCGGTAGGTGCCGTATTGATTAACTTGTCCAGCGAGGCGTTGAATCCATCTGGCGCCTTGCGCGGTGCCGATGCTAACGGAATATCTGCTGGAAGAAGGATCTGCGATGACGCAAGGGCACAGGCACGGGCGATGGTGTTCTCGAGTTCGCGCACATTTCCTGGCCAATGATGGGCCTGCAGTGTGCTCACGGCCTCGGCCGAAATCCGGATGCGGGCCATGCCATTCTTCCGGGTGATGCGTTGAAGGAAAAATTCCGCGAGAAGCGGGATGTCTTCCAAGCGCTCACGCAGCGCAGGAATCTTGATTTCCACCACGTTAAGCCGGTAGTAGAGATCTTCACGGAATCGCCCCGCCGCCACTTCGTCTGATAGATTTTTGTGCGTGGCTGCTACGATCCGGACATCGGTGGTCATCGTCTCATTTGCACCCACTCGTGAAAATGAACCATCCTGCAGAACGCGCAAGAGCTTCACTTGGATCGACAGCGGCATGTCCCCGATTTCGTCGAGAAAGAGCGTTCCGCCGTCCGCTTGCTCGAATCGGCCAGCGCGACGGGCAATCGCTCCGGTGAAGGAACCTTTCTCGTGACCGAACAATTCGCTTTCTAATAAATTTTCAGGAATGGCACCACAGTTGATGGTGATCATTTCCTTCTGTCGGCGTGGGCTGTATTCGTGCACTGCCTTGGCCACGAGCTCTTTGCCCGTCCCGCTCTCCCCAGCGATCAAGACCGGTGCATCGGAACGCGCAACGCGACCGACAAGCTTGAAAACCTCTTGGAGCGCGCGGGAAATCCCGATCATTTTTACCCGTCCATCGTGCTTGGGCATTTCCGCATCGGGGTGATGCGCCGCACGGCGGTCATCGTGAGTCTGGAGCGCGGACTCGATCACGGGACGGAGCTCGAAAGCGAGAGATTCCTTGCGCAACACATCGTGGGCACCGCGCTGGGTCACCTCGATGATCTGGCCGGTCGTGGGGAAACCCGCCGTGAGAATGACGAGCGTCTGCGGGCTTTGCTGCATGATGCGCCCGAGCAATTCTGGGCCGTCGAACGGCTCGAGATCCATGGCCGCGACCACCACACTCACCGGAGTTTTTTCGATCACCTTGATCGCATTCGCCGCATTGTCGCACCGCAAAACTCTCAAATTTTTGGCAGAAAGATGCTTGGTAGCCCAATCCAAGAAATCAAGATCAGGATCGACTAACAGGAGGGTATCTTCCGTCGGGTTTGTCTGCATTGCGGACACAGGTGCAGTGAAGCAGGGCGGTGGCGATCGGCATACAAAAAAATCCTACATGGCCCGATCGTCGGCTGAAAACCGGACGATCCGTCAGAAACCGATTCGCCTCCCCCTATTCAAATCAAACCGAGTGCATCTCCCAACGATTCAACCACCGCATCCGCCCGATGCTCCATGAGTTGCTCGGACGAGAACTGACCCGTCGCAACCGCGAGGCAGCGGGCACCCATGGCATGAGCGCAAGCGATGTCTTTGGGCGTATCTCCGATTACCCAAGTTTCTTCAGGCGTGAAATTTCTTCCCGCGTGGACGGCTGCTCGTTCGAGGGCGATCGGGCCAAGGCGATTCCGATCGGCATGGTCGCAGCCGTAAGCGCCGAAGGGGAAGTGACTCGCCAAACCAAAGTGCCGCATTTTCGCTGCGGCCCCACCCGCCAAATTGCCGGTGAGCAAGCCAATCGTTGCATCAGCCCGCGCGGCCAACGCAACAAGCAGATCCGCAGCACCACCCAGAACCCGGCCCGGAAACCCACCATGCGCTAAATTCCAGTCCAACCGATCGAGATAAACTTGGAAATAGGCGTCCACCCGCTCGGGAGTGGATTCGATCGAAAAGTGTTGGTGAATGCTCCCCACGATCCCAAGATCCGTGCTCCCCGCGAGGTCCAGTGCCGGCCCCTCGTGCCCGAAAACTTCGCGCGTAGCCTCCTGCAACGCCCTCATCCCCGCACCGCCCGTGTCTACGAGCGTTCCATCGATATCAAAGAGATAGAGCATCGGCCAAGTTGGGTCGCAATCTTACGAGTGGTTAAAAAAATCCTGCTAGCGGCGGGCGATGAAAACCCCCTCGCCGCTAGCAGGCACGTTAAACTTATTCCGCCTGCTTTGGAGCAGCTTCATCCGAGGCCTTATCGGGCACCTCATCCGGCACCTCATCCGGCACGAAATCGTCGTCTGGGATGTCGTCTTCCTGCTCCGCATCGGTTTCGAAATCGTCTTCTTCCATGAGTTCACCATGGAACAGGTGGAATTTGCGTTTGCGCTGATGCGCGGGTAGCGGCGAGAGGATCATCGCGACCGCCCGTCCGTTGAGGCGCGGGGGTTGGTCCACTTGCGCCATCGACTTCAGGTCATCGATGATCCGGTTGAGGACGACGAATCCAAGGTCCTTGTGAGCATTTTCACGACCGCGGAACTGCAAGACGAAGCGGCACTTGTGATTCGCTTCGAGGAAACCTTCCGCCCGACCCAGCTTGATGTTGTAGTCGTGCTGACCCGTGCCCACGCGGAATTTCACTTCCTTCATGCGGGTCGCGCTCTTCGACTTCTGCTTTTTCAGCTTGGCCTGCTCGTACTTGAACTTCCCGTAATCGACGATCTTGCAGACCGGCGGATCGACTTGCCCGGCGATCTCGACCAGATCGAGTCCGAGCGATTGAGCTTTTGCAAGTGCGTCACGCGAGCTCATCACGCCAAGTTGTTCGCCGGTGGCGAGTACGACGCGGACTTTCGGTGCACGGATTCGGTCGTTGATCCGCGTCATGTCGCGGAAACGGCCCCTGTTTGGGTCTCTTTGTGGCTTAGCGATGGTGTTGTCCTCCAGTGGGTAGATGCGACGCATCGCGGCACAAACGACCAGAGTCGCCGCACGAAAACGATGCGAAGAGGGATGCAGAACGATGGACCAGACGCCGGATCATAGATCGGAGACAGCGGGGGAAAACCAATCGAAACGAGTGGTTTTTAGGTTCATGGCGGATCGTTCCAAGGAAATCATTGAGCGGCGGGTGCCGAAAATCTGTGCTGCGGTGGTGAGTTTTAGAGAAAGTCTCACGGCACCAGACCAGCACCTAGTCCCTTGATATAGGCCACCGACCGCAGCCGAGCAAGCCTCTTTTTGCGGTTCTTCACCGCCATTCAGGCCCCCGGCAATCGACACGCCCCCACCTACTCACCTTCAGCCTCGGAGGTTAAAAAACCTCGCTCCCACCTCTCTCCCACTCCCAAGCGCGGTCAGCACAGCCTCGCCCAAGGTGAGTGCCGTCTGTTAGAAGGTGATGGTAGCGGACCTTAAGGTGCTTGCAGAACGTGCCAAGGTGCCTGCGAAAACGCCCCTAGGTGCATGCGAATCCTTCCCTAGGTCGTGGCAGCCCGGCCCGAGGTGAGTGCAGGATGGCTCCACCCCCGTACAGAACGGCTCAAGGTCCATGCGAGTTGATGCCAAGGTTCGTGCAGAACGGCCCAAGGTGCGTGTAAATGGACCTCTAGGTTTGTACAAAACGGCACAAGGTAAGTGTAAAATCACCCGAGGTGCGTGTAAAACCGCACACCGCCCGTGCGTAAATCAACCAAATCCAGCCACTTGCAGAAATCACTCTCCCGCCAGCATTGCAGCCTCCCTTTCGCCCAATAATCGACGCTTGAGCCTCCGTATTCGCCATTTCAGCTTTCTGCTTTCCAAATTTCCGCTTTACCCCACCTGCGGCAGCTCGTCGTTTAGCTTGGCGGCCCGTTCCATTTGCGTCTAGGGTTGAGGATCACCGAACCTGCCCAGCCATTCATGCTCAAGCCCACGCGGAACTTATGGATCTCCCTCGCCACCCTGGTGCTGATCGGCGCGGTGGCTGGCGTCTTGATTCTCGCCAAGAACCCTCCCGCCGTGGCGGGAATGCCCTTGCCGATGCCGAAAAGGGCGCCCTTGGACCATCGCTTCGATTTCCAGTCGGCATGGCAAGCAGCACAAATCCCCGTCGCCCAGCGATTCGACCCCCCGCTCGGCTCGAACCATGCCGGGTGGGTCTACAACGCCCAGAAATTTTGGGACATGAACGACTCACGCGGTGGCCACCACATGGGAGATGACCTCAACGGCATCGGCGGGATGAACACCGACCTCGGCGACCCAGTATTCAGCATCGCGGATGGTCTCGTGGTCTACGCCGGGGAGCCATCGCCAGGCTGGGGAAACGTCGTGGTCGTGGCACACCGCGTGCCAGACGGTCGGCGGCTTGAGTCGATGTATGCCCACTTGAGTGAGATCTTCACGCGCCCAGGCGCACTCGTCGCAAGGGGCGAGCGCGTGGGCACCGTGGGTACGGCCAATGGAAACTATCCGGCACACCTCCATTTCGAAGTCCGCACGGGCGGCGGCATGGAGATCGGCCCGGGGTATTCCATGAACCC
>JARWZU010000076.1 GCA_029866215.1 Akkermansiaceae bacterium
TAAAACTAAAACTAAAAGTGGCGGCACGCGCGCGCAGCAAGCGCTTGGAAGAGGAGCGGAAGGCGCTCGTTCAAGACGCGTAAAACTAAAACTAAAACTAAAACTAAAATATGAAACTTGTAATAACCAGTTTTTCACTCATTGCATCCGCACTCACATCTAGCGCCGCCCTTTATACCCTAAACAATGGTACTGGTTCCACTGCTGCTGGTGTCCAAACCTCAGACGGTAAGGTGTTCCGGTCAAGCACTACTGATGGCCAGTCCTTGACTGGAATCAACACTCAAACCTCTGCAGGGCCAGGAGTTGTCGCTTTTGGATTCTTCAGTACGGATAGCCTCTCGAGTGTCTCCTCAGCGTCAAGCCTAGTGGCTTTATTCACCCAGTTCGGTGCAACTAACACCTTTGGTGGTGCTTCGACTGGTGGTAACCGCAGTGTTTTCTCGACAGCACAAAATCAAACAATTGCATCCACTTACACAGATAAGGCAATTTACTTTTTTGCCGGTAATGCATCGAGTTTCGCTACATCAACTCAGTTCTTGGTCGCAAAGATGGATTCGACAAACTTCTTGGCTGCCGACGACACTGCTAACGCTGTAACTCCCAAGGTTATCACAATCAACCCTGCTAACTCAACCGCATTAATTGGATCAGAAATTTCAAACGTCTGGACGACGAATACAGATGCTACGACCCATGGTGGTTGGCAGATGGCGACTCTGGTCCCAGAACCATCCACCGCTCTTCTTGGAGCGATCGGAGCTCTTGGTCTTCTTCGCCGCCGCCGGAACTAATTCGGAGCAGTCGTTAAGACTGAAAATTGTTTAAAGAAAGAGGCGGACTTAGGTCCGCCTCTTTTATTTTCAATTCAAGATCCCAGACAAAAAGTGTAGTTTCCTCTTGCGTTGGGGGTTGGGAGCGATAGGATGGGGGCATGAGCAGTAAACGGTGGCTGTCGCCCTGGAAGGATTCGCGGGAAAAGCCGGTGATTTACCATTGCATCAGCCGAGTGGTGGACAGGCGATTTGTCTTTGGCGACGAGGAACGCGAGTACTTCCGTATGTTCATGCGGATGCAGGAGAATTTCTCGGGCTGCCGGATTTTGTCTTACTGCATTATGTCCAATCACTTCCACCTCTTACTGGAAGTCCCACCGATCGCTGAGGAAGGCATCTCGGACGCAGAATTGCTGAAACGCCTTTCTGCCACCAGCACTGAGGCTTCCGTGGCGGTGGTGGCCAAGGAACTTGCACAGGCGCGAGCTGAGGGCCGTGACGAATGGGCCGCCGAGATCCACGCCAGATTCACCTACCGGATGCACAACTTGAGCGAGTTCATGAAGACGCTGCTGCAGCGTTTCACGCGGTGGTTTAACCGAACTCACCAGCGCAGCGGCACGCTGTGGGAAGAGCGCTACAAGAGCGTGATCGTCGAAAGCGGGGTCGCTGCACGGACAATGGCGGCCTACATCGATCTGAACCCAGTGAGAGCGGGCATGGTCGCAGATCCAGCGGATTATCGATGGAGCAGCTACGGCGAAGCCGTGGGCGGTGGACCGAAGGGAAATGGCAAGAAATCGCGTGAAGGCCTAGTTAGAGCGTGCATGAGTCACCACGGAGCGGGATTTGAGGCGGAAAAATGGAAGGAAGTGTCGCGAATTTATCGGCGGACCTTGGGTTTGGCACTCGAACGCAAGAACGGTCGGGCTGAGGTGGAAAAAGGCGTGTTACGACCGCCGATGAATGAAGCGGAGGCATTGGAAGCCGCGGACAACGGCACCGTTTTGCCGGATTTGAAAATGGCGGTGATGTTGCGGTGTCGGGTGCGGTATTTCACCGATGGCGCGGTGATAGGTAGTAAAAACTTCGTGAACGAAGCATTTACTGCGACGCGCGAGCGCTTCACGGAGAAGCGAAAAGATGGAGCGCGGCGGATGAAGGGGAACGGCAAGGCAGCGGCAGGAGTGTTGTGGACCGTGAGGGATTTGAGAGTCCGAGTTTAAATATGTTAGATGGTGGCCGGTGAAACAAGGCCTTGGAAATCAAAGAGATTGAAATCGGTTTGAGAGGAGCTGGCAGACGGGATGGATCGGAATTGCCCAAGTGATTCCGAACTGATGCAAGTGTTGCTGAGTAAGACAAGTTTCCGTTTGATTTTTTAGTGGAAGCTCCGGAAGCTCTCGGCATGGCAAAAGCGAAGGATGGTGAGCGGGTGGTGGTGAAGGTGTTTATTTATGGAATTCAGCCGCAGATTTGGCGGCGTTTTTCGATTTCCACGCAGGTCACGTTTGTTGAATTCAGTGATGCGCTGCAGTGCGTGATGGGCTGGGATAATAAGAGCCCCCATGAATTCCGTCACGGCAAGGGCAAGCGGCTTGTGGACGTAATCGGGCCCATCGGGCTGGAGGATCAAACGGCCGGTGAGTTTCAGGACGAGGCAGTTCTGACCGTTGCCGATTTCCTTGGGCGCCGCCAATTACCGATCCGCATCCTTTACCGCTACGATTTTGCGGACGAGTGGATTCATGAGATTGTTTTTGAGAAACGGGTAAGCGGCGAAGGGGGGCCGGAGGTGATGGAGGGAGCCCGCGCGTGCCCGCCGGAGGACTTTGGTGGGACGTTTCAGTACATGCAGGCACTGCATGGGGAAATCGAGTGGGCTCACCCGGGTTATGACCCCGAGGCTTTTGAGGCCGGGCAGGTAAATTTCGATGGCAAAAAGGCTGTGAAGAAAAAACGCTGAAGTCCTGGAAAACGGGCTTTACGTTTGGTTAGCCCCAATTTTTCCGACCAAGGACCTGATTCCAAATGAACTAGGCCTCAGGCTTCAGCCGGATGCCATGCTCCTCGATGGTGATTCTCTGCTGCTTCCAAAGCGCACCAGTGGCTTGTTTGAAGGTACGCTTGCTTACGCCGAGTTCCTCATGGATTTCCTCGGCAGAGCTGTGGTCGTGGAGAGACCAGAACCCGCCACGGGCCGCGAGTTCAGCGAGGATTTGAGATTCGAGGTTGTCCACTTTGCGGCGGCCTGCGGGGTGGAGGCTGAGGTCGATCTTGCCATCTGGCCGGATGGCGGCGATGTAGCCTTTGATGGTCTCGCCGGGCTGGAGATCTTGGAAGACATCGTTGGCAAAAATTAGGCCGCTGTGGGTGTGATTGATGATCGCCTTGTAGCCGAGGTCCGTCTTGCCAAAAATGATGAGATCCACTTCCTGGCCGAGGCTGAACGGGGGTGGCGTTCGATCCATGTGCCGGGCGATGCGTGTTGTGGCGATCAAGCGCCCGGTTTGCTCGTCGGTCATGACGTAGGCGATGTACTGGCGGCCGATTTCCATGCGGACCTTTTGTTCGCGAAACGGGACCATGAGATCCTTCGGGAGGCCCCAGTCGAGAAATGCTCCGACGGCGGTGACGGCGACACATTTTAGCCGAGCAAACTGGCCAGGCATCGCCTTGGGTGCCTTCAAGGTGGCAACTGGCCGATCCTCGGAGTCGTGGTAAAGGAAGACATCGACCGCATCGCCGATTTGCCATTTGGTGGGCATTTCGCGGCGTGGAAGAAGGATTTCCCCGAGCTCGCCGCCATCAAGAAAAAGCCCGAAGGATTTCTCGTGGAGGATGACGAGAGGAGCACGTGATCCGATTTTTTGCATGGCTCGACCATGAGCATGTGGCGGCTGGGAGTCGATGCCGATCTCATGGCATGAGTGGAATCGCCGCTTGTATCGGGCGCCGTCGCGGAGCAATCTGTGGGCATGGAGAGTCACGAGTGGTTTGAAACGACCGAAGAAGGCAAGGTCTTTTACCGAGGAAATTATCAGGGAGGGAAGTGGACCGTGATGACCACCACCCAGAAGCGCAATCCGACATGGACCGACCTCAAACCGCCGTCCGAGGCGGTCTGGCGCGAACTGCGTGACGTTGTTTGGAAAAAGTATCAGCGGAAACGGTGCCCATGGGATCGGGTGGCCGATTTGGATAAGATGCTGGGCGACGAGCCCCTACCGAAGCCCGGATCCTGATTGGTCTACGGTGATTTACGCGACCACTTGGAGTGGGTCAGCGTGCATTGAGATTCGGAAAGCTTGAAAATCTAGCGGTCTGGGCGGATGCTTTGCTGCGTGCCGGATTCGCTCTCACCTAACTGCCCGTCTGGAATTGCGTTGTTCGATCTGGATGGCACCCTGATTGCGTGGGACTGCCAGCTGTTGTTTCGGCATTTTGTCGTTCGCCGTGAGCCATGGCGGCGGGTTTTCCTCCTCGTCTTCCTCGCGTTTCTTCCGCTGGCTGGGGTGTTGGGGGCGGGTGGCATGAAGCGAGTCTTTCACAGCTACTTGTGGAAGGTCGATTCGGTGAAACTCGCGTGTTACGCACGAGAGTTCGCGGCCAGTCTGATGCCCTCGATTTATCCGGAGCTGCGGGAAAAGTTAGAAAATCACCGCGCGCAAGGGCATTTCCTCATCCTTGCTTCCGCTAGCCCAGAGTTTTATGTGTTAGAGATCGGCAGGGCTCTTGGGTTTGATCTTGTGCTGGGTACGCCAATCGAATTCGGGGCGTTTTTTCCGGACATGGAAAATCACAAGGGTGCGGCAAAGGTCGAGCGATTGGAGCGAGTTTTGCCGGCGGAGTATTTTCAGAATGGGAAACTCCAGTGCTGTGTCGGATACACGGACAGTTCCGCTGATCTACCGATGTTAGAGCTCTGCCAAGCTGCGGTTGTGGTCAATCCATCGCCCAAGCTTGAGGCGGTTGCCGAGCGGCTTGGGTGGGAGATTCTTCGGCCAGAGCGGCCATGGAAATCACGGGTTGGCTATGCCATTCGCGCGATTGCCTTGCTGGTGGGATGGTGAATTCTGTTGGGATTTCACCCACTCTGGATGCAGTGATTAGAGCTCGATTTGGAAAAAATCACGCATGACTTCTCGGTAGACGTCGCGTTTGAAGTCCGGCAGCCAATCGAGATCGAACTCCTGAGGAAGAATCCAGCGGTAGGCGCGGAATTCCTGTTGTTTCTGCTTTACGTTCACCGGCGGAGCATCTGATTTCAGACGGCAGAGAAAGTACGTTTGCTCTTGGCCATGGTTGCCGTGTTTGCGGAGCTTTTTCCCGCGGACTTGCTCTGGATAGAGGTAGCGGTAGCCCTCGCGGCGACCCATGACCTCGTAGTGTGAAGCGTCTAGGCCGATTTCCTCGCGGACCTCGCGGAAGAGTGCTTCCTCAAGGGATTCGCCGGCGTCTACGCCACCCTGTGGAAACTGCCATGCTCCGGGAAGAGTCAGGCGCTCGCAAATGAGGAGATTTCCCACAGCGTTCACCACCAGTGCTGCCACGTTTGGACGATAACGGACCATGCCAGATAGAATGTCACGATTGGATGGTGTGACAACCCTTTATGTCGCTACTTCAGCCATACCGATTTTAGGTAGGGTTCGTCGGTGAAATCGGCGGGCATTTCTGCGTGGCGTGCGCTCATCGTGTGGCGGGTGGCGCTGCGGAATTGTTTTTGGAAATCATTCAAGCCGAGGCCTCGGCAGTTTGTTGAGCAGAGCAGCCAACCACCGGGCGCAAGGACGTCTGCGGCAAGTGCGGCGAGTTCGCCGAAATTTTCTTCGACGCGGAATACGTGGCCTTTTTCGTCACGCGAGAACGTGGGTGGATCGAGCACGATGCCGTCGAAGGTGCGGCCTTGTTTGGCAAAGCGGCGGAGCCAGTGGAAGGTGTCGCCTTTGCAGAAGTGGTGGGCGGCGGGGTCGAGTGCGTTGTGAGAAAAATTTCGCTTCGCCCAATCAAGATACGGTTGTGAGAGGTCGAGAGTCGTTGTTTCCGCGCCGGCAAGTGCTCCAGCAACCGAGAAAGCGCCGGTGTAGGCAAACGTGTTGAGTAGCCGCATTCCGGGGGCCATCCACTGGCGGACCTCTGCGCGATTATCGCGTTGGTCGAGGAAGATTCCTTGTGAATAGCCTGACTGGAATGAGATCTCAGCGGCCATGCCATTTTCTAACATGAGGAAAGGTGTATCCACCGTTGGGCCAGAGAGGTGGGCAGGGGACTCCTTTTGATGCTGATCGAGCCGCTTCCAATAGCAGGAAATCCCTTGGTCTCGGATCCATTCTCGGACCTTGGGGTGCAGCGTTTCACCGGTCGTCGAGACCAGCCAGTGGCCGGCGTAACTTTCCAGAATCAAGCCGGGCAAACCATCACCGGCACCATCGACGAGGCGCACGGCATTGGTTTCCGCAGTGAGAAGCGTGGCGCGCTTGGCGAGTGCATTTTCGAGAAGATGAACCATGAACGGAGCCAACCTATGCTGGAAATGGTCGGCCGACGAGGCAGATATTCGGTCATCGATGGGATTGCCATCATCGAGATCTCCTTCTATTCTGCAGCCATTCATGACTTCACTTAACGACACCCTTAACGCTGCGGTTGCTGCAGGAAATCTTCTTGAATCTGCGAAATCTAACATTACCACCTTGTTGGCTGGCACGACAAGCGAGATCGCGCCACGGGTAATCGATGAGTTGGTGAGTGCTGGAGCATGGGACGAGCTCAACGACCGATTTTTCAAGACCCTCGCGTTTGGAACGGGTGGGTTGCGCGGGCGGACGATCGGTCGGGTGGTGACGGTGGCAGAGCAGGGGATGGGTGGTCCGAATGGCAGGCCAGAGCATCCCTGCGTGGGCACAGCGACCATGAATTTCTACAACCTCAGCCGTGCGGTTCGCGGGTTGATCGCCTACGCCAAGCAATTCGCGGGTCCGACACGGAAGCCGATGCTTGTTTTCGCGCATGACACCCGGCATTTTTCGCGGGATTTTGCGGAATTCTGCGCCAAGGTCTGTGCTGACCTCGGTACTGACGCCTATCTTTTCGAGGGTGCCCGCTCGACGCCGCAACTTTCCTTCGCGGTGCGCGAACTTCGCGCTGATGCCGGTGTGGTGCTCACCGCGAGTCACAACCCAGCGCACGATAACGGCTTCAAGGCGTATTTCAACGATGGCGCGCAGATCGTCGATGCCCATGCCGATGGCATCATCCGCGAGGTGAACGCGATCTCCGCCGAGCACTACGACTCCGTGCCAGAGGCTGAGCGAGGAGTGATCACGCTGTTAGGTGCTGAAATGGATGCGCGCTATGTGGCGCTACTCAAGACCCTGTTACTCAAGCCATCGTTGCTAGAAGGCGCTTCGACGCGCATTGTTTTCACCAACCTGCACGGCACCGGCGGGCACATCAATGTGCCGATGCTGCGTGAATTTGGTTTCGATGTCCTTACGGTTCCGGAGCAGGACGTGCAAGACGGTCGGTTTCCCACGGTGGATTCGCCCAACCCAGAAAATGCCCCTGCGCTGAAGATGGGTATCGAGTTGGCTGAGAAGTCCGGTGCGGAGATTGTCATCGGCACGGATCCAGATGCTGACCGGATGGGAGTTGCCGTGCGTGATGCGGCAGGGAAAATGGTTCTTCTAACGGGAAATCAGATTGGCTCACTGATGGCGTGGTATCGCTTGAAGACTTGTTTTGAGCTGGGTTGGTTAACGAATGCGAACCGCAACCGAGCGGTGCTGGTTAAGACTTACGTTACCACCGAGTTGCAGCGTGCCATCGCCGATGGGTTTGGCGTTGGCATTGTGGATACTCTAACAGGATTCAAATACATCGCCGGCAAGTTGAGAAAATACGAGGAAGCGATTCCTGCAGACAAGAAGGGTGACTATCGCTCACTCACTCAGGCACAAACCCGTGCGCTGCGCCTCGAGTATTCCCGGTTTTTCGTGTTTGGTGGTGAGGAAAGTTACGGCTATCTCGGCTCAGATGCGGTTCGTGACAAAGATGCAAATGGTGCGGCGCTCATGTTTGCCGAGGTGGCGGCCTACGCCAAGTCCGTGGGCAAGACGCTCCCGGAGTTGATGGACGATGTTTACGCACAATTCGGCTACTACCTTGAAATGGGCAAATCATTGGTCATGGAGGGTGCGGATGGTGCAGCCAAGATCCAAGCGCTTGCCAACTCGTACGCCGAGAATCCTCCGACTTTTGTCGATGGATCTGCAGTGCTCCGGATCCGCGACTTTGCGAAGCAAGATCTTTTCGATCAAGAAGGGGATCTTTTGCCGAAAGAAAAAATGCTTTTTGTGGATCTTGAAGATGGACGTTCATTTGCGGTTCGGCCATCGGGCACGGAGCCGAAGATCAAGTATTACCTCTTTGGCAAGCATGCGCCAGGTGGTGACCTTGCTGTGGCCAAATCCAGCGTAGCGGCGGGGCTCAGCAGCCTTTGGCAATGGATCGAGGCGGATGCCGAGCAGCGCTAGAGCATGCGGCTACGGCCGATAATGGAGAAGTGCCGCCAGGGAATCCGCGGCAAGCCCGGACAAACTACCGTTGCTCCGATCAAGGCCTGGCGGGGTTCGCTTGCCGAACCTCCACGGCCCCTGACAGCCCGAAAAGACAAGCGCAGGAGGACGGGATTCGCAATGAATTTCTTGGGGCTGATGCGAATCCTGTCAATCTTGTCATGACTGCGCATATAGGTCAGGTCGATTGACTCAAAAGGCTAGCGGGTTCCAATTCAGGTTCACTGACAAACTAAAGCGAGGCCTTCAATGCCACCCCATACGTTGCTCGCAGTCCATGGTTCTGCAGGTTTTTTTACATTTTGTCTGGGATAATGAATAAATAGGAATAATGACCAAGCCTGTGTCACTTACTTAAGCGCAATGTGCTACCGAAGTTTTCCAAACGAAACCGGCCAAGAAGGTGAAATTTCGATTCCCGGGTGCTGCTGGCAGCGTATTTGTAGAATATTTGCGTGGTTTGATTCAAAAACGCGTGCAAGCTGCTGCGGTTCATGGTTTCAACCGATGAGTGAATGGTCGTGCGGTGCAATTGGATGGGCTCAGGGCAGTCGCGATTCTGGCGATTTGCTGGGACCACTGGTGCCCCTCGGGTTGGCTTCGGTTTTTTCCGTTCGAGGTGTTCTTGTTTTTCTTCCTCGTGCTGACGGGGTACTTGATCACTGGTTCGTTGCTCCGCGAGAGGGAGCGATTTGAGGCGTTGGGTGGGCCGTGGCGGCTCGAGGCCTTAAAAAACTATCAGATCCGGCGTGGGTTGCGGATTCTGGCACCCTACTACGCGGCGTTGGCTCTGGCGTGGTTGCTTTGGGCACCGGATGTTCACGCGGCGCTCGGTTGGTATGTGCTGCAGCTTTCAAATATCCATATGGCGTGCTTGGGGTATTGGCCAATGGGCACCAATCACTTCTGGTCACTGGCCATGCAGCATCAATTTTACCTGATATGGCCCTTTGTCGTTTGGTTTATTCCGAGGAGGGCAATGCTCGCGGCGATCTTGGTGTTCACCGCCGCAGCGCCTTTGTCGCGGATGTTTCAGGATGGCATGTTGCCAAATGTGCCATGGCGGCATCTGTTGACTTGGGCCTCATTTGATTACTTCGGCGTGGGCGCTTTGTTTGCGCTTGCGGTGCAACGGGGCATGTCGATGGAGAGTCGTGGGCTCCGCGTGGTGGCCATAATGGCGGCAGCAGGCTACGCGGCCATTTTTGGCGCTCATTCGCTGGGGTGGGCCACTTGGGGGTTGCGATCCTTCCAGCAAACCCTATTGGCGGTGGGGCTTTGCGGCCTCATTGCAAGTGGATCCGTTGGATTTTCAGGAATATTAAAGAGTGTGCTCGAGCATCCAATCCTTCAGCGGATTGGGCAGGTATCCTACGGGATTTACTTGTTCCACAACCTTGCGCCATTGGTAGCAGGAAAGATTTTCTGGTTCTTGTGGGATGATTCTTTTGGCAACTGGGTGGGATTGGCTCTGAGGACGGTGGCGTTTGCAGGCGTGACATGGGGGTTGGCTTTGGCGTCGTGGCGCTGGATTGAGCAACCCTTGCAGGGAGCTCGCGCTAAACTGGCCGCTCGCTGAATTCTTCGCTGCTTGCGCAGGAGTCTCGACATTTTGGCGGAACTCCTGCACCATCAACTTCAGTTTTTTAAAGACGCTTGCTCGGTTATGATCCGATCGAGTCGTCGCAGGCTGGTCAGCAATTCACCGATTCATTTCCTCGCATTTCCTAGAGACCTCCGACAATATCGGTTCATCATTCACACGTCACCATGGCCTCATCTTTCCTGCCGACTCCGTTCGCTCATCATTACGAGATCGCACCTGAATATGCGAAAAGCGTAGTCTATTTCTCCTGTGAGTTTGCCATCGACCAGAGCTTCAAAGTGTATTCGGGAGGGCTAGGATTTCTTGCGGGGTCCCACATGCGTTCAGCAGCGGATTTGCGCCAAAATCTTTGTGGGATTGGAATTCTCTGGACGTATGGCTACTACAATCAAGCCCGAGGGGAGGACCGCGAGTTGGCGGTTCAGTTTCGCCGCAAAGAATACGCGTTCCTCCAAGACACTGGAATTCGTTTCACCGTGCCCGTTCATGGCCATCCGGTTTGGGTGAAGGCCATGTTCCTCGCGGGGGATATCTTCAACACCGTTCCGATGTTTTTCCTAACCACGGACATCGAGGAAAACGACAGCTTGTCGCGGGCCATTACACACCGACTCTACGATCATGACCATTTGCGGCGTGTCGCCCAATACATCATTTTGGGAGCCGGGGGCGCTCGTCTGTTAGATGAGCTCGGTGTGGATCCTGAGGTCTGGCATCTCAATGAAGCGCACGGATTATCCGCAGCATTTCATCTTTATGAAAAGCACCTCAGTCTTGATGAGGTCAAAAAACGATTGGTTTTTACCACCCACACTCCGGA
Organism: Akkermansiaceae bacterium; assembly: GCA_029866215.1. Taxonomy (GTDB): domain Bacteria; phylum Verrucomicrobiota; class Verrucomicrobiia; order Verrucomicrobiales; family Akkermansiaceae; genus Luteolibacter. The sequence goes on from JARWZU010000076.1 coordinate 10,786, forward strand.
AGAGGCGGGAAACGAAAAGCACCCTCTGAGCTTGCTCTCGGATTTCTCGTTCTTCGGCAGCGTCAGTGAGGCGGAGGTTCGCCAGATAACCGGGATCGAAGGCGACGAGTTCAACCACTCACTCGCGGCGTTGCGGCTTGCCCGCATCGCGAATGGGGTCTCGAAACTTCACGGTGAGGTGGCCCGTCACATGTGGGAGAGGTTTCCTAACATCTGCGAAATCACGCACGTAACGAATGCGCAGAACAAGAAATACTGGGTGGATCATGGGCTCGAACATGCGCGGGTGCGAGGAGATGCCGAGGAACTGGTGCATCGCAAGCGGGAGTTGAAAGAGCGGCTTTTCCGAGTGGTGGCCGACCAAACGGGCAAGCTTTTCAAGCCCAAGGTGTTGACTATCGTTTGGGCCAGGCGGTTTGCCGATTACAAGCGTCCCGATTTGATTGCCCGTGATGTCCGCCTATTCCGTGAATTGCTGCAAAACAATGATCACCCAGTTCAGATCATTTGGGCGGGTAAGCCTTATCCATTTGATTATGCGGCGATCGATACCTTCAATCACTTGATTCGACTCACCAAAGACTACCCGAATGCGACGGTGCTCGTCGGATATGAACTCGAGCTTTCCCGGTTGTTGAAGAACGGTTCGGATGTTTGGCTGAATAACCCGGTGGTTACTCGCGAAGCTTCTGGAACATCAGGGATGTCCGCGGCCATGAATGCATCGATCAACCTCTCCACCTATGACGGTTGGATTTGTGAGTTCGCCCGTGATGGAGAAAACGCCTTCATTATTCCGCCTGCGGATGCGTCACTCACTCCCGGAGATCGGGATCGCCATGATCTACTGGGTTTCTATCAGCTCATGCATAAAAAAATTCTACCAGCCTATTACGATCACCCAGAGGAGTGGAATCGGATGGTGTTAGCGGGAATGAATGATGTCGTTCCATACTTCGACGCTGACCGCATGGCGGACGAGTATTACAAGAAAATCTATGCATGAGTGGTGGCTCGTCCACAGGATGCCATTTTATCTAAGTATGAATCCAAGTTCTCTATCTGAATCGATTGCTGCCCTCATCGGCAGGGATAAAGTTGCATCATCGGCAGACGTGATCGCGGCCCATTCTGTTGACAAGTGGTCGGCCAGTCATCCTCCTGACCTCGTGGTTTTTGCTGAGTCTACGGCTGATGTTTCGGCGGTTCTGCGATTTGCCAACGAGCGGAAGATTCCGGTCACTACCCGAGGTGCAGGTTATGGATATGTGGGTGGTTGCGTTCCTGTTGAAGGTGGCATTGTGCTTTCCACAGTCCGGATGAATAACATCTTGGGCATGCATCCAGAGGATGGCGTGGCGATTGTCCAGCCAGGGGTGATCACCAAGGATTTGCAGGATGCGGCTCATGCGGTGGGCTGGGAGTATCCTCCAGATCCTGCTTCCTTGAAGGACTGCTCGATCGGCGGGAATGTGGCCACCAATGCGGGTGGTCCCCGGTGCTTGAAGTATGGTGTGACCCGCAGTTACATTTTAGGGTTAGAGGTCGTTCTTGCCAGTGGCGAAGTGCTTCGTACTGGTGGGCGGCTGCATAAAAACAAAACTGGCTTTGATCTGTTAGGTCTCTTCACGGGTTCCGAGGGTATGCTTGGGGTGGTGACGGAGATCACCGTCCGCCTCATCCCGAAGCCAGCGAGTCGAGCGATGCTTGCTGCGATTTTTCCAGAGTTTGAAATGGCGGCCGCTGCAGTTCAGGCGATTCTCCAAGCGGGGCACTTGCCATCCGCGTTGGAAATCACTGACAGCTTCACTCTAGCAGCGGCTAGGAAGAAACTTGGGGCGGACGTATTTCCTCCGGGAAATGCTCACTTGATCGTCGAGGTCGATGGCCGTCCTGCAGCGGTTGCGGCGGAGATCGGCGAGCTTCAGCGTTTGCTGGGCGAGGTGGGTGCGACCTTCATCGAGTGTGCTCCGGATGAGGCGTCCTGTGAGCGGATTTGGAAGTTGCGGCGCGAGTTCTCGTTTTCGCTGCGCGATACGGGTCTGACCAAGCTGAATGAGGACATCGTCGTGCCGCGGTCCATGTTGGTTGAGTTGGTTGCTTTTGCCCGTCAGTTAGAGCAGGAAACGGCTATCCCGATCGCTTGCTTCGGGCATGCTGGAGACGGCAACATTCACACGAACCTGATGGTTCGTGATTATGAAGATCCTGAGGTGAGAGCTCATGCCGATGCGGCGCTTGATCGGCTTTTTTCGTGGGTTCTCGACCATGGTGGCGCGATCACAGGTGAGCACGGTGTCGGTCTAGCGAAGAGGCCATGGATCCGCAGGGCGCTTGGCGAAGTTTCCTATGCAAGTCACCAAGCGGTGAAAAGTGCGCTTGATCCGAATGGGATCCTCAACCCAGGGAAGTTCCTTACCTTTCCCTGAGTTGGTCGATTGGCAAACGTTCAGTCGGCGAGTGTGAGAGCCGCGTACTCGCCATCTTTTCGGCGATAGACGATCGAGAGGGTGCCATGGCGGGAATTCTTAAAGAGAACGAATGGTCTCTCTGAAAGCTCGAGTTGCATGATTGCGTCTTCTTTAAACATCGTTTTGATCGGATAGTTTTCTGGGTGAATCACCAGAGGGGTTGGGTCGAGCGTCGCGTCTTCTGGGTGGTCGAGGGCCTCTTGGCCAAAGATGCGCTCTTCAAGATGACGGATCGACTCGTTGCGGTGTGGGCGATGTTGTTTCAGCAAGCGCGTTTTGTGTTTGCGCATTCTTCGAGCGATTTTTTCAATGGTTTCATCCAGAGCGGCGTACATGTCCTTGCCTTCCGTCTGCGCTTCGATGGTGATGTGGTTTGCGCAAAATAGTATGATTTCCGCGATGTGGCGGTGTTTTTGGACATCAAGGATCACTTTCGCCTCAATGATTCGCGGGTAGTCGAGGTGCAGTCCCTCAATTTTTTTGACGGCGTGTTCGCGTAGTGAATCGGTCACTTGCTCATGTCGCATCGTAACGGTGATCGGCAGATTGACGTTGGCGGTTTGCATGGTTTTTTCGAGTTTGAATTGGTTCAACGGAAGTCAGCTGGAAATGCCTTATCCGTCTATTACACTGAACTATAATTGATCCGAGCGCCATGCTCTTCTTTGGGAAATTTACGGTTCTCATGGGAAAAGATGAGATTTCCGCCGCAGGGGGTGCGCCGTCCGCCTTATTTCGGGCGAGTGAGTTCCTCGAAAGTCGATCCTTGGGATCCTCCAGGCATCGGCTGGTCGAGTGGTGCGATGACCGCGTCTGAGAATAGATCTTTAAAGTTGTCCTTGGGCGCGCGAACGGAGCCTCCGAGGGTCACGGTCACCCAGCAATACCCTCCGCGGGCTTGCCCAAACGTCGCCTTAAGCCGCAAGCTTTTTGATTCATCAATCAAGACTTCAGGGATGCCGATCTGCAAGTCACCAGAAAGTGTTTGATCCTCGGCGATGGAGATGGTGCCGGTGAGTGCCATGCGGCCTTTGCTTTCGAGGTCGAGCTCACGAAGCGTTACCGAGTTATTTTCACGGAGAAGAACCCCTTGGGCCTTTGCATTGAATTTGGGCTGCTTGAACCAAGTGCCTTTTAGCACAGTTGATAGGTTTGAGAGGAAGGGTAGGCCTTGAAGGGTGATGGCAGAATCGGCAGAACTTTGAAATGCAACTTCAAGGGTAACTTTTGGAGTGGCGGTCGGCAGGAATGAGAGCGTGTTGGAAATTGCAGAGGGAAGGGAATCGACCCGCCCGTTGACGAAGGTGGTCAATGAGGGGAATCCAAGGGCGCTGATTTCTAAGGAACGGAGTTCGACCGCGAGGGTCGACAAATGCTCTGGTTCGTAGGGTGACACAGCTCCAGAAAGGTCGAATGAGCCAGATTTGTCCGCACTTTGGGAGAGGCGCATTCCAATGATTTGGGCGTTGTCGCCCTGAAGCTCGATGAGGGCGCGTTCCAAGTGAAGCTTCGGGTAGCCGGGGATTGCGAGCTCGCCTTGGTTCATGCGCAGCTGGGTGGGAATGCTCGAGCTGCTGGGGTAGAGCGAACACTCGGATTTTGAGAGCCGGAGCATCGGGTTTTGGATGGGACCGATGGTAAGATCCAGTTTGGAAATCCGATAGCATTTGAACTGAATGGGGATTTCTGTAGCCGACGATTGGGTGTTTCGGGTGGGCTGGCCAAGGGTGGGGATCTGCAGTGCAAGGATTCCGGATGGGGAGGTGAGTTCGTCGCCCACCATCGTATCTCCGAAGAAGCTGGATGGAAATACCTCAGCACTTACCCCGTACATTGTGAGGTTTTTGAGCATATTGCCATCAGGCCAGTCCAGTGAAACTTGCCCTGCATTGGCCGTTTTTGGATTCATGCGGAATTGTCGCAAGTCCACCGAGGCTCCGGTCGATGTTGAGATTTTTGTAATGAGGTCCTTGCGGAATGAAGTTCCGTTGACGTAGACCATTGCGATTCCGCCGCCAAGAATCAGCACCAAGATGATCGCCATGATGGCTGAAAGTTGGATGATGCGGTTCCGCCGAGTTTTAATGCGTTGCTCTTTCTCAGGTTGTTTCGTCCGGCGTTTGCGTTTGCGGACGCGCAGCGCCTCGCTACCGTCAATGCGGGTGATCAATTTCCCGTCGTCCGCGCCAGCAGAGGAATGCCGCTTGAGACGATCCATCATCTCATCAAATGAGTAGCTTTCAGGTTCGCGTTCGGGAGATGGCATCTTGTTGAAAAGGGGGCAGAGGATGTTGGAATTGGTGCCTCAGCGGTCGCGGTAGCGATGCCCCGTGGGGTCCATGAGCTCAACGTTCACAAGGAAAACGATGGCGGTAGTGACGGGCTTACTTGCCTTGGATTGGAAAAGTCGCCCGACAATGGGGATGCCGCCTAGGATTGGGATTTGATCCTCCACATTTTGAACGCTTTCTTGCATCAGGCCGCCGACCACCACTGTGGCTCCATCGGCGAGATCGACCGAGGACGAGATCGCTTGTTTGCTGAAGATCGGCATGAGGATGGCATTTTGAGTCAATTCGACCGTTTGCGAGCCAAGTGCGGTTTGTTGGGTCGATCGGATCGGGCTACCATAGTTCACAAAGCCATCGAAGTCGCTAAATTTCGGGCTGAGGGTTACTGAAACGAAGTGTTTATCGGCGTCGGCCACGGGCAGGACTTCAAGAGTGATTCCGACATCCTTTTTCTGGAAAGCGGTTGGGGTGGCAGGGGTGACCGGAATGTTTCCCCCGTCCGAGCCGACGCTGGTGGGGATTTCCGGTGGTTCATACTCCGTTGCATACATGAACTCACGAACCATTCCGATCGAGGAAGCTTGGCCACTGCGGGTGACCACCGAAGGCTGTGCCATGATGTCGACGCCCGTTTTCTGATCGAGCCCCCTCATGAGCATCTGAAATTTCGCCTTACTTAGGTTTCCGTAGACGCTCAGCACGCCTGGAGCGCGATTGTTGGTCTGGGTGCCAGATTGATTGGTGAGCAGGTTGTCGATTGAGCCGGTGGAAATGGCATCGTCACCGCTGCGGTTGGCCGCGGTGATTGGGTTTCCCTTAACGCCGCCGGGTGGTGGGACGATATCGCTCAAGTCTCCTCCGTTGCCTTGAGTTCCTCCTGAGAGGTTCAAGTTCGAGCCGCTCCCGTTAGACCCACCGAAGGTGGCGTTGTCGAGCAGCCAATCAAATCCAAGTTCTTGTAGCCGAGTTTGTTCGGCTTTGATCATGGTGACGCGGACGGCGATCATCACGGGATCCGCCTTGGTGATCGTCTCGATGACTTGGGAAATGTAATCTTGGTTTGTGGACGTGTTCACCACGATCAACGAGTTGGTCGTAGGGCTGTAATTTGCCGAGGCGCCCGTGGGGAAGGTGACGCCTTGGCTTGCAAGGGCCTCTTGGGCACTGAGGCGTTTTGGTAGGATGCCTTTGGTCGCAGGAGCGGCATCAAAAGGATCAGTCGTAGTCGATGCGCCTGCGCCGCTGCTGAGATTGCTGAGGAAATCTGGAGGCACTCGATACGTTCGGGTGATTAGTTCGGCAGACGCAGAACCTTGAGGGGAAATGATCACGGAGAAGTCGTCGGTGGTATAGGTCGTGCGCGTGGTTTCTGTGATGTATTTGAGTGCCTGAGAGAGTGGCACGTTGGTGAGTCTGAGGTCGAAGCGGAGTCGAGAAACTCGGGCAGCGGCTGGAGAATCAGGCGATCCCAAATTAACCGTGAAATTCACCCCCTTGCGCGCGGGGTCTTGTTCGAAGGTATCATTTTCACTGGCGCGGAGCCGCAAGAAGTCGAGGGCCTCGCTTAGGGAAACTTGGTCGAGCATGATCTTAGGGATCATGATTCGATCGATCTTATTTTTCACTGACACCATGAAGGTTTCTGGGCTAGCGCTGCCGGGGTCGGCGAGGGAGGGAACATCTTCGGGCTTAGGCACTGCGAGTTCCCATTGGCGATCAACTTGCCCAAGCATATCGGCCCGGGTATTGTCGTAGGCAGCTTGGTAATAGCCATTCTTTGCGGCCGAAACTTGCTCCATGCCGCGACGGGCTGCTGTGTTGGTGGGGTCGGTGCGCAGGACTTTTTCGTAGGTTGCTACTGCTTCATCGAATTTCCCGAGCTGATATGCGCCCTGCGCCGTGTAGAGCAATTGGCGCACTTCATCGACTTGTTTGGCATGTTCCGCCGTTAGTGCCGGGTTAGTGCGGATTGGGTCGTCAAGTTCGGCAAGGAATGCGAGTGCCCCTGGATTTTTGGGAGCGGCTGAAGTGTTGAGCACCTGACCGATGATGGCTCTTGCGGCTGCGAGGTCACCCTTGCGAGCGAGCTCGCGAGCTTGTTCGACTGAGGCTTGGGCGTACCGCTCGGTGGCGGCAGCATGCCACGCGGCGTTGTCGGTGTCGTTAGGGATCAGATCGCGAGCCCCTGCGTAAGCTTCAATGGCATCGGCGTAGCGTCCAGCACGGTAGGCTTCGTCACCCTTTAAAAGGATTTCGTGAGCTTCGTCCATGGCCCCCTTGATCGAGGTGCTTTTGACTCCTGCAAGGTGGTTATTTCCTTGGTGCTCAGCGCCAGACAGCGGCAAGATCCAGCAAGTGAGCGCAAGTATTGCAGCGTACCTGCAGAAATGAATAGTGGGTTTCAAGGTCTCCATGCGAATGTTCCGCCAATTCATAGGGAAACCGAGCGACCAGCGTAAGCGTAAAATCCACAAAATTCATCTTTTTAGCTGCCAAGGAAACTCTAGCTGAACCTCAAAGTGTCGGCGTCGGCAAGGCTGCGGTCTCAGGTGAGGCGAAAGTCGGCTTTCGATGAGTTTGCGGATGTGAGTGATAAGCACAGGAATTGTGTTCATGCGATGAGTGTTCGCATGAACTATTCTCAAGTCAAGCGGATGATTTCATTGGATCATTTGCCCTTGAGAATTTCCCTCGCGGTATTCGTATCCAATTGAATTTGAACGCGTAACGCCTCGATCGATGGGAATTTGGCTTCGGGCCGCAGGTAGTTGAGAAATTGAATTTCAAGGTTTTTCCCGTAGAGATCACCTTGGAAATCGAGGAGGTGCACTTCCAGCGACCGGGTTGTTCCACCGACCGTTGGGCAAACTCCAATGTTAGCAACTCCGCCGACGTGGGAACCGTCAGGGAGTCTTGCGCGTACGACCCACACACCGCTTGGGGGTAGTTGTGCGTCGACCGTCCGAAGATTTGCGGTGGGGAAGCCGATCGTTCGGCCGAGTTTTTTGCCTTCCACAACATTTCCCGTGACCGTGAAGGGACGCCCCAACATTTGCTCGGCAGAGACGAGATTACCATCGCGGATCGCTTGGCGGATCCGGGTGCTGCTGATGCGCTCGCCCTCATGCATCACGGGTGGCACGGCTTCGAGTCGAAACCCATGGATGGCGGATTCATTTTGGAGCATGGTCACGTCTCCGCTGCGATGATGTCCAAACCGCCAGTCTTCTCCGACCGCGATCGTTCGGACGTTGGCAGTTAGCAGTTTCGCGATAAATTCGGCCGCCTCCATGGCTGCGAGTTCTTGATCGAAATGCAGGGGAATCAAAAGTTGGACACCGAGGTGGTTCATCACTTGCGCCTTGTGTTCCAGGGTTTCCAGTAGTGCGGATGGGGCCTTGGCGGGTGCGATCACACGGATCGGATGTGGGTCGAATGTGAGAACTCCAGCAAGTCCTCCATCGCGGCTTGCCGCGTCCACCGCGCGCGCGATCACCGCTTGGTGGCCAAGGTGGACGCCATCGAAGACGCCCAAGGCGAGGTGCAGTGGGACACCTAGGGCTTGCAGGTCCTCAAGTTTTTTTCGAATCAGCACGACCTAGAAATAGAGTCGCCGCAGGATATCATCAAGCCAAACGCTCGGATGCCTCGGTGGTTTTGGTTAGGATTTGCCGCAGCCACAGCCTTTGCCGCAACTGGATTTTTTCTTCGGCCGTGAGAGCCAGACGAGAAAGAAGGTGATGGTGAGTGCGACGACACCCGCCGCTGCGAGGGTTTGCCAGTGTTCGAGCATGTTAGTATCCGATGAGTCTGCCAACTTGGAAAATGACGAGTGCGGCGGCATAAGCGAAGCCCGTCATGAAGAGGAATTGTCCGAGCGCCCATTTCCATGAGCCAGACTCACGCGCGACGACTGCGGTGGTGGGTAGGCATTGCATCGCGTAGATAAAAAACACAAGCAATGAAACCAGTGAAAGCGGCGTGAAGATTCGGCGTCCATCCGGCCAACTGGCGCTTGCGAGCCGCTCACGCAGCAGCTTGCGTGTTGCCGCCGGATCGGGAGTTTCCTCGACCCGATAGAGAATGGCCATGGATGAGACAAACACCTCGCGCGCGGCAAACGAGGTAAGAATGGCCGTGCCGATGCGACCGTCGAATCCGAGAGGTTTGACGGCGGGTTCGATGATCGCTCCGATGCGTCCCATCGCGCTGTGAGTCAAGGCATCTGCGGCGTCGCCAGTGGTTGACTTGGGGTAGGTGCTGAGCGCCCAAAGCAAAATTGACAAGCCAAGAATGAGCGTTCCTGCCTTTTTAACGAAGGAAAACGAGCGATCAAACACGTGGCGAAAGATATAACTCCACTGAGGTTTGCGATAGGGTGGAAGTTCTAATAGAAAATGCCCTGGGTTCAGATCTTTGCCGAGTCGGCTGCGTAGCAGTTTTGCGACGAAAAACGCGGCTGAAGTGCCGAGTGCGTAGATCCCGAAGAGGACGAGAGCCTGTTTCCAAGTGCCCTCATGTTCATGCAGCAGCAGCGGAACGATGAGAAAGTACACGGGCAACCGTGCCGAACAGCTCATCCATGGGGCAATGAAAATCGTGACGAGTCGTTCCTTGGCGGAGTCGATCGACCGTGTGGCCATGATGCCAGGAATCGCGCAGGCATATGAGCTGAACAGCGGAAGAAATGCTTTGCCGCTGAGGCCGACCTTCGCCATGACGCTATCCATGAGATACGCGGCCCGTGCCATGTATCCCGAACTTTCTAACAGGCCGATGAAGAAAAATAGCAGCCCGATTTGTGGCAGGAACATCAGCACCCCGCCTACGCCGCCGATGATTCCATCGACCAAGAGCGAGCGGAAGTCGCCCTCATTCATCGTGGCATTGATCCACGCGGCGAAGGAACTTTGGCCCGACTCGATCCAGCCCATCGGAATCTGAGCGAACGAAAAAATTGCCCAGAACAGCGTGAAGAAAATCCCTAATAGAGCGATCCAGCCGTAGATGGGGTGGAGTAAAATCGCATCGACTTGGTCGGAGCGAGTTTGTTGGTGGGAGTCGGGACGACGTGCTGCTAGATCGCAAAGCTGGGTGATGAATGTGCGTCTTGAGGTCTCTGGATTTTCAGAAGAGTCGATCCATCGATGCTCCGCAGCGTTGGGAAATGGGAAGCGGAGTGCTTGCTTTAGCTCGATGATGCCGCGCTTGGCATTGGCCTGCATGGGTACGACTGGGATGCCGAGTTCTTCGGAGAGTTTCGCGGGGTCGAGGCGCAATCCTGTGCGTTCGGCAACGTCCACCATGTTGAGCGCGAGGATGCAGGGGACGCCGAGTTCCAGCACTTGGAGTGTCAGTTGGAGGTGTCGCTCGAGGTTGGAGGCATCGACCACGCAGACCACGAGATCGGGTTTGGATTCACCGGGAATGGCACCCGTTAGAGCATCGAGAGCGATCTTTTCATCGGGAGAATTTGCCCGCAGCGAGTAGCAACCAGGGAGATCCCACACGCGGAGTTTGTGGCCGTGTGGTGTGTAGGTTTCGCCGGATTTGATGTCTACGGTGACCCCAGCGTAGTTACCAACCCGCTGGTTTGCGCCGGTGAGGGCGTTAAAAAGTGTGGTTTTACCAGCGTTCGGGTTGCCGATCAGGGCGATCGTCGATGGGGGGGCGGATGCGTGGTTCATGGCCAGTGCGCGGAAGGCGTCAGCCGATCGGGGAAACCAACACCTGCTCCGCCAGTTCGCGGCTGATTGCCATGCGGGTTCCGCAGATCGAGCAAATCAAGTTTCTACCGCCGGCCAGTTTGCGGACTTGCAGTTGTTCGCAGAAGCCAAGATCGCGGAGGCGTTCGCAGCCCGGGCCGCTCAAAACGCGGATTTGCACGTCACAGCCCACCTGGACCTGGTTTAAGGTCATGGCGCTATCGATTTCTAAATCGGTGGCAAGGAAGTGAGACATCCGCCGTCAACATCGCCAATTGAGACTGATTTGCAACAAGAAAAACCGAGCCTTCGGCGCGCGGGAGCTATTCGGTGGCTGAGGCTTGGGCGTCTCTCGTTTTGGGTGCAGATTTCTTGACCCATTCTGCAAAGGATTCTGGGTTGATGCCGTCGTGATAACCGCCCTTGGCGAGACGAGTTCCAGCGGCATCGATGAGGAAATAGGAGGGAAACCCTTTGACCCCATACTCTTCGGAGAGTTTCTTGAGCTCGCGGTTTTTGGTTTCACCGCCTGGCTCGAAATCCGCGATGAGCAGGACGAGATTTTGATCTGCAAACGTCTTGAAGGCTTTTTCGGAGAAGACCTCTTTTTCCAGTTTGATGCAGTAGGAGCACCATGAGGTTCCGGTAAAAAGGACGAGGATTGGTAGCCCAGTGGTCTTCGCTTCTTCCTGCGCCTTTTCCATCCGAGTGAGCCATTTTGCTTTGCGGTTGGCAGGCAAGCTGGATTTCGGCTCTTCTTGCGGCTTGGCGGTGTTGGATTTCGCAAACTCGCGGTCAGCGGGGGACAGCTTCGACACCGCGAAGGTGGTGAGTTTTCCGCTTTGCAACCGGAGGGTCACATTGGAGCCCTCCACCTTGACTAATTCTGCCTCGAGGGTGACTCCCTCGGTATTCGACCAGTTGCGATATTCGGCTTGCAGCGGGAGGCTGAGAAGCGCGAACGCGGAAAGAACGTTAATGAAGGAAGGGGAGTTCATCATTTACAAATCCTTGCTGAGATGAGCTGCGAAGCAAGGAGATTTGTGGCACGTCTGCCGCGAGTTGCAATTTCGGGCAAGCAGGTTGATTTTTGCATTTCCCTCTTCTGTTCTTGAAAGCCTAGGATGTCGACATGAACGAATCACAACCACCGCCGAAGAACATTGTTCTGATCGGCTTCATGGGGAGTGGGAAATCGACCGTCGGGCGAGAGCTGCACCAACGGCTGGGCTATTCGCTGGTAGATATGGATCAGGTCATCGAGCGACGGGCGGGTAAGCCGATTGCCGCGATTTTTGCAGCGGAGGGTGAAGAGGCCTTCCGTGACATGGAGACAGAATTGCTAGAAGAGCTGATGTTAGAGGTTCTCAAAGAAGTGGATGCGCCGCGTCGGATCATTTCGACGGGAGGCGGTGTGATTGGCCGCGAGCGAAATCGTAAACTTTTGCGCCAGCTTGGTTATGTCGTTTGGTTGCACGCGCCTCTCGCGGTGATTCTGGATCGGACGGGCAGAAATCGGGATAGGCCATTGCTTCATACGGAAGATCCCGTGGCGCGAGTTGAGGCGTTGTTGGCGTTGCGGAAGCCGCTTTACGCAGAGGCTGCGCACTTGCAGGTGGACACTGCGGGCTTGGATGCGGGCGAGTTGGCAATGGGGATTCTCGAGAGTGCACGGTATTTTTTCAGCGGCCATTGGTGATGAGTTCGGTGGATCAAATCAAGGCGTGGGCGGCGGAACTGGGGTTTGACGATTGCAGGATCGCGGCGGCCAAGGAGGCGACGCATGCTGCGCTTTTCCATGACTGGATCGGAGAGGGGAAGCATGGGGAAATGGCATGGATGGAGCGGAATCCGCAGCGCCGCTGTGACCCACGCGAGGTGTTGCCTGGGTGCCGGTCGGTCATTTGCTTGGCGCTGAACTACTATCCGGGCCGTAGTCCGTTTGCGAATGGGCATGAAGGGGGGTATCGGATTGCTCGCTACGCGTGGAATGAAGATTACCATGATCTCATCGAAAAGCGGCTGAAGGGGTTCGATGTGAAGTTACAGGCGCTGGGTGGCGTGCAACGATTTTACGTCGATACGGGTCCGGTGTTAGAGCGTGACTTTGCAAGTGATGCGGGCCTCGGGTGGAATGGAAAATCTACGGTTCAGATTCACCGTCGGCTCGGAGCATGGTTTTTCCTCGCCGAGTTGCTCACCACGCTTGATCTATCGCCGGATGCGCCGTCCACGGATCACTGTGGGAAATGCACCGCCTGCATCACCGCCTGCCCCACGCAGGCGATCACGGCGCCTCGGCGGTTGGATGCGCGGCGCTGCATCTCCTACCTCACGATCGAGCACAAGGGCCCGATCCCCGAGGAGTTCCGAGTGCCCATGGGCGACAGGATCTATGGTTGCGACGACTGCCTTGATGCTTGCCCGTGGAACCGCTTCGCCCATGAGTCGCGGGAAATTACCTTTCACGCGCGGGAGTCGGTGTTTGGGCGGAGCCTAACCGATTTTCTCGAGCTCGATGATGATGGCTTCCGTGTATTGTTCGCCAAGTCACCGATTAAGCGCATCAAGCGCCCGCGTTTTCTGCGCAATGTCTGCGTGGCATTGGGCAACACGGGAACAACGGATGACCTTCCCGCGCTCGAGCGAGCCGCCGCAGACCCTGATCCATTGATCGCCGAGCACGCCTCCTGGGCGGTGGCTCGGATCCATCAACGTTTATCCGATTGATTAGAGTGCGATTTTCTTAAACTTTGGCACCACCAGGTTCATGAGAACCCATGCGGTGAGGTAAGCGACAAAGAGGATGAATTGAACGGTGACCGGGCTCAACAAATCGCTTTGCCTTACAATTTAGTCGGGTAGTTTGACCGTCTCCAGTCGTGGTGAGAGTAACTGCATCACTAGTAGTGCAAGCAGATAGGCGGTGGCCGCGATGGCGAATAGCGGAACATAGCCGCCGGTGTTGATGATGAATCCGACCTTCGCTGCCAGTAGTGCACCACCGAGTCCCCCCATCAGGCCGCCAATGCCGACAACGCTGCCCACGGCGCGGCGCGGGAACTGGTCGGAGACGGTGGTGAAGAGGTTAGCGCTCCAGCCTTGGTGGGCCGCAGTGGCCAGGGCGATGAGGGCGATCGCCAAATTTATACTGCTGGTCATGGAGGCAAAGACGATTGGCACGACGCATAGCGCACAAATCAGCATCGTGACCTTGCGGGCTTTGTTCACGCTCCAACCCAGGCCGATGAATTTTGTGGCTAGCCAACCGAAAAAGATGCTTCCGCCATCCGAAACGAGATAGATGACGAGAAAGGGAATGCCGATCTGCTTGAGATCGAGCTTTGTGGAAAACGCCTCGTTGCTGTTGAAGAACGTTGGCAGCCACGTGAGATAGAACCACCAGATAGAGTCGGTCATGAACTTGGGAATCGCAAACGCCCAAGTGGCGCGGTATTTCACCAGTTCTCGCCATTTCACGACTTTCTCGACCTCTGGCGGGCCGTCCTGTCGAATGAAAGCCAGTTCTTCGGGGGAAAGCTTTGGATGCTGTTCGGGCGTGCGATAAACGGCGAGCCACCAGAAAAGCACGAACACGCCGATGGCACCGGTCACGATGAAGCTGGCCCGCCAGCCCAAGTGCGAGATAATGAATGGCACACAAAGGGCCGTAATAATGATGCCGACGTTCGCGCCGGCGTTAAAGATACCGGTGGCGAAACTGCGCTCCTTGCGCGGGAACCACTCCGATACAGTCTTGATCGCGGCGGGGAAATTACCGGCCTCGCCGACTCCGAGCAGTCCTCGTGCCCAGGCCATCCCGGAAACGGAATGAACGAGACCGTGGAGCACGGCGGCAAGGCTCCACCCGCCGATGCTAACGGTGTATCCGCGGCGCACGCCGATGCGGTCGATCATGTAGCCAGCCAGAAGGAAGCCGAACGCGTAACAGTATTTGAAGATCGAATCCAAGAAACTCATCTTCTCCCGAAACATCGCCATGTCCGCGTCGGTCAGTGGCTGACTTAGCGGAATCCCCAGCATCTGGTGGCGAAAAACCGGGTCAAGCATCGTGAAGGAGAAGACGTTTCGGTCAATATAATTGATGGTGGTAGCAAGGAACAGCACGGCGCAGATGCGCCAGCGGAAGCGGCCGATGTTTTTATTCACGGGAGAAAAAGACATGATGGTTTGATACTGGGTTTGCTTGATGGACTGTCCACCGAAGCGCTATGAGAAGTAGTAAAGGCACATCGCCACTGGCAAGAAACAAAATACGGTCTGACACTCCATCCGACACGGGGGAGGAATCCACCGAGTCAGCCCTGGAGGGCGCGGAGGGCGCCACGCACAAGCGCTTCGGTGGCCGCTGCAGGGTCAGAATCCAGCACTTTTCGCACCGCTTTCCGTGCATCGACCTGCTTGTAGCCCAGCGCGATCAGAGCCAATTCGGCATCGGCCACCGCCGCGCTCACCTGGCCGGCGGCTGCGTCTTGCCAAGTTTCCGTGACGCCGACCTTGTCTTTGAGTTCGAGCACGATGCGCTCGGCGGTCTTTTTGCCTACGCCTTTCAGTTTGGAAAGTCCGGCAACATCTCCGGCCACAACCGCCTGTTTGAAGCGGGTCACGTCCATGCCGCTCAAGACCGAGATCGCCATCGTCGGACCCACCCCACTGACTCGGTCGATCAGTAGCAGGAAGACGTCGCGTTCCTCTTCGCTGGCGAAGCCGAACAATTTTTGGCCTAACTGGCTAAAATGCAGGTGGGTCCGCAGGTCGACCTCCAGCCCCTCGGCGGCGTGAAGGCGGTCGAAGGTCGAGTGCGGGATGAAGACTTCGTAGCCAACACCATGCACATCCACCACCAAGCGGTTGGGATAAGCCTCGATCACCTTGCCACGCAGTCTCGCAATCATCGCCACTTAGCTTGCCTGCGTGTTCTCCTGCGTCAATGCCGATCCACCGGAATGTCGGCGGGCAATTCGGCCAACCTTCTCCGTCAGCATCTGTCCGAACAACTCGCGATCTGGGTGATGGCGGTTGGATAGAGTCGATGCTCGACGATTTGAATTCTCGCGTGCAACGATTCCGCCGTGTCATCGGGTAAAATCGGCACGGCTTCCTGCAGGATGATCGGGCCGGTATCCATGCCGTCATCGACCAAATGCACCGTGCAGCCGGCCTCTTTGGCACCGGCGTTGAGTGCTTGTTTCCATGACTCTAGGCCCGGGAATGCTGGCAGTAAGGATGGGTGGATGTTGAGGATTCGCCCTGGAAAGGCATCCAACAGCGGGCGCTTCACCAAGCGCAGGAATCCCGCGAGGCACACCAACTCGACCCCGGCATCCTTGAGTTGCCGCGCGGTTTCGGCCTGCGACTCCTCGGGGAATTTGGTTTGAAATCCCCCGCAATCGATCATGCCCGTGGGGATTCCCCGCACCCGAGCCCGCTCGAGGATGAAGGCCTCTGGGCGATCCGACAGCACCAGTGCGATTCGGGCGTCAAGTGTCCCTGCATCGATCGCATCGAGGATCGCCTGCATGTTTGAACCCGACCCAGAACCAAGAACGCCCAACACCATCATGCGCTTGGTTTAGGCGACTCACCGGAGCTGCCAAGCCCCAATTTTCAGAAACGCCGAAATCCACGAATTCACGGGAATGGGAGTTCGCGCTTGGAAACTCAGGCTCCAACGCTTATCCCCTGATGCATGCACGATTCACGCATCGACGCGCTCGCCCGCCAATTGGTCCGTTACTCCACCGCTCTGAAGAAAGGTGAGAAAATCCTCATCGACCTCCACGATGTGCCTGATGCGATCGGGGTTGCCCTAATCCGCGAGGTCCGCGCGAGAGGCGCTTTGCCATTTGTTCGAGTGCATCAGTCGCGCTTGAGCCGTGAAATGATGAAAGGCGCGGAGGACCGGCAATACGAAATTATCGCCAAGCACCTTCTCGCCGAGATGAAAGACATGGATGCCTACATTGCCCTCCGCGGGGGCGGTAACATTGCTGAGAATTCCGATGTGCCAGCCGAGCGCATGCGATTGGCGATGAAGCACATGCGTCCGGTGCTCGATCACCGGGTGAAGAAGACCAAGTGGTGCGTGCTGCGTTGGCCGAGTCCGTCGATGGCCCAGCAAGCGGGCATGAGTACTGAAGCGTTTGAGGACTTCTATTTCAAGGTTTGCCTCCTCGATTACAAGGCGTTGATCCCCGCGATGAACGCGCTCAAGAAGCTCATGGACAAGACCGAGGACGTCCACATCAAGGGCCCTGGCACCGATCTTCGATTTTCGATCAAAGGCATCAACGCAATCGCGTCCGGCGGCAATTACAACGTGCCCGATGGTGAGGTTTTCACTTCGCCCGTGCGTGATTCGGTCGAGGGCTACATCACCTACAACGCGCCGACTATTTATCAGGGGATCCCATTTGACGCCATCCGCCTTGAGTTCTCGAAAGGGAAAATCGTCAAGGCCGAGGCGGGTTCCAAGACCAAGGAGCTTAACAAAATTTTGAATAGCGACGAGGGGGCCCGCTACATCGGGGAGTTTGCGCTCGGATTCCATCCATTCATTCTTCAGCCGATGCGCGACATCCTGTTCGACGAGAAAATTTGTGGGTCATTCCATTTCACGCCCGGACAAGCCTACGAAGAGGCGGACAACGGCAACCGCTCGCAAGTGCATTGGGACATGGTCAGCATCCAGCGCAAGGACTGGGGTGGCGGTGAGATTTACTTCGACGGCAAGCTGATTCGCAAGAACGGCATTTTCACCTTGAAGGCGCTCGAAAAACTCAACGGCTAAGCGCGTTACGATTTCCATCGGTTTTTGCCTTTCCAACCCATCGCATCATCCTCTTTTATTTGTCAGCAACCATCCCGCATGAACCAAAGCCCCAACGATCCACGCCCATTCAAACGCGCCATTCTCAAACTCAGCGGCGAGGCTCTTCGCGGAGCTGGCTCCCGAGACAACATTTCTCCTGAGATTGTCGACCGCATCGCCCTTGAGATCCGCGAGGCAGTGGAGGGCGGACTCCAACTCGGCGTGGTGGTGGGGGGTGGCAATTTTTGGCGTGGCGCGAGCGCTTCAGCCCGCGGGATGGATCGCGCAACGGCAGATTATGTCGGCATGCTTGCCACCGTGATGAATGCCTTGGCGCTTGAGGGCGCGCTCGAGCACCACGGCGTTTCCTGCGTCGTCCAGTCGGCCATCGAGATGAAAAACGTCGCGGAGCCCTTCATCCGGCGGAAGGCGGAGAAGCAGCTCGACGAAGGGAAAGTGGTGATTTTCGCAGCGGGCACGGGCAATCCATTTTTTTCGACCGACACGACCGCCGCGCTGCGGGCCAGCGAAATGGGGGCCGACGTGATCCTCAAGGCGACTCAAGTCGATGGGGTTTATGACTCGGATCCGCGCCACAATCCGGATGCCACTCGGTTTGAGACGGTGACCTTCCAGCGCTGCCTTTCCGACCGCCTCAATGTGATGGACGCCACGGCCTTCAGCCTTTGCATGGACAACCACGTGCCGATCATCGTGTTTGATTTAGCACCTCCCGGAAATCTTTCTCACGCTCTGCGTGGCTTGCCGATCGGCACGCTGGTGCACGGTGAATGATTCCGCCACTCGAACTCTCAACCACCCGATTTCCCATGGATCCCGAAGAAGCAATTTTCGAAGTTGAAGAAGCGATGACCAAGTGCACCGAGTACCTCGTTCACGAGTTCTCCGGCGTGCGGACGGGCAAGGCAAGTCCGGCGCTCATCGAGAACCTCGACGTGCACGTGCACGCATACGGTGCCATCTCCAAGCTCAAGAGCATTGCGGTCATCAGCTCGCCTGAGCCACGGATGTTGGTGGTGCAGCCGTTTGATCCATCGACCACGCGCGACATCGAGCGGGCCATTCGCGAGTGCAAGCTCGGGCTAAATCCAGCTGCTGCCGATCGCTCGATCCGAGTTCCCATTCCCGAGCTTTCCGAGGAACGCCGGAAGGACATGGTCAAGATGATCAAACAACTTGCTGAAGAGGCGAAAGTCCGGCTCCGCGCGGCTCGCAAGGATGGCATGGACGCTGCCAAAAAAATGAAGGCCGAAAATATCATCACCGAAGACGGACAAAAGGTCTTCGAGAAAGAGGTCCAAGACTTCACCAATAAGTTTGCCAAAAAAATCGACGATCTCGCCACCGCGAAGGAGGCCGATCTGATGAAGGTGTGATGCCCGCTCGATGCACTAGGGAATTTAGGTCTCTTGTGAGTTGCTGAGAGCGCGGAGTAGTTAGCGGGATTTTTGTCGTGCGCATCGAATTTCTGCTTCACGCACGGCATTGCGGAGCGTAGAAAACTTCCCGACATGCCTGACTTTCAACGATTCACTGGGAAACTGATGGCCGCCAATCGCGGCGAAATTGCGATTCGCATTTTTCGTGCGGCAAACGAGTTGGGCTTAACCACCGTTTCGATCTTCGCAGAAGAAGACCGGTTTTCGATCCACCGGTTCAAGGCGGATGAGGCTTATCAGCTGGATTCATCGAAAGGCCCCGTCGGAGCCTATCTGGATGTCGAGGGCATTGTCACCTTGGCGAAGCAAAAAGGCGTGACGATGATTCACCCTGGCTATGGATTTCTATCAGAAAACGCTGCGTTCGCTCGGGCTTGTGCGCGTGAGGGAATCACTTTCATCGGGCCTTCTCCGGATTTGTTGGAAAACATGGGGGACAAGACGGCGGCCCGAGCGCTTGCACATCGTTTCAATGTGCCGACGCTTCCCGGAACCGAGGATCCCATCACGGACTCAGATCAGGCTCTCACCGTGGCGCATGACATCGGGTTTCCGCTGATCATCAAGGCGGCATTCGGTGGGGGTGGGCGAGGCATGCGCGTGGTCGAGAAACCATCGCAGTTGCCGGGTCTGTTAGCCGAGGCTCAAAACGAGGCGCTCAATGCCTTTGGAAATTCTGCGGTTTTCCTTGAGCGCTATATTTCCCGAGCCAAGCACATCGAGGTTCAGATCCTCGGTGACCAACATGGCAACGTCGTCCATCTTCACGAACGCGATTGCTCGGTGCAGCGGCGCTATCAAAAGGTCGTCGAGGTGGCACCCGCGATGCATCTTGACCCGAAGATTCGCAAGGAGCTTTGCGAAGCGGCGGTCGTCTTGGCCAAGGGGATTGGCTACGACAATGCGGGCACGGTTGAGTTCCTCTACGACATGGACAAGTGCGACTGGTTCTTCATCGAGATGAACCCACGCATTCAAGTGGAGCACACGGTGACCGAGTGTGTCACGGGCATCGATTTGGTGCGCTCGCAAATTCTAGTGGCTGCGGGACACAAGCTCTTCGGCGAGGAGTTGGCGATCCCGCCACAAGCAGAGATCCCATGCAATGGCTTCGCCATTCAGTGCCGCGTCACCACCGAGGATCCAGAGAAAAACTTTTCGCCTGACTACGGCCGCATTCTTAATTACCGCTCGGCGGCGGGCTTCGGCATCCGCCTTGATGCCGCCTCGGGCGATGCGGGATCCGTGGTGACACCTTACTATGACTCGATGTTGGTAAAGGTCACCGCGATGGGCCGCGACTTCCCGATGGCGTGCCAACGGATGGATCGCGCGCTTCGTGAATTCCGCATCCGTGGGGTGAAGACCAACATTCCGTTTCTCGAAAATGTGATCGCAGATGAGACGTTCCGCAGTGGACAGGCTCACACCAAGTTGATCGATACCAAACCGGAGTTGTTCCAATTCAAACGCCGTCGCGACCGTGCCACCCGCACGCTTTCTTACTTGTCCGACATCACGTTGAACGGCAACCCAACCACCAAAGGATGGAAGCCCGGGGCGGTGATCCCAAAGGCGGTGGTGCCGAATTCCCATGCGATCGAGCACCATGGGAAATTCCCCAAGGGCAGCCGCGACGTGCTCCTTGAGCTGGGACCCGAGAAATTTGCCGAGTGGATTGTGGCCGAGAAGCGCCTCTTGGTCACCGACACCACCCTGCGTGATGCTCACCAGTCATTGATCGCCACCCGCATGCGCAGCTTCGACATGCTCCGCGTGGCGGAGGCGATCTCCCACCGTGTGCCAGAGATCTTCTCGCTTGAAATGTGGGGCGGCGCGACCTTTGACACCGCGATGCGCTTCCTCAGCGAGTGCCCATGGGAACGCCTGCGTCGTCTGCGTGAAAAGATCCCTAACATCTGTTTCCAAATGTTATTCCGTGGCTCAAACGCGGTCGGCTATTCAAACTATCCGGACAACGTCGTCGCAGGCTTCGTCAAACACGCGGCGGACTCCGGCATGGATATTTTCCGGATTTTTGACTCGCTCAACTACCTGCCGAACATGCAGGTGGCGATGGAGGCGGTGCGCGATCATGGCAAGTCGATTTGCGAAGCGGCCATTTGCTACACTGGAGACATCACCGATTCTAATAGAGATAAGTATTCGCTGAAATACTATGTAGAAAAAGCCAAGGAGCTCGAGCGCATGGGTGCCCACATGCTGTGCATCAAGGACATGGCGGGCCTTTGCAAACCGCATGCGGCCTACAAGCTGGTCACCGCACTGAAAGAGGAAATCGGTATCCCAGTGCACTTTCACACCCATGACACCTCGGGAATCAACGCGGCTTCGGTGCTCGCTGCATCCAAGGCGGGTGTCGATGTCGTGGACCTCGCGATCGCATCGATGTCGGGCTCGACCTCGCAGCCGAATCTCAATTCAGTCGCCTCCGCGCTCGCCAATACCGAGCGTGACCCAGGGCTCGATTTCGATTCGCTCAACGAGATTTCCGACTACTGGGAGCAGGTGTTAGAATTCTATCAGCCATTTGATTCGGCACCGCGCTCGGGCACGGCGGAAGTTTACGAGCACGAGATGCCCGGCGGCCAGTACACGAACTTGCGCGAGCAGGCAAACTCAATGGGCCTTGGACACCGTTGGCGTGAAATCGCCCGCACGTATGCGGAGGTGAATCAACTCTTCGGCGACATCGTCAAGGTCACCCCATCCTCGAAGGTGGTTGGCGATATGTGCATGTTTCTCGTGACCCGTGGGATCAAGGCGGCGGACGTGCCAAAAATCAAACCGGGCTCAATCGATTTCCCAGAGAGCGTGATCGACATGCTTGCGGGTGGGCTTGGTCAACCTGACGGCGGCTGGCCCGTGGATGTGCAGAAGGTGGTTCTCGGGAATCGCAAGGCCACCACCAAGCGCCCTGGCGAGCTTGCCGAGCCGATCGATCTTGATGCGACGCGCGTCGAGCTTTCCGCGAAACTGGGTCGGCCCGCGAATGAGGACGATCTCTACTCGCACTTGATGTATCCTCAGGTGTTTGCTGACTTCATGGCGTTCCGTGCGAAGTACGATGACCTTAGTGGTTTGCCATCACCGGCGTTTTTCTACGGGTTACAAATCGGCGAGGAAATCGAAATTGAAATCGATACCGGGAAGATCCTCATCATCAAACTCATCTCGATCGGGGAAGCAGACACGGCGGGTCGCCGCGCATTTTTCTACGAGCTCAATGGAATGCCGCGTGAGTCGGTTGTAATCGATCAGTCGCTCAAATCGACGTCCAAGGCGTCGCGGGTGAAGGGTGAAGCAGGAAATCCAGCGCATGCCTGCGCACCGATTCCCGGGATGGTCACGGAGGTGGCGGTTTCACTCGGCCAAGAGGTCAAGGCGGGCGATAAGCTCATGGTCCTCGAGGCCATGAAGATGCTCACCACGGTCAGTGCCGGTGCGGATGGAGTGGTCGGCGAAATCCTCGTGAAGAAGGGCGAGCAAGTCGACAGCGATGATCTCGTGGTGACCCTCACGCTTGCGTGAGTGATGCTGCAACTAGACTAGCAGTTAGAATGTTTAGGGGACTCTACGTTTCATCGTGGAGATCACTTTTTCGATGCTTTCTGTTGGGTGGATTTTCGATCAGCTGGTTTTTTTACGGCGCCGGCAGATTGTTCGCGGCTGAGTTTTCTGGTTTTCCGGACGTGAGCGAATTGCCAGTTCGAGTGGAGATGCCGTCACCCTTGGTCACTGAGGACGGGCGTCAAATTCAGTCGGTCACCGAATGGTCGGCGCGGCGGGAGGAAATGAAACGCGTCCTCGCGCATTACGCGATCGGCCATCAAGCTCCCGCGCCCTGTCAATGAACTTCTCGGGGTGCCGGACCATCTCAGCGTGCACTTTCGGCCGGGAAAACACCTGCTTGCTCCCGAGGATTGGCGCGCGGCCCTCGATTTCGCGGATCAGCAACTGCGGCGCTGAATGCGCCCAGCGCTTCTCCCTTGCCCATTGAGCTAGCACCGCTTAGCCTCCGAGGCTCTGCCGATGAACTCCAAACCTGTATTTCTCTACGACACAACCTTGCGTGATGGAACGCAGGGCGAAGGATTCCAGCTTTCCGGACTCGATAAACTCCGAATTGCGCAGCGCTTGGATGAGTTCGGCATCGACTACATCGAAGGGGGTTGGCCAGGCTCAAACCCGAAGGACATCGAGTTTTTCCGCGAGGCGAAAAACCTAAAACTCAAGCATGCCAAACTCGCGGCATTTGGATCCACTCGCCGCGCGGACACCGCCGTGGGAGACGATCCACAAGTCCGCTTGCTGTTAGAGGCCGAGACGCCGGTCGTAACGATTTTCGGAAAAAGCTGGGAACTTCAAGTCACCGAAGTGCTCCGAACCACGGTGGAGGAAAACCAAGCGATGATCCGCGATACGGTCGCACACCTTGTGAGCCATGGCCGCGAGGTGATCTATGATGCGGAACATTTTTTCGACGGCTACAAGGACTCGCCCGCCCACGCGTTGGCGACTCTGCAAGCGGCGGCCGATGGCGGTGCGGCGTGCTTGGTGCTTTGCGATACGAATGGTGGCACACTCCCATCCGAGATTGTCGAAATCTGCGAGGCGGTGAAGGTCCACCTGCCTAACTGCTCCGTCGGCATTCACACCCACAACGATTGCGAGCTTGCGGTTGCCAATGCCATCGCAGCGGTTGGCGCGGGGGCAACTCAAATCCAAGGCACGATCAATGGTTATGGTGAACGCACGGGAAATTGCAACCTGACGTCGGTCATTCCCATCCTCCAGTTGAAGATGGCGATGCCCGTGGTTCCGCACTTGGAGCAATTGCGTGACCTTTCTTATTTCGTGGATGATGTTTCTAATAATCCGCACTTCGCCCGCGCCGCATTCGTCGGACGCACCGCATTTGCTCACAAGGGCGGCATGCACGTGAATGCCGTGCAGAAGCTCGCGCGCAGCTATGAACACATCGTTCCCGGCAGTGTTGGAAATAGCCAAAACATTCTCGTCTCGGAACTCAGCGGTCAGTCGAATATTCTCATCAAGGCCCAAGAGCTCGGGCTTCCGTTAGAAAAAGGCTCGCCTGAGGCCAGTGCAATTCTGCGCCGCGTGAAGGAGCTTGAGAATGATGGCTACTCATATGAGGCCGCAGGCGGATCGTTAGAAATCCTCATCCGCCGCGAGTTGGGAAGCTACGTGCGACCTTTCGAGATCAAGGAGTATCACACCAGTTTCCGCCAATACCGCGACGGTCACCCGCCAGTCTGCGAGGCGACCGTCAAACTCACGGTCGATGAAACGCCCGAACTCACCGTCGCCGAAGGTCATGGGGTCATCCACTCGCTCGACCTCGCCCTACGCAAGTCCTTGATTCGATTCTATCCGGAAATCGCTGGGGTTTCGCTCGTTGACTACAAGGTGCGCATTCTCGATGGCCATGATGCCACGGCGGCCAAGACCCGCGTGTTGATCGTTTCGACCGACGGCGAGTCCACATGGGGCACCGTCGGAGTTTCGGAAAACATCATCGAAGCCAGTTGGCTCGCATTGGTCGATGGCATCGACTTGTTCCTCCAGCGCGCGAAGCGGTAGTTCAAAGCGGTCAGAGAATCTTCGATTGGCTCTCAAGCGACGAATCGAACGTTAGAATTCTCTCGCCGCGTTGGGGGCGTTGAGAATCCCTGTTCCACCAAGCCTTCGGCGGGAAGCTCCGGTAAACCTAGCAACCGCGTTGAGATTTTCTGATTTCCTCCACCCGTTCACAACGCTACATTTCCACCCATGAGCAGCTCCGACATCCGCTGGCTCGAGCGCTTCGACAATTTCAAGCGGGCGTGCGCCACCCTGCGACGTGCAGTGGACTTGTCCGAGCAGCGCGGACTTTCAGAGTTGGAGCAACAAGGGCTGATCCAAGGGTTCGAGTTCACTCATGAGCTGGCTTGGAATGTTTTAAAGGACTATCTGGAGGAGCAAGGGTTTGTCGGAATCATCGGATCGAAAAACGCGACGCGGGAAGCATTCAAAAACAGCCTTCTCACAGACGGTCAGGTGTGGATGGACATGATCAAGGCCCGCAACCAGACATCCCACACCTACAAAACGGAAGTCGCCGAGGAAATTGCCAAAGATGTTCTCACGCGGTTTTTTTCCGCCTTCGTGGAAATGGAAAATCGTTTCCAGATCCTTAGCCAAGCCTCCGAATGAATGCCGACCTTTTTGGACTGCCACCTGCCGCCTTGGAAAAGATCCAGAGTGTGCTGGCCGCGCACCCTGATGTGGAGCAGGCCATCCTTTACGGCTCGCGGGCGAAGGGAAATTACAAGCTGGGTTCGGATATCGATCTGACGCTGGTAGGAAGCGGATTGGTTTATCGTGATTTGCTCAACATCATGGATGAGCTGGACGATTTGCTCCTGCCCTACACGATTGATCTTTCGATCCTCGAAATGATCGATCACGCGGGCTTGCGTGAACACATCGAGCGGGTGGGTCAGGAATTTTACCGCCGGCAGGAGCTGGACATGCCCCAAGCGGCCAAGTCGCCATAATCCTTTCATCCGCAGTTAGAGGGATGACGAGGAGCGCAAGTACTCATCCTGTCGGCGTTTGAAAACGAAAACCAATGCACCACGGGTCCACCCATTGAGTGCAAGAGAGCTGAATTTCAAATTCCTGCCTGCAGGCGGGCGTTTCCACCACCATTCAATTTCCCACACAAAGTGAGGTGAGTCCCAAGCGGGCTGTTTTCAGGAAAATGGGGTCAGGGCCAGAACGGTTCGGCATGCTGGGTACTGCGGATTGGCGGGATCAATTGTGACGAAATCGTTATTCAGTTTCCCACACAACTTGAGGCGTAAATCATTTAGCGTCGCAAACAACACCCCCCTATTTTCAGCTCCCCCTCTCGCCCTCCACACGGACCATCACTGATCACTACCCCCCCGGAAACCTCGACCATGGCATTCGACAACGTTGGCAAAGTTTGGACCCCAGCCTCCCTCGCCGAGGACATCGCAGGTCGTGCCGTGCCCGACTGGCTGGACAGCATCACGATCCATCACACGGCCGCCCCAGCCCTCTCGCAGCGCCCCAGAGGATTCACCATCCAGCACATCCGCAACATCCAGAATTTTTACAGCAGCCCGAAATCCGCAGGCGGCAAGGGCTGGTCCACCGGCCCCCATCTCTTCATCGACGAAGACCAGATCTTCGGCATGTGCGATTTCCGTTCCAAGGGCATCCATGCCACCAGTTTCAACCATCGCTCGCTCGGAATCGAAGTCCTGGGCGACTATGACATCGAGGACCCCCATACCGGCCGCGGCAAGGCCTGTTGGCTGAACACCGCAGCCACCGTAGGCGTCCTCCTGAAATGGGCCAGCCTCAAGAAAAACACCTCCACCATCCTCTTTCACCGGGACGATCCCAAGACGAGGAAATCCTGCCCTGGTAAACGGATCGACAAGAAATGGTTCCTCGATCTCATCCCGGCGGACATCGACCGGTCGTTGGACACCGTGCCTTTTGAGAAACCGGATGTCGGCATCCCGTGGGACGCCTGGCATTTCGCCGGCGAACAATGGTGCGTGCCCCTCTACGCCTTCATGACCGCCAAGGGCGTGCCCGCCGCCGAAGTCCTGGCCAACCTGAAGAGCAAAGGCGGCATCATCTACTACGGCGAGGAACTCATCCACGGAGGCTTCTACGTCCCCAAAGGCAAGACCCCCAAGCCCGACGAAACCACCTGGGTCCCTGTCCGCAACCTCATCGAGATCCTCCACGCCTGAGGCCTCACGCCTCACGCCTCACGCCTCACGCCTCACGCCTCACGCCTCACGCCTCACGCCTCACGCCTCACGCCTCACGCCTCACGCCTCACGCCTCACGCCTCACGCCTCACGCCTCAATTCTCGCTCTAAAACCACCATGACCACTCCTCCCCGGGAGCGCCTAGTCCCAGCTAGGCGCGCTAAGGTGCCCCCAAAGAAGTCGTGCGCTATCAAGCTCCATTTTGAGATTCACCCCGGCAATTCACCCCGGCACAACCGAAGGCGGCGACGGAAAGTGCAGCGGCGACGGATCCTCAATCCAACCCACTTCGCGCCCGCTCTCCCGTCGATACTTTAGGCATCTAGATTGGAATCACAGCTCCAGCCACTCCCGTAGCAAGGTATCCAGCGCTGCCCGGTCCTGCGCGGTGATTTGTCCGACGACTTTGCGCACCAAGCGCGCCTCCACGGTGGAGATTTGCCCCTTGATTCCGCTTGGGACATTCAACCCGGCCTCCGCCCACTGGCTGAGATGAAAATCGGCATTTAGAAGCTGCGACGTCACCGGCACTACCAAAAGATCGCCCGGCCAACTGCCGTGGCCCACCACGATCGCGGGTCTCACTTTGGAACTGCTCAGATCCGTGAATGGGATCGGCAGCAGAACCACATCATCGCGTGAGCAGGACATTGTAAACGTCGTCGGCTTGGTTGTCCCAGACACCCATCAGCGAGCGTTGTCCCTGATCCAGCCACTCACGGCGCTCGGAGTCGTCATTGCCGGTCTCAAGCGAGATTTGGACCACCGAGTTCTCGGCCAACTCCAACGGCTCAAGCGGCCGTAGTCTTCCTCCCTCGTAGATAGCTCGGATGACAACAGTCATGCGCGCAGCATACCCGCCATTGGGTTTCGATCAATTCCTTTCTCCCAACACACCATTCCCCGAAAACAAAAATCTTCAACTTGTCCCAGCAATTGATCCCGGCAAAGCCGAAGGCGGCGGCGGAAAGCGCAGCGGCGACGGATCGTCACTCCACCCTCTTCGCGCCGCCCCCTCTGCGCCGAACAGAACCCGCGCTTGCCACAGCAGAACCCGCACTTGCCACAGCAGAACCCGCGCTTGCCACAGCAGAACCCGCACTTGCCACAGCAGAACCCGCACTTGCCACAGCAGAACCCGCACTTGCCACAGCAGAACCCGCACTTGCCACAGCAAAACCCGCACTTGCCACAGCAGAACCCGCACTTGCCACAGCAGAACCCGCACTTGCCACAGCAAAACCCCCACTGCTCGGAGCAGAACTCCCACCGCCGCCAGCGAGACGCTCTCTGCCTCAAGCGAGAAGCTCTCGTGTCCCAGCGAGAACTCCTCGTGTCTCAGCGAGAATTCCTCGTGTCTCAGCGAGACGCTCTCGCTGGGAGTCGAGAAGCTCTCGTGTCGGAGCGAGAGATTGATGTTCAACGACTTAGCTAAATTCGGTCCCTTCCAGCCTTTTTCAAGCGATCCGCCACTTTCAGTCCCCCGAACTCACTCACATTCGGAGCATTCAGGTAAAAAGACCTTTTGACTGCCACCTGCTCTTTTACCTGGAAAGCGATACCCTTCGTATCGAACGCGTCATGCACGGCGCACAGGATCTTCCTAACCGCTTGCTGGAAGATCCTGAGGGATAGGCAGAAAAGTGGCTGTGGCGTCTGTAGAAAAGAAGGGCGGTTGAGCCCACCGCCCCTAACACACTCGCCCCGGTAATGCCCGCCCAGCGCATCGTCCTCCGCGAGGAGGGCGGTGATGCTGCGGGTGCGGTGGGCGAAGTGTTCGGCTTCGCCGCTGGTGAGGTGGCGGTCATTCGGATCGCTCGAAAATGGACTGTTACAGCGCCAAGCTCCGCAAACTCGGCCTGCGCGAGGAAACCATCGGTTACGGGCCGTCGAAGGAAAAGTGGGAGGAGTGGAATCGCGATCGGTCGTGAAAGCATCGCAATCCCGATCTGGACAAAATCTGGGAGCGAACTAGGTTCCTTCCATGACAATTATCCTTCCGCCCGCGCTGAATCAGCTTGTGGATCGTCTTGTCCACACGGGTCGTTACGCCGACGAATGCGATGTGGTCCGCGAGGCCTTGCGCGTTCTTGAACGGCAGGAGTTCGACGAATCTCCCGCACTGGAAGCGGCCATCCTCGAAGGCATTCATTCTCCGCACCAGCGTTATGATGCCTCTGTCATGGATCGCATCCGCCAGAACGCCGGCTCCATGGCATGAGCCTGGAAGTATCCATTGCCCTGCGGGCGGAGCAGGACATGACCCTGCAGTACCGTTGGTATCTCGAAAATGCCGACCTCGACGTGGCCGAACGCTATCTTTTGGCCGTGCATGAAACGATTCAACGCATTGCCGAGTGGCCGGGCCTGGGGTGCCGCCGCCACTTCCAGTCCCCCGAACTCACTCACATTCGGAGCATTCAGGTAAAAAGACCTTTTGACTGCCACCTGCTCTTTTACCTGGAAAGCGATACCCTTCGTATCGAACGCGTCATGCACGGCGCACGGGATCTTCCTAACCGCTTGCTGGAAGATCCTGAGGGATAGGCAGAAGAGTGGCTGTGGCGTCTGTGGAAAAAAAGGGCGGTTGAGCCCACCACCCCTCACATACTCACTCGGTAATGCCCGCCCAGCGCATCGTCCTCCGCGAGGAGAGCGCTGATGCTGCGGGTGCGGTGGGCGAAGTGTTCGGCTCACCGTCATCGACCTGATCAAATCCGGCGACATCCCACCGTATTCCGAATACCCCTCAATATACCGAATGTGCTATTATTTCACACTCTAAACGGCCCTCGACATTTCAAAGAGTTCAGCAGGCGCATCGAATTCCAAGCGCCAGACCATCGATATCGGGCGATTGCCATCGTATGAAATCAATTCAGCCGCAGGCCCAAGAAAGATAAATGGAGATGTCTCTTTATCCTCACGCTTCTCAAGTCGGGCGAAGAACAGAATCTTGTATCCTCGGGTTGAAAAATTGATGTAATTCTGGCCCGTCTTACTGTTTTGGGTTGTTCCAGCCTGACTCTCCCAGTGCAAGACGTCGCGACTGATTAAATAATCCTTGTAGCGTGTTGTTGGCGCGAAATCGCGATCCTCTTTACGGAATGTAACGAGGTGAATGTAGATCCTTTGATCCTTCACCGGAATAACGCCAACTCCGGCAGCTCCAGATCTTTCAAGGGTTGCTAAGCCAAAAGCAGCTTTGATCTCCGCCGTCCCATAAGCAGCGTGCAGCCTCAATGGCCCCGCGATCTTCTTCGTGGGATAACGATGCAGGCTTTTCCGCCATTGTATCACCTCAATCATGTCTTCCACACTCTTCTTGTTCCGTAGCCATTTTTCAAATGACGCGCGATAACTATCAACGCCAACTACCTCGCCCTTTTGCCCCCAAATCAGATAGTGCAGGGCCGATGCCTGCTCCGAGGTGAATCCGTAGAATGAAGGTTCTTCAGCAACTCGTGATGCAGACAAAGTCGACATTCTATCCAGCATCTCCGGATCAGTCCGTAAACAAATTCGTTTCAAGCTCGATCGGGCAGCTTTTAGATCTGGGTCAGGAACTGCTGACGTTCCCGCTGCTTGCGCCTTCCATTCCGACCATGTTCGATTGTTCAATACCTCAATCGGAGAAAGCCCGGTCGATTCGATAAAATTCCCAAAGTTGAGCGGCAATTTTGTCTCCGCCTCGAAAGTCCGAATCACTTCAGGGATGAAGGCATTCAAATTCCCCAAGCTATCCGCGATGTTTTTCAGGATAAACTCGCGGGCTACCCGCTCCAACTGGATGCTGCAGCCCGGTGGCAAATTGGGGAAATCACGCTCGATCTCACGATCAATCCGTCGACGGGTTGAGCGTAGAAGCGCCCCGAATTTCTGATCAAGCCGATACTTGCGATGGGACTGACCAACAAAATCGAGCACCGTCAGGCAGTCCTTCTCCGGTGCATGCCGTAGCCCGCGCCCGAGCTGCTGTAAGAAAACAGTGAGGCTCTCGGTCGGTCGTAGGAACATTACCAGATTGATCTCAGGAATATCGATGCCTTCACTGAAGACATCGACGACGAAAAGAAATGTAATGCTCCCTTTGCGGAAGTCCGCCACACGCTGATCCCGTGTTTGTCTATCGGTTTCACCCAATACCACCTCGGCCTTAAGTCCCTTTTCCCGGAACTTCCTGGCCATGTAGTTCGCGTGGTCCACTCCCGCACAAAACCCCACGGCTTTGGTAGAGCTAATATCCGGCTGATAGCGAGCGAGACTTCCTAAAATCACATCGAGCCTTTGAAGCGCCCGCAAATCATCTCCCGTGTAAACTTGTGTCAGGGCATTTGCGTCGTATTTTCCATTGCTCCAAAATGCCTCTCCTGAGATATCGACCGGATCGGTCACACCAAAGTAGTGAAAAGGGCAAAGTAACTTTTCCTCGAGTGCTTCGGGCAAACGAATCTCTGCGGCATAGACATCATCGAAATCCGGCAAGATCGAACTGCCATCCATCCGTTCGGGCGTCGCCGTTAGCCCTAAGAGGACTTGCGGACGGAGATTCTCAAAAATGGCTCGATAACTTGATGCCCGCCCATGGTGAGCTTCATCGACGATCACGAAATCAAAATGCTCAGAGCCAAGCGTGCCCCATGGTTGACGAGTCCTCAAACTCTGAACCGAAGCGAAAACAGATTCCCATCGACTCGGCACAGCACCGTCTACCAAGAGTTCACCAAAGTTCGGATCACGCAATACGGTTCGGAAGCAGTCACGCGCCTGTTGGAGAATTTCTTTTCGGTGAACGACAAACAACAGTTTGGCGTCGCCTCCTTTCACTCGCTTAAATCTAGCAAAATCGAATGCCGCAATCACGGTTTTTCCTGTTCCTGTGGCCGCCACTACTAGATTGCGTGCAGATCCCGCTTCGCGAGCAGCTTCCAAGGCCTCAAGAATCCGCTGTTGGTAGGGGTGGGGCTTTATCTCAGCGAAGAAACGCGGCCCGGCGGTATCATCGCTACCTCGCCCGTATTCAAGAGCCTCCCGGAATCGCAGTGTTTGTGTTTCATTGTAGATCTCAAATTCGTCTTTCGCCCAATAGGTTTCAAATTCAGCGGCAAAACGCTCAAGCACATGCGGCATATCCTGTGCGGTCACCTTGACCGTCCATTCGACTCCGCTTGTCATCGCCGGGGCCGACATGTTTGCCGACCCGATATAAGCAGTGGAAAACCCGCTCTTCCGGACAAAATGGTAAGCTTTCGCGTGCAGACGAGTTCGTGCCGTATCATAGGAGACTTGGACCATGAAACCGGGTTGCCGTGCTAACCACTCGACGGCCTCTGCATCCGAGGCGCCCATGTATGAAGTCGTAATGATCCTAACCGGAACTTTGCGCCGCACCAGATCCTCGAATGCAGGAATCAGCAACCGAAGCCCAGACCACTTGATAAAAGAAACCAATATGTCGACACGATCCGCCGACATCATTTCAGCACGAATTTCATGTTCGAGTTGAGGATCGTCGCCCGCCCCCGTGAGCAAACTGCTCACTGACATCGGGGTGCTTGGAACTACCAAAGATTCAGTGTTGAGGTTACTCCTCATTTCTCGGAGTAGGGATTTCGGTCTCTCCAGCAAATGCTTTCGTTGCGTGTATCTCAACCCATCTTGTGCTGACAAAAGGTCAATCATACGATTAACCAAATTACGCCGATCCTCACTCTTTGTGATTCTCAACGCCTGCCGAACCACCTGACCAACGAATTGACTGTAAGCGTGCGGGGAAGCCTCATCGTCAATAACTACGAGGGTTGGAATTAAATCTGGATTTGAATCGATAAGTGCCTGTAGTTCTTCATCAAGCAGTTTTTCATAGAGCCCAGTAGGCATTCTAATTTTTTCGGGCATACTTTTTAGGTCAAATAGCTAAACACACATCATCAGATAACTTTTATGCAATCAACTGCTCACACCGCCACTTCAGCCCCTCCGCATCGGGGTTGAAAGCTAAGTCTTGAGGGAGCAACAAGGATTGCCCAGATAGTTCGAGCAATTCTTTTTCCCCATTTGAACGCCGAGGATCGAGGATCTTTGAAACGTGCCAGTGGTGATCCGGGCAAGGAGCAATCAAATTCCGGTCCATTGCTCAGTGGTGGTTCTTGCAGAGGGCGAGACCGTTGGTGGGGTGGTTGTTGCGGCTTTCGGAAAAGGGAATCAAATGTGTGGCTGTATTCAAGTGCGTCATCTGCGATGAGAAGAGTGGATTGATGAATGACGATTGTTAATTTTGGATTTTTGAATGGGTAGAAGATGGAGAAAAATCAGGGCGCGCCGAGTTCCTTTTCGATTTCCTCGATGGTGGGTAAGTTTCCTTTGAGATTCTTGGGGAGTTTGCGGGTGATTTGGTATTCGGAGACGCCGATGGCCTTGGTCATGCCGCGCAGGGCATATTCGGCGACGAGGCCTTTCTTGTCCTGGCAAAGGATGAGACCGATGCTGGGTTGGTCATCGGGATGGCGCTTCTGATCGTCGACCACGTTGAGGTAGAAATTCATTTTGGACGCGTGTTCCGGTTTGAATGCGCCGCGTTTCAAATCAATGACGACGAAGCAGCGGAGCTTCAGGTGATAGAAGAGTAGGTCCAGATAGAAATCGTCATCACCGAGTTCGAGGTGGACCTGACGACCAACGAAGGCGAAGCCGGTGCCGAGCTCGACGAGGAATTTGCTCAGGTGCTCGATCAGTCCGAGCTCCAAGTCGCGTTCCCGCGCCCGGAGGCCGAGGGTGAGG
Organism: Akkermansiaceae bacterium; assembly: GCA_029866215.1. Lineage (GTDB taxonomy): Bacteria > Verrucomicrobiota > Verrucomicrobiia > Verrucomicrobiales > Akkermansiaceae > Luteolibacter. The sequence goes on from JARWZU010000076.1 coordinate 44,167, forward strand.
AAGCCGAAATGGTAGGGATCCTTGACGATCTGTTGCGCGAGATCGGACTGCGGATCGGGCAGGGTGTGTTTGAAGTTGGTGATGGCCTTGCCGTGGCGCTTGTGGGCTGCGGATTTGATCTGGAGGGTGAGAATGCTGCGCGACCAGCCGTTTTCGAGGGTCTTCACCGCATACCAGAGGCGGGTGGCGGGGTCCTTGACCTTCTGGATTAGGATGACGTT
>JARWZU010000077.1 GCA_029866215.1 Akkermansiaceae bacterium
CTCCACTCAACCTTATCCCAATCCATGAAAATCACCCGAATCCTTGCTTACCGCGTCGAACTCCCACTGCATGAAACCACCTACAAGTGGTCCGGCGGCAAATCGGTAACCGTCTTCGACAGCACGATCGTCGCCGTCGAAACGGACGCAGGAATCACCGGCTACGGCGAGGTTTGTCCACTCGGGCCATTTTACCTTCCCGCATACGCGGAAGGCGTGCGCGCGGGCATCCGCGAACTGGGCCCACACCTAATCGGTTGCGACCCACGCGAACTTCTCAAATTAAACTACCGCATGGACGCCGCACTCAAGGGCCACCCCTACGTGAAGAGCGGCATCGACATCGCGTGCTGGGACATCCTCGGCAAAGCCACGGGCCTTCCCGTCTGCGTGCTGATGGGCGGTCGCTATGGCGAAAAAATCCGGCTCTATCGCGCAATCTCGCAGGAATCCCCCGAGGAAATGGCAGCAAAAGTCGCTGGCTACCGCGCTGAGGGCTATTCTCGTTTCCAACTCAAAGTCGGTGGCGATCCCGATGTCGATATCGACCGCATCCACGCCGTGGCCGCCGAAATGCAACCCGGCGAGCGCCTCGTGGCCGATGCCAACACTGGCTGGACGCAGCATGAAGCCGTCCGCGTGGTCCGCGCAGTCCGCGATCTCGACGTGTACATCGAACAACCCTGCCTCACCTATGAGGAATGCCTCGCCGTCCGCCGAAATACGGATCACCCCTTCGTACTCGACGAAAACATCGACAACTTCGACATGCTCCTCAGAGCCAAGGGCGATCTCGCCATGGATCTCGTGAACTTGAAAATCAGCAAACTCGGCGGCCTAACAAAGATCAAGCAAGCACGCGACCTCTGCGTGAGCATGGGCATCGCGATGACCCTTGAGGATTCATGGGGCGGAGACATCACCACCGCAGCAATCGCTCACCTCGCACACAGCACCCCAGAAGAATTCCGCTTCACCAGCACCGACTTCAACAGCTACGTAACCGTCAGCAATGCCGAGAATGCCCCACAACGGGTCGCCGGCTTCATGGCCACCAGCACCGAACCCGGACTCGGCATCAAGCCGCGAATGGACGTGCTCGGCAAACCACTCGTCATCGTAGACCAAGCGAACTGAAAGTTCCAATATCATCGCGGCGTAAATCTGCCTTGCTAGAACCTTCAAGCCCACTTCGAAGAGCCGTCCGACTCACGATCCCGAGCTGAGCCTGATGTGATTTGCCAAATTGAAACCCATGAAATTGAGTCGATCACACAGGGCACTCCTCGCAGGCACCGCGTCGCTTATCGCAGCGATGCCCCCTGCAACTGCGGGTGAAACATCTGGAACGATCGCACTGGGTGAACTCAATTGCACCGCATGCCACTCGGCATCACCGAGCCAAGTTGCATGGATCTCACCCAAGTCCGCACCCAGGCTCGACGACATCGGCACGCGCGTCAGCGCCGAGTGGCTCGGGCACTACTTGCGCTCTCCTCAAGAGACGATGCCCGGCACGACCATGCCGGATGTCATCCACGGCAACGCCGCCCAAGCAGACGAACTGACTCATTACCTAATAGGTCTCAGCCAGCCTGGATTCCGTCGGATCACCCCCGACCGAGCCGCCGTCGCACGGGGCGAGAGCATCTATCACCGGGTCGGATGCGTCGCCTGTCACGCACCGCAAAATGGAGCCAGCATCCCACCCGACTCGATCCCACTCCCACGAATAGTCGACAAGTGGTCACACGATGGATTGCGGAAATTTCTACTAGACCCACTGGCGACCCGCCCATCTGGCAGGATGCCATCGATGAACCTAACGGAAAATGAAGCCTCCGATGTCGCCCACTACCTACTCCGCGAGACTCGCCTTCCTGCAACCGCGGAGGTGGCTTTCTACCGTGGCCGCATCCGCTCGCTTGAAGCGTTAGACAAAGCCGAGGTCGCACGGACCGCGCCAGCAAATGGACTCACCCTCGAAGGCCCGATGCTCAACAACGGCAGCGCGCTGCGCTTCACCAGCTGGTTGACCGTGAAACAAGCGGGCGAATACACATTTTTCCTGAAAGCCACCGGAGCCAGCCGACTCTCGATCGGTGGCCGCTGGGTGATGGGCGACGAAAGCTGGGAAAATGGAAAAGCCGATGAAAAATACGACCTCGATCTCCAGCCCGGCCGCTATGAACTCAAGCTCGACTTTGTCCAACGCGGCAAAGAAAAACCAAACGTCGCCGTGGAATGGAAAGGCCCAGGCATCGCACAGGCCACCATCCCAGCCTCCTGCCTCAGCAACGAACGCGAACCCATCGCAAATCCACTAGCAGAATCTGAGAACTTCGTCGTTGACCAAACCAAGGCGGCGAAAGGCCGCGAACTTTTCCACTCACTCAACTGCGCCGCATGCCATGAGCCCGAGGCGAACACCCCCGCCCTTCCCACTCTCACCCGCCTCAATCCATCGCGCGGCTGCCTCGCCGAAACTATCGACGCCACCACACCCAATTTCCACCTCGACGCACCGAAGCGCGAAGCCATCCGCAAAGCACTGGCGACTCTCAACCGCAAGGACATCGCGCCGCCCCTGCCCCAACAACGCCTCTCACAAACGATGGCGACCTTACGCTGCACTTCTTGCCACGTCCGCGATGCAGTCGGCGGCGTCACCTCAGACCGCAGCGCGTTCTTCACCTCAAATGTCGATGACCTCGGTGACGAAGGCCGCATCCCACCTCACCTCGATGGGGTCGGCGACAAGTTGCGGCCCGAATGGCTCAAAAAAGTCCTCACCGAGGGCGCGAGTGTGCGACCCTACCTGAACACCCGCATGCCTCAATTCGGCGCGGCAAATGTCGCCCATCTAACCGACCTCTTGGTCTCAGTCGACCGCCACGCTCTCTTGATCGAACCCGTCACCGATTCTCCGGATACCCAACGAGACGCCGGACGCAAGCTGATCGGAACCGATGGCCTGTCGTGCATTGCCTGCCACCGCTTCAATCGTCAGCCTGCCCACGCACTCCAAGTTCTCGATCTAACCACCGTCACCGCCCGCCTCAACGAGGACTGGTTCCGCCAATTCCTCCGTGACCCGAATCGTTTCCACCCCGGCACCCGCATGCCTGCGCTCTGGCCTAACGGAAAAAGCCTGCTGCCCACATTGCTCGACGGAGACACGGATCGCCAACACGCCGCGATCTGGACATATCTATCCGATGGAACGAAGGCAAAATTCCCAGAAGGCCTCAGCCGGAAAAACATGGAAATCATCGTCGGCGGCGAGCCCATCGTCTATCGTGGCAAACTCTGGGAAGCAGGCTTCCGCGCGATCGCTACCGCCTACCCGGGACAGGTCAACACCGCATTCGACGCCGAAGAAGCGCGACTCTCTTTCATCTGGCGCGGTCGCTTCCTCGACGCCTCCCCACATTGGAGCAGTCAAGGCATGGGCAACATCCGCCCACTTGGCACCGACACGGTGGTCTTCCCTCACGGTTCACCCTTGGCGATACTAACAGAATCCAACACCCCATGGCCAACCGGGCCCGCGAAGTCGCTTAGAATGAAATTTAGCGGCTACCATCTGGACTCACTCAAGGGCCCAGTCCTTCAGTACGCGTTCGGAGGTCAAACCGTGGAGGATAGCTTTACCCCGATCGATTCCTCAGGAAAAACCAACCTGCTCCGCACGATGCGCTTCACGGGCACTTCTGCCTCAGGCCTCCACCTCCGCCTTGCAGTAGGCAGAATTGCTCATACCAACGACCACACATTTCGCCTCGACGAAACTCTAACGATCACCATCAAAGCAGGCGGCATCCCCATCGTCCGCGGCAAGGGCGAACATCAAGAGCTACTCGTCCCAATCCACACCGACGCAACGAATGATCACCTGGAAATCGAGTATGTTTGGTAAATCACTCCGCACCGTCCTCACCACTGCTGTCATGGCACTCGCTTTTTCAGCTACCACACCGCTCGATGCGGCGAACGCACCGTACCTCACCTACAAGGGCGGCAGCGGACCCGGCAAGGGCAAGCGCATCGTGTTCGTCACGGGCGATGAGGAATACCGCTCGGAGGAGTCCATGCCCGCCATGGCTCGCATCCTCGCACAACGCCACGGCTTTGAATGCATCGTGCTCTTCGCCGTGGACCCAAAAACCGGTTTCATCGATCCGAAAATCACCGACAATATCCCCGGACTCGACACCCTGAAAACCGCTGACCTCATGGTGGTCTTTACCCGCTTCCGCCAGCTTCCCGAAGCGCAAATGGCAAAATTGGTGGATTACGTGAACTCTGGCCGACCCATCATCGGCGTACGAACCGCCACCCACGCCTTCAGCTATGACAAACTGCAGGGCGACAAGTATGCAAAATGGGGCTGGCGCGGACCTAGCAAGGATTTTCCCGGCGGCTTCGGCCGACAAGTCCTCGGGGAAACTTGGGTCGATCACTACGGCGGATACCGTACCGAAAGCACCCTCGGCATCATCGTGCCAAAGATGAAAGATCATCCCATCCTTCGTGGTGTCGATCAAATTTGGGGTCCATGCCATGCCTACAAAGTCAACGCGCTCGAAGGCGACAGCCAACCACTGGTGATGGGCCAACCGCTCGTGGGCTTAAGCCCCGATGACAAACCCGACACCGACAAACCACCCCTACCCGTCGCATGGACCAAGACCTTCACTGGAACCTCTGGCAAGCCGGCTCGCGTCTTCACCACAACCATGGGCTATGGCGATGATTTCAAAGAAGAAGGCGTCCGCCGCATGTTTGTGAATGCCTGCTACTGGTGCATCGGCATGGAGGATCAACTCCCAGCCAAAGCCAATGTGAAACACGTAGGTACCTACGCACCAAAGAAGAGCGACTTCGGTGGGTATCGCACGGGCATCAAACCCACCGATCTCTCACAAAATATCAACACCGACGATCTAGCAGAATTGGTGGCGAATGACCGCGAACCCCAATACTATACCATCACAGATATTCCACTTCCTCCCGGCGCAGTCGCCGAGGCGGGCAGCATGTTATCATTGCCGGATGGCAGGCTCGTGGTCGGAACACGCAGAGGTGAAATCTATTTTTCCACCGGAGCCGATGCCACTTCGCCATCCCCGCAGTGGACCTTGTTTGCCACAGGCCTCACCGAAATTTTTGGCCTCGCGATGAAGGACCGCGTCCTCTACGCGACCCAGCAAAGCGAACTCACTCGCGTGCTCGACACCGATCACGACGGACGTGCCGACAAATTCGAAACGGTCAGCGATGCCTGGGGCTGGAGTGGCGAGCACGAATTCACCTTCGGCTCCTGCGGGTTTGATAAGGATGGCGCGATCTGGACGACCCACTGCCTAACAGGAAGTTATACCTCAGAAGTTCCCTTCCGTGGTTGGGCACTTCGGCACTTCCCTGACGGTAGTTGGGAAGCGATGTGCAGCGGCCTGCGCAGCCCTGCAGGCGTCGCCTTCAATGAAACCGGCGATGCCTTCTACACCGAGAACCAAGGCCCATGGAATGGCTCATGCTCGCTGAAACACCTTCGCCCTAGCGGGTTCATGGGTCACCCGATCAGCTTCCCATGGTATGACCTCGCTCCAAACATGGGGCCGCGTCCAACAGAACCCACCAACACCAACGATTCCCGCTACTACCTCGACTCGAATAAAATTCCACAACTGGTGCCTCCTGCCGTGATCTTCCCCTACAAAAAAATGGGACAATGCGCCACCGCGATCATGCCCGATCAATCTAACGGTAAATTTGGCCCCTTCGCAGGTCAGATGTTTGTCTCGGACTACACCCTCAGCCTCGTGATGCGAGCCGACATGGAGAAAGTCAATGGAGCCTATCAGGGTGCATGCTTCCCATTCCGACAAGGCCTGAGCACTGGCATCATCGGTGGCACACTCTCGGAAAGAGGCCAAATGTTCGTCGGCGGCAGCAAACGAGGATGGCCCGTCCGCGGTCTAGCAGAAAACGCCATACAACGAATCGACTGGACCGGGAAAACACCATTTGAAGTCCTCACGATGCGCATCAAGCCCGGCGGCTTCATTCTCCACTTCACCTCACCCGTGGACCCTATAAGCGCCAAAGACCCCGCAAGCTATACAATGGAGACGTTCACCCATCACTACCACGAAGAATACGGAAGCCCAGAACTAGAACAAGCAGACCAACGCATCACCGCAGCATCTGTGAGCCCAGACGGCCTGGAAGTCCGAATTGATGTGGATCACCTCGTTCAAGGTCACGTGCACGAACTTCACATGCCAGGCCTGATGGATCTCAATGGCCAACCACTCCTTCACGAGGCTGCCTACTACACCGTCAACCAAATCCCCACCAACTAACCCATGAATCACTACCTAATTCCCATCGTCGCACTCCTAAGCGTATGCCTCAACGCTGCGGAGAAACCACCCATCCCCACCGATTTCACCAACCGTAACATCAATGGGTGGAATGTACGCATCGACAACCGCCTCCTGAACGGAGAATCGGCGAAGTCAGGCGCACGGGCACTTCGTCTGTTAGAATCACGCTTGGTTGCCATCGAATTCGTAGTTCCAGAAGAATCGCTCGCAAAGTTGCGTGCCGTCACCATCGAGGTGGATCTCACCTGCGGCGAACTGACATCGATGCAATACCATTCCGAGGCAGCCTGGCTAAAAGAAAATGGCTACGGCGAAAAACTTGTGAAATGCGTGCATATTCCAAACGTCGATAACTTTCTCCTGCCGTTTGACATCCATCGGATGCCGTGGGTAGTACTCCATGAGTTGGCCCACGCATACCATGATCAAGTGCTTGGCTTCGAAGAACCCAGGGTGAAAGCAGCTTGGGCAAAGTTTCGCGAAAGCGGGAAATACAATGCCGTGCTCAACAGCCCAGGCAATCGCCGCGAACACTATGGACTCAAAAACCAAATGGAGTTTTTCGCGGAAATGACCGAGTCTTATTTCGGCTCAAATGATTTCTATCCATTCGTAACAGGCGAACTCAAGGACACCGAACCCGCAATCTTCGCACTCATGGAAGAAATTTGGGGTCCCCTCCCTAGCCGAGGTACTCCGGTCTCAACTGCAACGAAATGATTCAAGGAACCACCAAACTCAGTCGGTCAAGTCGGCGATCCAACGACTCAACGCTAACCTAACCCAACTATCCCTACACTCGATCATGACCGGCCTCACAAAACTCTACTACCTAGGACATTTGGTTCCCACGTTGCTTCTTACATTCGCACTTCCTGATGGCTTGGCAATTGCCGCGGTATCTCCGCCAGATCTCCTCATCGATAGTACCAAGGTAGACCGGGAGCTCACTTACAACCTCGGCGCCACCGGCCTGCGTGGTTGGATCTACACCAAGCCTGCGGAGTACTTAGACAGTGTCCAAGGACGCACCACCACCGCAAGTCGGCAAATTCTCGTAACCCATGTGGGCACAAAATCACCTGCCGATGGTGTGGTACAGGTGAACGACGTCATTTTGGGTGTTGGCGGCAAACTGTTTGCAGATGATGCGCGGAAGAGCATCGCCATGGCCATTCAAGAAGCGGAGCAGGAAAACCATGGCGGAATTCTGAACCTCACCCTATCGAGGGCAGGCAAAAAACAGGAGGCTCGGCTTAAACTCCGAGTCATGGGAACCTACAGCGCGACAGCACCGTTCAATTGCCCAAAGTCGAAAAAGATTTTCGAGGAAGCCTGCAAAGTCTTGGATCGAAAACCGATGAGCAACGACTGGAATGGTGCAATCAATGGACTCGCCCTCCTCTCAACCGGCAATGCCGAATACCTACCGAAACTTAAAAAATACGCTAGGCAACTCGCTTCTAGCGAGAAAACAAAAGACATGGTCACGTGGCAGTGGGGCTACTGCGATCTATTCCTCTGCGAATACTTCCTCGCCACCAATGACAAAGAAGTTCTGCCTAGCATCAATGACTATACCATCATGCTTGCGAAGGGCCAGAGCATGTACGGAACCTTCGGCCACGGCATCGCCGAACTAACTAAAAAAGGTGAACTTCATGGCTCAATCCCACCCTATGGCCCCGTGAATGCCGCAGGATTGATCGGCAACCTCGCGATTGTGATCGGCAAAAAGTGCGGGGTAACCGATCCAGAGGTCGATGCCGCCATCAACCGCGGTTCTAACTTTTTTAGTTACTATGTCGATAAGGGGGCGATTCCCTATGGAGAACATGCACCTTGGCTCTATCACGAAAACAACGGCAAGAACTCCATGGCTGCTGTGATGTTTAGCCTGCAACCGACTAAAGCCACCGAGGCTACCTACTATGCAAAAATGGCCACGGCAGGTTACAACAATCGCCAGTACGGTCACACTGGCCAGGGATTCAGCTACCTCTGGGGTGCCCTCGGCGCAAATGTGGGCGGCCCGCGAGCCTTAGGAGCATTCTTCAAGGAGATTTCATGGCATCTCGACCTCGCACGGCGCTGTGATGGATCGTTCACCTATGACGGAAACGAACAATACGGACCGGGATCGACTGAGGATAACACCTACTACGGCGACAGTAGTTATTCGGGCCTAAGCCCAGCGGCGACCCATGTGTTGACCTACTCACTGCCTCTCAAAAAGCTTTGTATCACTGGGAAACTCGCAAACCCAGCAAACGCCCTGAGCCGTGACGACGTGGACAAGTCCATCGCCGCTGGACGCTTTGATCTCGACCGCAAGACAATGACTTTCCAGCAGCTAATCTCTGCATTTGAGAACTGGTCACCGGTCGTTCGCAGCTGGGCCGCAGAGGAACTCGCGAAGCGCCCTGAAGCGAGGACGATGGTGAATGATCTAGTTCTAATGGCAGAGGGCAAGGATCCCCACTCCCGACAAGGTGCCTGTGAGACACTCGGACACCTGAAGGCCCCAGAGGCATTGCCGGTTCTTGTCCGCTTGCTCACCCACGAAGATCGCTGGCTCCGAGTGAAGGCTGCTAAAGCCCTGAAAAACATGGGCGATTTTGCCAAGCCAGCGATTCCTAGCATGTTAGATGCGATGGTGATCACCGCAGAACCTCTTGAGCCTGTCGCGTGGGAAGATCCAATCCAAATCACCCAAGGCGAGCTTGCCGAAGCACTCTTCGGCGGTCTGATCAAGAAATCCATTGAGAATATCGATCGCAAGAAGCTCTATCCAGCCATTCAGGCGGTTGCAAACAATCCTGATGGCATGGCGCGCGCAACGCTGAAGGCAACATTCGAAAAACAACTCACACTTGAGGATGTTGAGGCGCTCGCACCAGACCTTCTCACCGCCGTCGAGACCCGGTGCCCGGCGGATACGATGTTTGGAAATGATATTCGCATGGGGGCATTCAGGGCACTCACGAAGTATCATTTCAAAGAGGGGATCGCCGCTGGCATCGTCTTTGTCAATACCCAGGGCGGCCATGGCAGCGAAAGCCGCACAGGAGAAATCATGAAGGAAATCGCAAGTTATGGATCAGCAGCGCGTGACGCCATTCCTGACTTGCAGAAAGTGCTCGCTAATTTTACTAGAAAAGTTGGCAAGGACAACTTCCCCCCAGAACTCAACAAACGAAGAATCAGCGCTGTGGAAAATGCAATCAAATCCATTGAGTCCGCCAAGGACCAACCTGAGATCCGAACCTTCCCTGTGGCGAAAACACTACAAGTTCCAAAGTAAAAGGAACGATTTACTCAGCTCATATGACACTGAATTGACATAAGCCAATTGAAGCAACTTAAACCAACGACCCCGCCGAAAATCACCTACATTGACGGCAATTCATGGAGCCGGCGCACGTTGTCGCGCGGTGAAAATGGCATCGCCACCCTCACCTTCTGCGAAGTCCCGCTCACCACTAGAAAATAATCTCCAACCTGATTCACTGCCAAAACCAATTTTTCATATGATCTTCCGCCTTTTTCTCCTGATCACCTGCACGCTCACTTCTCTATCAGGCGCTGAGCCTACCACGACTCAAACTTCCGGAATCCTTGACTACGGACAGAAGGATTACCTCCGCACCTCCAAAGATCTTCCGCACGTTGAGGACAAGCCTTGGAAACTCGTGTGCACCATGCCTTACAACTGCCACTTTCAACCATCAGTCGAACTCGATTCCGAGGCAGGCAAAGTCATTAAATTCAACTCCTCCAACCCGCTAGTTCTTTTCCTAACTGAAACCGAAAGTTACACCACGCAAGCCGGCAAGCAATTCTACGAGGCCAAGAACTGGGTGAGTGGTGAGGGTGCCATTTATACGATTCCTGCGGGCGTCAAGGTTCTCTCAGTGAAATACCGAGAAACTGGATATGACACTCGCTTTGTAGGGTCATTCGAATGCAATGACAACGACTACAACATCCTTTGGAAAAAGGCAGCGCGGACCGCATACATTTGCATGCGCGACCACTTCTATGACTGTCCAGACCGAGAACGCGTTGGATTCTGGGGCGATGGAACACCGGAGTTGAACGAATGCTTCTACATCTTCGACTCCAAGTCACATCGGTTATGCAAGGAGCTGGTTAGAAGAAAACTTGAGCCTAAGTTTTATCCAGGGCAACACCTTGAGTTTCTCGGTGATTATGGGCTTTGGTTCTATTATCTGCAAACCGGTGATCTTGATTCGATGCGGGCCGTTTATGAGCCTACCAAAAAGTTCCTGTTTGAAACCTACCAGTTTGGAAATCCCCGCACGTGGTTCGATTGGGGCAAGGAAAACAAGGACACGGCGGTGATCGAAACCTGCTTTTATTACAACTGCCTCGGCACCCTGCGTAAGATTGCCATCGCAACCGGCCACGAATCAGACCTGAAAACAATCGACACCAAGCTGGAAGAGATTCGCAAAAGCTTCGATGAGAAATACTGGAAGGCAGGTTACTACATGTCATCTCAAGTCAAAGAGCCCGACGACCGTGCGAACGCCATGGCCGTCAATGTAGGCCTTGCCGACCGCTCGAAGTGGTCAGCGATCTATCAAAACGTGCTTACGAAAAAGACCTTTGCGAGCTGCTTCTTTGACCGCTGGGTGTTTGAGGCCCTTTGCACCATGGGGAAGCAGGAATACGCACTGATGCGAATGCAGGAACGCTACCGAACCATGATCCCTGCGAGCTTCACCACACTTTGGGAACACTACGACCGCTGGTGGGCCTCACGCATCGATGCATTTGACGATGCCTCATCGCTCAACCACGGGTGGAATCCACCAGTGATTCTTCTGTCGCAAACCATTGCCGGAGTTTCGCCCGAGTCGCCCGGCTGGGACACCTACCATGTGTTTCCCAAGGAAGCATTCCTCCACACCCTGAAAGTGACGGTTCCAACCATCAAAGGGAACGTAAACGTTGGCTTGAAGAAAACAGCCTCTGACTACAATCTAACTCTAACATCACCCATGGGTACCACTGCGATTGTAGGAATCCCAAGAAGCTCGTTCACCCGACTGGATCGGATCACCGCCAACGGCGTAACCATCTGGGATGGAAACTTCCACGATGCGGTAAAGGGGATCACTTGGGCAGGAGATGACTCCGAGTACATCAAATTCAATGCTACCCCAGGCACATGGACCTTGACCGGACTCGGAGAGTTACCGATGTCATCACCGAAGAAAGACCCCATCCCCCTGCCATCGAAGGAATTGAAATACGACTCAAAAACATGGATCGCCTCTGCCTCGGCCGATGGGGGGACATTCCTTATGAGCAGTGCGAAGATCCCCATCGATGTGTCTTCAGCAAATGCGCTCGACGGCGACCATTGGACTGGCTGGCGCGACATGACAAGCACCCAGCACCCCGGGCAATGGTTCCAGATCGACATGCAAGAGGCGCGTGAATTTAGCTGCATCACCCTCGATAACACATGGGCACTCTGGGATTCGCCCACCAGCTATTCCGTCACCGTCTCCAATGATGGCAAGAACTGGAGCGAGCCAGTCGCCAGTGGCGCAGGTAAGTTAGGCATCACTGCCATCCATTTCCCCAAGCAACACGCACGACACATCCGAATCACACAAACCGGCTCTAGCAGCAAATACCACTGGTCGATCTATCAATTCGACGTCTATCACGATTGATCGAACGGCACCTCGCCCAAGCATTTAAGTAGAGCACTCTGATTGCTCGAAGCTTACTTCAGGAAAACCTCGCGAGCCTTGGCACCCTCACCCGGCCCAACGATTCCGCGCTGCTCGAGGATATCGACCATTCGTGCCGCACGAGTGTAACCGAGCCGCAAACGCCGTTGAAGCAACGAGGTGCTGGCCTTCTGCTCTTGGCGCACCACCTCAATGCACTTCATGATGAGATCCTCGTCCGCTTGTGAAACATCATCGTCGCCGTCCTCATCAGATTCGCTATTGATCGATGCTTGAATGTCGGTTTCAAACTTCGGCTTACCTTGCTTTGCACAGTGGTCGATGATGCGCTCAATTTCCGCATCGGTGACGTATGCACCTTGAGCACGTTCCAGTTTTGCCGAGCCTGGCGGCAAATAAAGCATGTCACCTTTGCCAACGAGTTTGTCTGCGCCCTTAGTGTCAAGAATCACGCGGGAGTCGAGAGCCGAGGAAACCTGGAAGGCAATCCGGCACGGAATGTTGGCCTTGATGATGCCGGTTACCACATCGGCACGCGGCGTCTGCGTCGCGATGATCAAGTGAATGCCCGCCGCACGTGCCTTCTGCGCAATTCTCGCAATGCACATTTCCACATCTGCTGGGGCGGTCTGCATGAGGTCCGCAAGCTCATCAATTAGAACTACGATGTATGGAAAACGATCTGGAATTTTCTCCTCGAAAATCTCCTCCTCTTCAAGCTCAGCCTCGGGACCGAGTTCTCCAGACTCAAGGGCCAGTGCGATCGACTCAATCGTCTCATCGTCGGCCGGGTCTTCAAGCTCGACCATATCCTCTTCCACAGGTTCAACATCGGCTTTTTCGGGACGTGTTCGAGAGTTGAAGCTATCAAAATTCCGCACCCCTTCCTTGGCGAAGATCCGGTAGCGTTTCTCCATTTCATTGACGACCCATTTGAGTGCAGCAACGGTTTTCTTCGGATCGGTCACCACCGGAACCACCAAGTGCGGCAGGCGGTTGTACATCTGCATTTCGACCACCTTGGGATCGACCATGATGAAGCGCAATTCATCTGGGCCGAACTTGAACAACATCGAAGCGATGATCGAGTTGATACAAACCGACTTGCCAGATCCGGTCGCCCCCGCGACAAGGCAGTGAGGCATCGCTGCGAGATCTCCAATGACGGTCTTGCCATAGACATCCTTGCCAAGCGCGAGCGGAATCTTCTTTTTGGCGGAGCGGAACTCAGGGTCGTGCAGCAACTCATGGAGCGGCACTGCGACTTTCTGCGAGTTCGCAATCTCGATCCCGACCGTGTCCTTGCCCGGGATCGGCGCGAGGATATTGATCCGCTCCGCACACGTAGCACGAGCAAGGTCAGCCTCAAGCTGCGAAATCCGAGAAACCCGTAGGCCAGTCGACGGATAGATTTCGTAGCGAGTGATCGTCGGCCCACGAGTGATGTCACCCGCACTGACCTCGATCCCAAACGCTTGAAGCGTATCGATGATGGTTCGCTGAGTTTGCAGCAGCTCTTCCCGGTTAGCCTCTGGCGCTTCCACCGACTCATCGATGTCGAGCAAGTCAAATCCCGGAAGTTCGTAATTCTCAAACCCCGTGACCGAGAGAAACTGATGTCCCACTGGCTTCTTCCGCTCAAATGGCTTTGTCCCCGCGATATGGGGTTCGCTGAGCCGCCGTTGGGAGGCATCGATGATCTGAGGCGTCGGGTTATCACGCAATGGCAGAAGCGCCTGCTGATCTTCCTGGGCCGCAGCGGCCGCAGCGGCTTTTCCTGCATCTCGGTCTTCACGCCGTTGTTCACGTTGGCGCTCTCTCTCGGCTGACATTTCAGCCTCGCGCGCGGCGATTTTCCCACTTTCGCTGCGGCTTTCTTGCCAGTCACGGATCATGTGCCGCACGGACCGATAGCACACTTTTGAAAACGCAATCGGCTGTTGGCCCGTGAGGAGAACCAATGACACCAAATAAACGGCGCTGGTCAGCAGCAGCGTTCCAGCACGCCCGATGGTATGCACCAGCAGAAATCCTCCCAAGCCATCCCCGATCACACCGCCAGGACCCGGTCCGGGATCACTCAAGAGACAACGCTTTGCCCAAGCATTGAAAAAAACGTCTGCCGCATCCAACCATGCCGATGCCGTCAACAGCATGATGCAAAACCCGACCACCACGGTCGGCCAAATCCGGCGCTCGAACGCGAGTTTCGACACTCCAAACCAAATGAAGCCGACCGGAATGAGCAAGCCAGCCGCACCGAATAGAAAAATTTGGGAAAACCCAAGAAAACCACCCACCGGTCCGATCAAGTTCTCACTCCTCACCCCGGCAGGTCCCGCGAATGCACCCAAGATGCCCCAGCGCGGCAAATCCGCCGGACTGTATTTCACCACCGATAAAAGCAACACCAGGCCGAAAACAATCCACGCGATGCCAATGATCTCGTTCGACCACCGCGCCGGTTCAGGGACTTCTCCCCTCTTTTTGTTATCCTTAACTGCCATCGGATCTGTTGAAGCGAAGCATCCCCTTTCCGTCTCGCGGGATCAAGATTGTTTTCATGCCTGAAAAATCAAGGTTTCTCAACCAATCCGGGCTTTGACCTAGCACCCAAACAGAACCAGACTCCCGCGTGCGATTGCTGACGCTAAACATCCAAGAACCTCTCCCAGGCCAAGTCCTCCCGCAAATGGCCAAGGACCACGGCCCCGACGAAGCGGCTCGGCGCTATCGCTCAATCGCGGTGACCACTCTCCAGCAACTGCGCGGCCTAGCCGACACACGCATCCGGCTGGCCGTAACACCCGCAGACGCCGACGAAGCGGTCCGCTTCTGGCTACTCCCCCGCCTGTCGGAGCGCTGGCGGGCCGATGGCTGCATTTTCCGCGCAGATGGCTGGGAAATCGACTTCGGCGGCGACTCTGCGGGTTTTTCCGTCCATGCAGCTGGGGAAATCCTCTGCCCGTGGCTCGGCGCGCGCTGGGTCCACACCGCTTTGCTCGGCATCGGCCGCTCCGCCCACCAAGTGATCGGGCCTGCCACCAACGGTGACGAATACTTCCGTGCCCATGCCGTCGAAAGCTCGCCCGACCTCCCCCATCGCATCCTCCCAGAACTCCCCGTCATCCTCAACCACGACCACTGGTTGCACGCACTGGATAGCCCACTCGGCCCCTCACTGAAACGCGCTTGGGAAGCGGAGGCGATCTAACCTATGCTTCAAAAAAGGCAGATCTTCCAAATCACTCCAATCAACGCGCATGCTGCGAGAACCGGCACGACGCCCAATTTGAAGCGCTCCAACGCAATCCATGCCCCGACCGCCATCACGGCGACTCGGTAATCGAAATGCCCGCCATTCGGCCAGAGCGCATGCCATGCAAACCAAATGGCGAGATTGAGAATCACCCCGACCACCCCCGCCGTGATTCCTGTTAGGGCAGACGCCACCGCCGGAATTTCACCCAAGCGCTCGACATGCGGCGCGCCCATGAACACAAAAAAAAAGCTCGGCAGAAACGTCACCCAAGTGGTGATCAACGCACCTAGCACCGCAGCAAAAGCGGGTTCTAACGCACCGGGATGCTGCCATGCCGCCACGAATCCCACGAACTGCAACACCATGATCAATGGCCCCGGCGTAGTCTCCGCAAGCCCAAGTCCCGCCATCATCTGCCCCTGCCCTAGCCAACCAAAATTGACGACCGCCATCTGGGAAACGTAGGGCAGCACCGCGTAGGCACCACCAAACGTGACCAAGGCCGCCTTGCTGAAAAACAGGCCCTGTTGCAGATGAATTCCTTCCCAGCCTAATAAAACTCCCGCCGCCAACACCGGAGCCCACCAGAGGATCAAGCAGACCGAAATCACGCAAAAACTACGCGCCCAACTCGCTCGGACCGCCGGACGCAAAACCACACACGGAAGTTCGTGAGCCATCGATTTACCGTGACGACCACCCGCCTGAAACTGCTTGGGCCACCACCTGCCGCCAAGATAACCTAACGTTGCCGTTGTTAAAACAATCACGATGAAGGAAACATGGAACGCAAAAATCGCAAGAAACGCCAATGCCGCCAGCGCCCAAAGGCACTTGGTCTTCAATGCCTTGCTACCAATCCGCACGACGGAAGCCGCCACGAGCGCCATGACCGCAGGGATGAGACCCTCAAAAATCCCACTGACCCATGGAACGCCACCCTGTGCCATGTAAAACCAACTCAGCCCTAGCAGGATGAAAACCGATGGCAGGACAAACAGCGCACCCGCCGCGATCCCGCCCCGCGCACCATGCAGTCGCCACCCGAGATAGGTCACTAACTGCTGCGCCTCGGGCCCCGGCAACATCATGCAGAAATTCAGCGCATGCAGAAAATGATCCTCTGACACCCAGCGCCGCCTCTCGACGATCTCCCGATGCATGATGGCGATCTGACCCGCCGGACCACCGAAACTGATCCAACCAAGCTTCGCCCAGAACCGCACTGCCTCACTCAAACTCGGCAAGGACGGCACCTCCGAGACGCCTGCCTCACCCGCGCCTCCCGAGTGGCTGTGATTTGACTCGATCATGCCGTTGCCTGAACGCACCCCGCTCCCATCACGCGTTCTTCACCGGAAACACCCGCTCCATCCCGCGAATCAACCTGCAAAACTCCTTTTTCGAGAGAACCGTTTGATCCCCAGGCCCTTTCGGGTCGCCGACCGTCTCCTTGAATTCCACCTCATACCGGTCCAGCCGCACGATCCGAATCAACCTCTCACCCTTCTGATAAATCTCGTCCTGGAATATCCGCATGTGTCTAAGTGCCCTATTCTCATCGCACTGGCAAGCCGTCGGATGATCCCCCAAATCTCGCCTTCCCGCTTCCAATTTCTTGCCCAGGCCGCCCGCGTCGATTAAACCCAACACCCTCATGAGTCACCTCGAAGCCATTGCCAGGGAAACCGGCATCTCCCTTTCCTCCGTTACCACGACCGCCAAACTCCTTGCCGAAGGCGCCACCGTTCCCTTCCTCTCGCGCTACCGGAAGGAACAAACCGGCTCGCTCGACGAAGTTCAAATCACAACGATCCGCGACCGGATGCTGCAGCTCGCCGAACTCGACTCCCGCCGCACCGCGGTTCTGAAGTCGCTGGAAGAACGCTCGCTCCTGACCCCCGAGCTGAAAAATAAGTTAGAAGCAGCCCTCACCCTCGCCGCCGTGGAGGACATCTTCGCCCCCTTCCGCCCGAAACGCCAAACCCGCGCCACCAAGGCGATCGAGCGCGGTCTCACTCCCCTCGCCGATTTCATTTTTGAAAACCAATCGACCGAACCGGCGGACGAGGCTGCCAAATTCATCGATCCGGAAAAAGAAGTTCTAACCACCGCCGATGCCCTTGCCGGTGCCCGAGACATCATCGCAGAACGCGTCGCCGACGATGCGACCTTGCGCGGCCACGTCCGGAAGATCTACGAGGAGGAAGCCACGGTTTCCTCGAAGATCATGTATGGCAAGGAAGCCGAAGCCGATGCCCAGAAATTCCGCGACTACTTCGAGTGGAGCGAACCCTTCTGCTCAATCCCATCCCACCGGACCTTGGCGATCCGCCGTGGTGAAAAAGAGGGATTCCTGATCATGCGGGTGGAAGTCCCCCTCGACCGCGTGACCAGCACGGCCTTGCCCGACTGGGTCACTTCTAACGGCCCAAGCGGCCAACACGTGGCCCAAGCCGTCGAGGATGGCTGCAAGCGCCTGCTCATGCCGTCCATGGAAACCGAGGCCCGCCTGCTCGCGAAGAAACGCGCCGACGAAACCGCAATCACGGTGTTTGCCGACAATTTCCGCGAACTTCTGTTAGCCTCACCCCTCGGTGAAAAACGCCTGTTAGCCATCGACCCCGGCTTCCGCTCCGGATGCAAAACAGTTGTCCTCGACCGCTCCGGCAAGCTGCTTCACCACACGGTGCTCCACGCCACCGCCGGCTCACAAAACCAAGCGTATGAGGCCGCCGTCGAGGTGATGGGCCTCATCAAAAAACATGACGTCGAGGCCATCGCCATCGGCAACGGCACCGCATCCCGCGAAACGGAATCGTTCATCAAAAAACTCAAACTTCCATCATCCATCCCCATCGTGATGGTCAACGAAAGCGGTGCGTCCATCTACTCGGCATCCGACGTCGCCCGCGAGGAGTTCCCAAACGAAGATGTCACGGTGCGCGGTGCAGTTAGCATCGGCCGCCGGCTCATGGACCCTCTCGCAGAACTCGTGAAAATCGACGCCAAGGCGATCGGGGTCGGCCAATACCAGCACGATGTCGATCAACGCGCGCTCAAGGCGAGCCTCGATGATACAGTCATCAGTTGCGTGAACGCGGTGGGCGTCGAGATCAACACCGCTTCGAAGCAACTGCTATCCTACGTCTCCGGCCTCAATGCATCGCTCGCAGAGAACATCGTCGCATGGCGCAATGAAAACGGCGCATTCACCTCACGCGACCAACTCAAGAAAATCCCCCGCCTCGGCGAGAAGGCCTTCGAGCAGGCCGCAGGATTCCTCCGCCTCCGAGGCGGCGCCAATCCGCTCGATTCATCGGCAGTCCATCCCGAGCGCTATCCACTCGTCGAAAAAATGGCCGCAGACGTCGGCTGCAAGGTGGAAGAGCTGTTAGGCAACGAAGCGGCTCGCAAGAAAATCGACCTGCAAAAATACGTCGGCGACCAAGTCGGCTTGCCCACGCTCAAAGACATCTTGTCAGAACTCGCGAAACCCGGCCGCGACCCCCGCAAACAATTTGAGGTATTCTCGTTTGTCGAAGGTGTCGAAAAACCCGGCGACTTGCAGATCGGCATGAAGCTCCCCGGCATCGTCACGAATGTCACTGCCTTCGGCGCATTTGTGGACGTCGGCGTGCACCAAGATGGACTCGTCCACGTCAGCCAACTGGCCGATCATTTTATCCGCGACGCTTCCGAGGTGGTAAAGGTCGGACAAAAAGTTCACGTGACGGTGGTCGAGGTCGACCTGAAACGCAACCGCATCGCTCTCTCGATGAAAAGCAAAGTGGATCTCGATAACCGCCGCTCAGAATCCAGCGACCGCGACTCCCGCCCGAACCAACCACGCCCACAAGGCCAAAGACAAAATCCAAATTCCGCTGCCACACCGAGCAACGACTGGTTCTCGCAAGCATTGCAAAACGCGAAGAAGAAACCCTAAGTTCACATGGTTTCATCGTCTCGCTTGATCCAGTGCTGGTGACATTCTAATCAAACACGCTTCACGCTAAATGCCACGCCACATCCTGATCGCACCTGACAAGTTCAAAGGCTCACTCAGCGCCATGGATGCCGCCATGGCGATTGCTCGCGGGATTCATCAAACCGAACCCGATGCCAAACTCGATCTCTGCCCGATCGCCGATGGCGGCGAGGGCTTCATGGAGACGCTTCAACCTACGCTCGCCGGGAAATGGATCACCTGCCGTGCGGTCGATTCGCTTGGGCGCCCCATCGCGAGCCGCTATGTTTTAGCAAACA
>JARWZU010000014.1 GCA_029866215.1 Akkermansiaceae bacterium
CTTCCAGTGAGCGCACCATCCGCACCGTCGCTCCAAGCTGCAGCTTTGCGACCATTGAGGGTCACCGTGGTCCCACCGCCCTTCGGCTTCGGCACAACTTTTTCATCGTAGTCGCAGTCCAGCATGACCTTGTAAGTAACACCCCATGGGTCAAAAAGTCCCGTTACCGTCGTTCCTGTAGAATTGTAAATCAGCCCGTTTTTGTTCGCCATGCCTTCTTTTGCGGAGACTAACTTGATTGCACGGGTATTCAACGGAGCCGACGCAGTTTCAAGGCCAAGAACTACGTTGAGGAAATCGGTGATGTTGAGCTTGGTATCCACTGCCGTGTCAATCGTCAGCGTTGTCGGCATGCTGCCATACTCAGTGCTGAAGTTATTCACCGCCGATTCCAAGGCGACACAGGTGGCGAGCGCCGTGGTCTTCTTGGCTTTCTGGATTGCGGCATTGCCTGCGGCAAATCCGGCTCCGGCAAGCACCGCGATGATCGCGATGACGACGAGAAGTTCTACGAGGGTAAATCCGCTCTCGCGGCGAGACAATTGGGTTTTCATGGCTGGGTTGAAGTTCAAGTTCACGGGTTGAGAGCAAATAGAAGGATTTTACGACTGACAACCTTTCAATCGAATTCGAATCTATATCGTACATACTTTATTTCAATTTTTATTTGAGAAAACCCATTTGCATCCATCGACCATCGCCAATTCATCGCCCTGAGACCCACCGAACGACCCCACAACCGACCCACTCAGCAGCCACTTGCATCCAAATCCCCCAAGAACATCGGGTCGCCCACCCTTTCCCGTTGCGAAACGAAAGATCTAGCGGCAAACTTCGCACATGTCCGGCAATCCTCTGCGAGATTCCATTCTCGATGCCCTCCGCTCCGCAAATGGGCTTCCTTTGTCGAAGTCCCAACTCGCCCGAGGCCTTAAACTCCCCGGCACCCGAGTGACCGAGCTCCGCAACACGCTCGAAGCGCTCACCAAGGAGGGCCTCACCCGCGAAGGGAAAAAGAACTGCTACCACCTCGCTGGAACCCCGAAAAACCAACTCACCGGCGTCCTCAAGTTCCACCCAAAGGGCCACGCATTCTTCTTCCCCGAAATCACCGACGACCAAAACATCGCCACCGGCATCGACTTCACCCTGCACTCCCGCATCCTCGTCGACCGACGCAATGTCTCGACCTCTCTGGATGGCGACCGCGTGCTGGTTTCTCTCATCAAACCCGTCGCCCGCCCCTTCCGCACCCGCAGCGAACTCCTCCCCGAACCAAGCGATGAACTCCGCGGCAAGGTGGAAAAAGTGCTCGCACGCCGGTCTGGCCGACTCGTCGGAATCTTCCGTAAAAAAGCGAATTTCGGCTGGGTCGATTGCGACGACAAGGCGATCGAAGGCAAGGTCGATGTGATCGGCGAAACCACCGCAATGCCAGGCCAATTGGTCGTGGTGGATCTCACCGATTGGACCGACCGCAACGCCACCCCGCGTGGCAGGATCATCGAGGTCCTCGGTTGGCCCGGTGACCCAGGAGTCGACATGATTTCCGTAATCCACCGCTACGGCTTGCGCACGTCGTTCCCAGACCCTGTTTTGGCAGAGGCGCGCGCCGTGCCTGAAGAACCGACTGCTACGGAAATCGCACGCCGCAAGGATTGGCGGGACAAGCTAGTGATCACCATCGACCCCGCAGATGCCAAGGATCATGATGACGCAATCTGGTTAGAAAAAACCGCCAAGGGCTGGTCACTTGCCGTCCACATCGCGGATGTCTCGCACTACATCAAACCGGGCAGCCCGATGGATCAGGAAGCCATCGAACGCGGCAACTCGACCTACCTCGTCGACCGAGTTTTGCCGATGTTGCCCACGGAGCTGAGCAATGGCATTTGCTCGCTCGTCCCCAACGTAGATCGTCTCACCAAATGCGCGCTGTTAGAAATCTCCAAAGACGGCGAGATCACCAAGGCGAAATTCATCGATGCCGTCATCCACAGCCGAGCCAAGCTATCCTACGAACAAGCGCAGGCGATTCTCGATGGAAAGCCAGCTCCAACCGGGTCCGACCCACAACTCGCCGAAATGGTCAAAGAGGGCTGGAAACTCGCCTCCGCCATGCGCACCCGCCGGTTTACTCAAGGCGCGCTCGACTTGGAAATGCCGGAAATTAAAATCCGCCTCGACTCCGATGGCCGTGCCGAAGTCGCAGAACCGGTGGTTCACACCGAAAGCCACCAACTCGTCGAGGAATGCATGCTCGCCGCGAACGAAGCCGTCGCAAAGATCCTGAAAGACCGCATGAAGCCTGCGATCTATCGAATCCACGAAGATCCCGATCCATCTCGTTTGTTGGATTACACCGAGACCGCCAAGGCTCACGGCTACCGACCCGGCGATCTAACCAACCGCGCGCACATCCAAAATTTGCTAGATGAATCAAAGGGCAGCCCAGAAGAGCATGTGATCAAACTCGGCCTACTCAAAAGCCTCAAACGAGCTGCGTACTCCGCAGAACCGATCGGGCACTATGGACTTGCCAAAGGCGACTACTGCCACTTCACCAGCCCGATCCGCCGCTACGCGGACCTCATCGTCCACCGCGCACTGCAACCCCTCCTCGAAAACCCACCAAAACCCCACGACCGAACACCCTCGCAAGCCGACCTGCGCGAAATTTCCCGCCATATTTCTGACACCGAACGCACGTCGTCCGACGCAGAAAGCGAAACCAAGCAAATCAAGCTGCTAGAATATCTCGATCGCGTGGCCAGCTCGGATGAGCCACCATTGTTCGACGGTCTGATCACCGACGTGCGGCCGATGGGACTCATGGTCGAGATCCCAGCCATGGGAGTTCGTGGCGTGGTGAAGCGCGAAGACCTGCCCGATGGACGCTGGCGCTTCGAGGCCCACCGGATGGCATGGGTATCGATGGACGGTAAAGTCATCCAACTCGGGATGCGCATCCCACTGCGCGTGATTCACATCGACTTCGACAAACGCTTTGTGGACTTCGCCGTCGCAGGCAAACCCACCAGCGAGGGCACCCACGTAACAACCACGCGCCTCCCAACTGCGGGGAAAAAAGGCAAACCACATTCCAAGCCGGCAGCAAATCTCGGACCTCAAAAACGAGGAAAATTTAAGCCAGACGCTAAGAAATCCGCCAAACGCCACAAGCGGAAATAGTCTCAATCGCCTTGCCACCCAACAGCTCAATGATTCAATCACCTCCATGAAAAAAGAAGACCGCGAGTTCCTATTCCATTTATTAGAAACCCCAAGCCCCACCGGCTTTGAAATGCGCGGCCAACACGTTTGGGCGGACTGGATCAAAAGCCACGGACTTGAGGTGGCCTGCGATGCCTACGGATCCACATGGGCCACTTTCCCTGGGAAATCCGAGCGCATCATTATGCTAGAAGCCCACGCCGATGAAATTGGGTACATGATCAAACACATCGATGATCGGGGGTTTCTCCGATTGGACCGCGTCGGCGGCTCGGATGCAGCCACAGCTCGCGGGCGCAGGCTCACGATCCTCGGCGACAAGGGATCCGTCTCCGGCATCATTGGCAACACGGCGATCCACCTCCGCCGCGATGAAACAGGCGCTGAAAAAGCCCCAAATGTCCACGATCTCTGGGTGGATATTGGCGCTTCTAACAGAACCGAAGTCGCAGAACTTGGTATCCGGGTCGGTCACCCAGCGGTCTATCAGGATGGACCGCTCGAAATCGCTCACCAACGACTGATCGGCCGCGCCTTGGACAATCGAATCGGCAGCTACATCATCGCCCAAGTGATCAAACGCATCTCCACCCACAAGAAAAAACCTGCACTCACCGTGATCTGCCTCAATGCCGTCCAAGAGGAAATCGGCGGCCATGGAGCGATGATGGCAACTCATCGACTTAAGCCCGATCTTTGCGTCTGCCTCGATGTCACCCACGCAACCGATACCCCAGGACTCGATCCCGCAAAACACGGCAGCGTAAAACTGGGCGGAGGACCAACCCTGACCCACGGAACCTCAAACCACCCGATCGTCGTTCAGCGTCTGTTAGATGTCGCACACAAAGCCAAAATCCCAATTCAGCACGAGGCCAGCAGCCGCTTCACTGGCACCGACACCGACAAGATTTTCCATTCCCGCGACGGCGTGCCTTCCGCACTCGTTTCGTTGCCACTACGCTGCATGCACTCGGTCGTCGAAACGGCCCACCTCGCCGATATCGAAAAGACCATCGAACTCCTCACCCAGTTCGTGCTTTCCGTCTCGGAAAAGGAGCAATTCAGCCAGTCAATCGACTGACAAAATCATTCTGCTAGAAAACGAAGAATCGGCGACTAACTGAAGTTGGCCGCCGATTCAAAATCGCCAACATCTCTAGTGAATCTTCACTTCGATTTGCTTGGATTTGACCTCTTTGTTTTTCGGAACGTGCACGGTGAGCATTCCATCTTCATATTCCGCAGTCATTCCCTCGGGCTTTGAGGATTCGGGTAGCGTGAAGGTTCGTTCAAACGACCCATAGGACCGCTCAATCCGATGGTACTTCTTGCCCTTCTCTTCCTTCTCGAACTTCCGGTGCCCACTAATCTGCAAGACACCATTGTCGATCAAGACTTTCACATCCTCTTTTTTGACCTCCGGAAGCTCCGCCTTGATTAAGAACTCCTTCTCATCCTCAGTCACATCAACTAGGGGGGTCCAATCAGAAAATCCATGGTCCCCCTCGCCTTCAATGCGTTTGGATGGGTGCCCAAGCAAGGTTGTAAGCCGATTCTGCATTTCGTTCAGTTCGCTGAACGGATTCCATTTTGCGAGTGTATTCATAATTATGTTTTGGTGATCCGGCAGTTATTTATTGATTCAAGATCGCCCGCCAGATCGAGCACGCCTTGAAAGGAATTCCGTCAACATGCCAGCGATGGCAAATATCCGAGCCTCCCTGTTTCACTATCGCAGACATCTCTTTGAATTGCTTTGCAGTTCTTGCCGAAAACATTGCACATCTTGCTTCCATGCGGTGCGCAGCGTCGATTCGTTCAGATTCACTCAATTTCGAGCATGCTTACCACCATGCACTTGCAATAGCCCCACACGAAATTCCCTCGGTGAGCAGCCTACAATTCTTCTGAAAGTTCGATTGAAATGAGCGATCGAACTGAAACCGGATTCACATGCAACCTCTGAAACCTGTACACGAGGCGTCCTCAATCGCTCCTTTGCCCCATCAATGCGAACACGATTTACATACTCCGTAAAAGTTAAACTCGTGCATTCCTTGAACTTCCTACAAAAATAATAGCTGCTCATATTTGCAACTTTTGCAACTTCACCCAGTGTCAGCGCCTCTTCTCGATGCTCCATCACGTACTGACATGCTCGCCTGATGTTAGGAATCTCCGATGATCGGAACCGAAGGATCAGATCCTTCGCAGGCAAAACCAACTGACTTGCGAAGAATTCTAACAGAATAATAATTGAACCCTGCGTCAGTGGATCGCTTACCTTCAAGTCGAAGTAACCTGAGCGAGCCACCCGCTCGTCAAATCTCGTAGGATGTTCGGTGAGATGCCGCATGATTTTCTCAAATTTTTCATGGCTTGGCGCCTCAAAAAGAATACCACTTGGCCTAAGAAAAATTGGAATGTCCTCGCCCAGCGGGATGGCAACACAACTTTCACAAAGATCAGTAAAACAAGTCATTGTGCGTGATGACCCATCACAACCAGCTGTGTCCGCCTCACATCGAAGTTTACAGCATTCGCATGCCTCTCGATGACGAATGATTGATTGATAGAATGGATTTTCTGCTGACCAGCCTCCCTCCGAGCACCACCACGAATCTCCCACTGCGATCCCGAGGGGTAACCCCGTAACCTGCCGAAATGCAGATGCATAGTTCCTAAACATTGCGGAACTCTCCAATTGCCCAGCGATGAACAGGGCCTCTGCCGAACCACCAGATTTTTGCGAAGAAGCCAGACAGTTCATAGGGATATCGACCATGTAACATCATGCCAATTGATTCACCTGAGACAATTCAAAACCACAACCCGCGCCAAGCACGCCGCATGAGTAACGTTAAGATCATCAAAAAGCCTCATGAGACCATCGGCAAATCCAAAGCAATTTGCATCTTCCGAGCCGCTGCAATCCTCACTTTGCAGAGGTGAGCACTTTGGCTCGATCGTTGAATAAAACTCCAGCAGCTTCCTTCCCGCCGCCATTGGAAAACTCAGGGGAAAGCATAATCTGCGCAAGATTATAACGGCAGATCGTCGTGGGCTTAAACGCTCGTTTCCCGTGAAATTGCTTTCCGTCAGGGAATCAAAAAATCTCGAACCACTGCCATGTGCTGCATGTTTGGAACCCCACTATCTCCTACCAGAATCGGCGGCACTGCATGGAGCGGCGTAAACGTGCGACTATCAAAAACCAACCCATGCAGAAACTTTTGGCCCGCAACAATGGTCGGGATTTCTACCTTCGTCAGAGGGGCACTGGTTAAGACCCAGTCGTAAGGACGGTTGCGGTTTGCGTTGGTCATGTTCACGCCTTGCTGGTCAGTGGGAGGATTTTCGGGAATGTTTACGATGGCTGACAATTCTTGGAGACCCTTTTCGCGAATGCTGGCTGTATTCAAATCTCCACCGATGATCAACATTGCATCTTTCGGAATATATTTGATTACATTGCCCACCAGCGCTTTAGCTTGAGTCGCTCGCGAAGCCTCGCCTTTTGAATGAAAGTGCACGCTGATCACCCACAAATCTTTATTCCCCGGCAGCCGCAGATGTGCCCAGACAAACTCTCGGTTGTTGAGCACAGGATCATCCCAAACCCCTGACTCAAGCATCGGGAAGCGGCTGATGATCCCATTGGGGATTTGCATCCCATCTTCGCTAATGAAACAAAATCCTTCCCCAAACGTCTCGTTGACCCACTGGCGCTTGGGAATCGTCGTGTTGAACTCTTGGATCATCACGATGTCAGGTTTCAGCCCTTTTAAAATACGCGCACCCGCACCTTCTGGATTGCTATGGTTGCCGTTGTCTGGCGAATACGATTGTTTGTTTTCGGACGTGAGGTTGGCAGCGATCGCCCTGACGCTAACCGGCTCGGCGCTTGCAAGTCCGAGAATGAGCCAACTCACCATCAAAGATCGAATCATGGCCGAAATGCTGCCGTGCATCCTCAGTCACATCCAGCAAATTTGGGAATGTTTGAGGAATCTTGAATCTTGCTTAATCCGCGGTTGGCGAACGCTTCGGGCAGGTTTATCGTCTGACTCGTGGCCGAGAATCCGACTCCTCATGACCGTCCGATCCAACTCCAAGGGCAACTGCTCTTGGCCGATCCTTCGTTGCGAGGCAGTTGCTTCCACCGGTCCGTGGTCCTCGTCGCTGAGCATGCCGTAGACCAGGGTGCGTTTGGCCTCATTTTTAATCACCCTCTCGGCAAATCAGTCGGCGATTTCCTGGAGGGGGGGGAATTCACCCCGTTGCAAAAGCTTGAGGTGTTTGATGGTGGCCCCGTTGGGCACGACCAGCTGACATTTTCCTCGTTCTGGTGGCATCAACATCACGGCCTTCGGTGGGCACTCCGGCTTTCGGTCGATGACGCAATCGATCACGCGCACCGCTCTGGCCGAGTGGTCCGTGCCTTTATCGGTCATTCGGGTTGGACCGCGGGACAACTGGAGCATGAACTGCAGAGAAATTCTTGGGTCACGGTCCCACCATCGGCCGAGCTGCTCGGATACAATCATGACCTCAGTCTTTGGGCAAACTTGATGCGTGAGGTTTCGCCGCTGCACCGCATCCTTGCCATTTCACCTGAAGACCCGACCCTCAATTGAACCTCTCCTCTTCGCACCTTTTTATCACCAATCCATGTCTGACACCTTTCTCCAATTCAGTAGCATTCCGGAAATTATCACCGAACTCGCCGCCGGCCGGTTGGTGATTGTTTCTGATGACCCATCGCGAGAAAACGAAGCCGACCTGGTCGGGGCGGCATCTCTTTGCACCCCAGAAATGGTCAACTTCATGGCGGTTTACGCTCGCGGTCTCATCTGTGCACCCATCAGTGCCGCGCGCGCGGAGGAACTCGACTTGCAACAGATGGCCCGCCGAAATCGCGAGGGACATCAAACTGCATTCACAGTAAGTGTCGATGCCGCCAAGGGCGTGACCACTGGAATTTCGGCAGCCGACCGGGCGCTCGCGATTCAGTTGCTAGCAGACCCCCAAGCCACAGCCGATGACTTTGTGCAACCAGGCCACATTTTCCCTCTGCAAGGTGTGCAAGATGGCGTGCTTCGGCGCGCTGGTCATACCGAGGCAGCACTCGACCTCGCAGGTCTTGCTGGCCTGCCAAGAGCTGCGGTGATTTGCGAAATCATGAACGACGACGGCACGATGGCTCGGGTCGGCCAACTCGGAGACTATCAAAAGCATCACAACCTCAAAGCATGCACCATTGCCCAATTGATCGAATATCGCCGGCGCTCAGAGAAACTCGTCGCCCGCGAACAAACGATCAAAATGCCCACGGATTTCGGCGAGTTTGATTGCCATCTTTACCGGATGTCCACCGATGCGAGCCACCACCTCGCATTGACGAAAGGGCCGATCGACCCGGACAGGCCGATGCTCGTCCGAGTTCACTCGGAATGCTTAACTGGCGATGTTTTCCAGTCGCAGCGCTGCGACTGTGGCGGCCAACTTTCGGCGGCTCTTGAACGCATCTCAATTGAAGGTGGTATCCTCCTCTACCTCCGACAAGAAGGGCGCGGTATCGGCCTGCCCGCAAAAATCCACGCCTACAAACTCCAGGAAGAAGGCCTAGACACGATCGAGGCGAATGAAAAACTTGGATTCAGCTCGGATCTTCGCGACTACGGCATGGGAGCCCAAATCCTCTACGATCTTGGCGTCCGCAAAATGCGCTTACTCACGAACAACCCGAAGAAAGTCATCGGCCTGGAAGGCTACGGGCTTGAAATCGTCGAGCAACTGCCCATCCGCCAACCCTCAAACCCTCACAACGAAAAATACCTCGAAACCAAACGAACGCGCATGGGCCACACGCTTTGAGCCCACGTCCGATTTTGAGGAACCTATTGAAATACCGTTGACCCATTTGTCAGATTCTGACAAGGATGAGGAACCCTATGAAATCGCTGTTACCTTTTGTCGGTCCGTTCTTGCTTGCCCTTGTTGGATGCAGCACTTCGCCTATCCGAACCGATGACGAAAGCTTCAACCCACTAGAACAGCCCGGCAACTACAGACGCCCAGCCATCACCCAGGCTAAAGGTTTTCCTGCAGGTCAATTCGTGCAAGCGGCCGTGGACAACACCGCATTTTTCAAAACCAACCCTGACAGCAGCACCACCGCCGACAAGCTTCTCAGGCAAGGAACTTCAATGAAGGTGATCTCCAGCGATTCAGCGAACGCGAAGGTCGAACTCGACAGTGGCGAAATCGGGTACGTTCCAGCGGTTATGTTGTTCAATCCAAACTCTGCGCCGCAGCCCCCTGAAACCATCACCCCCGGATATCCACCACTGCCAACCAATGGCAACGGCAATGGCGAACCTCTGCCAGTCATCGACCCATCCGAACAACCTCCAAACAACGCGACCCCCACCACTGCAAACCCGAGCGCCCAAAAAACTGGGGCACCTGTGCCGCCTGTCACGGCACCGACCCAGTGATTCCGCCCACACCCGTACCCACCTTCTATCCAAATTCTTGCTTCTTGAATTGGTAGCGCCATCCGCCTTAACTCATGGCGTGATTCGTTATTTCAGTCTTTTCGCAATCGGGCTTTTGGCTGGATGCTCCGGACCTCACCAGGCACTCACCGTCCAGCAATTCCAACTTCTCGACCAAAACACGCTGATCACGGATGAACCGATGGTTGCGATGGAGAAGCAGCGGCGTTTGCACGGAGCGGTGAGCATGGCCGAACGCCAGAACCGACTGGGATCTTACTACTCGATGTACTGGAACGATGCCGCTGGAAAGGACACCGGCGAGGTCGAACTAACCTTCGAATTCCAGCAAGGAGCCACCGCAAGCGAAATCAAAAAAATCACTCGCAAGTTTCCCTCCTCGGATGCCAGCGGTACCGCAGAATTTTCCATCATTGGCGAAAATTATTCCAAGAACGGCAAAGTTCTCGCATGGAAGGCGACACTCCAACGCGGCAACCGAGTGATTTCCAGCCAAAAGTCGTTTCTTTGGCGCTGACTTAATGAATTTTTCGATGGATGGTTGACCTAAGTGCTCTGCGATTTTATACTCGTGGAGCACTTGCCGTACAATTGACGGCTCTTTCACCTGTGAGCGCGCAATGCCCCATTTTTGTCGGAATCTTCGAGGAATTCACTTGGATTCGTTGTGAAGGGAAGGGATCGTTTATGAACAGTCCTGCCATCAAGGAATTTGGCATGGGACGCATCGCTGCGGGGGAAAAACGAATCGTATTCGATCTGGGAGCATGCATTGGGATGGATTCTACTTTCATGGGAACTCTTGCCGGTCTAGCAGGCCGCTTGCCAACGCAAGCAGAAAGCGGCATCCAAGTCGCGGACGCTGGCGATCGCAACCGCCGCTCACTCGAAGACTTGGGGCTAGACTTCCTCATGGAAATCGACCCGCCGGAGGCAAAGTGGTTGCAGACCGTCAATTCGATTCGAACCAATCTCACTCGGCTTGATCCTCTCCCACCACCAACCCAATTTCAACAAACCCGACACGTGCTTGATGCGCACCAAATTCTCTCAAAAACCAACGAGAAAAATACCCGCGCTTTTGCAAATGTCGTCACGTTGTTAGAATCCGAGCTAGCAGAGAAACCAGAATCACCAAACAAATGATCCGCCGCGCGATCATGCATCTGACTCACTGACTTCCGGCGATGCAAGATCCCACTGCCATTTTATTCACTGCCTTTACGTTGCTAATCATTGCTTTGTCGCTCGCCTTGCAAAACCAACGGCGCAAGGCCCAAAAAATCCGCCAACGATTCGGCGACCTCGAACGCGGCGAACAACGGATGTTTGCCTTCCTCCATGACTTGGGGCTAGCAATCGAAAATGAACCCGAACCCTCGGTGATCTCACGCATCATCGTGGAAGGTGTGGATAAAGTCGTCAGCGCTCGCGGCGGAGCGATTTATTTCGTCAATGCCGATGGTAATTTCCTCAACCCAGCCTACATCTCGGACGAATGCCCACCCTTGATCGGCATCCCAATGGAAATCCGCAACCGCGCCAAACGAGATCCACGCGCGCTCGAGAGCCACCTTCGCTTGTCCCGACTCTCGATCGATGAAGGGATCCTTGGCCACTGCCTGAGCGTGGGGGAGCCGATCCATGTGCCAGACATCAAGAACCACCCGGCATTTCGCGATGCCTTCATCGGCTACACCGACGATGTTTCCGCACTCGTATCTCCCCTTCGCCATGCGAACAAAGACATGGGCGTCCTCGTGGTCGCACGCCGCCACACCGATGGAAATTTCACGAACAACGACTTCGCAGTCTTTCGCTCGATCGCCGAACAGTCGTCATTTGCCATCGGCAATGCTCGCATCCACCGAGAAGCTCACGAAAAACGCGCCATCGAAGGCGAACTCAACAACGCACGCGAAGTCCAACGCGTCTTGCTTCCCCAAGAAGATCCTCTGATCCATGGATTTAAAATCAGTGGAACCAACGTCCCCGCGCGCATCATCAGCGGCGACTATTATGACTACATCGACCTAGGCGACCAAAAATTCGGCGTTGCCATAGCAGACGTCTCAGGCAAGGGCGTTCCGGCTGGCTTGTTGATGGCGATGTGCCGAAGCTCGCTCCGATCCTTTGCCTCAAGTGATGCATCCCCCTCCAGTGTCATGGCCGCAGTCAACCGGCAGCTCTTCCCAGACATTCGCGAAGACATGTTCATCAGCATGTCCTACGGCATCCTCAACACAGCAAACGACACGCTCACCCTCTCACGGGCAGGCCATGAACCCGCATTGCTCTTCCGGCGAGAAACCGGTAAAGTCGAACTCCTCAGATCACCTGGCCTCGCGCTCGGCATCGATAGTGGCTCCGTGTTCGAACGCGTCACCCGAGACCAGGAAGTCGCACTGAAAACCGGCGACTGCGTGCTGTTCTACACGGACGGCGTTAAGGAAGCCATCGACAAGGAAGAAGAGGAATTTGGGATGGAGCGGATGTGCGAATCGTTCAGAATGGCAGCCCCACTCGGTGCGGAGGCCATTCTCAGTCGAATGCAGGAAGAACTCGCTCAGTTCACTGGAGACGGCCCACAAATGGACGACATCACCCTCGTCGCAATCGAGAAACGTTAGCCTCTCGCCTCTCCAAAATCACCAATGCGTCGTGGCCCGAAAATTCTCGATCCGTGCCTGCAACTCATTCGCATTCAGAGTCTCCATCCGACGGGTCGAAAATGCTTCGCAAGTGAAAGATGCTAA
Source organism: Akkermansiaceae bacterium (assembly GCA_029866215.1). Lineage (GTDB taxonomy): Bacteria > Verrucomicrobiota > Verrucomicrobiia > Verrucomicrobiales > Akkermansiaceae > Luteolibacter. Next base: position 12,515 of record JARWZU010000014.1, read on the forward strand.
CATCGATCCATGAATGATCGCCTGGCGCAACGCAGGCGTCTCATACGGTGGATGACCTTGCGACGCCAAATAACCAGCCATCCCACCCAAGAACGTGTCACCGGCACCCGTCGGATCGGCCACAGCATCTAACGGATAGGCAGAGCAGCGGAAGATTTCACCATTTTTGGAAAACAACATGGCTCCAAACTCGCCCAGCTTGACCACCACATGGCGCGGCCCTTTTTCTAGCAGAATTTTTCCAGCTTTCACTAGATTCGATGTACCCGCAAGCGTGCGAGCTTCCCCTTCATTCAACACAAACAAATCGAGTCGTGGCAAAACCTGATGGAGACGCTCATTGGCAATGTCGATCCAGAGATCCATCGTGTCAGCAATCACAAAGCCATGACCCTCCGCAGCATCAGAACCGCCAACACCGCACTGGTCGAGCATTTCAAGCTGGTTATCCGGAGACATGTTAGCCAACACCACGATCGGAGATTCTGCAGAGGCCGCAGGAACCTTGACCTTCCAACTCTCTAATACATTGAGTCCCACATGGTGGGTCGTGCGCTCGTTCATGTTGGCGTGATACTCACCTGCCCAAGTGAAGGACTCGCTTTCAGAACGTTCCACCCCATCCAGCGTGACGCCCCTACCCTCCAACATGTCGAGATGCTCTTGCGGGAAATCATGACCGATGATCCCCACAAGGTCGATAGGACGACTGAAAAAGGATGCCGCAAGTGCTGCATAGGCCGCAGACCCACCCAAGAGGTTGCTTGCCTCCGCATCCGGAGTTTTGACGTGATCGATTGCAATGGTGCCGCCAATAACGACACGGGGTGAGGACTGAGGACTGGACATGATGATTGAAAGATCCGGCAAGCGGCGATCCGGATTTGATCGCTTAACGCCGTTTCAAGCAAGCCACAATGCATCCAGAATACCGACATCCGCCTCCTTGCCCGACCTCCAGAGCCGTCCGCCAAACGCATTTCATCCGCCCTTGTCAAAATCACGGCTTGGCAGAACCACAAATCCGAGTGATGGATGGAGGTAGACCATGGACTACCCAGACGCATTGGATTGGCTATTTTCCACCCAGATGTTCGGCATCAAGCTGAGCCTCGATGGCTCCCGCCAACTTCTCAAAGAGTTTCTCGCCTACCCATCCCACGGCGTGAAGGTGATCCATGTGGCCGGCACCAATGGCAAAGGCAGTACCTGCGCGATGATCGACAGCATCGCACGTGCCTGTGGCCAACGCTGCGGGCTATTCACCTCGCCACACCTCATTGACTACCGCGAACGCATCAAAGTAAGCGGCGAAGAGATCCCCGAGGAACCATGCGCTGCGATGCTAACCGAATTGCGCACCCTGTGCGAATCGATGGAGCACCATCCGACGTTTTTTGAAATCACCATGGTTCTAGCGATGCGTTGGTTCCGCATGCGGGAGTGCGAAATCATCATTTTGGAAACCGGCATGGGCGGCAGGTTGGATGCCACGACCGCCGTGCCCGCTGACGTCTGCGTGATCACACCGATCGGCCTAGACCACATGCAATGGCTGGGAAACTCATTGGAGGAAATTGCCAAGGAGAAGGCCGGAATCTTCGTCTGCGGGAAACCTGTAATTTCAGCACCCCAAGCAAAATCCGTGCAGCGTGTATTGGAACAAGAAGCCAACGAAAGCCGGTCGCCTTTGGAGTTTCTCACAGAACCTCTGCTCGGTTATCCCATGGCACTGGCTGGAGATCATCAGATTTGGAATGCCGCACTCGCCGTTGCAGCGCTTCATCGCGCCGGGATTGCTCTTAGCTCAGACAGCGTCCGATACGGTCTCAGCCATGTGAAATGGCCGGGGAGATTTGAAAGGATCCAGCCGAACATCGTGCTCGACGGCGCTCACAATACCCAATCCGCAGAGGCCCTGCGAGCCACCTGGGAATCGACTTTTCCCGGCGAGAAAGCCGCACTCGTTTTCAGCGCGGTGGAGGGCAAGGATATTCCAAGTATCCTTGCGATTCTCGCTCCACTCGCATCTACCCTTTTTCTTTGCCCTATCAACACTCCGCGAGCTTGCGGGGTCGATGAGCTCGCTCGCTCCCTGCCGGCGGATGCCCCTCCATATGAAACATTCAGCTGCCTAAAGGACGCCATCGCTGCCGCAACACTGCATAGCGATAAGATCCTCGTGGCTGGCTCCCTTTTCCTCGTGGGCGAGGCACGGGCAATTCTCACCTCGGGACGCTTCCAGAGTAGTTCGCAGTGACTTGAAACAAAAAACGACCAGCCTTTGATCACAAAGACTGGTCGCTTGAAATTAAAACGTTTTGGAAGATGGCTAAGGATTAATCCCAACCGCCACCACCGCCGCCGCCTTTGTAGCCGCCGCCACCACCCTTGTAGCCACCGCCGCCACCGCGACGATCACCACCACCACCACCGTAGCCGCCACCGCCACCGCCACGACGTTCACCGCCATAGCCGCCGCCACCGCCGCCACCGCCGCCGCCACGACGTTCACCGCCATAGCCGCCGCCACCGCCGCCGCCGCCACTCGGACGGAAACCACCGGGACGTGCTTCTTTCGGCTCAGAGGCATTCACGCGAAGCGCACGGCCCTGATAGTCGTAGCCATTGAGCGCCTCGATTGAGGCATTCAGTTGACTCTGATCGCCGAGTGTCACGAATGCAAATCCCTTGGATCGGCCCGTTTCACGGTCGGTGATGATTTTAACCCGTTCAACGGGTCCATATGCGGCGAAGAGTCCTGTAACGTCTTCTTCAGTAGCGGAGTAGGGCAAGTTGCCCACGTAGATGTCCATTTTTGTCTATTCGTATCACGCCATCACATTCAACACTTCCCGAGACCATGGCGTAAAAGACCGGACAAAGTGCGCTCATTTGCGAATTTGCAAAATGAACGCCCTGTCTTTAGCTACTGAAAAATGACTTGGCAAGAATTGATTTTCGCCAAAAATTTACCCCCCCAGCCTCCAATTCGATCGGAAACTTCACCTTTGTCTGGGATATTCCAATCGAAATCTTGAGTTAGAAAACGACCACCTGCCACTATCGCATTGACCTAGGCATGGTCGGCAGAAACCATCGCAGCTGATGCTCAGTACAGGCAGCCGCATACCGTATTTTTCAGACAAAAATCGTGTTTTCTGGCTAATACAATCGCTGGGCTGGTTACTGATGACGCTGGTGGCATTGGGTATTTTGCGGACCCAAAATACAAGCTTGGCACCGTTTATTTTGTTCCGATCGATTTTCGGATTCTTGGTCACCGCTTTTCTGCTGCGGCCCATCCTGCGCCTCTTGCGCGGGCGATATTCGGCCACACCCGTGTTGCTGGTTTCCTCACTGATTGGATCGGTGATCGTATTTGGCTTGGCTGATGCCTATGGCACCTTGTGGATCTTCAATTTGGTTTCCAATCTGCAGGCCAATGACGCCACCAGCCAAATGTTCCTCAATTCCAGTCTGACCCTGCGCTGTGGGATTTACGCCTTTTGGGTCAGCCTCTACCTAGGCATCAATCACTACATCGACTCCTCTCGTGAGCAGCTGCGCCTTGCCCAGCTCGAGAGCGATAAACGCGATAGCGAGCTGCGGTTGCTGCGTGCCCAAGTCAATCCACATTTTCTCTTCAATGCGCTCAATGCCATCCTCGCCGAAGCTGAGAACCCAGATCGCGTCACCAAGATCACTCATTCCCTCGCCGACTACCTGCGCTTTTCACTCGAGCAAACCGCCGACCTTTATCCGCTCGGCGACGAACTTAACGCTCTGGAAAATTACCTGCGGGTCGAAAAAATCCGTTTCGAAGAGCGCCTCGAATACACCCTGGAGGCCGACGATGCCGCTCGCGGTCGACTGATCCCCGGCGCATTGATCCAGCCACTTTTAGAAAACGCCATCAAATACGGTCAGCGCACCAGCCCGCCACCGCTACGGCTGGCCATCCGCGTGCAAAGCCACGCCAATGGCTCGCTCTCTCTGGTCGTTGAAAACAGCGGCCAATGGGTCGAGCCGGGCGCCAGCAACTCCACCAGCATGGGCCTTAACAACCTGCGCCGACGCCTCGAACTGGACTACCGTGGCAAAGCCTCTCTCACCACCGAAGCCGCCGCAGGCATCGTCCGGGTGCGGGTGGAACTGCCCGCACCGATCTAATCTGCCATGAACCGCCTCCGCGTCATCCTCGTCGACGACGAGCGCCTCGCCCGTCAGCAACTCAGCAAGCTCCTGCACCAGCAAACAGGCATCCACCTCGTAGGCGAGGCCGCCAATCTAGCCGAAGCCATCACACTCTTGGCCGGCGAACCGCCCGACGTCGTGTTCCTCGACATCTCGATGCCGCCGGAAAACGGCTTCGACCTGCTGCCCCATGTTCCGCCCGCCACTCAAGTCGTTTTCGTCACCGCCCATTCCGAACACGCGATCCGCGCCTTCGAATCCAAGGCTCTCGATTACCTGCTCAAACCCGTCCTGCCGGAACGCCTCACGCAAACGATCGAGCGCTTGCAGGAGATCGCATCGTTGAAACGCACCACTGCAAGCGTCGTGTTAGGCGACCAACGCAACTGGGAAAAGATCCCCGTCGAAGCGATCTCCGCGGTCATTGGCGATGACAACTACAGCCACGTCCATACCCTAACCGGCAGCAATTTTTTCGTCCGCCGCCCCATGCGCGACTGGGAGAAACTCCTCTCTGCCGCGGGCTTTGTCGTGCTCAGCCGCTCGCTAGTGGTCAATCCCGCTGCGTTCGTTCGCCTAGAAGTCGTCCGCCGCGAGGAAGCCATTCTTCATCTCATTGGCCTTCCCGAGCCGATTCAACTCGGCCGCACCGCCTCGCTCCGCGCTCGCCGCCAACTCGTATCGGCTTAGGCAACCTTGGCATCCCGTTAGGACAGCTTGTCTTAAAACCAACCCCTATTGGAACTGGGCATCTGACCCAGCATCTCATCGCTTAGGCAGATTCGTAACATTTATGGGCGGATTCGTCCCATTGTCGTTTTCCTCAGTCAGATTTCAGTAAAGACAACGACGCCCAAATACCTTCAGGCAAAATAAATCATCATCCAACCCTAGAAAAAACACTCCATGATCACCAAACATCGTCCCATCGTTCAAAAAACCATGCTCGCTCTTGCCGTTGCCGCAGGACTTGCCTCATTCGCTGGATCTGCGAAAGCCGCAATTGTTTATAGCGATATTCCAATGAACTCAACAAACTGGGCTGGTAAGTTATGGAGCATTGGGGGTTTTACAAATATTTTTAATGTTGGAGCATATCCAGGACGTCTGGACGATATGTCAGGCATGCCAGGTATGGGGGGTGGCCAACCAGGATCTGCCTACATATATGGAGGGGGAGATACCGATGCTAAGTTTGTTGAATCAGATTTTGATGACGTTATTTCCATGGCGACTACTGGATTAAGTAGCTTTAATTCATTAGCTAATGGCAATTATTATCGTGGTTTTTCTTTCAATAATAATGGTACAACTGATTATGGGTGGCTGGCATTAAGTGTCAGCGGAGTTGGCGAATATGGAGACACAAGCGTTAACATATTATCTTATGCTTATGATAATACTGGGTCATCAATCAAAGTTGGTCAGACCGCTGCAGTCCCTGAGCCCTCCACCTACGCCCTCTTCGGCATAGGAGTATTGGCGCTGTTTGCTCGCCGCCGGAAGGTCGCTTAATCGATTTCCAATCGTTCATAGAATCTCGAATCACCCTGCATGCCGCAGGGTGATTTCGTTTAAAGCAGGTGAGAATGAAAGCGAGGCTGGAATCCTCCAGTGGCTAGAATTGCAAACCTTCCCGTTTCATCCTTGCATTCGGTCTCTGCCCCCGCGAAATTTTGCGCCATGCCAACACTAGCAATTGTTTTTGGAATCATCTTGGTCGCGATGGGCTTCGGTGCCTACGTGGCCTCCGGCGCTCCCACCTCTCTGATTCCAGCTGGATTCGGGACGCTCATTTTCTTGTCCGGGCTGATCTCGGCGTTGATGCCTAAGATCCGGATGCATCTGATGCACGTGGCCGCGTTGGTGGGCTTGCTCGGAACGCTTGGAGGGCTCGGCATGGGTCTTCCAAAACTCGGAGCACTGATTTCAGGTACGGCGGCACGTCCACTCGCATCTTCGATCCAGATCGCCATGGGCGTGGTCTGCCTCGTTTTTCTCGTGCTTTGCGTGAAGTCGTTCATCGCTGCACGCCGCGCCCGCAAGTCCGCTTAGCCTGCAATTCACCAAGCGAGCCTCACCAGAAAACACCGGCGCAAATTGTCAGAATCTCACCTCCGCCAGTGGATGAAAGAGATCTGAATTTCAAATTCCCTCCTGTAAAGGGGTAATCCTACCTCACTCGTGATAGGGTACCGCACATGCATTTTCTCCCAGCGCACATGCGTTTTTTCCAGCGCACATGCCTTTCCCCCCGGAGCACATGCATTTTCCCCCAGGGCACATGCATTTCCCCCTCCGTAACCGACGCTTAAGCCTCCGTAATCACCATTTCAGCTTTCAGCTTTCCAAATTTCCGCTTTACCAAATCACTTGATTTTGCGCGCCGACCGCTGCCACCGCCATTCGGATTCCCGCAGCCTTGTGAAGGGTCTCTTCATATTCCTTTTCGGGGTCAGAATCGGCGACGATTCCTGCACCCACGTGATAGGTTAATGCATCACCCTGCCGGACGAGCGTCCGAATCGCGATGCTCAGCGAACTCTCACCGTGATAGCCTAGCCAGCCGATCGCCCCGCAATAAATCCCACGCGGCCCTTGCTCAAGCTCATGGATGATCTCCATCGCCCGCCTTTTCGGCGCACCCGTGATGCTTCCTCCGGGAAAACAAGCGGCAAGCGCCGCAAGTGCATCGACATCGGACCTCAATGTCCCAACCACGGTGGAAACCAAATGATGCACTTGAGCAAGCGATTCAAGCTGCAGCATTTCCGTCACCTCGACGCTCCCGAACTCACAGACCTGACCGAGGTCATTCCTCAAAAGATCCGTGATCATCACCAACTCGGCGATTTCCTTGGCCGATGTCTGGAGTTCATAGGCAGAACGCCGATCTTCATCTGGATCCGCAAAGCGCGGACGAGTCCCTTTGATGGGCCGCGTCTCAATCCGACGACCCGAGATTTTCAAAAATGTCTCCGGTGAAGAGCTCAATATCTCGCGACCATCCAGCGCGAGATACGCCGCCATCGGCGCGGGAGAAGCTTCACGCAGCGCCTCATAGAGTCCGAACAAATCCCCTTGGACATTCGCCACGAATGCTTGTGATAGATTTGCCTGATAGATGTGACCCGCCGCAATCCATTCCTTAACTCGCTCAACTCCCTCAATGAATCGTCCCGGCGGATGTACCGGACGGAATGGTGAAATCTCCGCAGATCCGGTGGCCGCTTGAAGCTGTTCTGAAAGCCCGCCAACTTCCCACCATACTTGGTCACTGTGACTGTAAACCAGCATTTCGCGATAATCGCCAAACACGAAGTCCCCCTCATAATCCACCCACCCACAAAGCCCGCCTAACGGAAAACCCGAGTCCCCCGCAGCATCGGCGCCGTCTGCTAGGGCATCTCGCAGGCATGCCAGATCGCTAGGCACCCCGATATTTCCTCGCAGCACTCTTGCTGGGTTTGCGGCGATCACGGAGATGGGCAGCGACCCACCCATGGGGAAATTTCCAACCGTATCAAAAAACACAAGACCCGCGAGGTGCTTCAAGCAGCCTGCCACCTCCACAGGAGCCAGTCCATCAAGCCGGACGGGGCTCGTCATGGGTCGCATCAAGGATTCAGCCATCGCTAAAGAAGCCAACGCCCGACGACCCGATGAAGCAAGCCGGAAACATCGCCCAACTGGCCGCGCTGCAAATTCGACCCACGAAAATCAAGACTCCGCCGCGGCCCGGATGTCCTCCAGTTCCTCCCAACGGGCGTAAAGCCGAGCGATTCGTGCCTTCGTCGCATCGAGCGTTTCAACCATGCGAGGGATCTCCATAAGATTTTTCGCCTGGAACTCCGGATCCTGCAGCTGCGCCTCGAGGCCTACCGCCTCTTCTTCTGCCGCAAGAATGACCGACTCCATCGACTCAAGCTCGCTTTTTTCGTTGAAGCTCAACTTGCGGCCCTTCTTTGCAGCGGGGGCACTGGCGGTTGTTTTCTGACGAGCGGCGGCCTCACGGGCGGCGACCTGCGCCTGCATCCGCTGGGCAGCCTCGCGTGCTTGGCGCTTTTCCAAATAGTATGAATAATTTCCAGCCTGCACCGCGATCCCGTCGTCCTCGAAGGCGATGATTTGATCGCAAATCCGATCAAGGAAATAACGGTCATGGGAAACCACGATTACCGACCCATCAAAAACCGCCAGAGCCTCTTCTAACATCCGAAGCGACGGCAAATCGAGATCGTTGGTCGGCTCGTCAAGGACGATGACGTTTCCGCCGTTTTTCAAAACCTTAGCGAGCATCAACCGCGCCCGCTCACCACCCGAAAGCAAATCGACGCGCTCATTGATGCGCTTGTCGTCGAACAAAAACCGCCGGAGATAATTCCGCGCGCCGAGCGTTTCGTTTCCGAACATCAATTTCTCGTTACCATTAGAAATTTCATCCAGCAACGATCCGGTCCCATCCAGCTGCATGCGCGTCTGGTCGATGTAGTTCACCTTCACCCGCTTCCCCGTGACCGCGCTGCCCTCGGTCGGCTCGATCTGACCGAGACAGAGTTTGAGCAGGGTCGTCTTTCCAACGCCATTGCGTCCAACAATGCCGGTACATTGTCCGGGTCGCAGGCTCAAGGTGAGGTGGCGGAACAACCACCTCGGGAATTTTTCCGAACCTACATTCACTCCCGCACCTTCCAACTCGACGACGATATTTCCCAAGTCCGGCGGAGGGGGAATCAAGAGATCCATTTCGCGCTCCTCTGGCGGAGCCTCCATTCCCTCGACTTCGTAAAACTTATCCAAGCGACTGCGTGACTTGGTGCCGCGCGCCTTCACTCCCGAACGCACCCATTCGAGCTCCTCCCTCAAAAACCGCTGACGACGACGCTCGGTTTGACCGGCGATCTGCTGCCGAATCGCTTTGGACTCAAGGAATGCGGTGTAGTTGCCCGGATGAGAAAACGCGCGCCCTTGGTCGATCTCGATGATGCGCGTGGCAATGACGTCGAGGAAATACCGATCGTGGGTAACGAAGATCACAGCCCCAGGAAATCCCTTGAGGTAATCTTCTAACCAACGAATCGACTCGGCATCGAGATGGTTAGTCGGCTCGTCTAATAGCAACAAGTCGGGTTGGCAAGCTAGGGCGCGACAAAGCGCGACCCGCCGTTTCTCGCCACCCGAAAGCGGCCCAACGATGGCGTCTAGCGGAGGCGTCCCCAACGCAGTGGATGCGGCTTTGATTCGAGCATCGAGATTCCATCCATCGGCATGATCGATGAGATGCAGAAGATCATTGAGCTCCGCGTCACTGCCTTCACCATTTTCGTATCGCCGAATCGCCTCCACCACATCCGCTGCTCCTGACGCAATGTTCTCATGAACGGTCAGGCCAGCATCGAGCTCAAATTCTTGCGGCAGGTAACCGACACGCAGAGCGCGCCGTAGCGAAATCTCGCCCGAATCGGCCATTTGTTGTCCCGTGAGAATCTTCAGCAGCGAGGTTTTCCCACAGCCATTGCGGCCGACCATCCCGGTTTTTTCCCCTGCGGAAACCGCAAGAGTCACCCCGTCGAGCAGGGTTTGATAACCGTAGGTGAGGCGAATTTCATTGGCAGAAAGCAAAGCGGACATAGAGCGGCCGCGAGATTCCTGCACTCCACCCACTAAAACAACTCATATCCTAAAAATCAAACTTTCGAGCTTTTCAAAAAAACCCAAGAATCGCTCATCCGAATCGTTTCATCCAGACCATGACATCAAGCTGCCCCATCTGTGTTGCAGGAGCGGCGGCTCCGCTTCAGCAACGCCCGAGTGTCCATCTGAAGAGATCCACAACAGTGACACTGGCGACTCGACGTAAGACAAGTTCGCGGTGGAACTTCGCTACGTGTTTGCAAATGGGGAGGTCTTACCAACCCCTAGCTCAATGCGGAATGCTGGCTCATTTTCGGCTTCGATTTTGGAAAAGGCTCCAAAGGCGGATACCAACCGGCCTCGGTCGGAGGACTTCAAAAGAATCCAGCCACCGCATCGAACTCCTCACCCATTGCATTTTCCGTGCAGTGAGTGATTTTGTAAAAACCACCCGCGAAATGATCAGCCGTATGGATTGCGAATCCCGCAGGCTATGTTCAGAATCTCCCGTATAGATGGCTCGTCTCAATCACGCTCTCAACATCAGCACGCTGGCAGCTTGGCTCAGTGTGGCCGTGGTTGCCTCGGTGGGCTTGTGCGTGCCTGACCAATCCTCAGCAACGCCTCACCAACCCGCACCTCCCGCGTTGGCGGAACCTCTGGAGTTCGCCCTTTCGGATTCAGCAAGCGCCTCCGCCAGTGAAATCAGCTCCAGGCCGGCATCGCAAGCAGAGGTGGCAGCGAACAATCCTCCTCCTTTGCCGGATTTATCTCCTCAAAACCCACTGCCAGAAATCCCAGATCAAATCACTCCTTCGTTGCATCCGCAACCCACCCAACAGGCCACCGCGTCACAGAAGAGACCCGCTCGATCGAACAACCACTTCGCTCGCGACCTTCAAATAAGCTCTACGCAATCCGAAGCCGCCCGCATCGCCGCAGGCAACATGCCGAAACCCATCTACCCACCCGCAGCAAAACGCCAGAAACAAACAGGCACCGTGGTCGTTCAATTCACCGTCAACCCCAGCGGCCAAGTGACCGCAGCATTCGCAAAGTCTCCATCCAACTGGCCATTGCTCGACGCAGAAGCCCTGCGCACCGTCCAAACTTGGACATTCCCCAAAGGAGGCGTGATGACGAAAACTCAGCCGATCATCTTCAAACTCGAATAACCTACCGTGCTCGCAAACCTCGTTTTCGAAACCATTCTCAAAGGCGGATGGGTCATGTGGCCGATCATCGCCACGTTTTTTCTCGCGCTGTGCGTGATCCTCGATCGTGCCGTCTGGTGGCTTCGCTACCAAAACACCCTCGATCCCACGAATCAAGAAAAGGCCCGCAATGCCATCGGCAACGGCGACTTTGCAACCGCTTGGAAACTCGGTAAAAACACCACCGATCCATTTCTAATCAATTTAGCCGAGGGCATCACCCACGCCCGCACCTCGATGCTCGCGGCAATGCAGCTCCATGCCACCCATCTCATCGAGCAATCGGAATCGCGCATGTGGGTCATCAACACGCTCATCACCCTCGCACCTTTGCTGGGTCTATTCGGCACCGTGATGGGGATCATGGGTTCTTTCTCGTTTATCGGCGACGAACAACTGGCCGCCAGCAAGGTATCAGGGGGAATCGGTGAGGCACTCATCGCCACCGCCTGCGGCATCGGCATCGCCATCCTTTGCCTACTTCCTTACAACTTCTTTCGTAAGCGGGTTTCAGTCCTGCGTAGCTCGCTGGAGCGCTGGATCAATCACACCGAGTTGCTCGTGCACTCCGCAAAGGAACATGGCCATGACCTAGAAACCTTCGCTGCTAACCCACCGCTACCCTAATGCCTGTTCGACTTCAAAGCACATCTGGCGACGAGGGCGATGATGCGCGGATCGAAATCATTCCTCTCATTGATATCATGTTTTTCCTGCTCGCCGCATTCATGCTGGTGAGCCTCAGCATGACTCAACTGCACCGAGTCCCCGTCTCCATTCCTGAGGCATCCACGGGCATTCCAGATACCGCCTCCACGACCATCGTGATCGCAATCGACGCAAACGGCTTAATCACGTTGAATCAAAAAATCATCACACTTTCAGAAATCACCACCCATCTCAAAGATTGTAAAGAACCCAAAAAATCCAGCGTACTCATTTCTGCTGATGCTGAAGCACGCCACAAACAAGTCCTTGGTGTGCTCAACTCGATCCGCGAGGCTGGCGTTGAAAAAGTCAGCTTTGAGTCTGCAAAAAACCATTCCTAACACCTGATGTCCCGTGCACTGCCGATTCTCAACGCCCTCGGCTGCCTAATTCTAACAGGCTTGGTCATTCTGCAGTGGAACAAAGAACGCAGGCTAAACACCACCCTCGACGAAGTTAAGACCGAACTCAGCAACTCCATCGAACAAGCCACCACCGAGTCCAAACGCGGCAAAATGCTAGATCAAGACATCGCCGTCCTCAAGGAATCCCTAGAAATCACCCAACAGGCAAACGATGCGACCACTCGTTCTCTGCAATCCAAGGAAACGCTGGCAAACGAGCTTGAGTCAAAGCTCGCTGCGGCCAATGCTCAGCTAGAATTGTGGCGAACAGCAATCGATACTCGGGATGAAAAACTTCGCGCGCTCAACCAAGAGCTCACTGCCACTCGTGCTCGACTCGATGATGCAATCGCCAAGCTCAAAGCCTCCGCCGCGAAAGAATGAATTTGTCCATCTCAGCGCCAAAGATTCCAGCGTGGTTAAACAGGTACCGGAATCTGCCAAAGTGCGTCGTCCAATTTGTGACTGCCCAGTTCCTCGTCAATCTCATCAATTCTTCACAGTTTCTCCTCCTCAATCTTTTTCTAAAAGAACGCGGGCTCAGCGACCCTTCCATCGCCGCACTAACATCCCAACGCTTTCTCGCCACGCTCGCCCTCTCCATTCCTGCTGGACTTTGGCTACGTGGCAAGCCCCTGCGAAAACCGTTAATCATCGGTTCCATTTTATTCCCCATCACGGCGCTCGCGGCGCTCGAATGCGTCCAATGCGGTGCCATTTCCATGGCATCTTCTTGCTTTGTCGCCATGGGATTCGCGGGCCTCATCCTCAATGTCGCTGGCCTTCCGATGATGCTTCGGATCGCGCCACCCGAGCAGGCCAGCGAGGCACTCAGCATGCTATTTGCGACATGGGCTGCAGCCAGCATCTGCGCTGGAGTCTTAGCAAGCATCCTGCAAAGCATCGGCCATTTGGATTTGGGGGGGACCCACTTGATTCTGAACGAGTACTCAACGCTTTTTATTCTTACCCTCTGTGGCCTTGGGGCACCCTTTCTGTATGCGAGGCTACCCGACCCCATTCCTAGCAAAAGAAACAATCATCACTGGCTACACATCCACCGCGAGGACGTGCCAGTGCTACTGCGCGCATTGATCCCCACTCTCTGCATCTCGACTGGCGCAGGACTAAGCATCCAATTCCTCAACCTGTTCTTCAGCAGCGTTTATCACCTCAAATCTGCAACCTACTCCGCATTCAGCTCAGTGAGCTACATCTTGGTTTTCATCACTGGGTTAATCGTTCCAGAAGTGCAGCGTCGCTTCGGCTGGCGAGGCGCAATCATCGGGGTACAATCGGCAGCGGTCGTCCTTTTGGCGGTCATGGGCCTAACCGAAATTTGGGCAGGATCGTTCTGGGCGCTTCCCATCGCCTTGGCATGCTTGGTGGTACGCCAGCCATTGATGAACATGGCCGGCCCATCCACCAGCGAGCTTTCCATGTCGTTCGTGGGAGAGCGGAATCGTGAACTCATGAGTGCTTGCAGTGGTGCAATCTGGAGCGGCTCATGGTGGCTGGCAGCAAGGGTTTTCGAATTCCTTAGAGGGCACCATCTTCCCTATTGGCAGGTCTTCCTCACCACTTCGGCACTTTATCTGTTAGGAACGATTTCCTATACGGGCTTAATTCGTGAGGTTGAACGTCGAGGTTCCGAGAAAACAGACCCGAGCGAACCGATCACTTCTCAATTCTGAAACCACTGCAATTCTCTAGCAGCGGAATGGTTTCCGCTCTTAAGTTCCGGATTCCATGGGCGACGACTGACTCCTCAGCAATCTCTTCGATGAAGGACTCGACTTCTTCACGCTCTCCCATCACCTGAAGCTCGACGCTGCCATCTGGCAAGTTTTTGACCCATCCACAAACTTCAAAGCCGCGGGCGAGATCCTTGACCGTGTATCGGAAACCCACTCCTTGGACCCTCCCTTCAAAAATGATACACTTTGCAATCATGGAAATCGAATAAAGCGGAACTCAAACAAGCCCATCCACGATTATATCAGAAACCAAAAAAGTTAAGGATTTCCGATTTCAAAATGGGTTTGTTTCCAACGCAGATGACTTAATCCCAAAGACCTGCTCAAAGGTCTTCCCGGGGAGTAGATTGTACACAATCGGAGCACTGCGCTTACCCTCAGCATCGTATAAATACACCACCTTTTGCACCGGCAACTCCTTCCCATTCGCAGGATTGAGCCGCCGAACCCGCGAGTCATACATGAGTTCTTCGACCAATTGTCCAGTCACCTTGTGATAGCCATAACTGACCTTAAACAACTCCTGATTTTGCCCATCGCGAATCTTGCATCCAAGGGGATTCGCATTGGCATCCATCTTGTAGGTTGTCACCATTAGGAGCGTGCCATTCTTCGAAAAGGTTTTTTTGGTGAGCGTGCGGCTATCTGGGCTACGAATGAAAACCGCACGCGAGCCGTCCTCCAACTTCATGCATCGAACGTTCGGCCCATCAACCTGCTCAACCTCACTCGCACGGCAGGGCGAAAAAACGCACAGGATCGCCAGAACGATCACACTTTTCCATGTTGCCAGCAGCTTCATTGCGCACAAACTAGGCCCCGCAACCTAACCCTGCAAGCCACCAATTTCATGACCATCTGGAAGACCCGACGGGATTCGATAGACCTCACTCACCACGCTCAAGTGATGGGAATCTTGAATGCCACCCCAGATTCATTCTCCGACGGGGGTCAGCACTTTAGCGTGCCAGCCGCACTAATGCATGCTCGCCAGATGATTTCAGATGGGGCCACCATCATCGACATCGGCGGAGAATCGACCCGCCCAGGCGCCCAGCCAGTTTCCACAGCCGACGAAATCGCTCGCTCGATTCCAGTGATCACCGCCCTCCGCGCTGAATGGAACGGACTGATTTCAATCGACACCACAAAAGCGGCCGTAGCGGAGGCTGCAATCGAAGCTGGCGCTGACATCGTCAACGACATCAGCGGACTGACTGCCGATCCAGCGATGGTTGAAATTTGCGCAACCCGCTCCTGTGGTGTGGTGGTGATGCACCGCCAGGGGGGGCCACAAACTATGCAGCTGGCCCCAGCCTACTCCGACGTCGTTACGGAAGTCCGCGATTTCTTTGCAGAACGATTCACCACGCTCACCCGCAGTGGCATTGATCCCATGGCGCTCGTTTTTGATCCAGGGATTGGGTTTGGGAAAACCTTGGAGCATCACCTCCAGCTACTCCGTGCACTGGCTCAGCTCACCGTCGCAGAGCGCCCCCTCTTGCTCGGAGTGTCACGAAAATCCGTGATCGGAAAAATTCTAGATATTCACGACCTTAGCTGCCGTGAATGGCCGACTGTAGCCCTTACCGCTTACGCAAGGGAGCATGGCGTCATGCTTCACAGGGTTCACTCGGTGAAACCCAACCTCGAAGCACTTCGCATGAGCGAGGCCATCCTCGGCGTATCAAGTTCGTGACTTGCTAATGGGAAGACTACCAAACATTGTTCTTAGCACCCAAGACTCCGACTCTCAGTGAGTGAATCACAAGCCTGAAGATCAGGCAGATTGGAATTATCGGCCGAACATGTCTTTCTCAGGCACGTTGATGGCATCATTGGGTTGGACCGCAGTATCCATAAATTTGCCGCTGGATAAGTCGTAAACAACCTGTTTCCCATCACGAAATAGCGTCACTCGACGCATGCTTCCAAACTCTGTGGGGCCACCGGCGCCCTGAACCGCCTGCCAAAGTGTCAAACCCTTCGTGAAAGGCCTAGGGCCGGGCGCGCGAACCTGACCGCCGATCACAACCTTCTGCTCGTTGATCGTATTGCCGCTATTAGAAATAACCTGGATGGTGGCGTTCGTGTAAATTCCAGCTTCTTTGTACCGCGCCTGCAATGAAAGCGCGAGGCCTTCGTTCCGCAAACCCGCAGCCTTCACCCGGCCAATGAAAGACATGTTGATAAATCCGTCTTCAGAAACTGGATAAGCACCATCGATCCGCGATTTCTCCTCTACGGGCACCCCCGAGATGGTGATCTGCACCGCCTGCCCAGACTCGATCTGAGCCACCAGCGGAGAAACAAATCCAACCAAAGTGATAAGGAAAAAAAGAATTTTTTTGAGGTCCATGAACATGATTTGTTAGAAAGAATTCAATACAGCTCCGAGGAATTGCCGTCGCGCGCAGCCACAGCTTGAGCCTTAGAAGCAACCGGCCCGACACTGATGTTTGGACCAATCTGGGATTCGGCAGGGGCATAATAAGTGTAGTAGCTGGTGTAGTACTGATACTGACTATCACTCCGCACATCGACGTTATTGAGCACTACCCCAAGGACAGTCCCCCCCACATTCTCGACAGAGGTCTTGACGCGCATCAGCATATTTCTTGGCAGTTTGCGGTGCTGAACGACAATCATGGTTAAATCAACTTCACTCGCCAAAACTGATGCATCACTGACGCCCAGAATCGGAGGACTATCCACCAACACCAGATCGAAGCGTTGCTTGACGTCTTGGATGAGCTCGGACATCCGGCGTGAATTCAAAATCCCTGCAGCATCCGCTGGCAAAATACCAGAAGGCATAAAAAACAGGTTGTCCACTGGAGTCTGAAGAATCACATCTTCTAACATCAGATCCGTGGTGAGGTAGTTTGTCAGACCTACCGCGTTGTTGATATCAAAGAACGTATGCAACCGCGGTCTGCGTAAGTCCGCATCGATCATCAGGGTGGTGTAACCACCCTGAGCGCAAATGTAGGCCAAGTTGACAAGCGTTGTCGATTTACCCTCACCCGCCCCACCTGAGACCACCGTGATCGAGTTATCTTCAGGGTTCTTCCGATTGAACTCAATGTTCGTTCTTAGAATCCGATATGCCTCGGAATCGGGACTAATTCCATTCTGCTTGTGAAGAATCGAAATGTCTTTAGGAATCACTGCAAGCACTGGAACTTGCAAGTAGCGCTCAACATCCTCGAGGGTTTTTACCGATGTGTCGAGGTACTCAAGGAAGAACGCAATGCCTATTCCAAAGACTAACCCCACCACGGCACCAAGCGCGAGGTTGAGCGTGACGTTAGGGCTCACGGGGGCCTGAGAAATCAATGGTTCTTCGTGGATTACGATTCCCTCGTCAGGCATCTTGCGATTGATACTCTCGGAAATCTGCTTAAGCTTTAGATTCTGGAGTAACTGCTGATCAGTCTCAAAGTCACGCTTAGCATCCACATAGTCTTGAGCATCCAGGCCCCGCTTGATCGCCTCCTCGTGGGAATCATCCTTCATGATCTCGGCGTTTTTAAGCCGATCTGTTACCATGTCTCTCTGAGCCGCCAAGGTTTGCCTCAAGTTAACAACTCCATCGTCCAGCTGGCGCTTCATCGCCTTGATCTGATCTGCTGCGGCCAATACCGTCGGATGGTTGCCACCCAGCCCACTGATTTTAAGGGAATCCAGGTGACGAGTCACCTCAAGGTACTGAGGGTACATATTCTTGATAATGTTATCAGGAAGATCGAGGCCCGCCGCATAAACCATGAGTTGATCACTGTCATACTTCAGCAGGCTGTTGATCTGGCTCTCCAACTGCATCTTCTCTTGCTCAAGCCTGTTGAATGCCTCCAACGCAGACCGTGCGCCCTGATCCTCATCGACTCCAGACTGCCCATAAAATGAATCAGTTCCTTTATAGATAATTCCTTTAGTCCTCACAATGTTTGCAAGCACCTTGCGCCGCTCCTCCACCTTATCTTCTTGATCTCTAACGGCTTTGTTCAATTCTGCCAAGCCTTTGTCAGCCTCGCGGGTCTCAATTTCGATCCGATACGCTTTGTATGAGTTTGCGACCTCGGATGTGATATCCTTCGCATCTTCCTTATTCTCATGGCGCACACTGATGGTAATCAAATCAGTACCTCGGATGTTTTGGGTATTCACGATTCCCTTCAGGACACGAATCACGGATTCGCGATCCATCGACCACTTATTGAGAAGCTCGAGGCTGTCAATCACCTTGTTGAGCGAGTTTGTACTCTTGATCTTTTCAAACTCAGTTCCGAAAAACTGAGGTGTGATTTGACTCATTCGAGAGGACTGACCCAAGTCACCCGCCAGGGGTGACATTCCCGGCGACCTCGGCTTGACCTCGATTTCTGCGGTGCTTTCGTATTTCTTTGGCATTACATAAGTAATGACCGCAGCCGTCATGAAAACCAAAAGAAGGGTCAGAAGAATGATACCGTAGCGGTTTTTAATAACCTGCCAGTAGTCAACCGCGTGAAGTGCGGCTTCATTTTGTTGGGGTGCTGAAAGACTCATTGGAGTTAAGATTTCACAAATTCAAACAAGATCCAGTGAAAATAAAAACTCCCGCAATGAAAAACATTGTGGGAGCTTAAATTGACCCTGTAATATTTTCAAAAAACCGATTGAAAGAGAAGCAACTCAGAAATTTACATTCAGTCCAAGACTGACACGGCTTCGGTTGTAGGTTTGCGTACGCCCAAGCGCATCGGTCAGATCCGAAACATTGTTGACGTAAGTGTATGAAAGTGAACCAGTCATGAAATCACTAAACTTCATTTTGAGCGTCACATAGGAGGAGACAAGTGTTTCGCTGAGGTCATCACTCGCAATTCCAGTATTCCTATTCACGCCTCCCATGAAGGTACCCGGCATGTAATCAAGTCCGTTGATAACAGACATCTTTGGAGAAATCGTCCATTCGTTGGTGACGCCCCAGCGAAGCATCCGGCGCTCAGCGAAGACGATGTTATTTTGGTTTAAGCTATCGGACTCAGCACTGTACCGAAGGAAGCTTTTCACATTGAAATGCTTATTCATCCTCGCATTCAGCGATGACTCCAAATAAGGATTCGTCGTCGAGGCATCTTGTGAAGCCGTTCCAGTGGTGGTTTCGTGAAACTGAGCACCCGCTTGGGCGATCCCGATCACGGTAGGCGTGAAACGATACTCACCACCGACGGTAAGGTAATGATCCGCGATGTCCGCTCCATCTCCTTGGCTTGAGCTTTCGCCAAACCGGTAACTTGAAGTTAGCACCGACTGTTCACCCATTTGGAAGCGGAACTGATTGGAAAGCTGATATGTGTTACGATCGTTGTCTTCCGATTCCGCCTCGGGGTACTGAGTAGCACTAAGCCTGAGCCCCGTCACCGTTCCCAGTCGCTTCGTCCAGCGGTACGAAGCAGAGTTGTCGGTCGACATCGAAACATATTCCCCTTTGCCTGCATGACTTGAAGCCACACCATAGGAATAATCTGGCTCTCTCTCCCGAGAAATCATGTTGTAACTTGAGAGCGTCAACTGATCATTCAGCTTGTGCGTCAGGCTTGCGCTGAGGTTCGACTGATTCGACAAATCATCGATAGGAGTGCCTTCGACCGATGGGGCGTCTGGGAAATAAATGACCCCGAGCATGCCGGAAACGTTCCAAGTGGTTTGACCCGAACTCTGAACGACGCTAAGCCCAACGTAAGGATTGTAGGAGAGCGCGCTTTCTTTGAGGCCATCTTCCGAGTTTCCGGATGACACGTTGTCGTCGTAGATCGCATTGAGTCCAGCATTCCATTTGAATGGAAGCGGAGTATCTTCGAGAGCCTTGTTGGACGCTTGGTACAAGCCCTGCCCTGAAACTGACCCAACGAAAAGTGAGCTAGTGAAAAGAAGAAGTAAGTGATTTTTCATATTTCAATGATTGAATAAAAGTTCAAACTGAAGCGGATTATCCGTTGACCGCAGTGGTAGGCGGAGGATCGACAACGCCGTCGTTGTCGCCATTATTGCCCACCTGAGTGCCCTCAGCTGAGGCTGCAGCGATCAGCGCTGCTGCATCAGCGGCCGCCTGGTCGGCTGCCGCTCGTGCTGCCGCCGCCGCCTCTGCTGCGGTTGCACCTGCCGCGATGGCATCGGCCTCTGCTTGTGCAGCGGCTTCACTTGCAACAGTGTTCGATGCAGAACTCGAGACTCCTGAGGCGATCGCTGCCGCATTTGGCTCATCCGCAGTTGCAGCGGTAACCCCTGCAACGATGTAATAAACTTGGGTGTTGTCGGCGCCAGCACTGGAAATTGCAGCTGATGTAATCTCCGATGCTTGGGAAGGTGCCGCGTCAGCTGCTGCAGATGCTACCGCAGCTGCCTGTGTTGGGGCAGATTCAACCACCGCCGCCGTAATCACTGACGCTTGAGCGTCCGACGAATTATCGATAGCCGCTGTGGTGATCGCTGCAGCCTGTGCGGGGGCAGCTTCCGTCGCGGCAGATGCGATACTTGCAGCCTGTTCGGGGGCAGCACCCGTGGCTGCTGCCGTGATCGCCGCAGCTTGCCCGTCAGAGGAGTTACTGATCGCTGCTGAAGTGTACTTAACGGCACTCTCTGGATCCGCTTTTACTGCCTGCGTCACCAATTCGGCCAACGCCTCTGGAGTAATAGTGTTGTCAATGAGTTGAACCTGCGGGGTCACAACCGCGGCACCATTGCCCCCTAGGGCATCACCCGCTTCAGCCGTAGCGTTTGGAGAAGCGACCATGGTGGCCGCCTGCGAAACAACGGCCGTTTGAATCGCGGTCATCGCAGCCGGAGCAGCTTCGACGGCCGCTGCTTGAATCACGGTGGCTTGTGAAGGCGCCGCCGCCACCGCGGCCACTGCCACCGCCACCGCAACGTCAGAACTTTTCCCTTCGCCGATGGCCGCTGTGACGATCGCCGCTGCATCTGCGGGTTGCGCAGAGACCGCGGCGGTCACCACGGCAACCACCTGAGCGGAGCTACTTCCGTCCCCGACTGCAGCTTTGACAATGCTCGTCGTCATCGAGGGCTGTGAGGCCACCGCTGCGGTGACCACCGCAGCGGAAACTGTAGGAGAGTTCCCACCACCACTCACGGCAGCCGTGACGATGGCTGACACCGATTCAACTCCGCCGCCAGATGCTGCGATCGCTGCGGTGACAATTTCTGCAGCGGCACCCGGATTCGCCCTGACTGCTGCAGCGAGGAGCGCCATCGCAGCCGCTTTTTCCGCTGGGGTCTTCGCAGCCTTAACCGCCGTGCTGACCGAGCTCGCCGTGGGGGTGGATGTTGCCGTTTGACCGCTGGCAGTGGCCAAGCCAAGAGCCGCAGTTACAAGGATGAGTGAAACGTTTTTTTTCATTTGATTTGGTGTTTGTACCATCTGATTTTAGGGGGGGTTACTGAAATTGTGATTGGAGCGGGCAGCGGGAATCGAACCCGCATGTCTAACTTGGAAGGATAGCGCTTTACCACTAAGCTATGCCCGCTTTGTTCGACGCAAGATTGCTGGAATGCAAAGACCAGGCAAGACTTTTCTGATCTTTTAGCGAAATATTTATGACCCGCCGCTTCCGACCTCTGAGGTCGAAATTCTTGCGGTGAATGCCACGTCAGAGGCCCGATGGGTGGTCAATGAAGGCCCATGGCAGCCCGCGCTGGCTGGCGAGGTTTCGCGAGATCGCCTTCACCCCGAAGGTCTCCGTCGCGTAGTGTCCGGCATAAAATAAATTGACCCCAAGCTCTTCGGCGAGGGGGTAGCTCCAATGCGGACCCTCGCCCGTGATGAAACAATCCACGCCTGCTGCCGCAACCTTGGCAACTTCACTGCCCGCTCCACCCGTGATAACTCCCACGCTTTCAATGGCTTCGGCACCACCCGGACAGAGATGTACCGGCCCTCCGACCGCCTTTGCGAGGGCGTCAGAGAGTCCTTGGCGGGTTCCCTCCCAAGTGCCTTGGATGCCCATGGAAACTCCCTTGTGATTCAGAAATGGCTGGGGGTTCTGGAGCCCGATTGCGCCCGCAAGGAGAATGTTATTGCCAAAAATGGGGTGAATATCGAGCGGAAGGTGCGATGAGTAGATGGCCAAGCCTGCGTCCATTGCGATTTTCAATTTTCGGTAAAATACACCGGTAACTGCCTGAGCACCTTGCCAGAACATCCCATGATGGACGATCAAAAGCCCTGGCCCGCCCGCTGCTGCAGCTTGAATCACGGGCAATGAAGCGTCGACCGCCGCCACGATGCGCTCGACTTGCCCGCCGTTGGCCAGCTGCAAGCCGTTCATGGCACCGGGATAGTCTGAAATCGAAGACGTTTTCAGCTCCTCGTCGAGAAATGCGACCAATTCATCAAGTGAAACCATGTGCGAGCTTAGTCATGCCGACTCCAAATGACAACATCCGGCATTTCGCGGATTTCACCGCCATCGCAGAACTGCCCGAGTTCACGTGCCAAATCTGCACGCCAACCGACCGTGCCCCCATGCCACGGAATTTCCAAAACTGAAGCGTGAAGCGCATGGCGCGGCAGAATCAGACGCTTTGCCAGCGCATCCGACCAGCCGTACGCCATCCATTCCAAGTAATCCGAGCCGTCGCCCGAGTAGAGCTTGTCTCCGAGAATCGGAAAACCGCCACTCGCCAAATGCACCCGGATCTGATGCATCCTACCCGTTTCTGGAATGCAGCGAACCAGCGAAAATGGGCGTCCATCTCGCTCAAAACGCCGCTCGACCTGAAACCGTGTCTTGCAATCCCGCCCCAGTGGGCTGACCACTTGCCTCACCCAAATCTCCGATGGCCCCAGCTCACCGGCCCGGATAATCGGTTCCGCGCACTCCCACGAGTCGGCCTCTGGCCAACCAATCACAATCGCATGGTACTCCTTGTGCGCTTGACGCCTCTCAAAAATCCACCCGAGCTCCCTCGCCGCAGCGGTCGTCTTGGCCACCAGCACGATCCCGCTGGTTTCACGATCCAATCGCGTCACAATCCCAAGATTCGCCCCATTTTCGATTTCGTACGAGAGGAGCTTTTCCAATCCACCGAGAAGCGTCGGCTCCGGCTTGCGATTCGCCGGATGGACGATCAACGGCGCGGGTTTATCCACCACGATCCAGTCATCCGACTCGTCGATCACGCGGAAATTGACGACCACTTGCAGGCTCATGATCCGACGATGACCTCAACCCACGAAAAAAGCCAGAGAGCCCACGACGAGCCTCTGGCGATTTAGCGAAAGATCAATCCCAGTGACTAGGACTTGTAGCGGAGACGCTTTTTATGGCGGTTCTGCTTCATGCGCTTTTTGCGCTTGTGCTTATTGATCTTCGTTTTACGGCGTTTCTTGATGGAGCCCATGGCAGTTGCAGTCGGGGTTAGTTAATGGTGAATGAATTACGGGACGATTTTATTGAGAGAATATTCGATGATGCCCTCAGCCCCAAGGCGCTTCAGGTCTGGGATCATGTCTCTGACGACGATTTCGTCAATCACTGTCTCAACAGCGACCCAACCTTCTTCCGAGAGCTGGGAAATCGTCGGGCGGCGGAGCGAAGGGAGCTTTTCGAGAAGCTGCGGCAGATTGGCACTTGGGAAATTCATCTTGATACCAACCTTGCCACGTGCACTGAGAGCAGCTTTCAGAAGCAACGCAATGCGCTCCATCTTTTCCATTTTCCATGGATCGGCTGCAGCGCCAGGGCTCGCGTAAAAGTGAGGAAATGAAGTCAGCAGCGTGTCAACAATCCGGAGGTGGTTTGCCTTGATCGAGGAGCCGGTCTCGGTCACATCGACGATGGCATCCACCAAATCAGGCACCTTTACCTCGGTCGCTCCCCAAGAAAATTCGACCTCAGCATTGATTCCCCGCTCAGCAAGGTAGCGCTGAGTGATCCCCACCCCTTCGGTCGCGATGCGTTTTCCTTCGAGGTCCTCAGGCTTACGAATCGGCGAGTCTTCTGGGACTACCAGCACCCACCGCGTCGGCAACGTCGTGGCGCGCGAATACGGCAGCTCGGCAAGATCCACGAGATCCACCCCATTTTCATAGGCCCAGTCGTAACCCGTGATCCCGCAATCGATGAATCCCTGTCCGAGATATCGCCCGATTTCCTGAGCGCGGATCATGTAAAGATCGAGCTCGGGGTCATTCGAACTGGGCCGTAAGCCACGCGACGAAACGTAAATCTCGTAGCCAGCCTTGGCCAAGAGTTCGATGGTCGGCTCTTGCAGGCTGCCTTTCGGGATCGCGACTTTGAGAATTCTGGAAGAGTCCGACATGCAGGGGCGGCGTTTTTAGCGTGGAAAACCATGGAATCAAGCCAAGTTTGCACAATTCTCACAAAATTAAACCTTAGCCCCCTGATTCACGTCGTTCTTGATCCTTGAACCCCACCCTCCAAACCCTGATGCTCCGCCCATGCCACGCCTTGCTTTACTCCAGTCCAAAACCTTCGCCACGAAGACGGAATCGCTCGAACACCACGAACAATTGATCCGCGATGCAGCCGCCGGCGGCGCGAACATCATCGTCACTCAAGAGCTTTTTCTGACGCCCTACTTCTGCACGCTTGAGGACCCAAGCCTTTTCGATCTCGCCGATCCCCTCCCCGGCCCGATCACCGACCGCCTCGGCAAGCTCGCGGGCGAACTCGGCATCGTCTTGATTTCCTCACTCTTCGAGCACCGCGGCCCGGGCTTGTACCACAACACCGCCGCCATTCATGATGCCGATGGTTCGCTGATGGGCCTCTACCGCAAGTCCCACATCCCGCAAGACCCTGGCTTTGAGGAGAAATTCTACTTCACCCCCGGTGACAGCGGTTGGCCGGTCTGGGACACGAAGTTCGGGAAAATCGGCGTCTTGATCTGCTGGGACCAATGGTACCCAGAAGCCGCTCGCTTGATGGCGCTGGGCGGCGCACAACTCCTCGTTTACCCGACGGCCATCGGTTGGCTTACCGCAGAAAAACCAAGCCTCGGCGATGCCCAGCATTGCGCATGGGAAACCGTCCAGCGAGGCCACGCGGTCGCAAACGGCTGCTACCTCGCTGCGGTCAATCGCACCGGCCATCAAGACGACACCGAGTTCTGGGGCCGTTCGTTCATTGCAAATCCATACGGCGAAGTCGTCGCCAAGGCATCCACCGAAAACGAGGAAATCCTCTACCACGACATCGACCTGCAAGCCGTCGAAGATTTCCGCCGCATCTGGCCATTCTTCCGCGACCGCCGCATCGATGCCTATGGCGATCTCACCCAGCGCTGGCGATCGTGATCCGCGTGTCATCATCGGCGAGCAACCTTGCACCGCGCCACTTCCTTTGGCATCTTGAGCCCATGAACCGACTGACTCTTTTCCTTTTCTCCTGCCTGCTTTGCGTCAGTTCCTCCGCTCAGTCCTTTGCACCCAGCAATGACCGGCCACCCGCCCTTGCCCGAGAATTCCGCGGGGCGTGGATCGCGTGCATTTATAACCTCGACTGGCCCAGTAGCACAGGCCTGAGCGCAAGCGCACAACAAGCGGAAATGCGAGCGATGCTCGACAAACTCGCCGCCCTCAAAATTAACGCAGTGATCTTCCAAGTCCGCCCCGAGTGCGATGCAGTTTATGCGTCGTCCATGGAGCCGTGGAGCTCGTGGCTCACCGGCAGCATGGGGCGCTCGCCCGGCTATGACCCCCTCGCTTATTGTATCCAACAAGCCCACGCCCGCGGCATCGAGGTCCACGCATGGTTCAATCCCTTCCGCGCACTTTCAAACAACTCTAGATCCATCGCATCCTCCCACGTCTGCCGAGTGGCCCCACAAACCACTCGCAAATTCGGCACGGTGACGTGGTGCGATCCAGCCAGCCAGACGACACGCGGACGCACGCTCCAGGTGATTCTCGATGTGGTCCGGCGCTACGATGTCGATGGCGTGCATCTGGACGATTATTTCTATCCATACCCCTCGGGAAGCCTCCGCTTTGCTGATGGAAAAACCCCCGCGGAACGCCGAAACTACGTCGATGGCTTCGTCAGCAGTCTTTACACTTCGGTGAAAAACCAAAAACCATGGGTCCGCGTCGGCATCAGCCCGTTCGGAATTTGGCGGCCCGGCGTCCCCGCAGGCATCGAGGCTGGAATCGACAGCTACGAACAACTCGCCGGAGACTCACGCAAATGGCTCAAAAATGGCTGGCTCGACTACCTTGCGCCCCAACTCTACTGGCGCGATTCACCCCAGAAACAAAGTTTCTCCACGCTGCTCAGCTGGTGGCGCCAGCAAGGATCGCGCCCCGTCTGGCCCGGCATCGCAACTGCCCGCATCAATTCATCCGAAGACCCCGGCCGACCCGCATCGGAAATCACCCACCAAATCGACGTCAGCCGCAAGCTCATCAAAAATTGGAACGGCCACATCCATTGGAGCGCCAAAAGTCTGATGCGCAACCAAGGCGGCATCGCCACCAAACTCGCTGCGACCTACACGCAACCTGCGGTGATCCCGCCGATGCCGTGGCTCAGCAACACCGCCCCTCCAGCACCCGGCGTCAGCGCGTCACCTGCTGGCTCTAACACAGCCATCCGCTGGGTCCCTGGCCCCAACACCTCAAAAATCGCCATCCAAGCGAAAATCAGCGGCACATGGCGCACGATCAAGGTAGTCGCCAGCAGTCAAAAAACGACGACGATTCCACGCGCAACGGCCATCGCGGTGACCGCGCTCGACCGCTTCGGCAACGCCAGCACACCGAAGGTTCTCGCGCTCCAGTAATCCTACATCGAACCCATCATTTGAAAATCCACCCGAACGCGCTCCTTCTAGCGGCAATGACTCCGGTCATGGCGTGGTCGGCTTGGCATCCCTACGATCGCGCCACTTGGTGGATGGAGGTGGCCCCAGTGTTTTTAGGCTTCATCGCCCTATTCACTGCCCAACGTAAAGGCTGGCGCTTCTCCAATCTCGCCCTCGGATGGATCGGATTTCACATGATCCTGCTGCTGATCGGCGGCCATTACACCTACGCCTTGGTGCCCCTCGGAAGGTGGGTGGGTGATCTTTGCGGATTCGCCCGCAACCACTACGATCGTTTAGGTCACCTCGCTCAAGGATGGGTGCCTGCCATCATTTGCCGCGAAATTTTCGTAAGGTCTGGCGTGCTGGCCCAACGCCAGTGGCTTGCATTCTGCGTGGTCTCGTTCTGCCTGGCTCTGAGCGCGTCCTACGAACTGGTGGAATGGGCCGCAGCATCGATCTCGGCCGACGGTTCGCAGGCGTTTCTCGGGACTCAAGGAGACGCTTGGGACTCCCAATGGGACATGTTCATGGCCGGCATCGGGTCGATCTGCGCCCTGAGCCTGCTGTCACGCACACACGATCGGTCGATGCAGAAGCTGACATTCGCCGCCTAGCGTGCTTTTTCGCTTCTCCGCCCTTGCCATCCCCCTCGCGACCGCATTGACTTTGCACCCATCCCATTTTCACCGTGAAAGCCCACGAACTTTACTCCGCCGTCGATCCTGCCATTATCACTCAAATCCTCGATTGGTTCCGCACCAACGATCGGAATGTCTACAAGTCCGCCGTCGCCACCCTTGCCGACAACCGCAAGCTCCGCCCTATCTTTGTGCAGAAAAAATCCATGGCCGAGCAATACGCATGGATTCATAAAACTCTCAAACTCAAGGCCTGCGACACCATCGGCGAGCACCTGCTCCAGGCCTACCTGATGTCCGGCCAGCAGTCGCTCCTCGCGATGTTCTGCGACGGCATGGGAATCCCACACGACGGCAAAGGCTCGGTCGTCGGCGACCTCCCGAAGAAGCTCGATCCCGAGCGCCTCTCCACCACGATCGACCGCTTGGTCGACGTCTTCGATCCGAAGCTCTTCACCGTCTACCTCCATTGCTTCAACATGCAGGTCGCCGGGGGTTGGCCCGAACTCAACGAAAAACTCGAATCCGACGCGCGCCTCACGCTCGCGTAAAAAGCTCGACTGGCGCGCTGGAATTCTCCCGCTGGGGAGCAATGCCCACGCCGACTTTTCGCCCACCACCCCACCACGAATGCCCAAGGTCTACGTCAAAACCTACGGCTGCCAGATGAACGAGCGCGACTCCGAGCAAGTCGCCAAGATGTTCAGTGAGGGCGGCTACACGGTCACCCACGAGGAAAACGAGGCCGATGCGGTGCTCATCAATACCTGCTCCGTGCGTGATCAAGCGGAGCAAAAGGCCCTCGGGAAAATGGGAAACCTGATCCACAAAGGCCGCGACCGCAAACACGTGGTTTATGGCTTCATGGGCTGCATGGCACAATCCCGCGGCGAGGAGCTCTTCAAAACCGTGCCAAACCTCGACGTGGTAGTCGGCACCCAAAAATACCACAAGGTTTTCGAATACGTGGATGGCATCCTCAAACGCCGACTCGAGGCACGGATGGACGACCCATCATTTTCCCTCCGAGGCACCAGCGTCTGCGACACCGCCGAGGAAGAAGGCTCGCAAAACACCATCCGCGACCACGTGCCAAAGGCTCATGAGGCCTCTGCATTCGTCTCGATCATGCAAGGATGCAACATGCGTTGCTCGTTCTGCATCGTCCCCGACACCCGTGGCAAGGAACGCGGCCGCCCGATCGATCAGATCGTTGCCGAAGTCAGCCAACTCGCCTCTCACGGGGTGAAAGAAGTCACCCTGCTCGGCCAAATCGTCAACCTCTACGGCCGGACGGAATTCGCAAAGGTCGATGGCAAATCGCCCTTCGTTCAGTTATTAGAGGCCGTGCATGAGGTCGATGGCATCGAGCGCATCCGCTTCACCTCGCCCCACCCGATCGGTTATCGGGACGATCTCGTTGCCGCTTTCACCTACTTGCCCAAGCTTTGCTCGCACATCCATTTCCCGATGCAGAGCGGCTCCGACCGCATCCTCCGAGAAATGCGCCGGCCGTACAAAAACGCAAAGTTCGTCGAGATCTGCGAGAAAATGAAGGCCGCCCGCCCCGGCGTCGCGATCACCACCGACATCATCGTCGGATTTCCCGGTGAGACCGAGGAGGACTTCCAAGCTACGATCGACACCGTCGAGCGGCTGAAATTCGACAACGCCTTCGTGTTTCGTTACTCCAAGCGCCGCAACACCCCGGCTGCCGAAATGGAGGGCCAACTCGACGAGTCCGTCAAAGAAGAGCGCAACCAACGTCTGCTCGCCGTGGTCGATCGCCTCGCAATCGCGAGCAACGCAGCGATCGTCGGAACTCGCCAGCGGGTGCTCTGCGAAGGCCCATCAAAAAACAACGCCGCACGCCTCACCGGCCGCACGCCACAAAACAAGATCGTGATTTTCGATGGCGACCCCGCACGCCTCACCGGACAATTCCTCGACATCGACATCGAGGAATCAACTGGCTTCACGGTCTTCGGCACGGCTTGCCTTGAGGGCTGAGGAGATATTTCCCGCGAGGAAATACTCAGGACCGCTGGGATCAAAGGACCGCCGCGCCAAAATACGGCACCAGCGCCTCGGGAATCCGGATCGATCCATCGGGTAGCTGGCATTGCTCCAACAAGGCCACGTACAAGCGAGGCAGCGCCGTGCCCGAGCCATTCAGCGTGTGAGGAAAACGGTTTTTGCCCTCGGCGTCTTTGAACCGGAGTTTCATCCGACGCGCTTGGTAGTCGCCAAAACACGAACAACTGGAGACCTCAAGGTACTTGCCATGCCCCGGCGCCCACACCTCGATGTCGTAGGTCTTCGCCGAGGAAAACCCGATATCACCGGTGCAAAGCTCGATGGTCCGGTAATGGAGTCCCAGCTTTTGCAGGATGGACTCGGCATGGGCCGTGAGTTCCTCGAGCATCTCGAATCCCTTGTCGGGATGGACGATTTGCACGAGTTCCACCTTGTCAAATTGATGCATGCGAATGATCCCCTTGTTGTCGCGCCCCGCCGAGCCTGCCTCGCGGCGGAAGCAAGGGGTGTAGGCGACCATTTTTACCGGAAGATCGGCTTCGCCTAGCAAGGTGTCACGATAGAGATTAGTCACTGGAACTTCTGCTGTGGGCGCAAGAAATAGGCTGTTGACGCCATTTTCATCCGCGTCGGTCCCATACATGTCGTCCTCAAACTTCGGCAACTGACCGGTGCCTTCCATGCACTCGCGTTTGACGAGATGCGGCACATTGACTTCCTCGTAGCCGTTCGCCGTTTGCGTATCGAGCAGGAAATTGATCAGTGCCCTTTCGAGTCGAGCACCCTTCCCACGATAGACGACAAACCCCGAACCCGCCGTGCGAATGCCGTCATCCCAGCTGATCAATCCGTGCTGCAGCGCGAGATCGACATGATCCTTGGGATCCACCAGCGCGGGCTTCGTCCCCCACTCGCGGACGACCGGGTTGGCCGCCTCGTCGCTACCGACCGGGCAGGCCTCGTGAGTGAGATTTGGAATATTCAGTAACAACTCGTTTTGGCGAGCGGCGGCATTTTCGGACTCCGTGTCCAATGCAAGAATCTGATCGTTGATGCCACGCACCTCGGCCTCGATCGCCGACGTGTCCTGACCCTGGCCTTTCAGCATGCCGATCTGCTTGGAAATCGTCTTGCGGGAATTTTGCAACTGCTGCTTGGAAGTTTCGGCAGCGCGGCGGGACTCGTCACATGCGAGCACGTCGTCGACAAGTTTCCAGTGATCGCCGCCCCGGGCTTTAAGGCGATCTTGAACGGCGGTGGAGTTTTCGCGGATGACGCGGATATCGAGCATGGCGGCAAGACTTTCATGGGCGATGGGGTAGAGAATCAACGCGAATTTTAGGGAATCGGCGATAATCTCCGAATTCTGGCCGATACCACCCCCGCAAACCACGGATGTCCTACCCACAACGTTTTTGCATCGACTTCATTCGTCAATTGGTTTTCCAAAGGACCCGATGCAACGACACGTGGAATCGCCCGAAGCGATGGAACTGCTGGGCCACCAAGCGGCAGCTCATGCCTTGCCAGGCTCGGTGATCGCCCTTGTCGGTGGACTCGGCGCCGGCAAAACCCACTGGACGAAGGGATTCGTCGCGGGAATGGGCTCCGTGGCGGATGTCACCAGCCCCACCTTCGGCCTGCTCCACGAATACCCAGGCGGCAGGCTCCATGTGTTCCATCTCGATTTCTACCGCTTGGACTCGGCCTCAGAACTGGTCGCGCTCGGCTGGGATGAGTTATTAGACCAAGAGGGCGTGATCATCGCAGAGTGGGGCGACAAATTCCCAGAGTTGCTCCCACCGGACACGCAGTGGTTGCATTTCACCGTGGAGCCCGATGGCAGCCGAACGCTGCGCGAAGGACCA
>JARWZU010000039.1 GCA_029866215.1 Akkermansiaceae bacterium
AGCGTCGATTACGGAGGCTTAAGCGTCGATTACGGAGGCTTAAGCGTCGATTACGGAGGCTTAAGCGTCGATTACGGAGGCTTAAGCGTCGATTTAGGAGGCCTACGCGTCGATTACGGAGGCTTAAGCGACGATTACGGAGGCTTAAGCGACGATTACGGAGGCTTACGTGTCGATTACGGAGGGGGTGTCAAAATTTTTGTGTAAGTTGAGATTCGCTGATTGCCGATCAGAGGGTCATCGGCAAATCGGCAATTTACTCAGGCAGACTCTGTGCTCGCGGGAAGCAGCCGCGGCGGGATCAGGAACGTCAGAACCCCCGCTGGGAGGTGGACGGCCCGATGAATGAGTCGTTCGATCGCGATGCCGATAATCTCTGGCAATTCCAGTGAGATCAGCTGTGGAGCAGGCGATAAATTTTCGACATAATATGGCGTTGATCCCGCGACGATCACCTTCACTGCACCGCTGGAAATCAAGCCCAACTGCTCCAATGCCTCGTGCACGGGACGCGCAAACGTCTCTAGGGTGATGAATACGCCCACGGGGCTGGGGAGATCTTTTTGTACGAGGTGAGCCACCGCCTCAGGATTCTCACATATCGTAAGCGGTGCGGGCCAAAAACGCGCGGGATCACTGCCGCTAAGGGTGGAAACATACGAGTGTCCGATCGAGCCCTCGACCGCCACGCGATCCAGAAATGCCCGGCCACGGACTACGAGCGCTTCGTGAAATTCATCGCGATGGGTGATGACGGCGAATGACTTGCAGCCGGCATCCTTGAGGGTGTGAAACGCCAAAGAACCCAAAGCCACATCATTCACGCTCACGTGGTCCACGCCTGAAACGGGATGCCCGGGAGCAAAGAAATGCACGGCGGGAACGATGCTTGAAACCTTTTGGATGCAAGCCCGGAGGTTGCTTGGGCGGCCAGAAACCATGATCAAGGCGCCGTCGACTTGACGGTTCTGAATGCAAAGTGGGACTTGGTCGGGATCGTCCATTTGGTCGAGCATCAAGTTCAACTGACGTTTCCGGCAAGCCACTTGGATTTCGTCGATCACCAGCGCCATGGTGGGCTCCTGCATAAGGTTCCGGCTTCCACCGATGATGACGAGGGCGATCGTTCCCACTCGCAAGCGCGACGGGTGGGTTAGCCGTGGCTTGGGCCCTGGCCGGACGGCGGGGCGGACGTAGCCCATGCGGTCCATCGTCTCTCGCACTGCGGTGACGGTTTTGATATCAACGCTCGCACTTCCATTGACCACCCGGGACACCGTGGCGCGAGAAACACCAGCCGCGCGGGCCACATCGTCGAGGGACATCTTCATGGGCAAAAGCTACATTGTCGCATTTTAAGATCAATCAAATTGTTTGATTGACTCAATCCGATCAATGAAACACGATTTCTCCACGTTGCACATTACATTGTCGGCGAGCCCTTTTATCGTCTCAATCCATCCATGATCGCACCCGAGAAAACCGAACTTTCCTCATCAACCGGCGCGACTCCTGGAGCGTATTCAGTGGGTAGTCTAGTCTACACGCAGAAATCGCTGCTGACGGTGATGTTCTGGATGCTGCTAGGAGATCTTTGCCTTCAGATCATGGAGCAACTTCCGACCTCGCTCGTGCCGCTTCAGTTGCGGTGGGCCACGGCGTCCGACACCATGATCGGCTTCATTACAGGCAGCCTTCCGGCGATTCTTGGCATTATCTTGAACCCCGTGGTGGGGGTTCATAGCGATCGCTTCCGCAGCAAGCTCGGCCGGCGGCGGCCATTTTTGTTAGGTGCCACGCCGTTGGTGATAGTCGCCCTCATGGGCTTGGGTTTTGCCAATCCGATAGCGACGATCCTTGCCGGATGGACTGGTGCCCAATCGCTCTCTGCGGTGAAGGTCGGCTGGCTTGGTGGGTGTATGGTGGTTTTCGTCATCGCAAACACCTACATCATGCAGGTTTATCAGTTTTTGTTTGTCGATGTGATCCCCGCGCGGGTGATGGGTAAATTTGTTGGATGCTATCGTGCCGTTGGAGCTCTTGGGGCATTTGTGTTTCACCGATACATGTTTGGACAATCCGAGACCCATACGGAGATGATCTATACGGCTTCTGCGGTTCTCTATGGTGTGTCATTTTCGCTCCTCATTTGGAAGGTTAAGGAGGGTGAATATCCGGAACCACCCCCGAAGCAATCGTTTGTCAAACTGATCCGCGGCTATTTCACCGACTGTTTCAGTAGCAGCTTTTATCTAAAATCCTATTCGTTGGCATTCTTCTTCTGGAGCGCGATTGTTCCTTTGTGGAGTTTCTTGGTTTTTTTCGGAACCAAGCCGGGCCAAGACTTGGGCTATGCACCGACCTTGGGGCTCAGCCTTGATGCATTCGGCCATGCTCGCGGTTGGTGCTCGTTGGTTCAAATTCCGGTCTTTTTTCTCGTGGGTCCCCTCGTCGATCGCTTCCACCCACTGCGGGTTGGCATGATCGGCATGTTGCTCTCGAGCCTCACCTTTTTCGCGAACTTCATTTGGGTTCACGATGAGTCAACTTTTGTGTTCTGGCTCATCACCAATTTCATCGCCCAAGCGGTATACATGGGTGCCTATCTTGCCATACTCCCCCGCCTGTTACCGCGCGAAAAGTATGGTCAGTTTTTTACCGCTAACCAAATCTTCGGCTTTGCTGGGGTCGCCCTTGCACCGGTGCTTTGCGCGAAATTGTTAGAATACGTCAAGGACTACCGCTACATCTACGTTTGGTGCGGTACGTGTACCCTCCTTGGATTCATCATGTGCATCTTCCTCTACCGTCATTGGGTGCGACTCGGCGGCGATCATCACTACACCCCGCCGAGTGCTTAACCAAAGCAATGGCCTAACCCATTTTCCTTTTGATTTGAATGAACGAGAAATCCTCTAACATTGACCGCTTTGCCGCCATTGCCACTGCACGCTCTGACAACAAGCGTGATGGGATGGCCATTCCTGCATTTCTTGCTCGGCCACTCGAGCACCTTCCATTGACGATGGGCGCACGGCAGACGCCGCGTCCGGTAGCTCCTAAGATCCGCACCGAGGATGAGTTAAAATCCGCTCTTGCTGCGTTGCGTGAGCGCATGCAGCCGTTCCTCGCGGATCAGGCACCGGGCATTCCAGTAACCCGCGACATCCACCCGATGGACCGCTTCCAATGGCGGGTGGAGACCCCAGAGGACCGCGGTGGATTTCTAGCAGTTCTGAATGGTGGCGGTAGCTGGGAAGACGTTCGTATTCCCCACTATGGCCCACCACTCGGCCCAGCCTCCACGCTGTACCGCTCGGCATTTGATTTGCCTGAATCGCTCTTCTCCAAAGACCGCCAGATCCTTTGCTTTGATGCGGTCGACTACCGCTGCCAAGTTTACCTCAACGGCGTCTGTCTTGGCACCCATGAGGGGTTTTTCGATGCCTTCGAATTCGATGCAACGGGTGTCGCTCAGCGCAATGGTAACGTACTCGTGGTTCGCGTTGAAAACGACTTCACCATGTTGGGTCAGGCGTTTTCCGATGGCGACACCGATGGCGATAAGATCTACGCCGCGACCGGTCTCGGCTATGACGACCCCGAAGAAGGCTGGCACCACTGCCCACCGGGCATGGGGATCTGGCAGGGCGTCCGTTTCGAATCCCGTGCGCGGTTGGCCATCGTCGATCTATTTGTTCGACCACTCCCCTCACTTGATGCGGTGGAAATCCAAGTTGAAGTGCACAACTACGGGCCCAACGCACAGGAAGAAGTCGGTCTGTTAGTTTCGGTTCATGGGCAGAATTTCAGTGCTCAAGTTCACCACGAGCATTTCCACCGTGGAGCAGGACTCTGGGTTCGTGGCTTTGGCGACCTCGACCACGGCACGCCCGAGTCGGAGCCGACGATGATGGGCCCCGGCGTCAACTACCTCAGCGTCACCTTACCGATCGAAGATGCCAAGCGGTGGGATCTTGAAGCGCCATGGCTCTATCAGGCACAGGTCCGCCTCGTGGACGCGGAGCGCGTGGTGCTCGATGCCACCAAGCGACAGTTCGGCATGCGCAGTTTCGTGCAAGATGAACAATCAACGCCGAAAGGGAGATTCCGGCTCAACGGCCGCGAAATCCGACTTCGTGGTGCCAACACGATGGGGAATCTCGACATGGCCGTCTTCCGTGGCGACACCGCTCAATTGCATGACGATATTCTCATCGCCAAGCTCACGCACATGAATTTCCTGCGGCTCACCCAGCACCCCGTGCAGCGTGAAGTCTATGAAGCGTGCGACCGATTAGGGCTAATGCTCCAAACCGACATGCCACTCTTTGGTTCCATCCGCCGCAATCAATTTCATGAGTGCGTGAGACAGTCTGCTGCCATGGAACGCTTGGTCCGTTCTCATCCCTCAAGCATCTTGGTCTCGTTTATCAACGAACCCTTCCCCGCTGCTAGAGCTAAACCGCACCGCTTCATGGAGCGCGATGAAATGGAGCTTTTCTTCGACGTCGCATCCAAGGCGGTCCGTCGCGAGAATCCGGATCGCGTCATCAAGTGTGTTGATGGCGACTATGATCCACCCGCACCGGAAGGCATGCAAGATAACCACTGCTACTGTG
Organism: Akkermansiaceae bacterium; assembly: GCA_029866215.1. Classification (GTDB taxonomy): domain Bacteria; phylum Verrucomicrobiota; class Verrucomicrobiia; order Verrucomicrobiales; family Akkermansiaceae; genus Luteolibacter. Next base: position 4,623 of record JARWZU010000039.1, read on the forward strand.
GTTGGTACATTGGCCACGGCATCGACCTTGGCAGCCTCCATCATGGAAACTGGATGCCGGTCAAATCCGGTTGGCATTTCGGCTGTGGCGAGTTCGGCTCTGAGGGACTGGATTCCATGGACGTGATGACCGAATCCTATCCGAAAGATTGGCTACCCACGGGAGATGATGCGCCATGGACACCGGCAGCGGTCATCAAAGCGCAGTCGATGAATTTCCATTACCTTTGGTATCCGACACCTCACAGCGCCGACGACTGGATTGAGGCGAGCCAACGCCATCAGGAATGGATCACCCGCTTGATGACTGAGTCATTCCGTCGCTTGCCTGGAATGAATACCTTCGCGATCCACTTGTTCATCGACGCATGGCCTGCGGGATGGATGAAGACGATCATGGACGTCAAACGCATTCCAAAACGTGCTTGGTTCGCGTATCGCGATGTTTTGACTCCACTCGCTTTGTCACTCCGGACGGATCGCACCGCTGCGTTTTCTGGCGAGTGCATCGACGTGGAGCTTTGGCTCTTGAATGACCTCGATGAAGTCCCCGCAGGTTGCATGTTAGAGTACGAAGTTTTTCATGAAGGCACCTCGCTTGCATCGGGATCATGGCCTGCGACTCCTGTCCGTTGTGCCCCTGCCTCTCAGGGGGTGATATCGATCGAAGTCCCCGAGGTGTCACACCGTGGTGAAATCATGATCGCCGCTACACTCGTGGGGGCCAATGGTGAAGCTCTTCACGACACTGAGCTTTCACTGACTGCGTTCGCGCAACCGCCATCCGCCTCGTGCGAGATTGCGGTCCATGGGGCTGATCCCAACGCAGCCGATTTCCTCATTGACCTCGGCATTTCCCGCCATGGCGGTGACTTGGCTGACGCCGATGTGATCCTCATCACTGACATCACTGCATACGAGCACTCGCGGGCTGAGATTGATCGTGCCGTTCGCGATGGAGCCACCGCACTCTTGTTAAACTTGCCGCCTGCAACCTATCAACTCGGTGGTGCGACGATCGCCGTCTGTCCGGCAGGCATGGGGCCACGCCACTTTGTTTCATGTGATTCAGGCCATCCGATGGTTGAAGGATTTGGCCGTGAGGATTTCAAGTTCTGGTTTGATGAGGAAAAGGGCTGTGCCTCTCCGATATTGAATACCGTGTTGGAAGCGGAGGGTTGGACCTCCATTCTCCTTAGTGGCGATGGAGGTTGGAGCCGTCCTTGGGGGCCAGTTCCAGCGGCCGCGGAGCGAGCTGAGGGTAAAGGTCTGTGGAGGGTTTGCCAGGTTGAACTTCTCAACCGTTTGAAAACCAATCCCGCTGCAAAACTTTTCGCATCCCGAATGCTTGAGGCCCCAGCAAAGTCACCCGCATCAGCGCCTCGCCGCGCACCAGCCGCTTCATCTGCAGTGGCCATGCAGTCATAATCCTCAGCTCAACTCCATTTTTAGCCATTCATGCAACCACCGGCATCTCTTGCGTCTCAGCCGACTCCCCTTGCCCGCCTCCTCGATCTCTCACATCAGTTGGGGCGTGAAGATCGGAGATTGGCAATTCTAGGCGAAGGAAATACATCGGTGCGTCTATCTGACGAAGCCTTCGTGGTGAAATCCTCTGGCTCCAACCTCGCGACTCTCAGCGAGAGCGGTGTCTCGGAATGCCGGTTCGGAACGCTCATCCCCCTGCTTTCCGCCGAGGCGATGACGGATGTCGCGATCGACGAAATTCTCTTCGCTTCACGCGTCTCAACCGACGCCAAAAAGCCATCGGTCGAGGCGATCTTTCACGCCTATCTCCTCACGCTGCCTGGAGTCAACTTCGTGGGGCACACGCATCCGGTGGCGGTGAATGCACTGCTTTGTTCTAAGCACGGTCGGACCTTCGCAACCCGACGACTTTTCCCAGACGAAATCGTTTGTTGCGGCGTGGAGAGCGTCTTTGTGCCCTACACGGACCCTGGCCTCAAGCTGTCTCAGGCCATTCAATCCGCGGTCGCCGATTTCATCCAGCGCCTCTCACGTCCACCACGGGTCATCCTGCTAGAAAACCATGGCATGATCGCGTTGGGTGGCACGCCCGAAGCAGTACTCGCAGCCACCTTGATGGCCGTGAAAGCTGCCGAGATTTTCCTCGGGGCCGCCGCGATCTCCGGAGAACCCCAGTTTCTAACTGACGAACAGGTCGAACGCATCGCCGGTCGCCCAGACGAGCATTACCGCCAGAAGGCGCTCGGCATCTAATTGGTATATCTCAAAGTTCGATTGGTCTTCGATCTTTTGACTATGCGAGAGTTTCCTCTCAAAAGCCCATTCATTAATTTATCCATGAAATCATCATCTTATCCAAAAATTGGCATCCGCCCAGCCATCGACGGCCGTCTCGGCGGCGTCCGAGAATCCCTCGAAGAGCGCACCATGCAACAAGCGCGCTCGGTGGCGGCATTGATCGCATCTGAACTACGCTATCCCGACGGCAGTCCGGTCGAGTGCGTGATCGCCGACACCTGCATCGGTGGCGTCAAGGAAGCCGCCGATTGCGCCGAAAAATTCAAGCTATCAAACGTCGGAGTTTCTCTAACCGTCACCCCGTGCTGGTGCTACGGATCTGAGACCATGGACATGGATCCGCACTTGCCGAAAGCGGTGTGGGGCTTCAATGGCACGGAGCGTCCAGGCGCGGTCTATCTCGCTGCGGTCCTTGCTGGACACACGCAGAAAGGTCTCCCCGCCTTTGGAATTTATGGCAAAGATGTCCAGTCAGCAACCGACACTGAGATCCCTGCAGACGTGCGTGAGAAGCTTCTTTCGTTCGTTCGCTGTGGCCTCGCCGTCGCACTGATGCGTGGCAAAAGCTACTTGTCGATGGGCGGAACCTCGATGGGCATCGCGGGTTCGGTCGTCGATCCGGCGTTGTGGGAAAAGTGGTTCGGCATGCGCGTCGAAGCCATCGACATGACGGAATTTGTCGGCCGCATGACCAAGGGACAATATGATCAAGCCGAGTACACCAAGGCGCTCGCCTGGGTCAAAGAGCATTGCCCTGAGGGACAAGACTACAACTCCCCTACCACGACTCGCAGCCGCGAACAGATCGATCGTGAATGGCAAGACAGTGTAAAAATGGCACTGATCGCCCGTGATCTGATGGTGGGAAATCCGAAACTTGCCGAGATGGGCTTGGGCGAGCAATCGCATGGCCACAACGCGATCGCAGCGGGTTTCCAAGGCCAACGCCAGTGGACGGACCATTTCCCTAATGGCGATTTCCTCGAGGCAATTCTCAATTCGTCGTTCGACTGGAATGGCAAACGTGCACCCTACATCGTCGCCACCGAAAACGATGCACTCAATGGTGCGGGAATGTTGTTCGGGCATTTGCTCACCAATACCGCGCAGATTTTTGCCGACCTGAGAACTTACTGGAGCCTCGATGCGATTCAACAAGCCAGCGGTCAATCCTTCACTCATCCGCTCGTAGCCGACGGCATTCTTCACCTCATCAACTCTGGGCCAGCGGCCCTCGATGGAACGGGCGAGCAGGAACTTGCGGGCCAACCGGTGATGAAACCCTTCTGGGAAATCACCGATGCCGAGGTCGACAAGTGCCTCAAGGCAACCACATGGCACCCATCGATCACTGAGTATTTCCCGGGTGGTGGCCTCAGCACGCGCTATCGCACTCGTGGTGGCATGCCCGCCACGATGATCCGCCTGAATCTAGTGAGTGGTCTCGGTCCCGCCCTGCAAGTGGCCGAGGGCTACACGGTCGATTTACCCGACGAAGTGCACCATGCGCTGGATCAACGGACCAACCCCACCTGGCCGACGACGTGGTTCGCACCTATTCTCACAGGAAAAGGTGCATTCACCAGCGCCTACGAGGTGATGAACCATTGGGGAGCCAACCACTGCGTCATGACCTATGGCCACGTGGGTCACCAATACCTCACCCTGGCATCCATGCTCCGCATTCCAGTGTATATGCACAACATCGCCGACCAACGCGTCTTCCGCCCCAGCGCATGGACTGCGTTTGGCACGGCTGATCTCGAAGGGGCCGACTTCCGTGCTTGTTCGAATTACGGCCCACTTTACGGCAAAGCCTAATCAAGGGCCATTAAGAGCCCCCCGCCCGACTTAAGGTGCGGGGGCTTCAATCGCCATGAATTCGTCTACCGCACGAAATGCTGGGCGGCCGTTCTTTCCGTTATAAAAAAGCACATACGAGCGATTATCCTTCACGATCGGCCAACACGTGTCGCTCATTGGGACGACCATCTCACCTTCGCGTCGAGCGAATTTGACCACGAAGAAGGTTTCGGATTTCGCCCCAGTCGGACGGACCAACTCCTGAGCCCCAGGCTTCAAGTCCACCCGGGTTGAACCCAATGCGCCCAAGATAGGCTGACTGGACAGGTTGATGAAAAAGAAATCTCCATGACGGAACTTTGAGTCATCACCGCGAATCACCACGGCCTTGTAGGCATTGTTGGGTGCTGGTACTAGAAGAATGCGGAAGTCCGCCCCTTGATCCGGCAGGTGAAGAGTAACCAACGGAACCGGTGGTTTATCCGGTGATTCTGGAGCTGCGACGGCCAAAACAAAATCGCGCGACGAAACTCCTTGGGCCTCCGAGAGGCTGGTCATTGGTATATCAAACGAGGCCCCCTTTGTCTTGCCACTCACCACACACACGGGACCCTGCCCCTCGTTTAGTGCGGCCGCGAAAAACCGTACATTGATTCCTTTAGGCGCAGTTTCTTCGGCAGCCTGGATGCCTGATCCTAAAGTAAAACACAGTGAAATGATTAGAGGACGCAACATGGGATCGGAAGGTGTTGTTAAAATGAAATGATGATAAAATCAGATTTCGCTGCTGCTCAACCAACGAAAGGAAATGATATTGAAACGGCGCCCATAGGTTTGATTCACTGGCCACCTAAGTGCGGTGATATCCGTCGAGGCTTCCTCGCTGGGGTCCATAAAATTTGCCCCGCGCTGCACCACGGCTTCACAGCACGCCTTGGCAATCACGGTCGTGCCTGCAGCATTGGTCTTCTCACCATAACCACGAATGACAAAGGTGTCGGAACGCGCCGAAAGCAAGGGGGCAATAGGCGTGAGGATATCCGCTTGTTTGACGTAGCCGGGAATTCCGTAGGCAGCAGCACCGCGCTCGGCCTCAGGGAATGCCAGACCTGCCTCGCTGCCCTTTGAAGCTCGACTGCCAGTGCGGAATGCCTTGTTGATCGGGACTGTATCTGAATCCAGTGCGCTCTGGATCGCCCCGCACACTGCTAGAGTTTTATCGCTACCAACGCGGCGGTTGATGAAATCTGCTAGACTCAAGAATGGCCCGCGCTTGCGAACTTCCAGCACAACAGCCTTTGCGAGTGAGGTGATCTCAGCATCGGAAAGCATATGGACCCCAGCCCACTGCGCCGTTGGAGAAGTCATCTGGAGTGCACCGCTTGAATCAGTAGTGACCGGCAGGTTTGCGGGTGTCATCAGTGATGCATTTGCTGCCGTGCCTGTTGGGGCTTTAATCGTATCGTCAGCACCGAGAGCGGTCGTCCCCATAATATCTCGATTGCGCAGAGAACTGAGTAACGCCTTCCATGCCTCAACGGAAGTGGAGTTCACATTGAACATGCCATCCACTGCGATATATGATGCCGTCAATTTCTCAGATCCTCCTACTGGAGTCGTTCCGTTTACAAGCTTCGTAAGCACCGTAGCTGCGTCCACCCCTTGAAGGTTTGGCTTATACTGTTTTACTGGCAATGATTTGGTGCTGTTGAGGAAGTCTTGGGCTACCGCCTTTTGGTCGCGCTTGGTGCTAAATGTCACCGCGTTTTGAGGAGCGATGCCAGAAAGGAAGTAACTGTCCCACAACGCCTCGTTTGCGAGATAGGAATGGTCGACGATCGTACGTGGACCACCTATTGCTCCCTCGGTTTTGTCAGAAGCCAATAGAGATGTGGCCATCGAATTTCCGATCGCATGATTGATGAGAGGATACAAAACCGAAAGCGAATTGGTGATAATTCTGCCATTGGCATCAATCGGGAAACCATTCGCCATCGAGTGCTGGAAGGCGGCCAGAGAGACGGGCGGTTGGCGCGGCACCGAGTGTGTGATGACAGTGGTTGAACCATTGGATCCGAGCGTCCATCCCCCACCAAAATAGCTGTTTCCATTCGCAGTGGCTTCTCCCACTGAGTCGAAGACACTGGTGACTGCCTGAGTTTTGATCTCAAACGGCATCATCCGTTGCTCGTTTTGTTCGAGGTCATAGAAATTCAGTTTGATTGCCCGTGGATTGTAGCGAGCGAAAAATCGACCTGGGTTTTCTGAACCTTCTTCAGTTTTAGCGAGGAAGCTGAAAACCATGAAAGGCCTCTTCGTGACAACGTTCGAAAGTGGAATGTTCGCACTTGGGGTGATCTTATCGAAGAAGCTGAGATACTGAGATTCACTGGCATTGATCCGATTATCGATTGTATAGTATCCCGCTTGCTGGGTTTCTTGACCATTATCTGACCGATCAAACTTATAATAAATATTATGGGCACTCGCATACGCCGTCCCCAAGGACTTGTCGCTATTAGGAGTGACTGAGTAACTGAATTGAGCCGTTCCTGGGCCCGCTACTTTTGAAGGAGCCTTATACTCACTGTACGGATAATAATAGCCACCTGCTGTCGGATTGTAAACCCACCCCGGCTGCGCCTCAACCTGCTGCGCTCCACCGCCTGGGGTCGAAGTCGCCGTATTTTTCTGAGAGAAAACCATCACTTCCCCGGGCTTCAAAATCACTGGCTTTGTTGCGCTATTGCCAATGCGCATCGTCAAGAAATTTGCTCCCTGCGAAGAATTTGTGCCTCCCACCATCTTACCAATCGAAACATTATTTTGGATTCCATTAACGTTGATTTTGATATCATAGGGTAACGCGAAGTATTTGATGCTCACGAAGGAACCTTCGAGCGAAAGCGGTACATCAAGGGGATTCCAAAGGGTTATGATTGGATCGATCACGATTCCAAGCTCATAGTTTGGTGGATTTGTGATGGGAGCCTTAGGCTTCGCATAAAACGAAAGTAGCTGCTGAAACCGGATGTAGGCAGGCTGTTTGAGATAGTGAAATTTACTTGAATTGAATGCACTCACCGATGTTTCCTGCTGCAGATAGCTCGCGTTACTTGGCATCGCATCGCCAGACGTGTAGGTTGAGCCACCCGACTTTAACTGACTTGGTAAATTGTAGTAGGCCCATAGCTCCGCTAGGTTGATGCCACCAATTCCGCCGGAAGTGTAGAGTGCAGTAGTCGGTACCGATGTCTCGGGGGCCTGGAGGATCATAGACAAATCCTGACGGAAGCCGCCTTTGCGCACGTCAGTTAGCAGCCCTTTGTTTTGGCATGAAACATCATGATACAGGCTCTTTACATCAGTTTTCGCGGTCGTACTAAGCACCAACTCGGTTTGACGCATGCTCACCAACTTGCGGATCGCGGCGCTTTCTTGATCAAGACCCTCGAGTGGTTTTTTCGTCCCGGTTGAGTCGGTCATCACCTTCAGCCCCATGTTGGGAGCGGCCTGCATGGCAAGCCGTTGGTCTGAGGTGCCATTCGCCGTGGGCGAAGGATCGGTCGGGATGTAGGCTTTGACGCCCTCATCGCTGACCCACCACGCAAAGCTGTTGCCCGAGGTGCTCAGGGTCTGTAAAACCTTTGGAACGGTCACTGGATCTCCAGTCGCCCCAACCGCATTTTTACTGACGATTTCCACAACCTGCGAAGAACCCACGCTTGCTGCGAATCCTTTGTCTTTCACCTTGGTGGGATCGCCCGAAACGAACCACTGCAGGAAGGTCGGGTTTTGAGGACGATTTTTATCGGTTGCCGCCCAAGACTGATAAGCGCCTGCCCAGTGGCGTTGCGCTAGTGGAGTGGATGAGGTGGCGCTTCCCGCCGTACCGATTTGATCCGCGGTGGCGGTGATCCGAGTGTCCGGGCCGAGTTGTTTCTGCAGGTCGCCGAGCGCGATGAGCAGCGCCACCTTCGCATTGGCTCGGGCGACTTGGATGGCTTCACCCTGCGATGACGTACGAAGGCTGATACTCGAGAGCGACAAGAGGCCAACGGCGATGACCGTTAGCAAAATCATCAACGACAGGGTCACGATCAGGGCGAAGCCTTGGCGGCTGGCCATGACGCGATCGCCCTGAATGACCATTGAAGCATCACAACTTTTCATGAATTACGGGTTTTGGGTTTGTAGCGGAGCCGACTCAGCAATGCAGAACAACTCTATTTCCTTAAATGTATTTACATTGAATGATCACACAAGTCGGATGAATCGCTGACTCATGGCATCATTGAAAATCATCAGAGGAAGCTGAAATGTGATGAGGGGCAAAGCATCTCATCGCGCTGCAGGACCTGGTGATGCAGAGAAAAAATGGGGGGCAGCGCTTTCCGATGCGCTAATTTCGGACTCGTGGTTTTGTCCCGAGACGCATTGCGCAAAGTAGTTTCCTTTTCCATGTCCATTCCCAGCCATCGCGCCGTCCAGACGGTTTTGTCGGCACACGTTATTGAAGAATAAATTCGCATTCGCGGTTTTATCAGCCGCTCGCCCGCCAGCACTGACTCCGCGGCGATTGGCTTCACAGGTGTTGGCGGCGATCACATTGTGGCCCGTGTTGCCGACCACCTCTTCGTTCCAAACATGCACGCCCGCCTGGCCATTTCCGTTGAGGATATTGGCAAAAACGATTTGCTCGCTCACCGCTTCCTCGACAAACACCCCGTGCCGGCCATTGGCGCTGCATACATTGAACAGCGCCGTACATTCCTCAGATCCCGCATCGAGATCAATCCCGTCCATCTTGTTGCCCGAACAAACATTCGCGATCGAGTGCACTCGGCTCGCGACGTGCGGCCAGATTCCCCGCCCATTGTTGCTAAGCACATTGCAGCGGTAAACAAACATCGCCGCTTTCCCGTCACGCCCCTTGGTGTAAAGGCCGTCTCGCGCACCCGCCGTGAGATTCACCCCTTCGATCAACGCGGTGCTGCCGGTGTTCGCGTTGATCGGGAAGAACGCTTGACGGTTGCAGTCGAGTTTTCCTCCAGAAATTGAGCAGAAGCCCGTCGCTGGAAGCTGGATCAACTGCGTCAGCGGTGCCTCACGAACCCAGAGAGGATCCGACTCCGTTCCGAGACTTGCGACGATCTGGCCGTCGAGGATCACGCAGGTGTTCGGCGGCAACTTGAGCCCCTTGGGGTTGCGTGAAACATATTTGCCCTGCAGCTTCAGAACGATCACATCGCCCGGATGTTCAGAACGCGCACGATCCAATGCCTTCTGAACCACTTTCAGATCGACCGCCACGGGCTTCGCGGTCTTCGGGGTCTTGGAAATCCCACCGAGCACCTCCAAGTCGAACCTCCCCATGCCATCGACAATTCGTGCTTCTTGGTGAGGATGATCCCATGTGGGAGGATTGAACCACTTGAGACCCGGTGCTGCGGCATCGCACTGCAAGCCCTCATTCCCCACCAGTAAAATATCCTTACTGCCAACCGCGAGCGTCGCATTGCCGCTGAGGGCGTTGCGAACGAGTTGATGTCCCGAACCGGCCAGAGTCAGCGTGATGCCAGAGGATTTCCCATGGTTTTCCGTGATGAGATTGCCCTCGCTGGATGCTGTGAGTTGGATTGCATCGGCATCATTGATCCGATTGCGGGCAATCACGCCTCGACTCGTTCCTGAGCGAATCGCGGAATGATTTTCGTCAAATTGGTTTCCAGCCACCACGCTCGTCGAGGAATTGATCGTCAACGCCGTGTCGCTCTGCGATTTGAATTCGTTATCAAGACACATGAAACCTGCGGTATCTCCAACACGCAAGCCATCGCCATTGTCTCGGAAGTTACAACGGGTCACACTACCGGTTTCGTTGACCGCGGTCGGATCTGCGCCTTGGTAATCGATCCCCGCCACTCGGCAGGCCACCACACTCAATTGATCAAGGTTAATTCTTTTGCCCCCGACGACCCGAATTCCGGTCAGGGGCTTGCCCATCCCGTCGAGCAGGGCAACACCAGGTCCTGACGACGTGACAGAAACCGTGTCCACATCTGCCATTTCAACTAATGCCTTAGCGGAACAATCCGGCGCAGCAGCGACGCCCGCCGTTGGGGATAGCTTGAGCATCATCCGCGATCCCAACTTCAGTGGCTTCGCTCCGATCTGAATCGTTCCCTGTGCCTCCAGCGACAAAAGCGCCTCGGGATGATCCTTGCGCGCGGCGTCGATCGCCCCTTGGGCAGCTTCGGCCGGGCCGCTGGGCAGAAGAACCGCCACGATGTTCTCATTGAGTTTCACCGCGAACGGAGCCTCCGGAGGCGTGAAGAACTTCTCCGTTCCAGCCCAAGCCGGAGAGAGCAGCGCGAGTAGGGCGGAAACTCCCAAATGGCGGGAAAGACTCAATGGAGTTTTGCGACGGAAAAGAAGAATCATTGAATTTGGATTTGTATGAACGGGGTCATTACAAGAGACCAAGTAACAATGAGTCAATCATAATGCGCCATTTCATGATTTCATGGGAAAATATTCGAAGTCAATTCCGCGAATTTCCAACGGTGAATCGAATCATCCATGCCGCGTGACATCGAAATCAACTCATTTCGATCGCACAAATCGTCGAGATCATTTGAAACTTTTCGCGCAAATGGCCACTGGAGCTGACCCGCCCTCTCTGAGTACCTCACTGGAATTAAATTGATTCAATCATTGCTCTATTATTGAAAAAACGATCAGCAACTGCCTTGCCACGTGGGCTGGGGCGACTCATTTCCGTGCACCTCGTCCTTGCGGTTGCCGGTAACTCGGATTTAAGTGAAGGGACGGATGCCATTTCGACTTGTCAGCGATTACCGACCTGAGGGAGATCAGGGCCAAGCGATTGCAAAGCTCTCTAAGTCACTGGCCGCAGGAAATTTGCATCAGACGCTGCTCGGCGTGACGGGCTCTGGCAAAACCTTCACGATGGCCAATCTGATCGAGGCCCAAGGAAAGCCGACGTTGATCATGAGCCACAACAAGACCTTGGCCGCGCAGCTCTATTCGGAGTTCAAAAATTTCTTCCCTCACAACGCAGTCGAGTACTTTGTCTCGTATTTCGACTACTATCAACCGGAAGCCTACATCCCGCGTAGCGATACCTACATCGAAAAGGATTCCGCCATCAATGACGAGATCGAGCGCCTCCGACTCAGCACCATGGGGTCCTTGCTCACTCGACAAGACACGATCGTGGTTGCATCCGTTTCCTGCATCTACGGCCTCGGCTCGCCTGAGGACTATCAGGACATGATGCTGCCGATCTGGGTCGGGCAAAAACTCAGCCGAGAGGACTTCATCGCCTCGCTCGTGGGCATGCTGTTTGAACGCAACGACGTCGCATTCGGTCGCGGGAAATTCCGAGTGCGCGGCGATGTGGTCGAAGTCCACCCGGCGTATCTCGACGAGACGGCGATCCGCATCGAGTTTTTCGACGATGAGGTCGAGCGCGTCACCAGCGTTCACACCCTAACGGGCCAAACGATCGACCGCTTAGAGAATCACACCTTTTTCCCAGCCAAGCAGTTCGTCACGCCTGCCGACAAAATGAAGCTCGCGATGCAGGCGATCCGAAAAGAGGCTGACGAGCAAGTGGGCCTGTTTGAAAAAGACAACAAGCTCATCGAAGCTCAACGTCTTCGGATGCGCACTGACTATGATCTCGAAATGATGGCGGAAATGGGTTTTTGCCAAGGGATCGAAAATTACTCACGCCACATCACCGGACGGGAACCTGGCGCCAGACCGAACACGCTGCTCGATTTCTTTCCGCGAGATTTCCTGTTATTGGTCGATGAGAGCCATGCGACGATCCCACAGATTGGCGGCATGTTTGAGGGCGACAAGAGCCGCAAAACGGTGTTGGTCGATCACGGATTTCGGTTACCAAGCGCTCTAGACAACCGCCCCTTGCGCTTTGAGGAGTTCATGCAAATGACGAGCCAGCGGGTTTACGTTTCCGCGACACCGGGGCCATTTGAAATCGTCAATTCGAGACCGGAGAACAAAACATTCATCCCCGTCAAATCTCGAACCAAAGACGGCAACATGCCACTTTTCGATTTCAAGAAACTTCGGGTCAAACCGAGCGGCAACGATGAACCCGTAGCGAAATTCGATGCAACGAAACGAGGGACCCCTTTGGTCGTCGAACAAATCATCCGCCCAACCGGTTTGCTCGATCCGATTCTTACCTTACGCCCCCTCAAGGGCCAGATCGACGAGACGATTGAGCTTTGCCGCCAACGCGTCGAGCGCCACGAGCGCGTCCTGATCACCACGCTCACCAAAAAGACCGCCGAGGATCTATCGGAATACCTCCAAGCAACTGGCCTAAAATGCCGCTACCTGCACTCAGACATTGATGCAGTCGAACGCGTGGAGATCCTCAAACAACTCCGCAGCGCAGCTTTTGACATCCTAATCGGGATTAATCTACTGCGCGAAGGGCTCGACCTCCCCGAAGTTTCATTAGTGTGCATTCTTGATGCCGACAAAGAGGGCTTCCTCCGCAATGAAACATCAATGATCCAGACTGCGGGGCGAGCCGCCCGACACATTCATGGCGAATGTGTGCTTTTTTGCGACAAGGTCACGGACTCGATCCAGGCGCTCATCGACATCACTGCCTATCGACGTGGCCGGCAATTGGCCCACAACGAGGCGCGCGGCATCACTCCTCAAGGTGTGAAGCGCGCCCTCCAGCATAGCCTGCATACACACGAAAAAGAGCGCGAACAAGCGGATCAACTCAACCGCGCGATGGTAGCCGACGACGTCGCTACCTACGATCAAATCCAAGTGATCGGCGAGCTGGAGGAGGAGATGCGCGAATGTTCGGCGCGTTTGGAATTCGAGCGGGCGGCTCACTTGCGCGACCAGATCGCCGCGCTGAAATCCAATAGCACCCCGGCGCCCGCCCAATCGGTCCAGTATCCGAAAGGCAAAGGCCGGAAGAATCGTTTCCCAAAACGCTAAATCGTCTCGCATTGTAAAATTTACACTTTGCGAAATTTTTCGCTTGCCAAACTGCGCCCTGGAAAATTTACATAGGCTTATAAGTTGCTGTCTTGCACAATAGACTAGATGTAAGACAGCGATTTAACTCCCCCCATCCATGCATCGCCTCAGTTCATTGTCCACACTTCAACGGTTTCGACTCGCCGCCTTTTTATTCTGTCTTAGGCAAGTTCTGTTGATTTTCTCGATTTGTTTGCTGGTCACAGCGGTCTATCGGGGGGACTACCCACTTACAACTGCAGCATTATACCTTGGAGTATTTGTGGTCTGCCTCAACGTCATCGTTCGCCTCTTGTCCCAACGCACCAAGTGCCCACTCTGCATGGTTCCCATCTTGGGCAACCCATCGTGCGTCAAACACCGGAGGGCTCGCAAACTCTTTGGAAGCTACCGATTCAGGGTCGCTCTCTCCGCACTCTTTGCAGGCTACGTCGCTTGCCCCTACTGCCAAGAAATGACGTCAATGGAAGTGCGTGCTTCAAGGCACAAACGGGGCAGATGATTCCTTGGATTGACAGAGGTGCCGGATCGTTGGAATCTGTGCGGATGAATTTCATTCCGAAGTCCTTGCAGATCCTAATCTCGCCCGCGGCCGGGTTGGCTCTTGCTCTTTCAATCCCTGCCCGCGCCGAATCCACCATGCCCGAAACTCCATCTGACGTCCAAGCTGCCCCAACCGATGCGCTCAAAACGCCTTCTGGCCTCTCATCCAAGGTTCTGAAGCCCGGCACGGGCAGCCAAAAGCCTGCTGCCGCTGACACCGTGACCGTGCATTACTCGGGCTGGACGACCGATGGTAAGCTTTTCGACAGTTCGGTGAAACGCGGTGAGCCAACAAGTTTCCCGCTCAACCGCGTCATCAAGGGCTGGACCGAAGGCCTCCAACTCATGGTCGAGGGTGAAAAACGCCGATTCTGGATTCCTGCCGATCTGGCCTATGGCGAAAATCCCGGCGGTGGCCGCCCCGGCGGGTTGCTCGTGTTCGATGTGGAATTGTTAAGCATCAAACAGGCCCCCAAGCCACCAGCCGTTCCTGAGGACGTCGCCGCCGCACCCGAAAGCGCCGAGAAAACGGCTTCGGGCATCGCATCTCGCGTGCTCACCAAGGGCACAGGCACCACCCACCCTGCTGCAAGCGACCAAGTGAAAGTCCATTACTCTGGCTGGACGACCGACGGCAAGATGTTCGATAGCTCCGTCACCCGTGGCGAACCGATTGTGTTCCCGCTAAACCAAGTCATACCCGGCTGGACCGAAGGCGTGCAATTGATGGTCGAGGGCGAAAAACGCCGCCTCTGGATCCCTGCAAAACTTGCCTATGGCGAAAGCCCACCACCGGGCGCACCTGCGGGAACGCTGGTGTTTGACGTGGAGCTTCTCCAGATCGTCAAATGACCCCACGCCAGTGCGCCCCGATTCTGCTCGGTGCGGCACTCATGCTGGCGTCGTGCAGTGCCCCACCCGCAAATCCAGCCCAGACAGACGCGATCGTTTCAGCTCCAGCCAAACGAATCGAATCGCGGCTCAACGGACGCAAAAAGGTTTCATCTATTTCACTGACCGAGTTATTTGAGCTTCAGCAGTCAGACAGGGTGCTCCTGTTCGACGCCCGGCCACGGATTTTCTACAGCCTCGGCCACCTACCCGGCGCCATCAGCTTGCCCAAGGTAAATTGCGACCAGCAGATCATGAAACACCAAGCCGAAATTAATTCCGCCATGGCCGCCCAAAAGTCCATCGTGGTCTACTGCACGAACATGGCTTGCCCCGACGCCCGCACGGTCGCGATGCACCTCGCGGATTGCGGATACCCCTGTTCCACCCTCCTCGGGGGCTGGGAGTCATGGAAAGAAAGCGGACTCCCGACCGAATGATCCCAATCCCACATTGCAATTTCATCAAAATCAAACATCGAAACCAAAACCACTACCACCATGCACTCATTCCCTAACGTCACCGCCGATGCCAAAGCCAACGTCTACTTCGACGGCAGCGTCGTCTCCCACACCATCCATTTCCAAGACGGCACACGCAAGACGCTTGGCCTGATCTATCCGGGAAGTTTCCACTTCGGCACCGCCGCCCCAGAGCGCATGGAGATCATTGCAGGCTCATGCGTCGTCACCCTCGACGGCACCTCTGACCCGATCGATTTCGAGGCAGGTTCGGCCTTCGATGTCGCAGGAAACAGCGGATTTACGATCGTGGTGACCGCCGGAATTTGCGAATACATCTGTTCGTTTCTCCCTGCTTGATGTTGCGTCCCAACTCCATCGCTGCCGCTGTCTTGCCCTGCCTGATGGTGGCAGCCATGAGTTCCTGTGGCATTCGGCTTCCTAACACACCCACACCGACTTGGCACCAAGCGGTGACTTGGCAAAAACCCGCCCCCATCTCCTCAGCGAAGCCACCGGATGTGCTCGTCTGGCTGATTGCCGATGATTTCCACACGGGCATGGTGTTTCCCTACGATTGGCTATTAGAATCCGGCTTCGTGCCTCCCGCCGGTTTCGGGTCGCCCAAGTATGTCACCCTCAGTTGGGGCAATCGAACCGCCTACCGTGAGAAAGGGTTGCACACGCCGTGGAAATTTTTCTGCGCGATGTTCACCCCTAGCCCATCGGTCATGGAACTGATCCCCGCAAGCTGGAGCGTCGCAGAGGTTTGCCCGCACCAGCGGATTTGGCGAAAGCTCGTCGCTCGCGAAAGAGGACACGACCTCGCTGCATTCCTTAACGACTGCAGCGTCCACGCCCCCGACGGCCGACCCATCATCTGCGGCGCGTCCAGCTGGGGCGGTGGTGTTCTGTTAGAATCCCGACATCTCTATTTTATTCCACGCATCTGCAATGTCTGGACGGTCCAAGCGACCGACACACTCGGATGCCGAATTCACCCTTGGCTTGCTCTCACGGCCAATGGCCTGATCCGTCAGGCGGAGACTCCCGAAAACGGATTTGAAAAAATCTGGCCTGGCATCCGCGATCAATTTTAGGGATCGATCCAAAGTCGCCCGCCCTGCCGACGCAGCCGCGCCCCGCCCGGCAGATTGATCGCCGCAGGTTGGCTCAAATCCAACAGCGAAAGGCTGCGATCGATCACGCTGCGGTCGACCGAGGCGATCCGCCCCTGTTTGAGAAACTCGCGAATCGCGAGGCGTTGCAGCGCGACCGGTAAGCGACGCAACACCGGAAGGTGCAGGCGTCCTTGCGGATCGATGACACTTGCCTGCTGCAAAGCCCATGCTTCCAACTCTTCCGACTCGACGGCATCCGAAGCGCCTCTCGCAAATGCAAGCGCAGCATCCCGTCCAGAAACATCATCGAGCAGCGGGAAAACCTCGTTGCGCAAACGATTGCGGATGGCCACCGCCTCAGCATTGCTTGCATCCTCGCGCCAGCGATGTCCGTGTGACTCTAACCAATCCACAAGCGCCGCATGCCTCACCCCGAGCAATGGACGCTCAATCTGCAACACGCGCCCAGACTCGGTCACCAGTTTTTGCAGCGCACGCATCCCTTTCAGTCCATGCGATCCGCGCATGAGATTCCACAAAACCGTCTCAGCTTGATCATCGGCATGGTGGGCTAACAAAATTCGATGGCACCGGTACTTCTTCGCACAAGTGGCGAAAAACTCATGCCTCGCATGCCGCGCCGCAGTTTCCATCGACTCCCTCCGCTCCATCATTCTCGCAGAGACGTCGGATTTCCCGATCTCACATTCCAACCCCAGTTCCTTGGCCAAGCGACTCACCCGCCTCGCATCCATTGTCGATGCCCGCCCCCGTAACCCGTGATCCAAGTGGCAAACGATGAGATTGCGAAACCCCGCCTCCACCAATAGCCGGAGTAAGGCAACGGAATCGGCACCACCGGACACACCGACCAGCCAACGCTTTCGCTGTGAGGCGCTGCTGAACCATGTTACACTCGCAACCGAAATCACCCCAAAATCATGGGGAAACCGCGCCGATTCGGCAATCCCGATCGTAGAATCTACCAATCCGTGCTTGGCAGCACTGCCAAATTCCAGCAAAACTCCCCTCATGCATACCGCACCTTTCCTCAAAGACCTCTTCGACCTCTCCGGAAAAACCGCAGTCATCATCGGTGGAACCGGCGAACTCTGCGGCACAATGGCCGTCGGCCTCGCCCGCGCGGGTGCCGAAGTCGTTCTCGGCGGCAGAATCGCGGAAAAAGCCGCCAAGCGCCTCGAGGAAGTGGAGTCCCATGGCGGCAAGGGCTACTTCGTCCCGGTTGACGTAACCTCGCGCGATTCACTCCACGCGCTGCTCGACACGGTCATCAGCCGCTCCGGACAAGTGGACATCCTCATCAACGGAGCCGGTACCAACTCGCCCACCCCATTTCTCGACATCCCTGAGGAGGAATACCAGCGCATCATCGACACGAACCTCTCAGCGATTTTCCGCGCCTGCCAGGTGTTCGGCCGCTACTTTATCGATGAGGCCCGCCCCGCATCCATCATCAACCTCGGCTCGATTTCCGGCCTCAACCCACTCTCCCGCGTCTTCACCTACTCGGCCTCCAAGGCTGCCGTGCACAACTTGACTCGCAACCTCGCCCGCGAATGGGCCGATAAGGATATCCGCGTGAACACGCTGGTCCCAGGCTTTTTCCCTGCCGAACAAAACCGCAAGGTGCTCGACGAATCCCGCGTCCTCGACATCCTCCGCCAGACCCCAGCCTCACGCTTCGGCAACGCCGACGAACTGATCGGCGCAACGCTCCTCCTCGCCTCCGCGAAGGCCGGATCCTTCATCACCGGCATTGAAATGATCGTCGATGGCGGCTTCCATGCGATGACGATCTAATAACCAGTGATGCGCGTAGTCAAAATTTGAGTCCCGAAATGACTGATTTAACAATTTCGTCACGCAGCATCTGACTTCCTCGTGCTTGCACCCGCCTGATTGCTGGTATATCCCAGCACCTCAGCGGGGCATCCAGCCCCTTCCCATCTTTTATGATCAAGTGGATTCTCCAAAAAATCGTCGGCAGTAAGAACCAACGCGAAGTGCGCCGCATCCGTCCAACGGTCGCTCGCATCAATGAAATCGAGGAAGCTCTTCAGCGCGAACCCGCCGAAAAGCTTTTGGAATTTACCGCGAATTGGAAATCCCATCTTGCACGCTACCACGCGCTCGACGCACCGGCCAAACCGCTCATCGAGCGCATGGAGGACGCCGAACTCCGCGACGTAGCAGACGCCATCGGCGCTCGCATCACTCTTCTCCGCGACGAATTCCCGTCACTCCCAGAGACGGTCCTCGCCAGCGCCTCCGCCATTGAGGCTGCGAAAGCGGCGTTCCTCGAGATCCAAGGTGAATTCCCAAAATCCCGCGCGAAGTACCTCGAGAAAATCCTGCCAGAAGCCTACGCCGTGGTGAAAAATGGAGCCCGTCGTCTTTGCGGCACCGAAATCATGGTGAACGAACGGCCACTGATGTGGGAGATGATCCATTTCGATGTCCAACTCATCGGCGGCATCGCACTTCACCGCGGGATGATCGCAGAAATGCAAACCGGTGAAGGAAAAACCCTCGTGGCCACCCTGCCGGTTTACCTGAACGCACTCACCGGCCTCGGCGTCCACGTGGTCACAGTCAACGACTACCTCGCGAAACGGGACTCGGAATGGATGGGCTCGCTCTTCCGTTTCCTCGGCCTCACCGTCGGAACCATCCAAAACCAGATGCCGCCATGGGAACGCCGGGCGGAATACGCTTGCGACATCACTTACGGAACCAACGCCGAGTTCGGCTTCGACTACCTCCGTGACAATGGCATGGCATCGACCAAGGAGGAACAGGTCCAACGCGGCTACTACCTCGCGATCATCGACGAGGTGGACTCGATTCTGATCGATGAAGCTCGCACCCCTCTCATCATTTCCGGCCCATCGACCCAGTCGTCGCACCAGTTCGACGTCTACAAACCTCGCGTCGAGCAACTCGTCAAGCGCCAGACAGAACTCTGCAACAACCTCGCCTCCGAGGCTAAGCGCCTGTTAGAATCCGGCGACCCAACCACCGCTGGACGCAACCTTTTCAAAATTAAACTCGGCCAGCCGCGCAATCGCCAGCTGATGCGCTTCATGGAGGAACCAGAAATGCGCCGCCTCCTCGAGAAGGCCGAACTTTCCTTCCACCAAGACGCGCAGAAAAAGGAGCTCTTCGAACTGAAGGAGGAACTCTATTTCGTCATCGATGAAAAGGGCCACGACTCGGACCTGATGGAAATGGGCCGCGAGTTCCTCGCCCCGGGCGAATCCGAATCCTTCACGCTGCCAGACCTTGGAACGCTCTACGCGGACATCGACACCAACCGCGACTTAACAGACGAGCAACGCAATGCGTCGAAGGATTCGCTCCAAGTCCTCATGGACAAACAAGCGGAGAAGATTCACAACATCTCGCAACTCCTCAAGGCGTATTGCGTTTTTGAAAAAGACGTCCAATACGTCGTGAAGGATGACAAGGTGATCATCGTCGATGAAAACACCGGACGGGAAATGCCCGGCCGCCGTTGGTCAGATGGCCTCCACCAAGCGGTCGAAGCCAAGGAAGGGGTCTCCATCGAAAAGGAAACTCAGACCTTCGCAACGATCACGATCCAAAACTATTTCCGCCTCTATCAAAAACTCGCGGGCATGACGGGAACCGCCGAAACGGAAGCGGCTGAGTTTCATGACATCTATCGGTTAGACGTCTTACCCATTCCCACGAACACGTCCAACATCCGGCTCGATGATAACGACCAAGTTTTCAAAACGCGCCGCGAGAAGTTCAACGCAGTCATCGCCCGCATCGAGGAAGCCCACGGCAAGGGCCAACCAGTCCTCGTGGGGACCGCATCGGTGGAGTCGTCAGAGACTCTCGCCCGCATGCTGAAACGTGCAAAGATTCCCCACTCGGTTCTCAACGCGAAGTTCCACCAACAAGAAGCGGAAATCATTTCCAGCGCTGGCCAACTTGGCGCGGTGACGGTCTCGACCAACATGGCGGGACGCGGCACCGACATCAAACTCGGCAAGGGCGTCCCCGAGGTCGGCGGACTTTTCGTCATCGGCACGGAACGCCACCAATCCCGCCGTATCGACCGCCAGCTTCGCGGACGCTGCTCACGCCAAGGCGACGCCGGCCGCTCACAATTCTTCATCTCATTCGAAGACGACCTGATGCGCAACTTCGCTGCCGCGGATCGCATGACAGCGATGATGGAGCGCTTCGGAATGAAGGAAGGTGAAGCCCTCGAACACTCGTGGCTCAACCGCTCGGTGGAAACCGCCCAAAAACGCGTGGAACAACGCGACTACACCGGCCGCAAGCGCGTGCTCGATTTCGACGACGTGATGAACATGCAACGCGAGGTGGTTTATGGCTACCGCAACGAGGTGCTCACCACCGAAGTCCCTCGTAACCTTGTCGAGGAGATCATCGATGAGACCATCCCCGCGAAGGTCCACGAATACTTGGCCGACCGCGACGCGAACAAGCCCGATTACAACGAACTGCTTCATTGGGTGAACTCGACCCTCCCGGTGAGCGTCACAGCGGATGATTTCCTGAATGCAAACAACGAGGATGCCATCTCGGAAATGCTCGTGGCAAAGGTGAAACACGTCTACAGCCTGCGCGTTGGCAACTTGCCGATGGAGGTGCTCGACCAAGAGGAGCGCCGCATGGTGCTCGTCGCCATCGACAAGCAATGGCAAGCCCACCTCTACAACATGGACGCGCTCCGCGAGGGCGTCGGCCTACGCGCCCAAGGACAGAAGGACCCGCTCATCGAGTACAAAAACGAGGCCTACAATCTGTTCGTAACACTGATGGACCAAATTAAGCAGGAGGCCTTGCAGAACCTGTTTCGCTCGGCGGAAAACCTTGAGGCATTCCTCAGGCAGCTCCACAGCGCGCCCCAACAACTCCAGGGCGGCGAGGCTGCTCTCACCCGGGACAATGTACCCATGTCCGGTAGCTCAGGGAACTTGAATCCCTCCGCCCTGCCAGCGTCCGAGGGCAGCAAACTCAAGCTCAACCTGCCCAAACGCAAGCCAAGTTTCTCGATCGAAACGACCGGCCGCAATGCCACCTGCCCCTGTGGCTCCGGCAAGAAGTTCAAGCAATGCTGCGGCAAGGAAGAGTAATCTCTCAGCCATGCGCCTCGATCGTTTCCTCGTCCGCAACGGTGCCGGGACGTGCAGGGAAATCAGAAATCTGCTAGATCATGGCAGGGTTTCGGTCGGCGGCAGCATCGAAACCAACGGGCTTTGCAAGATCGATCGATTCAGCAGGATCGAAGTCGATGGAGCGCCTCTTCAAGCGGCTGAGGCGGTTTACATCATGCTCCACAAGCCTGCGGGCTACCTCAGCGCCACCAGCGATCCGCTTCATCCAACGGTCATCGATCTCATCGACCACCCGCTCCGCAACGAGCTCCACCTCGCCGGCCGACTCGACCGTGCAAGCACCGGACTCGTCCTGCTAACCAACGATGGCCGCTGGTCGAAACGCATCACGGAGCCGACCAAGGAAATCGCAAAGATCTATCAGATCACCACGCGGGATGAAATTGCTGACGAGTCCATCGCGGTCTTTGCCGCCGGCATCTACTTCGCGTACGAGGATCTAACGACACGCCCGGCGATTCTCGAAATTGTTGCCCCCCGCGAGGCACGGGTCACGCTCCACGAGGGCCGCTACCATCAAGTGAAGCGAATGTTTCACGCAGTCGGCAACCAAGTCCTCACCCTCCACCGCGACCGCATCGGCCCCCTCGCCCTCGACGCCTCTCTACCACCCGGAAAATCCCGATCCCTGACGCCCTCAGAAGTCGCAAGTTTCCAATAGGCCGCCCCATCGCCCAACGCTCTTATTTGACCCTTGAAATTTCATTCTACCCGATCGGCGTGTAAACTGCTGGAGTTCTCGCAGTCATGAGTCATCCAACGTCGCAACCCATCCTCAGGGGCAAATCTCTGACTGCGGCTCTGGATCTCCGCCAACTGCCGAAAGTCCTCCTTCACGAGCACCTCGACGGCGGCTTGCGGCCCGCGACAGTGATCGAATTGGCCAAGGATGCGGGTTATCATGGCTTACCCACGACCGACCCCGTGGCGCTTGCGAGTTGGTTCCACCGTGGCGCACAGCGCGGCAGCCTTCCCGAGTACCTTGAGGGCTTCGTGCACACCATTGCGGTCATGCAGAGCTCCGCTGCTCTTGAGCGCGTGGCCTTCGAATTCATCGAGGACATGCATCACGATGGCGTGGTTTATGCCGAGGTCCGATTTGCACCGGTTCACCACATGGAAGGTGGGTTGACGCAAGATCAGGTCGTCGCAGCTGTCATCCGCGGGCTCGAGCACGGGCAATCGATTTACGGCGTCAACTGGGGTTTGATCATTTGCGCGATGCGCCACCTCGTGGACTCGCTAGAAGCCGCCGAGTTGGCGATTCGTCACCGCGACGTCGGCGTGGTCGGTTTTGACCTCGCGGGAGGTGAAGATGGCTACCCCGCAAAAAAACATGTCGAGGCGTTTCAGGCGATCGAGCGCGCGAATTTCTACATCACCATCCACGCGGGTGAGGCCCATGGGACCGAATCCATCTGGCAAGCGATCCAGTACTGCGGCACCCACCGGATCGGCCACGCGACCCGCCTTCTGGATGACATCGAGATTTTACCCGATGGCAGTCTGCGCCTCGGAAACCTTGCGCAGTATGTCCTTGATCGCCGGATTCCACTCGAGATGTGTTTGCTCAGCAACCTCCACACGGGGGCCTGCACCACGCTGGCAGATCATCCGTTCGGGATATTTTTCCGCCACGGATTCCGCGTCTGCCTCAACACCGATGACCGCTTGATGAGTGACACGTCCATGACGCAGGAAACCACGCTGGCGACCGAATTGTTCGACCTCGATCTCGATGATCTCGAAAAGCTTTCGATCAACGCCATGAAAAGCGCCTTCATGCCATTTGGCGAACGCTCAGCATTGATTGCCACCGTCATCAAGCCGGGGTTCGCTGCAGCACGCGCGAGCCTCTCCCAAAATCTAGTAAAGTTCTGACAACCTCCCGCCTACCCCATCGTGCAACTCGTCCGCCACTGCCGATTCACCGCCATCGACTTCGAGTCCGCGGGTGCCTCACGAGGGAAAACCGACCATCCGATCCAGGTCGGCCTCGCGAGTTGGTCTGCCGAAATCGGCCATCACGATGACTTCGTTTCCTACATTCACACCGACCATCCAATCCATTGGGCAGCGGGAAAGGTTCACGGCATCGGCACCGCCGATTTGATGGGAGCTCCTCCCCTGTTGACGCTCTGGCCTGAGTTCAAGCGCCGTTTAGGTGGTGCATGGGTGGTCGCTCATGGCAAAGGCACGGAAAAACGCTTCCTCCGCGCGTTTCCTGGCCACGGCTTTGGCCCGTGGATCGACACCTTGCTGCTCGCGCGTGCGGCCTGGCCCGACTTGCCCGACCACTCGCTCGGAGCCCTGTGCAAGTCACTCTCCTTGGTCGATGCCGTTCAATCGTTGGTCCCGGAAAAATCGTGGCACGATGCTCTCTTTGATACCGTCGCCTCGCTGGTGCTTCTCGCGCACCTTGTCGAGGTCCACAACCTATCCGATTTGCCAGCGGCCGATCTCGCATGCCCTGACACCGCTGCGTGGCATCGCAAGCGGAGGATCTAGCGAAATTTTCTAAGCGATTTCAAAAAACCGCTTAGGCCTCCGATTCCCGCGCCGGCATGCCGCTTTCGAATCGCATGAGATCGGCGATGAAGGTGAGTGGAATGCTGCCAGTCTCACCGTTCCGGTTCTTGGCGAGCACCAACTCAGCCTTCCCTGCCTCGGCCTCGCGCTCTTCATCGTTCTCGGCATAGTAGGCCGTCCGATAGAGCAAGCCCACCATGTCGGCATCCTGCTCGATCGCTCCAGATTCCCGAAGGTCTGACATCCTCGGCACGCCCAAACTTTTTCCCGTCCGACTCTCAGGCCCCCGGTTCAGCTGCGCTAAAATCACGATCGGGATACCCAACTCCTTCGCCAAGCCCTTGATGCCCGCAGAAATTTCGGCTATCTCCCGCTCCCGTGAGTTTTCCGCCTGCTTCGTCCGCGACTTCATCAACTGAAGGTAATCGATCGCGATGAACTGGATGTCTTCATCGCGTTTCTTACGGCGTGCCTTTGCGCGAAGTTCGTTGATCGAAATCCCGGGCGTGTCATCGATGAATAACTTGGCCGCCGAGGTTTCGACTGCGACGCGTTTGATCCGTTGGAGATCTCCTTTGCTTGGGGTGTAGCCGCGTGACAGTTGGCTCATCGCAAACTTCGCCCTTGAAAACACCAGACGTTGCACCAGCTGAAATGCGCTCATTTCGCAGGAAAACACCATCGAGGATTTGCCCTGATCCATGCAGACGTGCTCGACCATGTTCATCATGAACGAGGTCTTACCCATCGATGGACGCGCTGCCACGACGAACATTTCGCCCGGCTTCAAGCCATTGCTCTTGCGATCCAGTTCTTCAAATCC
Source organism: Akkermansiaceae bacterium (assembly GCA_029866215.1). GTDB lineage: Bacteria > Verrucomicrobiota > Verrucomicrobiia > Verrucomicrobiales > Akkermansiaceae > Luteolibacter. Next base: position 29,343 of record JARWZU010000039.1, read on the forward strand.
CGTGGAAATCCCCTGCGCACCTTTCTCCCCAGCGAGCAATGCTTGAAACTGCTCGATCACCTCGTTCACCGACTGCTTGATAGTCGGCGCCTTGTTGGTTTCCGAACCTTCGCGAATCGCGAGCACCTTCGCCTCCACCGAATCTAACAATGCAGCCACCTCGTCCGGGGCGTCGTAGGCTTGGGCGATCGCCTCGTTGGAATTCTGAATGATCGACCGGAGGACAAACTTGTCCTTCACGTGCTGAAGGTGGTGGCGGAAATGACCCGGACTCGGCGCGTAGGTGTAAAGATCGGTCAGAGCCGCTGGTCCCCCCACCCGATCCAAAAGACCGCGGTCGAGCAAACGTTGCACCAGCGACACCAACTCGACCTCGTTGCCCGCTTCAAAAAGCTCAAGCAAGAACCCAAACAAGGTCGAGTGCGAAGGCAGGTAAAAATGGTCTTGGGTGAGCTTTTCCTCGATCGCCACGCCGATGTATTCCTGCGGATCTTGCAGCATCGAGGAGAGCAGACTTTTCTCAGGCCCCAACGCATGCGGGAGGGCGCGGGTGACATCATCAACCGCCGTCGCCCCCTGTTGGAGTGATGCGGTTTTTGGAAAAGATGCGATCGCTTTAGTTTCAGCAGCCATGAACGACCGAGAGGTTGCAAACTTCTGTCGGCAAGGTCAATCACTCGGCATTGTGAACAACTCGCGAATAACCGTGAACAACCTCGCAAGCTATTGAACCGTCGAGGTTGCCGTCCCGAAAAAAAACTGCAAGAATCGTGCATGCGAGCGGTTGTCCAACGAGTGCTTGAAGCGTCAGTGCTGATCGAAAACCAAGTCGTGTCCGCGATAGGGCCGGGATTGTTGATTCTACTCGGCGTGCAGGAAGGCGATCAATTTGAGGATGTGACATGGCTCAGCAGCAAGATCGCTCGGATGCGGATTTTTTCCGATGCCGATGGCAAAATGAATCAATCCGTAGTCGAGGCCGGGGGCGAGATTTTGGTGGTCATCCAATTCACGCTGCATGCCTCGACCAAGAAGGGCAATCGGCCATCGTTTCTCCGAGCTGCTGCCCCTGCGATTTCCGAGCCACTTTACGAGCAATTCTGTGCCGAGATCGAGCGCGAGTCGGGCAAGCCAAGCGGTCGTGGCGTCTTCGGTGCCGACATGAAGGTATCCCTCATCAACGACGGGCCCGTGACGATTCTGATCGATAGTCGTGCTCGAGAATAAGCATTCGCTTGCATCATTCCCATCGACTGCCTAGCTTGCGTCCGCCGTGCCGATTACTGCCATTTTAGCCCTTGAAGACGGACGTTGTTTCGAAGGAACCGCCTTCGGTGCGTCCGGAACCACTACCGGAGAAATTTGTTTCAACACCTCGATGACAGGTTATCAAGAGGTGATCACGGATCCTTCTTACCGCGGGCAAATCGTCGCGATGACCTATCCGCAGATTGGAAACTACGGGGTCAACCAAGAAGACAACGAGTCTGCCGGTCCTCATATTCGGGCGTTTGTGATCGGCGAACTCTGCGAGGTCCCATCCAACTGGCGCTCCGAATCCTCACTTTCCTCCTACCTTGCCGAACACCACGTGCTTGGGATCGAGGGAATCGACACCCGAGCGCTTACGAAACACCTGCGTTCGCTTGGAGCCATGCGTGCCTGCGTCACCACCGAGCTGGACGCCGAGGCGGCCATTGCAGCGGCCAAGGCAGCGCCGCCGATGGAAGGCATGGACTACGTGAAGGAAGTTTCCACCGCCGAATCTTACATCTGGGCGGCAGAGTCACGCGAGTGGACCCTCCCCAATGTCCTCATGGGCAAGACCGATTGCTACGAGGATCTCCCGCCGCCGCGCCACCGCATCGTCGCTTACGACTTCGGCCTCAAGTACAACATCCTCCGCCGTTTGCGCCAAGCGGGCTTCGAGGTCGAGGTGGTCAACTCGCGCACCACCGCCGCCGAGGTCCTCGCCAAAAATCCAGACGGCCTTTTCCTTTCCAATGGTCCGGGAGATCCCGCCGCACTGGGCGACATCCACCAAGAGATCCGGACCCTGATGGACAAGCTGCCGATTTTCGGCATTTGCCTTGGAAATCAGATTCTTGCTCATGCATTTGGCGGCACCACGTTCAAGCTGAAGTTTGGCCACCGTGGCGGCAATCAACCGGTCAAGGACCTCCGGACTGGCAAAATCTCGATCACGTCGCAAAACCATGGATTCGCCGTGGACCCTGACTCACTTCCACCCGAAATCGAAGTCACCCACATCAACCTCAATGACCAAACGGTCGAGGGCATGCGCCATCGCCACCTCCCGGTGTTCAGTGTGCAATACCACCCCGAGGCGGCCCCAGGCCCGAATGACGCGAGCTACTTTTTCGCCGAATTCGCGGCATTGATCGATGCTTCGAAAAGCGCAAAATCTAGCACGTGAGATCGATCGGAATTGCTCGTGCCGCTGACAGCGCTCGCAGTCCCCGTTTTGCGAGAATTCAAGCACTCTACTTCTAACCATTTCAGAATGAACAATATCATCATTGGCCTCCAGTGGGGCGACGAAGGCAAAGGAAAAATTGTAGATTACCTCACCGAGAGTTCGGACGTGGTGATCCGCGGCCAAGGCGGCAACAACGCTGGCCACACGGTCATTGCCAATGGCACCAAATACGTGCTCCACCTCCTTCCCTCCGGAATCCTCTGGGATGACAAGCTGAATGTGATCGGCAACGGTGTCGTCATCGACCCGATCGGCCTGGTCCAGGAAATCGAGCGGATCGAAGCACAAGGCATCGCAATCACTCCGAACAAGCTCTTGATTTCAGACCGAGCGCACGTGGTGCTGCCACTTCACAAGGAACTGGATGCCGCACGGGAAGCCGCACTCGGAGATCAAAAAATCGGCACGACCAAGCGCGGCATCGGCCCAGCTTATGCCGACAAAGTGAACCGCTGTGGCCTCCGCATCGTCGATTTCCTCGATCGCGAGTTCACGTCCCAGCAAATCAAACGCCGCGTTGTGGACGCCAATGAAATTCTCGTCCGCCACGGTCTTCAGACGTTCGATGCCGACGAAGTGATCGCCGAGGTCTATGCCGCCTTCGAGCGCCTGCGGCCACACGTGTCGAACACGATTCCCGCCCTTCACACTGCATGGAAGTCTGGTAAAAATCTCCTGTTCGAAGGCGCACAAGGCACGCTCCTTGACATCGATTTCGGAACCTATCCGTTTGTCACTTCCTCCAATACCACTTCAGGCGGCTCATGCACCGGCACCGGCCTGCCACCCACTGCCATCCAAGGAGTCATCGGGGTTTGCAAAGCCTACACCACGCGCGTTGGCTCCGGCCCATTTCCAACGGGAGATGAAGGTCTATCCGAGTACCTTCACGGCTTGGGTCGTGAATTCGGGGCCACGACCGGCCGCCCACGCGGTTGCGGATGGCTCGACACCGTATTGCTTCGCTTCGCCTGCATGGTCAACGGCGTCACGGGCCTCGCGGTGACCAACGTCGATGGACTCGACGAATACGAAACCCTGCAAATCTGCACGAGCTACGACATCGATGGCGAGATCCACACGCTGCCACCCGCCGACCGCAAGGCATGGGATCGCGCGGTGCCAATTTACGAGACCCTGCCTGGCTGGAAATCCGACACCACGGGTTGCAAGAATTTCGAAGAGCTGCCATCGCAAGCCAAGGCTTACCTCGCACGCTTGGCCGAGCTTTGCGACGCACCGATCGCATTCGTCGGCGTCGGGCCAGACCGCCTGCAAACATTGGTGGTCGGGTAAATCGACCTGCGAGTATTTCCACGCGACTCCATGCCCAGTCATCCTGAGATCCCCCGCCACATTGCCATCATCATGGATGGCAATGGCCGCTGGGCGAAGGAGCGAGGGATGCCGAGGTTGGAAGGTCACCGCGCCGGTGCCGAGTCGGTTCGAGAAGTCATGGAGTCATGCATCAAGCTTGGGGTCGAGTATCTCACGCTTTACGCCTTCTCATCCGAAAACTGGAGCAGACCCGCGACAGAGGTCACTGCATTGATGGGCCTCCTCAATCGATTCCTAGCAGAAAAGGCCAAGGAGCTCGATCGCCAAGGCGTCCGACTTCTCGCGATCGGTCAGTTGGATCGCTTGCCAGAAACGACCCGAAAGCTCGTTCAGAAAATCCAGGAGCAAACAGCGCACCACACCACCATGACGTTGGTGCTTGCGCTTTCCTACGGTGGCCGAGAAGAGATCGTCTCCGCAGCGCGTTCTCTCGCGGAAGATGCGGTTGCCGGAATCATTCACCCCGAGGCCATCGACGGCGAACTCTTCGCATCGAGGCTGCAGACCGCTGGAATCCCTGACCCTGATCTCTTGATCCGCACCTCAGGCGAGATGCGAGTTTCGAACTTCCTGCTCTGGCAAATCAGCTACGCAGAAATGGTGATCGTGAAAACGTTTTGGCCAGATTTCAGACAAGGCCACCTCATGGATGCAGTGGCCGAGTACCAGCGCCGTCACCGCAGGTTTGGCGCGCTTTGATTCTCGCGGTGGCGCACCCGCCAGGCGTGAACGAAGAATCCCAAGGCAACGAGAAACATGAAGAGGGAGAAAAATTGACCCTTGGTTAGAATGCCAACCATGGCCGCATCCGGCTCGCGGAACTGCTCCCCTAAAATCCGAAACGCTGCATAGAGCGCAAAAAACAAACCGGTGAGCAGCCCATCCGGAGCCTTCGGAAAACGAATACGAACCGACCAAAGAATCACAAAGAGCAGCGCACCTTCTAACAATGCCTCATAAAGCTGCGACGGATGCCTTGCCGCGAGGTAGTCTCCCAAGGTTCGGGAAACGGCTGGGTTTTCACGCGCCGCAGCGATCAATGGATCGAGCGACTTCGCCTCAAGCAACGATGGATCGATCCGACTGCACGCCTGCCATGCCAGTTCCTGAGTCGGTTGCGATTCATTCGGGAGCGACAGCGGAAACTTGACTGCCCACGGCACTCCGCTCGCCACCCGACCATAGAGTTCGCCATTGATGAAATTCGCAAGCCGCCCGAAAAACAAGCCGACCGGGCCCACCACGCACAATCCATCCGCAAGGGCCGCCCATGAGATGCGATGCCGCTTGGCATAGATCCACGTGAACACGGTCAATCCGATGATGCCACCATGGCTCGCCATCCCGCCCTGCCAAACTCGAAGGACCACGAGCGGATCTGCAAGGAGGGTCGCCCAGCCGACCGTGGGCAATTGATAGAAAAACACGTAGCCAAGGCGCCCGCCAAGAAAGACCCCAAACAGCGCGCAGCCGGCGATAAAATCGCCTATTTTTTCCGACTTCAACACCCACAACCCGCGAGCCACTAGATTCTTGAGAATGTAGAACCCCGCGACGAACCCGACCAGATAGGCCAGCCCATACCAGCGCAACGCAAGACCTCCAAAGATGGGCAGCGCAATCGGGTTCAGGTCATGCACATATGTTCCAAACACCTCATCAGCACATCACAATCCCCACCCCTCTGGCAAGCCACGATCCATTTTCTGATTCTTCAGGATAGGATTTTCAAAAATCATGCTTAAGCTCACCCCATGCCGAGCAAGAAAGAACTCCTCGACCTCCAATTCATTGATGCGCGCCACCTGCTGATCAATCTCGCGGCATTCTTGGACCGGATAGACCGCCACCCCGGCGAGGACGATCACCGGCTCGCCGCGCTCAAAGCGGCCATTCCCGTGATCCTCGAAAACCGCCCCGACCGCGCGAAGGCGGTGCTGGAGGCGATGTCCGACCCTTCGACCGATCTTCCTCAATCCGCTCCCTTCCAAGGTGCAACCGGAGCCCCGCCCGCCGATCCCGCCCTCATTCCAGCCGATCGCTGAAATACTTTTCTCCCTTTGATCGTTCTCCTCAGGTCACCTGCAACGCATGAAATACATTGAACCCCATGCCCACATGGTCAGTCGGACCACCGACGACTATGAGAAACTCGCTCTCGCAGGTTGTGAAGCCCTCTGCGAACCCGCATTCTGGGCTGGGTTCGATCGCTCGTCGGCCGATGGCTTCTACGACTATTTCCGCCAACTGACCGAGTATGAGCCGAAGCGCGCGGCGAAATACGGGATTCGTCACTACTCGTGGCTCTGCATCAATCCCAAGGAGGCCGACGACCCAGGCTTCGCGCGTGAGGTGATGAGCATCATCCCTCAATTTCTCGACAGCCCCACCGTGTTAGGCATCGGTGAAATTGGCCTCAACAAGAACACCCGCAACGAACTCACCATCTTTGAGGAGCACGTCCAACTGGCACTCGACCGCGATTTGCCGATCTTGATCCACACGCCGCACCTTGAGGATAAACTCAAGGGCACACGCCTCATCCTCGAATCGCTGGCATCTTTTTCCAAATTGGATCGCGGAAAGGTAATCATCGACCACGTCGAGGAACACACGATCGCACACGTCCTCGATGCAGGATACTGGGCGGGCATGACGCTTTATCCCGAGAGCAAATGCACTCCAAACCGGGCCATCGACATGTTAGAAATCTATGGCCACGAACGGCTCTGGGTAAATTCCGCCTGTGACTGGGGCCACTCGGATCCGCTGGCCGTGCCCAAGTGTGCGCTGGAAATGAAACGCCGGAAATACAACCCCGCCATGATCGATCAAATCATCTACCAGAACCCGCGCGAGTTCCTCTCTCAATCGGCCAAGTTTGCGGCCCATCACCCACTCCCTTGAAAGTCGCATCCTCCCACCTCTCGTATTGCACCAACATCCACCCTGCGGAGACTTGGGCACAAACCGCCGCAGTCCTCCAATCCCACGTTCTTGCCGTGCGGGATCGCCTGAAAGCTTCCGGCACCCTTGGACCCAACGAGCCGTTTGCGATCGGCCTCCGACTTTCTGCCGTCGCAGCAAGAGAGCTATTAGAAGGAAATCAACTGGCGGAGTTCCGCGATTGGTTAGAAGCTAACCAGACCTACGTTTTCACCATCAATGGTTTTCCCTATGGCAGCTTCCACGGGACGCGGGTCAAAGAACAGGTCTTCATGCCCGACTGGTCGGACCGCGCGCGACTGGAGTACACCAAGGATCTATTCAAAATCCTCGCCGCAATCGCCCGCCCAGACGCCGGAGCCTCAGTTTCGACCCTGCCGGGATCTCACAAGAGCTTCGAGCGAGATGAATCTCGCATCCTTGAGCACCTCATCGAGCTTGCTTCATGGCTGGACGAGCTTGCCGCATCCACCGGCTTGGATTTCCATCTCGGGCTTGAGCCTGAGCCCCTCGGGCATTTTGAAAATACCACCGAGACACTCGCTTTCTTCGCACGACTTCAAGCCGCCGCGCCCGACCCCGAACTGACCCGTCGCCGGATCGGAGTAAACTACGATGCCTGCCACTTCGCCCTCGAATACGATGCCGCTCACGATTCGCTCGAAGCACTGACCCGCGCACAAATCCGGATTTCCAAAATCCATCTTTCGAGCGCCCTCGCCCTCGATCCACGCGACCCATCTGCGCTTGACGCGATCCGACACTTTGACGAACCGGTTTACTTCCATCAAGTCCTCCTACGAGCAACCGGAGGGGAAATCCTGAGGTTCATCGATCTACCCGCCTTCTTCGCCGCCGCCGATCTCGGGGAGATCGATCCTGCTAGTTTCGAAGAAATGCGTGTGCACTTTCACATTCCGCTCGATGCAGAGCCCGCCCCTCCGCTGCGCTCGACCTCAGATCAAACGCGAGCAGTGCTTGAATGGCGTCGCGATCATCTTGATGCCTGCCAGCACTACGAGATCGAGACCTACACCTGGAGCGTCTTGCCGCCCGCCATGCAGCGGCCCATCGAGGAACAAATCGCCGGCGAGTACCAGTGGGTACTGGCGAATTCCTAAGCGAGACATTCGTCGGTGAGCACCATACGCCCTAGAATCCGCAGTTGGTCTGCGGATGGGGTGAACGGATGGCTCAGGGGAGCACACGCGCCCTCGCGTGTCGGATGTGGCGCCCTCGCCGCATCCATGGTGTCGTTGCCCTTGCGGGTCGAATTCACCATCCGCGCGTCCTTGTGAGGGTCTCGGGTAGTTGAAAACGCTAGCCGAAAGCTCATCCTGCCACCACCCGCCGCCCCCCTTGGGAAATCCCAAGAGCTGTCAGCCAATTCCCAGGCGCTGTCAGTCAATTCCCAGCCGCTGTCAGTCAATTCCCAGGCGCTGTCAGTCAATTCCCAGACGCTGTCAGTCAATTCCCAGCCGCTGTCAGCCAATTCCCAGACGCTGTCAGTCAATTCCCAGACGCTGTCAGCCAATTCCCAAGAGCTGTCAGTCAATTCCCAGGCGCTGTCAGTCAATTCCCAGCCGCTGTCAGCCAATTCCCAGCCGCTGTCAGCCAATTCCCAGGCGCTGTCAGCCAATTCCCAGGCGCTGTCAGCCAATTCCCAGACGCTGTCAGTCAATTCCCAAGCGCTGTCAGTCAATTCCCAGCCGCTGTCAGTTATCAAGCATTTCGTAGCAGGCTCAATTTCATTCACTTACACCGTGTTTCAGGCAATGTGACGCCGTTGTGACCAAGTTTTCCTTCGCTACTCAAGGGCGATAGGCATAGATCGAAAGCGTCGATTTGTAATCGTTTTACAGATCTCACTCCCCAACCATACCCCAACCATACCACCCTTATGCCTACCTACCGCACGTTCAGCTTCCCCATCAGCGTTCTCCTCCGCGATGCCAAACTCCTCCACGGCGCCCTCGTCGATGCCGTCACCGGTCCCGCCGTCGCCCGCCGCCTTTCCAAGAAAAACCCCGTCGCGGGCCAGCCGGACATCGTCTTCGCCCCGCGCTTCGAGACCCAGATCCAGCTCGTCGAAAACGGCGGCATCGCCCAGAGCGGAGCCTTTGGCGAAATCGGCCAGATGACCCAAGAGCAAATCGAAGCCTTCGCCGAGATGGAGCGCCTCCTCTCCGGTGCCCGCCGCAGTGCCAACCTCGCCTTTCCCGACAACGACGTCCGCCTCCGCAGCGAATTCCAAGTCGGCATCCACGAACCCGCCGATTTCGCCAGCGAGATCGAACGCGCTGGAAAAGTCCACGCCGCCTGCCTCCTCCATGCCGATGCCCTCGACGACCACGGCTGGCTCGACGAAGACACCACCGCCCTCGGAAATGCCATCGACCTCCTCGACGGCGGCGATTCCGAGCACGAAGCCGCCAAGGACCAGAAAAAAGGCTTCACCAAAGCCCGCAACCTCGCCGCCGACGCCCTCTACAAAATGTGCCTCAGCGTCCAGAACGCCGCCCGCCTTGCCCACCCCACCGCACGGGCCGCCAAAGACCAAGCCACCCTCGTCGCCCGCAACCGCTTCCTCCTCGACGAGTTCCCACCCCGCGACCGCGAGAAACCCGAAGCCACCACCCCACTTCCAACCCCGCCCACCCTCTAAGCAGGGGCGCCACCGCCAAGCCCCCCGCCGCAGGACTAACCATAGTTTCAATCCGCCCCCCGTGAAGGGGGCGACAATGGCGGATCGGCAAGTAAGCCTGCCGAGGAGTCACTAATGTATGATTGCATCTGTATTTGTGCGTTGTTTGGTTGATCGGGCGACGCTGAGTGCAAAGCCCTGAACGGTTCTCTTGTGTGAAATCCGTGTGGAATCTGGGAATTCTGTCGCGGATTTTGAGTGGATTTGAATCTCGACAAAATCACGCCGTTGCCCGGAATCGGGAAGTCGGCATATCTGGTCACTTTCTCGTCCATCCGTCATACATCTGCCAGATCGGTGAGTCGGATCAAGGTCTAATTGAGTGGATAGCGGTTGAGCCGAGGTTGCCAGGGTGGGTTACAACGGCGTTGGCTGCCTTCAAGCCCTCACTCAAACCATTTCAAACCCACGCTGCCGAAAAAACCGCAAGGTGTCTTCCTGATTCCGGTAACCGGATCGGAATTTGTCTTCCGCAGAGTCATCGGCGATTTCTCCAGCGGGCGCGATCGTCAAGAACTCAAAGCGCCCCGCTTCCATTTCCTCGTAGATCGCAAAGGCCTCATGCAGGACCGCGAGGCAGAGAAGGTATGCATCGTCGCCGTGTCCTTGGCTGACGCAGCGATCTGCAGCATTGGAGAGGCGACCGAAGAACTCAATTTTTGAGCATCCATCAAGCCGGTCCTCAGAGTAAAAAGCATCCCGGAGACGCTCAAAAAGCCATGAAACTTCTCTCGCTCTGGGAGTAATCACATCTCGCGGTTCACTACGCCATTGCTGGCCCTCCTTTGGTTTTGGAGGATGGATCAAGATTCGGACTCCTGCTCCTCCCCACATATTCCCTGAACTGGGAATAGGGCCTTGGCTCAGCAGCGAGACGGTTTCGCGCAATGTTTCGATCGTGTTCATGGTTCAAACGTTGGGGTGGCCGGTCGGAGTCGACCAATTAGAGATTTATGCTGCAATCAGATCAATGAGGGTTCTTCCATCCCAGTTCTCACGGGTCGGCTGGGCCAGCAAATTAGCGAGGCCGAGGACAAGAGAACAGAGTTGATCGCTCGTCAGAACTGCCAGAAACACTCGGGCATAGGGCTCGCCTTCGCAAAATAGACCGTATCGATTCCGCCGATCAAGCTCGATGGAAACGCCAGGTAGTCGACTGCCAAAACGCTTCTGCGCATCCTCTTTTTTCAGGTATGTGATCGGCTTCTTGTTCTTGATGTCGGGCGAATCACAGAAAGCAATTGCTTCGATCATCCCTGATTCATTCGGCAGGCTGTTGTAGCCGGAGGATGGAAACTTTGCCTCCGGATTAGTTCCTGTCGGATGACTCATCGCGTTTCGGAGATGCTTAATAAAAGTCGCCAGGTCAGACTCTTCGTCAAAGTCCCACGTTCTGATTTCGACTGCATCCAGTTTCCAGTCAGCTTTGGCCGAGAGTGGCGCACGAAGCCCAAGAAATTCGCCATCCTCTCTATCCATGGCTTCCAGCAGCTCATAGCAATTGGTTAGCAGGTTCTGCAGGAGGCAGAGATGCAAGGTGTCCGTGAACTTCTCTTCAACCGGCAGCTTGATGGCTGCATATTGACGTGCGATTTTGCCAATTCGAAGAGCAAGATCAGCCTCGATTCGATGTCCGTTTTGTTGGTGATAATGCATACAAGAAATTTAAGTTTTAGTTAGTCGTTTACAGGTTTCATTGAGCGAACTGGTGCTAGTCCTCATCTGTCAGTGAAAGGTCGAGGATGTCATGTGGCCGGCGCGCCACCATGACCTCGTGCTGGACCATGAGCACGACGAGTTGTTCGCCGTTCATGAGAGCCACAGGGACGGCATCCGGCCGGGTTGCCTCGTCTTTAGCTCCTTTGCTGAAATCACTGGTGGTGATGATGAGTCCCTGCTCGTGCGTACCGAGACTGCCCCGGACTTGTTGGACATGCGGTGCCTGCACGTTGCCCTTGTTCCACTTCTTGACCTGCACGGCCATCTTGGTGCGGATCACCTCGCCAACGACTAGCACACCGCGCACGTCGATTCCGCCGTCTTTGCTCGGCGGCGTCACTTTGAGTTCCTCAAAACCGACCTTGGCCAGAAGCTCGGAGACGAAGTGCTCGAACTCAGTGGCTCCCATCGCGATGAGGCGCTTGAGAACTTCGGAGCGGATCTTTTTGTTGTGCTGCTCAATGTCGAATGCCAGCCCTTTGCTCATCCAGGTGCTGAGACTGACAAAGCCGCCCTTGTGCTGGACGAAGCGTGGTTGCTCTCCCCGCGCCTTGTGGCGGCGGATCTCCGTAAGAATCTGCGCATACATCGTAGCCTCGGGTGTCTGCCCTTCGGTGTTGAGTAAGCCAAGCTCCAGTGCCTTCTGGGTGATCGCCCGGTAGTGCATCGGCTCTTTCTTACCGTGGGTGGCAAGGATCTTCTCAGCCGCATGGGTGAACGAGAGCATCTTGCTGTCCTTCATCTTGCTTTTGGCCTTGGAAAAATTGACGGCTTTCGGTGCGGGGGACGATGTCTTTGCGGTAATTGAATTCAGCGCAAAGCAGTCTGGTCCGACCTTCACGAAGCGAGATGCGGCACCGTGCTTGTTGATGTCAGTGTAAATTTGGGCAGCAATGGTCGCCCAAGGAGTTTTGCCCAATGTCTGCCAGTATCCCTTCGCCAGCGCGGTGTCTGAGATTTCACGGCAGGACAGCGGTTTTCCAGATTCTTTCAGGACTGTTTCGGCAGCGGATATGGCGCTCATCATCGGATTCGGTTGACTTAAAAAGAAAAAACGCGGGCGTGTATTTATGTCACCACCCCTTCGATAGCAATTCCTTCATGCTCACCTTATTCAGCACAGACGTGCAGGTTTCCCAATCGGCGTCTTCCACCCTACTGTATTTCACATCGAATGGATTGCGTGTGGCGGTGGTGCGGTCGATGAGTTGGCGGGCGGCTTGTTCGTCGTTGAGGGCGACTTGCACCCACACGTCCTCAAGCGTGTCTGGGATTTGACCGAAGAGACCGTGAATGGCTTCGAGGCGATCCGCTAGAACCTGATGGACGCGGTCTTCGACGGAGTCGCGGTAACGGAGATTCGCGATCCAGATTTCACTACGCGCCTGGCCGATCCGTTGAATACGACCTTTGCGCTGTTCAAGCCGCGTTGGATTCCAAGGAAGGTCGATGTTGATCAGGGTGCCGAGGCGTTGAAGATTCAGACCTTCGGAAGCGGCATCGGTGCCCAGGAGTAGCCGAAGTTCGCCGGACCTGACTCGTGCCTTGAGATCATTCCGATCACAGCGCTGGAATCGTCCGTCACGCCAGAATCCCGACCGGTTGCTTCCCGCGTAGAGTCCGATGTCCATGTTTCCGAATTCCGGGCGCTTTGCCAATTCATCACCGACCCAGCGGACCGTGTCGTAGTATTGGGAGAACAGGATGCACCCAAGTTCGAGCCATCGAGCTGATGTGCGAGGATTGGTTCCGAGTAGGTAGGAAACGAGGGCTTCAAGTTTAGGATCGTTGTTGCCTCCCTGCTTCAAGAGATCCAGACAGCGCCGCAGTGATTTCAATTCATCCGCAGTGAAGTTCTTGAAATCGCTCGTGCCATTCGCCGGACGGCCGACTTGAGGGGGCTCATCTTCCTCGGCATCATCGTCGTCCTCATCGTCAGGTGCGTCGGGTTCTTGACCTAGAAGCCGTTGAATGGTGCGTCTCCCGGCTTCCATGGAACTTCCAGCGCGACGCAGAAGGAGAGTCTTGAAGAAGCCCGCACCTCGAACCCTCTGTTGAAGAAGCTCTGAAAAATGTTCCGCTTCTTCGTATGCCTCGTGGAGGTAGCCGCCTAACACCAAGGCGCTCTCATTCTCTTCACCGAAAAGCTTCACGGTGACTTTTGGTAGGAAGTAGCCACCCGTCGCCGGATTGATCGTGCTTTCCAAGTATCCACGCGTCCGTCGCACGATACATCTTAACATGGGATTGAAGCGGGAACCGTAGTCCGGTAGGAGGGCGTTCCGGAGTTGCACATTGCGGATTGCAGGCGACAGATTTCCGAGTGCTTCGGGTTTGAACTGCCAGCGATTGTCTTCCGCTCCGAGGTGGTCCCGGATACGTCGCAAGGCTGGATCTTCATGGCGGGATGGTAATGGATCGCGGACGTATTCCCAACCATCGCGATCATCATCCGTCGGGACTCGATCATACCCCATCGCAATATCAAGACAGCGACTTGGTCGAAACCATGGACTGGTTCGGGTCCATCCACCCAACACTCCATCGTTGCCGTAGGAAAGAATTTCTAGCAAATCCCAAGACTCCACCGGGTGAAGCTGCACCGGGGTTGCCGTGGCCAGCAGCATGCTTTTTGTCTTCGGGCCGATCTCACGGAGGAAAGCCATCACCTTATTGGGTTCGCCCCTCTCGTCGATTTCATCGGAACTTGCATCGACTTTGGGAACCTTGCGGCGACGGGCGCGGTGCGCTTCGTCCACGATCACGCATGTGTAGCGGCGACTGAGAAGCTGCCTCACCGCTTCTGCCATCCCCCGTACAACTAGACCTTGGGATACGAGACCAATGCGGCGAGGACACTTCGCAAGAGATTTAACTCCGTCTGACGGGTATTCGACGTCGTTCTCATCCAACCACGCTTTACCATTCCAACGGGCGGATGGGAGTTGAAGGAGTTCCATCAGCTCGTCCTGCCATTGTTGAAGAAGCGGTTTGGGGGCCAGGACGAGGATCGGCCCGCCATCTGGATCATCGAGAGCCATCAGCATGGCTGCCATCGCGAGCTGAACCGTTTTGCCGAGGCCGACTTGATCCGCCAAAACCAAGCGAGCACCGCCGAGCCGGTGACGTTCCAGGGCGAGTCGGGCAAAATACTTCTGATGCGGCCAGAGTCCTTGGTCCTTACGATAGACCGGTGTTTCCACAGCAGCACTTGCGGCGGCGACTGTTGGATCGGCCGAGGCTTTCCATTCTTCAGGCTCGATCACCTTGCGCCGGATGATCCGTTCCACGTCTTGCTGGATAAATGGACAGCAGGAGAGATCCACCGCACGAGCATCATCCCACAGGGCGTCAAACTCTTCCTGCACCCAGGTGATGGTGGCGGGATCGTCGTCTTCCCACAGCAACTCGTAGTTCATCTTCCAAGCGGAAAGACTCTCGTTGACGCTACCGAGAAATGCGGTGGCTGTGCCATCGGTCCGGCGCACCACTCCCGCTTTGCCATGGATGAGTCCGAAGGCGCTGTCCGGGAGGACACGGACTTCCAATTTGCCGCTGGTCAATGCGGCGTAGAGAGCCTGATAGCGAGGGAGTGCTGCAGGCGGAGCATCCTCGGGACGCACGGAACACCAACTGCGGCGCAGCGCGGCCTGCGCCGCTGCGGCCGTTTCCATGTCCTTGGGATCGATGTCCGAATTGCAGATGATGCGAACCTTTCCAGCCACGTTCATCACTGCTTCTCCAGCTACCTCAAACAGGCTCGAACGGAAATAACCGGCGATCCGATCATAGGACGCTGCACCATCGAGCCGTTGGTTGAGAACGGCGTGGTCGAGGCGAGTGCGGCGGCTAGAATGACGTTGGAGCAAGAGAGTAAGTGGATGGGGTTAATTATTGGCGTTCTTAGATTGAAGGATGCCTATGGTAGTTTTCGCTCAATTTCAGCTAAAAATCGGGACTTCCGTTGAACAGCCCGGTTTTCTTTGTCCCATGGCATAAACTTGTTTTGAGGCCAAGTCAGGTAGAGCAAGCGTTTCGCACGCGTCAAAGCAACAAAGGCGTCGTTTTTCTCTTCTGTAAGAGCTGAGCCACCGGATTTCACCGCCCTATAATCGGGAAAGCCTCCTTCGATCAATCCCATGATAAACACGATGTCATATTCCAACCCCTTGACGGCATGCACGGTAGCCAGCGTCAAACCCTTGCCGTCCACGTTTGGAACTGTTTCGCCGGTGGACATCTGATTTCTAAATTGAGCGAGGCTTCGACTGTCTTTTGCCGCACGCCGAGAGTAATTCGACCAAACAGAGCGAAGGAAATCTATGTCGGCGAGTGCAAGGAGTTGTTCTTCGTTAGCCCCGTTACCACTCACGGCCAGTTCCTTTACGCTAGTTTCCAAAGCGTCCATGGCTCGCGTGAATTTATTTACATCCAGTACAAGCATGCGCCAAGCATCCATAAGTGGGTGGGTGAGGTCGCTGTAGGATTCGCCAGCTTCTGAACAGACATCAGTCAAAATTGCTAGAGCATCTTTTGATTTTGCTAACACATCATTTGAAATCCCGAGCCGCCGCCGTAATTCAGAAAAGTGCAGCCGGTTCAGTGGGTTTACTAAAACCCTTACGCCAAGATCAAAAAGGCGTCCGAGATCCGATTCGAGCGCCGCGCCTCCACCAGGTTGACGCAAATGATATTCGATCCTAGAATCGTCTAAAATCACTTGGAGTGGAGCGAACACGTAGCGGTTGCGGGCAAGCACAGCAATGCGGTCGAGCGTGATGGGGCCGTCAATGTCTGGATGTGAGCCTCCCGCGATCAGGGTTTCGATTCTTTTCGATACCCAGCTTGCTTCCTCTTCCTCGTCGGAACACGCCACGATCTCTAATTCACCCTCAAGTGCTGCGTTATCGAGATCAATGCTGCATTCGTAAAGAGCATTGGCCGCACGAATCACAGAGCGCGACGACCGGTAATTTTCGCGCAACTCCACCTGACTTGCTCCAAAGTCTTGGGAGAAATCATCAAGCATGAAGCGTTTGCTTGATCCATTGAAACCATAGATTGCCTGATTCGGATCGCCCACCAGAACAACCGACTTTGAATTCTCGCCTAGAATCCTGATCAATGCATATTGAACGGCGTTCAAATCCTGGGCTTCATCGACAAACAAGTAGTGATAGGTTCGATGATAGATTCCTGCAATTGCTGGCCGTTCAGACAGGATGCGGTAGGCCAGTAACAGTATATCATCAAAATCGATCACTCTCTGGCTCGAAAGATGTTCCTGATACTCACGAAATGCCTGCACCTCCACCTGACTTCCCCAGTCGCCGTTAGTGATCGCTTCAAACTCCTTCCAGTCCCGTTTGCAGAAACTGAATTTTTCAAGGACTTCGTAGAGGAACTTTCGTCGTGCCTGTGCCGTATCATGCCGCTGCAGGTAGCTCCGGAGTTCGGCGCTTTGGGTGAACACCTCTTCAAGCATAGCGATGCGGTCGCTTTCGCGTTCGATGATCGCGGGCATTGCCGCATATCCGATGGCAGTTCCATGGGCCTCGATGATAGTCTGGCAGAAGCTGTGGATTGTTCCGATGTAAGTCCGGTCGGAGAGTTCGGGCACATTTTGCAGGCGGTGCCGCATTTCTTCAGCCGCCTTGTTTGTAAATGTCAGCGCCAGAATGCGGGAACGGATCTTCTGGGCTTCAAGCAAGTGGCGCACTCGTTCCGTCAAGACACGCGTCTTTCCGCTTCCAGCCGAAGCAACGACCAGATAGTGACCGTCGGATGCTTCTACGATGCCTCGTTGAGCTGGAGAAAGTTGGATACTCATGGGTTCGGGACGGGTGGAGTGGGGATGAGAAGTTGATCCATCTTCGCGAGCAGATTCTTGATTGCGGTTGGTATGGAGCGCGCGTCGTTCCGGGCGATGATTGCTTTCGCCCAATGTGGAGCCATTCCGGTCTTGTTGCTTTTCAGATATGCTTCGAGGTCTGAATCAGACCAGCCCATGATCTCCGTTCTTTTTGCCTGCTCATGTTGAGCGTTGTGGAACGGTTTGTGGAACTCGGTGACCGCATTCTTGAGTTCTGCCTGATAGCCTTCATCAATTAGATAGCCTTCGATAGCTTTGCCGTTTGGTATGGTGAAGACATTTGGATGAGCTGTAGTCAACCCCGCTTTCACCAATGCCGCGCGGACGGAGTTGCAGGCGTTTTGCTCACCATCACTAAGGATAAACCATGGCACGCCAATCGCCTCGAATATCCGAATGAAGGGAAAATAGTTTCCTTCTCCACCAACTCCTACGAAGGCTACGCCGCGTTCGAAGGGGTGATGGTTCCAGTGATGACTTGCAAAGATCGGCAGAGCTTGTTCTTCGGTTTCGCCTTCAAAGAGGACAATGGCGGATGCGAATAGCAGTTCTCCTCGCGTCCGCATGACTTCCCGGCGGATCTTTCTAATTTCTTCAGCGTCGAGAGCGGCAGATGGCAATCGCCGCAGCTTGCTTTCTACGCCGTCCTTGGAAAAATACACGATTTCCCCGAGATTAGCTTGCCCTGCAATATAGGGCGAGTGGGTGCTTACGATACGCTGTCCGACGCCCAGACTGAGTTGACCGTAAACCGATCTTTGCGCATTTGGATGAAGATGTGCTTCCGGCTCCTCTAGGAAAAGTACTGGGTGAAAAGGCAGACCTTCCCTCTCGGCGAGTTTTCCGGTCCAAGAGACGTATGCATCGAAGGTAAGCAGTGATGCCCAGCTTCGTGTGCCCATGCCGTGCGATTCGAGAGGAAAGGATGAGCCAGCGCCGTCGGAGAACTGAACGCCCACCCCCTTCACGACATCGCGCATTTTTGTGCTGACGGGATTGATTTCTACGCCTTCGCCAAAAGAGGGTAACGTTCGGTTCAGTCCTGCTAGGAACGTGCGGATATGGTTGAGAACTTCGCTTTGAGAGACGATGTCGTCATTTAGCGTGCGGAGTCGTTCTTCGAGTTCAGCGATTGCTGCATCCGGGATCTCGATTTTTGAGAGCAGCTTGCCCATATACGAACCTCGCGCACGCAGATCACCAATGACATCACGCTGAGCGTCGATGAAGAACGAGGCTAACTGTTCGAAGCGAGGAGCTCTTCCTCTGGTTGCGACTTCTTGCCAGGTAGCGAAGGGAGGCCAATCGGGTAGTATCTGCCGCTCAAGCGTGAAATCGTTCTTTACTACGTCGTGGGTGATTTGAGTTCGGAATGCTAAAAAATCCCTGTCTTCAGAATCCAAAGAAATGAGATTGCTGCCACCAAAATCATTATCTATCCAGGACTGGTCAAAGTGTTGGCAGCGATTGCCATCGGCATCCACGGGAACAATTCGGACGTCGATGAGAATTTTAGCTGCTTCGTTACCATCTGGACCGATGAAAAAGTCGTCTGACGAAATCAGACGGCGATCCGCACCGAGAGCAAGGTGCAACGCCTTGAGGAAGGACGTCTTACCGGTGTTGTTCATTCCTACCAATAGGGTGATGGTCCCTAGATCCATCTCGATATTGCGCAATGATCGGAAATTCCCTATCCTCACCGCATCGACACGGATGTGGGTCGTTGGTAATGGGGTTGCGGTGGCGGCGGTCATAAGCTGCGTAAGAATGGTTGAGATAGGTTATGCTTGGTCGTTTCTTAATCTGCCCGCGAGGATGCGGGCAGCTTCAGAGTCATCGGTCCATTCGTTCATGCCTTCGGCGTTGCCAAGGGCGGCGAGCCATTCGAGTAGGCCAATGAAGCCTTCGCGACGCTGCCAGTAGGCTTGACCAAAGGTGTCGCGTAAGTATTGGCGACCAGGTTCAGGACTCATATCGGTGCCGGTGGTTTCCCGGATAGCAAAGAAAAGATGGCGCAGCGGGGAAGCGGCGAATGGATGGGCGGCACCCGATGTATTACGACCTCGAAGCGAGGAAAGTGTGGCGTTTTGAACATTTCCGACAGGAGCGAGGTGCCCCGCTGAGAACCCACTGGGGGTGTGCATGCGTGTGCCGTTGGCTTGATCGCTCTTGAGTAACGGGCGGATGTCCGTCACTCCGAAACCTCGGGCGAGTTCCTCATACATGCCTTTGCGGCGTTCACCACGACTCTCGATGTCAAGGGCACGGAGGTAATAGCGTTCGACCAGTGAGAGTTCCCGCCATGAATGATCGAGACCACGCGGAACGAGAGTGTCACAGGCGATTTCGATGGCGCGTTCAATAACGATCTGGAAATCACTCTTCTGATTTCTTTCCCGGACAGCGAAGACTTCGTGCTCCACGTCGCGGCCGTCGAGGGTGGCATATTGGGTAAGCACTTTCAGGGCCGCAGCATAAGCACCGAGCTGATAGTCGGCGTCGTTAAAGTTAGGTTCGCCGCCTTCATCAAGCACTTGCATGGACGAAATCTGTCGGCGGACCTCGTCTTCCACCAACGGATAGACTTCGTCGAGGAAACCGGGTAAGGGAGAGACGCGCTTACGAAGGACTAGACAGACGGTGCCGGTGACGTAGTTGCCCTTTTTGATGCCGACTGCCTCGGTCTCAGTGCTGATGGTCCAGGCTGCTGTGGCCTTGAGGCCGGCGGCCCAGAGGATCATTCCGAGGTCGGCCCAGACACCGGGGTCCTGGTGGGTGAACTGCACCATCTGCAAGCCGTTGTCCGGCATGTGGCGGGCGAGGTTCTGGTAAATCTCGACCATGGAACGGCGGAAATCTTCACCGTCGCCGCGCACGGCGAGTTCGGCGCGGGCATCGGGCGTCCAAGCGGGGAAAGCGCGGGCGAGTTGTTTGTCATACCACGCGAGGAAAAAGTCGCCGAGTTCGTGGTAGTTCACCGCGTCGGCGTAGGGCGGGTCGGTCAGCCAGATGTCGCAGGTCTCCCGGAGGTCGCGGGCGTCCGAGGGGATAATTAACGTAGGGGGGACATCGAATTGGATACCACCAAAGTTCAGTAGCCAAGCGGTATCAAACTTGAGCCATGGGCGAACCGAGAAGGTAAAGAGTGGGTTCAATGTCTGATTGTAGAAAACGCTGTCTCCACCCTCATGAGCGGTATCCGCTAGCCATTTGGACAATCGGGAATTCCAGTTCGCCATTCTCCCCAGCCCTAGCAAGCACCCAATCCTCGCCTCCTGTGATTTTGCCAGCCGACCAGAAATTTCCGCAAGCAAGCCGTGGGTGAGAAGCTGGCGAGGGGTGAAGAGGTGATGCCAATGGGTCCAGCCACGTTCGCGAAAAAGGCGGTCGGTTTCGGAACCGCCTTGAGGAATTGGCTTGGAGGGAATGTAGCCCTGACATTGCCACTCCGCGAAGCATTTGCGGAGGAGATCGAGAGTGCGAGCCTCGCGCTGGAGGTCGGCGGCGTTGGGGGCTGAGTAGCGGCGGACCTCGCGCGGTTTTCCATCGGAGTCGAAGACCGTTTTCACCCAGCGGATACAGTAGAGACGCTCCTGAAAGACATCGCCGGGGTGCGGGACCAGATCGTCGTTAGTCCATCGGCGCAGCCCTTCCGCACCGCGAAGGGCTTCGATGGACCAGGAGCGGTCGGGGACGAAGGGATCGATGATGCGGCTGCTAATTACGGTGGCGGTTTTACCCGCTTTATAGGCTTTCACCTCATCGGCGGAGACGAGGGAGATTTCCGGCTGGAGTTTGTCGGAGCCGGGGACTCGCTGCCATTGGCAGACGGCTTTCGATTTTTCACCCACAAGCCAACTCGGCGCGAGCGGGATAAAGTAGTCGCAGCCTTCGGGTTTCACTTCGACGCAATAAAGCAAGGCATCGGCGCGTTCGCCTTGTTCATTGTGCTCGATGCCCCATTCAGCGACTTGTCGGTTAGCCTCAGCGAGAGCCTCTGACTGCACGCGCATGACTTCATCTTGGACTTCCTTCCCGCCGCCGAGCAGATGGAGACCGGCCCATGTAAGCAACCCCGCAACTGGGTTGAGGTCAGACCCAAATGCCTCACAGCCGATACGAGCAGCCTCGAAAGGGATGGAGCCGCCGCCGCAGAATGCATCCCCGACGCGTGGTGGGTGGCCGAAAGTGCGCTGGCCGAGCTGCTCGACGAGTTCCGGTAGGCTAGTGGCCGTGGTGCCGAGATGGTCATTGATTTCGGCCCAAGCCTCTGGTGTGGGGCCTTCAATGTTTTCCGGGCGTTCGCATTCCCGGATACGCTGGGCGTAATGTATGGCGTCAAACTCCTCCCTGTCGGGAATCGTGCGGCGACGATGGTCATCAAGAGCTTTGCGCTGATCCGCGTCCAGACTCTCCCAGACACGGGCGCAGACCTCCGCTTTTTCCTCAGCAGTGAGGCCACGCTGAAAGCCGCGTGCGGTGAAAAACTCTTCCTGAACGTCTGGTGGCGCGGCCTCAAGCCATGCACCAACGGGAATTTCGCCCTTCTGCCGCTGCCAGACTCCATCGTCGTCCATCGTGAGGATCTTGAGGAATATCTCGCGGTCGCGTTTCGGGTCATCGGAAGCGGGCATGAGCATTCCAAGGATGGAGGCGCGGACGAGAATGAGTGGCTTGCGGCCCCACCATTTCCCCAGCCGGGTAAGCGTCTGGCTATTGTTCGCCTTGCGCTCCTTGTAGGCTTCAGCGGATAGGCGTGCGATAGGGAATTGAGTTTCGATGAAAGTGGACATGATGAGCTAGAGACCGAGAGTCATTTGGGAATGGCCGAGCAGTTCCCGGCGGGCTTTGGGTGAAAGGCCCTCGCCTTTGACGAAGGGGTTGTCGGCGAGGGCCGCGCGTAGCGCTTTACGCCAACCGATACCCTTTTGCATGGCTTGACCGGTGGTGGCGACGGTCATGGTATAGAGCCACCAGCGTTCCTCGGGCGCGAGAGCATCCCAGTTGCGGAGAGCATTTGGAATATCGTCGGGCGGTGCGTCTTCAACGGCCCAGCAGAGGATGCAAAGTTCCTTGCCAAGGGATGGATGCACGGGAACCGGTTTGGCAGGGTTTTTCTGGAATTTCTGAGTCGGCAGCCCGTTTGCGCGCAGGCGGCGATTCGCGTCTTCCCAGAAAGCTGGCCCCAGTAAGAGCCAGCGACCACGGTCGATGACGACACGCAGCCCTGGATCATTTGGATTGGGAGCGGCGGTGCCACGTTCGCCGAGTTGATTCAGGTCATCCCCTCGGTGCTCGGTGATGCAGACCGGGTCTCCGCTCCCGCTGCCTTTCGGCACATCGATGAGAAATCCGTGCCGGGCCTCGGCAGGGAGGAAGCCAAGACCGATTGGCTTGCGTAATGGGGAAGATGACTTGCGAGTGGTCATGATTTACTGGGTGACTTTTGTAATATCAAATGGCTGATGACTCGCTTGGAGCCAATCAAGGAGCGATTGTCCGGTCGGGAAACTTAGGCTGCCGATCGTCATTCGGAGACTTCCTCCACCAACGATTTCCTGGAGTTTTTCGGCAACATCCTTCAACGCTGTCGCGCCATAGCCAGCGTCAAGAGCGCCGGAATATTCGACGTTTTGCGCACCATCCGTGCTCTCGGCAGTTAGACTGATGTCGAATGCCATTACATTACTTGCCTGTTCAAGCCGCCCGATGAAATCCCATACCCCGCCTGGATCATCGAGTTTTGTGGATTGATTCCACTTGGCAGGGATAGCCGGATCGAGCGAACGATCTTCCTGACCCTTCTGAGGGATTTGAACGCGAACGGTTTCCGAGTTCAGTGAATATGCCGATGACACCGCCATAGCGCAGACGACACGACATGTCGCCGGGACTCGGATCGGACCGTCGTAGGTGGCGGCACCCGCATTGGTGGGTGATGACCCGTCCGTCGTGTAACGGATGGTGATGCCACTGGTCGTCGGCAGGGACAATAGTTCGACCTCGTAGTGATCGCCGCGGTTGTGGAGCTGATATTTAAGCCTGACCTTCGCCGTCCAATCCTTGATCGGGCTGATCCGGGTTATGTCTCCGGGATCGTATGCGAGGAAACGATAGCGGAGAGCTGTTGCTTCGAAGCGAGACGGCGTGGGCACCGGGCTGGAAGATGTCGTGGGATCAGCGTCGCCAGTTTCGTAAACAACGACCGGAGCGTGAAGCGGCTCAATCTTCAAGTAGGTGTGTCCATTTCCATCCTCCTCAACGGAAAGTTCACGGATGGAAACCTCGGGGGACGGTGGCGGGAAGGGTCCTCGGCGGATGTGGCTTCCTTCCGGACGCCAGAGACCACGGCGAATGCACTCTTCCTTGAGATCATCGAGCGCCGAAGTCTTGTGGAGGGGCCAGTTGGTATTGACGGCTGCCGCACGCTTGAAGTCGGACCACAGGACGACCTTGCTATCGGCACCGCCGAAGAGACGGGCCTCCGCACGGGTGCGGAATGAGTCTTCGTCAATCTTGGTCGTGAATTTCTGAGCACTCTCCAGTGTGTGGCGAATGGTTGCTTCTCCACTAGAATTCCCCGCGAACGCGAGGTCGATTCCGGTGGAACGGAGCGCAGAATTGATCGAAGGATAGACGATCTGGTCGAAGGCTTCCTTGAGGGCGGAGGTGAATTGAAGACCCACACGGTCGCGAAGAATGTCCAAGGCTCGCCACTGGGGATCATCCGCCGGGGTGCTCTCAGATTTCAAATCGTCTTCGATGCTATCAAGCGCGCGTGTTTGACGGGCGGAATCGAGAACCTTCTGGAACGTATCGCGTGAGCCTGTGAGGAAAAGCACCCGGTTTTTGTATTGCTGCTGATCCCACCAACTCTGCCAGTCGGAGGAGATGGGCAACTGGTTGGCTTGCCCCCCGGGCCTGACGATGACGAGGGTGGTTTTTTCCTGCTCTACCTGGATTTCATCCGGTGGCGGCAGGACCTTGACGGTTTGATAACAATCGCGAAGTGAGGCTGAGAAGTAGTCTTCGAGGTGTTCCCGCAACATGCGGTCCACTGTCTCGCCGTGAAGCGAAAGCGCAGTTGAACGAAGTTTTGCGGCCAGGTTTTGCTGGTTTTTGAAAAACAGACGACCGTCGGCGGAATTGTGGAGATACCAAGCACGAGTCGCCAGCTTATCGAGTACGTTGGCCTTGAACGTAGAGAGGTCACGACCAGGGCGTTGGAGGCAATCGACGAGCTGATATTCCCGGAGGCCGTGGATGGATCCGGGCGTAGTGGACAGGGATGCGACCAGAATGAGGCGGGCCGCATCGGAAGCGTCGGAGTTGCCATTGGCGATGTCTATCTGCTCAACCTCGGCATCTCCTTCGTGGGCGACGTCGTGTGCGATGGCCTCGCTGAGGCTAGGATTGATCGTCCGGATCTCGGAGGCGATCTCATCAATGTTCAGGTCAAGATCGTAGGGGTGAATGACTTCGATATTTGCGGCTTTCTCGGACTTCCAGAGGTTTGAGACGACGATTTGCATCAATCGAATGACCCCCCGTGTTTGTTGGAAGCCTTCGTTTTCCTTGAACTTGCCGACAAGTTCGCGGAGGTCGGGATGGAAAGGATAGGAATCGAGGAATCTCGTGTAGAGCGACTCCGGAGTGGTGGAGGTAAGCCCCATCTTCCCAGCCTCCCGTAGAGCCTCACGATAAGCTTCAGCCACCCGTTTCACCTCGGCCTCGGGCGCTGTTTGTGAAAACAGCCGCTTCCGCAGGATATGGTAGAGTTCGTCTCCGTTCGGATTGACTGGGGTGATGGGGACTGCACTTCGTTTTGCCTCGGAGGAAATGCCGCCAGCTGCGCGGTTAAAGGCTGCTTCAATACCAGCTTGTCCGACGCTGTAATTCGATCCCGCAAGGTCTGAGAGAACCAAGCAGACGTTTTCTAAGTCGGTCACAGCCACGAAAAGATTCGCCAATGCGGCGGTGGTCACCGTGCCAAGGTTCCCGTCTCCGATAGAGACAGTGACGGCGTATTCGAGATAGGGCGGCAGCTCATCGAGGAAAATTACGACCGGCTCAGAACCGAGAAGTTTTTTCCAAGCCTCAGGACCGGGTGCTTTGAGAACCGACGAGCAGTAAGCCACTAGGAAATCATCAGCATTTCCAAGTTGCTCCGCGATGGAGCCCCAAATACCGCCAGGAGCATCCGTGCTGCGTCCGTTGAACCCAACGACCCGGCACTTGGCGAGCTTTGGCGCGGGATTTTTTTCACCTAACACCTTGCGGCGAAGCTCCGGATCTCTGGCGAGGAGGCCGAGGGCAATCATGCTGTGGGTTTTGCCACCGCCCATCGCCTGGGAGAGAAGGAACACCGAGGAACCAGCTCCGTTCCCAGCCAGGTGCCGGAACGCGCGATCCACCAGTGTATCCATGCCGGTCGTGAAATAGTTCTCCTCGAAGAACTCAGCACCGTTCACCCTGCCGTTGAGGAAGGTGTCGAGACTGAGAACCGTAGCGCGCCTGTCGGCAGCAAAAACGGATGGTCGGGGTGTGCAGTGGGATTGGAGTGACATTTGCGGGAATCTTCGGGATTGAGCAGAAAAGAATTAGCAGGCGGGGTGGGACAAATGCAGGGTCGCCCTGCGCTTTTTAACATATTTTATCAGGAAAGTAGAATTAGATGTGTTGCTGAGAGCGATGGAGCCGTAGGTGTTTATATTTGGCGAATTGAAAATCCGGCCATTTCCACCGGATCAATATCGTCCTGATAAGTGAATGGCGAGTTTTCATCGGGCCTGTCGGCGATTTCGTCATCTTCGATGGTCTTTACCTGACGCCGGCCGTTCTGGTCATTGACGGTGAATCTGATCCCCCATCCGTCTTCGAACTCGTGGAATGGGTCGTCATTTGAGGGCATGACGTGGGTCCTCAGAAAAATGCGGACATCGGAAATCGCCTTGCGGTCGTTCACGTCGCCCAGGAGTCCCTTGCCGCCGACCGAATAGCCGACGCCAGACTTGCTCAGGTTGACCCGGAACGGCCCAAGGTTGACGGATTTGCGGTAGAAAAAGCCCATGGAAGATAAAGCTGAAATTGGGAAAGCGGAGAGCGGAAATGGAGAGAGTTTCGGATGCCAGAGGTCAGAGGTCAGAGGCCAGAGGTCGGAACTTGCTTACTTCTATCAGATGGGGTGGGTCAAATAGGGGGATACGCTCAAAAAATCTGAAAAAAGTTTCACTTTTGGAGAAATTCAAACCCTGTGTCACGTGATCGTTCACTTTTGAGCAGCTGCCTCAAGGAAAATTCTAACATTCATGAGTGGGCCAAGGGTTGGATCTGGGTGTCATTCTTTCTGGCGCAACGACCTTCTTCAGCTCCTTTTTTGCTGGCCCGCCGGTGTCATTCTACTTGGCGCAATGCGCCTTGTTTCAATCTGATATTACCGACCTTGCCTAATGGGTAAAATTAGGTAAAAAAACAGGTAAGGACCTTGTTTGTTTTCAAGAAGCAGGTAAAATCGGGTAAGGAAATGAGCAATCCCCTAATACTTCCAGAACCAAACGAGCTTCGATTCTCCCCTCGCCTTCTCGGCCTTTTGGGAAAGGTGGAGGAATTTAGAGGAAGATGGCAGGAATTGACGTGGCTCTCTCGCGATGTTTTGAGCCAGCTTCGTCGCTCGGCGACGATCGAAAGCGTGGGATCTTCAACTCGGATCGAAGGATCGAAGCTGACGGATCGGCAGGTGGAAACCTTGTTGGACGGGCTAGGAACGGAAAAGTTTCTCAGTCGGGATGAAGAAGAAGTAGCAGGCTACGCGGCAGCCATGAATTTCGTTTTCGATGCGGCGGACATTTTACCGCCATCCGAAAACCACGTGCTGCAATTGCACTCCATGCTGCTAAAGTTCAGCACCAAAGACCAGCGGCACCGCGGTGCCTATAAGACGCTGGCTAACCATGTGGCGGCCTTTGATGCAGAGGGAAAAGAACTCGGTATTGTTTTCCAAACCACATCTCCGTTCGACACCCCTCGCGAGATGGAAACACTGACCACATGGTATCTAAGGCGTCAAACGCAGGCGGACCTACACCCCTTGCTGGTAGCCGGCATGTATGTGGCTACATTTTTGAGAATTCACCCTTTTCAGGATGGAAATGGCAGACTGTCCCGCATCCTCACCACACTGTTGCTGCTTCGGACTGGGTATACCTACGTCCCATTTGTGTCACTGGAAGCCATTGTGGAGCAGAACAAAGACGGCTACTATCGGGCTCTCCGTGCCACGCAGACAACCATCGGCACCTCGGATGCCAACTGGGAACCATGGTTGGAATTTTTCCTGATGATTCTCTGGAAGCAGACAGTCGCTCTAGGGCAGAAGATTACGGCTCTGGAAGCATCTTTGAGTCGTCTCGGTGTCCATGAGAGGGCTATCCTTGACTTGGTGGAGAAGCAGGAGTTTGTCACGGTGGCTGATGTCATGGCGGCCACAGGTGCCCTGCGTGAAACTGTCCGCAAGCGGCTTGGACAGTTGGTTAAAAAAGGCTTTTTGATGTCCCAAGGGAAAGGCAGAGCCGCCGGTTATCGCAAAGCCTGATCGGCCGACAACTGGGAGAATTGGAAAAGTGATGGACTTCGCATGGAATGCTGATCTGAAAAAACGTTGAACATTCCCGAGCGAGCGGTGTGCGCCCACCGGGTGAGTGCATCGTCACTGCAAAGGAGTTGAAGTTGCCCGCCTGCAAGAAGGAATCTGAAATTCCGCTCTCTTTCACCCAGTGGTTGAGTGGTTCAATATAAAAAAATCCCGCCAGCGGAAGAACCGATGGCGGGATTGATGAAATCTTAAAACTGAGATGATTAGAACGACTGAGAGCGCGAGTGACTGAAGCCGTTTTCAAAGCCAAGCTCAGGCGGGAACTCCGAAAGACCATCCTTCACATTCATGTCAATTCGGTTGTCTTCACCACAACGCTGATACGGTGGCTTGAAGGTACCACGATGGGTTGGCACCACGAAGGTGATC
>JARWZU010000049.1 GCA_029866215.1 Akkermansiaceae bacterium
TTTCAGGATAGTCGCCGTTGCCCTCCACGATCACCCGCAGGTCCTGTTTGGCGGGGGTCACCCGCACCGATTCGTTGGCCATGAGGCGCTGCGTTCTCTTCACCTCGCCGATGGAATCCAGCAGGGAAACATCCGCCTTGCCCTCGAACACCCGGCAGGTGCCGGTGCCGTCCTGATTCACCACGGTGGCGAACTCAGTCCCCAAATCCACCACCTCGAAGGATGGCGAGTCCAGGCGGAAACCTTCAGCCCCTTCCGGAACCCGCACGCGTGCCCGGCCCTGAGCGAGGTGAAGCCGGTCGTGATCCAACAATTCCGCCCGGAACGGTGCGTCCAATGTCACGGACACCCCATTGAGCGTCTGGAGGGTAAGCCAGCCTACGGTTTGCGAAATGATGCCGGGTTTCAGGTAGGTCCCAGCAGCCCGCCCCTCCTCCGGCGAACTGCCGACGACCACGGCCACGTAGGAAATCGGGGCGACGGCAGGGACTGCAGCGGCCTTGCTAGGATCGTTCATCGACCTCTGCATCAGCCAGAACGGACCCGCCAGCAACGGGATCACCGCCGCACCCCACATCCATTGGGCAGGGAACTTTTGCCCGGTCTTCGTTGGCGCGATCCGCTCCATGGTCGCGTATTCGAAGGAGAGCATGTCCGTGGCCGCGGCCTCCTCGGCGCTTTGCTTCAATGCATCAAACAGCGCCAGCCAGCGCGGGTTTTGCTCCGCCGCAGCGCGCAGCCCGCCAAGCATTGCCACCTGCTCGGCGAAGCGGCGGCGCAGTTCGGCATCGCTTTCAAGCTGCCGCAGCAGTTCGGCTTCCTGAAACTCGGACAATCCCCCGTCCTGCCACGCTTCGAGAAGTTTCGCCAGTGTGGATTCGAGGCTCATGTCGCTCCTTTCATGATGCAGTCCTTTAAATGGACGTTTGCCCGTAATTGCAGCATGTAAATCGCGCCGCGCGTGGTGTGGAGGAGAGTGGCGGCGTCTGATCCGTCCTCGCCACGCAAGCGGGCGCGGATCACCTGCCTCATGCGCTCCGGTAGCTTTTCCACGCAGTCCATCAACCGCCTGAGAGTGGCATGACGGGTTTCCTCCTCGACTTGTTGAAGTTCATTTGCGACCCGGACCAGGCATTCCTCACGGAACTTCTCGGTAGCGTGGTGACGGCGACCAGTCGCGCGGAAATACCCGAGCACTCGGTGCCGCGCGATTCCGATGAGCCATGCTTCAAACGGCTGGCTGGTGTCGAATTTCGCCAGTCCGCGGAGTGCCGCAATGAAACACTCCTGACCCAGATCCTCAGCGTCAGCCGCATTTCTCACCCGCGCGTGAATGAACGAGCGAACCGGCAGGCCAAATTCCCGCACCAAACGCGAGAACTCGGTGGCATTGCCGGCGAGCACCTTCCGAATCACAGCGGTGATTTCATCCTGAGTCATCGTCATAAATAGGTCACCGCCCTGAAGATCTTACGGATTTCATAAAAAATAAAATGGGTTACTCGTGAGATTCCGGAACCTACTGTCTATTCAGGCGGGAAACGAGGGCTTTTTGCGGCTTCCACTTCAAACCGCCTGCTAGTTCCACATCTCCACACCTCGCAATCATGGCCACGACTCCAATCTCCTCGCGCAAGCTCCGGACCTGCCTGCCAAATCATTTCCTGCGCTCGGCATGGCTCTTGCTCGCCACCTTCTTGCTTGCAGGTTGCCTCGGAGCAGTGCCTCTACCAGTACGCATCGACGCCCGCGATGGCATGTCCCGCGGCGGCGATCCCTATTTCGTCAAAGGTGCCGGAGGCAGCGGGAATCTCGACCCACTCGCTGCACGCGGTGCCAACTCGCTCCGCACTTGGACCACGAACGGACTCGCGGAGATTCTTGACCAGTCGGAAGCGCTGAAGCTGACCGTCAGCGCCGGCATCTGGCTAGAAGAAGAATGCGCCTGGTTTTCCTATCAAAATCCCGAGCATTGCGCCAAGCAGGCCAAGCGCGTCCGCAAGGAGGTCCTGCTCTATCGCACTCACCCGGCACTCCTCGCTTGGGGAATCGGCAATGAGGTGGAGGGTGATGGCACCAACACCGCCTTCTGGCAGCAACTCGACCGCCTCTCTCGGTTGGTCAAGAGCCTTGATCCCGCCCACCCCACGTTCACCGCCGTCGCAGGCATGAACCAAGCCAAGGCCGACGGCATGAACCGCTACGCCCCAAGTCTCGACTTTGTGGGCGTCAACACCTACGGCGCTATCTTCGGGCTTCGCCGGGGATTGGAAAAAATCGGCTGGAAACGCCCATGGCTGCTCACCGAGTGGGGACCACGGGGTTTTTGGGAGAGTCCGAAAATCCAATCCGGCGCGCCGTTTGAACAAACCAGCACTGAAAAGGCAGCAATGATGAGGAAGGCTTATCAAGCAGTGATTTCTCCAGACGGCGGCTGCCTCGGGAGTTATGCTTTTGTCTGGGGCTGGAAATTCGAGGCCACCGCCACGTGGTTCGGCATCATGACCCATGATGGTCAAACCACCGCCGTCGCCGATGCACTGCAGGAAGTATGGGGCGGCGGGAAACCCGCAAATCAGGCACCTGCGGTCGAGGCCTTGCGCGGCGTCCCCACCTCATCCTTGCCGGTGGGCGGTTCCTTTGATGCAAGCTGCCGGGCGACCGATCCCGATGGCGACACGCTCGTCTGGCACTGGGCCGTGCTGCCCGAACAAAAAAAACACCACTCCACCAACCCGAAGAAGATGCCCTCGCCCGTCAGCTGCATGATCACCAAAAAATCCAGTGACAGCGTTTGCGTGACGGCACCTGACAAGCCCGGGGTCTATCGCCTGCATGTTTGGATCAAGGATGGCAAAGGACACGCCGCGACCGCCAACGCGCCTTTCGAGGTCCGCTGAACGGCCAGCCTTCAAAAACAAAACCAGAGGATTGCCTTGATGACGCTGATCCTTTCCAAACTCATTCCAGCACACCAACCCATGATCGAAATGAAACCACATTTTCAACCCATCCTTCGGACGGGGCTCCTGCTGCTCGCCGGTGCGGGCGCGGTCCCATCGGCATTTTCAGCACCCAATCCTCCGCCGCCCAACATCGTGTTCATCATCACCGATGACCTCGGCCATGGCGATCTCGGTTGCTATGGCGCGACAAAAATCGCCACGCCCAACATGGATCGCCTCGCGTCCCAAGGCGTGCGTTTCACCCGCGGCTACGCCCCGTCAGCAACTTGCACCCCCACCCGCTACTCGATTCTGACTGGCCAATATGCATGGCGCCAACCGCCGCGGCAGACCGGCATTCTTAATGGCGACGCGCCGCTCGCTTTTGATGCGGATCACTTCACCCTGCCCGACATGCTCAAAAAAGCCGGCTACACCACCGGACTTGTCGGCAAGTGGCATCTCGGCCTAGGCGACGGCAAAACACCGGTGAATTTCAACGGTGAAATCAAACCCGGTCCGTTGGAAGTCGGTTTCGACTCCGCATTCTTCATTCCCGCCACAGTTGACCGCGTGCCCTGCGTGTTCATTGATGGTCACCACGTCTCCAAGCTCGACCCCGCCGACCCGATCAAGGTGAGCTACAACGGCCCGATCGGCAGCGAGCCCGCCGGACGGGACCACCCAGAGCTGCTGAAGATGCGCGCCGATGAACAGCACTCCGATGTCGTCCTCAATGGCATCAGCCGGATTGGCTACATGACCGGAGGCAAGTCCGCGTTGTGGACCGACGAAGACATCGCCGACACGCTCACAAAACGTGCGGTGGGGTTCATCGAGACAAATCGCGACAAGCCTTTTTTTCTCTACCTCGGCACGCACGATCCGCACGTGCCCCGTGCTCCGCATCCACGGTTTCGCGGCAAGAGCGGCTGTGGCATCCGCGGCGATGCCGTAGTGGAAATCGACTGGACGGTGGGCGAGGTCATGGCCGCACTTGATCGACTCAAGATCGCTGACAACACTCTAATCATCCTCACCAGCGACAACGGGCCGGTGCTGTTCGATGGGTATTTCGACAAGTCCCCCGACGAGCAGAACGGCCATCAACCCGCTGGTGGATTGCGCGGCTGGAAATATCTCGTTTATGAAGGAGCGTGCCGCGTGCCGCTCATCGCCCGCTGGCCGGAGAAAATCAAACCGCGTGTCAGCGATCAGATGTTCAACCTCGTGGATTTGTTTTCAACACTGGCAACCATCGCCGGTCAGCCGTCCCCCGGAAAGGCGGCTCCCGATAGCATCGATCTATCCCGCGTGCTGCTCGGCAAGACCGAGGAAAATATCCGCGATTTCACCGTCCTGCACGGGATCTCCGGCACGCTGGCGCTCCGGCAGGGAGACTGGAAGTACGTTCCCGCGAACGCAAAAGGCGTGGCAAACGACATGGGAAGCGGAGCGAAGGCGACCGACTCCCGCTTCGTGGGAAGTCGCATTCCCCAACCGCTGTTGTTCAATCTCGCCGCCGACCCGGCCGAACAAACGAATGTCATCAAGCAGTTCCCAGAGAAGGCCGCAGAATTGGAGAAGCGACTGGCTACCATCAAGGCTCACGACACGAAATGAGTTATCCACCCACACCAAGGCTGCCGGCCATTTTCGCAATGGTTTTCGCCTTATCGGCCACATCGCTCTGCGGCGCCGCGACTTACTATGTCCACCCAGTCCACGGAGATGACACAAATGCTGGCACCAGTCCTAAGTCCGCGTTCCGGACGCTGAAACGTGCCAGCGACGTCCGGCTTCAGGCAGGGGATCGTGTTCTGTTGGCATCCGGCCAGAAGTTCACCGGGCAGCTTGCTCTCGAAGGGCTATCCGGTGAGGCCAACCAACCGATCGTCATTTCCACCTACCCGTCCGTAAATGGCGGTGACGAATCCCGTGCGGGCATCGATGCCAAAGGCCAAATCGCGGGGGTTTTCCTGAAGAACTGCGCTAACATCGTGGTAGAAAACCTCATCATCACCGCCAAAGCGGGTGGGGAGAATCCAGCATCACAAGCGTTGAAAGGCATGCGCTGCGGAGTGTTGGTCGAAGCCGATCAGCCCGGAGACTATGCAGGTTTCAAGGTCGCCAACCTCGTGGTGAAGGATGTGTTTTTCGAAGAACCGGGATTCATCCGTCCTCCGAGTGAGGTGAAAAGCGCCAATGGAACCCAAAACTACGGCTGGGGGATCCGTTTCATCTCAACTTCCCCAAAGGCGCGGATGCGGGACATCACGATCACCGACTGCCGAATCTCAAACGTCTGCCACACGGGCCTCAAACTGACTGCTCCGGGCAAAGGATTACAAAACGTGGATGTCCGGCGACTGGTGGTCGAAAACACGGGCGGCCCGGGTGTTCAGATGTCGGGAGTCCAAGGCGGTCATTTCAGCGAGCTGAACGTCAATGGCAGCGGCAGCACGAAGGACTCACGCAACTGGGGGCGCGGCAGCGGGCTGTGGACTTGGGGATCAGACAATGTGCTGATCGAAAAGAGCCAGTTCCGGAACGCGAATGGTCCCGGTGATTCCGCGGGCGTTCACATCGACTACAACTGCCGCGACGTGATCGTTCAGTATAATTTGAGCTCCAACAACGCAGGCGGTTTCTGCGAGATCCTCGGCAACAATTTCAACTGCGCCTACCGCTACAACGTAAGCATCAATGATGGGCATCGGGTCAAAGGCGTGAACGGCGCGTTTCAGGAAGGAAAAATCTTCTGGCTGAGCGGCTACACGGGTCACAAGAGCCCGCTAAAAGGACCCTACCATTCCTACTTCTACAACAACACCATCTTTGTAAGCGACGAAAACGTCGCCAGGATATCCGTGGCACCATCTGCTAGGGGCGTGCTCGTCGCGAACAATATCTTCTATTTCAGAGGGGGCAGTAAGACAGTCACCGGAGATCAGGGGAAACGAGATATCATGCGCGGGGCGGCACCCGGCAATGTCGTATTCAGCAATAACCTTTTTCTTGATGGCCACAGCTGGCCCGCAGATGCGCCGATCAAGGACCAGTCTCCAATCGTGGGGAATCCTGATTTCAAACAAGGTGGCGGAGGCGACATCAAGGACTATCTGCCCCGCAACGCAGGGCTCGTGCGGGACAAAGGCCTGCGAATCCTCAAGCTCCCCGGTGATGATGCCGGATTGCTTGGCGGATTGGATTTAAAAACCGATATCTGCGGAAGCCGAATTCTGGGTCTGCCCGATATCGGTGCCCTCGAACTTCCGCCGCAATGACTCCACCGCCCCCAGGCCAATGCTCAAACCACCCCCCGATTCGGAAAAACCATCTTCCGCCAAGCTCGCATGTACCCCGGCCCAAGACTCAACGGCAGAACACGCAGTACAAGTCGCCGCAGCTTGGGGGCAAAATAGTGGCTGCAGGAAAAAGACGAGAACGTGGCCATGCTTAAAACAGCATATTCCATTCCAGCGATTTCGACATCATATCGCCTGAGGGCTAGCGATTCAAAATGGCTCCGGCGGTAGGGATCGAACCTACGACCTAGTGATTAACAGTCACCCGCTCTGCCGCTGAGCTACGCCGGAATTCCCCTGAATTCACATGCATTTCTTTAAAAAGAAGCAAGGAAGCCAACCCTTTCGGGGTGGGGCGGCAGAGAATGAACAATGGGAATTTTTGGGTCAAGTCGATTCGGCGCACTTTCCGAATTTTTCTCGAAATGCTGATTTTGCAGCAAATGCGTCCACCCTGCCCCATCATCCCCCAGCGGCCAAGACCACAATCTCAACCCGCGAGCCATCCTCAATCTGGGTCGCTGGGTAATCACGCGCAAACACCGGCTCCTCATTCAGCTCGACCACGACGGGCTTTCCGCCAAGGCCGATGCTTGCCAAAAAATCACTCAGTGGCATGACCGCTGGAAGTTCGTGAGCTTTTCCGTTCAGTTGAATTTTCATGATTCGCTGCGTCACCTCCATTGCGCAAGTTGCTCTGGAAAAGGACACTCATGGCAGCCCGAAAAATCCTCAAGGCAAAAATCCTGATAGATTTGGAGTAGCGCTTGGTGATGACAAACGCGCCTCATCCACGGCAACGAAGCCTTGGACGAGCCAAACAATCGGATGCCACAACGCTTCACCTTGTCATTCGCTGCCGAATTCCGAAGTTGGTGGTAGGCCCGTTGATCCATCCGGTCCTCATGCATCGCCAGCGGTGCGAGGTGATTTGCAATCAACTCGAGTGCCTGACTGCGCCCAAACAATGAGACACGTTGCGCCGCATGACTCGAGGTAAGCGTGTGGCGATGACTCCAAAAATCATGCTGAATGCCGTGGAGGAAATCCACCAGCGGCTTGGCAACAAATGGCGTTGCAAAGGCAAGCCGCCGATACGTGGGCCAGAGCCGCACCAACGCAGCCAAGGCCCCCACCCTCCGATGCGGATGATTGGCAGGCCGCTGTCCATGGGTTTTCCACGGGATCGCACGCTCGCCCGCCGCCTCATGCGACGCCCGCTCACGCCACCACATGTCCCATAAGCCACGAAGGTAATCGCGCGTGTCCGCCGGAGCTTTCTCGTGAAGATCCACCGAGAGAAACCCCGCCGTCCCGAATAAAAGCGCCTCCGCAGCACCCTCATCGCCTCGGAGGACCCCAAGGGGAGCCCGCTGCGCGAGCAGTCGCATCGCCAACGAATTGCCACCATAACCCAACGTCTCCGCCGTCGCCTGAAACAACGCCGCATCCCGCCCGTGTGCATCTGCCACTCGCAACCATCGCCCCGCCTTGAGCACCGCTCGATGCGCCGCCGCCTCGGCGAACAACCGTTCAACAGCTCCTGAAGGCATTCCTTTGAGCGGGGAAAAACACCTGCCAGGATGAGCGATCGCCACCTCGCGCTTCGGGCGGCTCAAGGCGTCCGAAAGTTGCACCTCGCTCACGACCACCTGCGGCACCTCGTGATGGTCAAATGTCCGAGTGAACAGCCGCCGCGAATCCGCTTGAAACACGACGTGCAACACCACCGAACCAAATGCCGGATTGGTGTCGTGCCCATGCAATTCCCAGTCTTTCGCCTCGGGGTCCAGCTCCAAGGCTCCGGTCTTCAACTCGCCATCCACCTCCACCGCGACCTGACCGAAATCTGGTCCAGCACCGCGATTCCACTCACCGAACTGAACCACTCGCACCTTCTTACCGGTCGTCGTCCGAAAATCACGCCCAAAAGCCCCTGCGAACCAAAGCGCTTGAAGCTCTAATTCCGTCGGCAATGCCTGCCCTCCAGTCTCCGCCAAAAACAGCGGAGGATGCCAAATCAGGTCTGTTAGAAATTGATAGGTCATTTTGAATCGAACCGATCTCAGGGCTTTTTAACCGCTGGATTTTCTGCGGGATCTGGCGGCGGATTTAAAAGATCAAACCAGCTTTTCAGTCCCTCTGCCTCAGGAATGGACCCATAGGCCATTTGCGCTTCTAACAAATCATGCGACGCAACATCCATGCGACCCAACGCACGCTCGATGGCGATCAAGTTGAAGTCCTGCCGCAGTTTCTCTTGATTCCTGGCATAGTTTTTTTTCGCAGCTAGGAACCATTTCGATGCCTCTTTCGGATCTTTCCTCTCAACAAACTCAAGCCCCAACGCCTCTGCCAAAACACCACTTTTCATGCGCTCCGAAGCCTTTTCAACCTGCTCGATCCGTTCGCGTGGATTGACCTTCCATTGAACGATGGCAGCGCGCAACGCCCTGAATTCAATATCACCATCCAGCTTCACACCGCCTCCATCAAGATGCGAAAAGGGGCGGTACAGCGGATCACCTAACACCACAGCCTGCCATGAAGTCACTGGCATCGCCATCCAGCACGCTTCCACCCATGAAAACCCCGCCAACAAGCTCTGATGCAAATTCGAAAAGTCATGCGTGAGATGCAAGTAAGGTTCATATACATTCCCGACCGTTACGGCTGCACCGCGTTCTAACAAAGCGCCACTCCAATTCTTATTCCCATCGCTGAGCTGCTCAGCACTGAACGAATGAAGGTGCATGGCAACCGCCCCCTTGCGAAACTTAAAGCCGCTATTGAGAAATGGTCCACTCACGTTCCAGTCATACCAACCAAAATACAACGAGGCATCCGTCATCGGATAATTTTTGGGAAGCGTGTCATCAAATCGATCCACCACCGTTGGAATCCCAGCCAAGTTGTTTACCTTCACCACCGACTCCAGCCACTGGTCGCCCTGGGGAAATTTGTTAGCGATGTCGACATAAGCCCGCCCCCACAGCCCGGTTTTCTCAGCCTCGACCGCATCGGTAATCATCCGCTCGCAGGTCGCATAACTGGGCGCATCAATTCTCGCAGTTAGAACGAGAAACGGCATCGCTGCATCCACAATCGACTTCTTGCTCTGGTAGAAGCTATTTTTGAGCGCCGCCTCCGTCGGAAGGGACTCCACCCCAAACATCGCCAATTCGGAATCGACCGATGCCTCATCGTGCCCCTCCAAGGCATTCTGCGGATTGATGGCGGCCGGTGGTGGCGCACCAGGCTTGGGCCCGGGCTTTGGCACCGCTTGAATCCTTAGCGGAACTCCTCGCATGGCAACCAAGACGCGAATCTGATTTCTAATAGGTACTTTGATGCCACCCCCGTCGATTTCTCGTTTCCACCATCCCCGCGTCTCAAACTCGGAACGCAAAGGCTTCAAAATCCACTTGTCATAGCTCTCACGAGAGATGTCAGCCGAGTGCGGCATGTCTAACGCGATCAGATTTTCATCAGGAATCCGGCGCGTTTTGCAATAGAGTTCTGCCAATCTCCGAGATTCTGGGACCGACGCATTATAGAGAACCGCCACGGCATCGGGCGAAATCTCTGCCGAGGAAGTTCCCAGAAGACCCGCGAAAACCAAGAGAACCAGCACAATTTTCCGCATGGCCAAGAGCATGCCTGATTGTTCAAATCATGCAAGATCCGAGCGTGATCCCGCATTGCGCCAAGTAGAATGACACCGGCGGGCCAGCAAAAAAGGAGCTGAAGAAGGTCGTTGCGCCAGAAAGAATGACACCCAGATGCAAACGATATCTGGAATCATGAGTCAAAAGAGCAAAACGGAATATTTAGAGAG
>JARWZU010000061.1 GCA_029866215.1 Akkermansiaceae bacterium
GCCCTACTGGCCCTGTTGGTCGCGAGCCCCACCAGGGTCAATGCGGTCAATGCGCTGAAGATCGATCTCACTGCAGGCAGCAATCTCTCCACGGTTGACCGCACCTGGACCTATAACCTAGGGCCCACCGGGATGCGCGGGTGGATTGACCACGGTTGGTCCGAGACCGCAGAACAGGACGGCTACACGGCGTTTGCTCCCTATCAGATTTTGGTGACGACCGTGGCCGCAGGTACGCCGGCCGCCGGGGTGCTGGCCACCGACGACGTGATTCTGGGCGCGAGTGCGGGCACGGGTGCCGTGCCGCTTTTCACCAGCGATGCACGCAAGAGTCTGGGTTGGGCGATCGGAGCTGCCGAGGCCAGCAACGGTATCCTGAAATTCAAACGCTGGCGTGCCGGGGTCACCACCGATGTGTCGATCACGCTGCCCGTCATGGGCGCCTACTCGGACACCGCCCCCTACAATTGCCCCAAGTCCGCGTTGGTCATGGCTAACGCCGCCAGAAGTCTCAAACGAAAAATTGACGAGAATGGGTGGGGTGGTAATGACGGGAGTGGAGCCATCAGTGCGCTAGCCTTGCTGGCAACCGGTGATTCCGCGTACCTGCCGATGTTACAGGCTTATGCTAGGCAGCTGGCACCCCCGGATTACGTGGCCGGGGATTCGGCATGGAGTTACTACAATGCCATTTTTCTGGCAGAATATTACATGCTGACGGGCGACACCCAGGTGTTTCAGGGAC
Source organism: Akkermansiaceae bacterium (assembly GCA_029866215.1). GTDB lineage: Bacteria > Verrucomicrobiota > Verrucomicrobiia > Verrucomicrobiales > Akkermansiaceae > Luteolibacter. The sequence continues at coordinate 746 of JARWZU010000061.1, forward strand.
TCAGTGCGAATATCATCTATGCCGCCACCCACTCGAGCATGTTTGGCACCGCCGGCCATGGGTTTTCTAATGTACCGCCGCCCGGCGGCTGGGTGGCTGGGGGCACCCATGGCTCGATGGGTTGGTATGGACCTGTTAACTCGGCCGGACTGGTTGCTCAACTCGCTATTGTGTTGGGCAAGAAGGCGGGCGTGGTGAGTCCGGAGATCGATCCAGCCATTGCACGGGCCGCCAATTTTTTCAGCTACTATGTCAACCGTGGGTCTATTCCCTACGGCGAACACCAGCCGTATTACGGCGAGCACCAACTCCAGGGACAGAGCCGAACCTATTATGATCACTGCAGCAATGGTAAGGACGCTCTGGCGGCCGTCATGTTTGCATGCATGGGTGATAAGCCGGTGGCGGCGGAGTATTTCGCGCGGATGTCCGTGGCAGGCTTCAGGGGCGAGCAATATGGGCATACCGGCCAGGGGTTCAGCTACCTGTGGACCGCTCTGGGTGCCAATATGGGCGGCCCGACCGCTGGCGCGGAATATGAGAAAAAACTGCGCTGGGACCGGGATATGAAACGTCGCAGTGATGGCTCGTTTGTGTATGAGGGTGGCGAGCAGTGGGCTCCCGGCCAGGGTTCCAGCTACTGGGATGATCGTTATATCTACTGGAACTATCCCACCGCCTATTATCTCCTACACGCCGCCATGCCCCTGAAAAACCTCTATATCACAGGCAAAGGGTTGAATCCGGCGAGCGTGCTCAGCAACCAGACGGTGAGCAATGCCATCTGGGCTGCGGACTTTACCTCGCTATGCGCCAGCTATACCAAAACGCAGCTGATCGCCGCCTTAGGCGAATGGGATCCGATTGTCAGATACAATGCCGCCACCGAACTAGGCACGCGTACGCTAACTACCACCGAGGTAAACTCACTCATCACCATGGCGGAAAACCCCGCCGATGCCAATCAGCGCGAAGGTGCTTGCACGGCGCTAGGCTGCCTGAAAAGTGCCAGCGCCGTACCTGCCCTGACCCGCCGCCTCAAAGACTCTAACACCTGGGTGCGCGCCAAGGCCGCAAAGGCGCTCGGCCAGGTCAGCGCGTCGTCGGTGGCTGCATCCGTGCCGGACATGCTCGATGCGTTTGTTACCAATGTGAAGTCCACCTATCCGTTCGAGGCGGGCTTTGATTGGGACGATCCCTTGCAAATTTCCAACGGGTATTTGTCTGAGACGCTGTTTAAGAAGGTTGGAGATATCACCATCAATGCCAACAAAAACCTGCTCTATCCCGCGGTGAAAGCTGGGATCAAACAGCCGGCCGGCATGTGGCGGGGCATGCTTGATGAGTTTGTGCAAGACAGGTTGACCCTAGCCGATGTGGAGGAGTTGATCCAGGAGTTGATCGAAGATGCCAAGACTGAGGGGCCGGCTGACCGGATGTTCACCGTTACACCGCCCGCCGCAGCCATGAAGGTCCTAACGAAGTATCGCATTGCGGAAGGTATCCAAGCGTGCTTCGACAATGTGGCGTATTGGGGTGGGGTGAAGGGGGATGAGGCGATTAGGGACTTGGCGGTTTATGGCGAGGCGGCCCGCTGGACGCTGCCAGATTTGCGAACCGACCTCTCGACTTGGGTACAAGACAACAACTACAATGCGCTGCTCAGCACCGTGACCTCATTGGAAGCCGCCACCACCTCGCCGGTGCTGATCTATGCCCTGCCGGTCGCTACCCCCCAAATCCTTGCTACTCCGGTTAACACGGCCAAAGGTATAGCCCTGACTGGTTCGTCCCGCCGGACCAACCCCGTGGCCTATGCCGTCGCGATCCCGCCGGTACACGGCTCTCTAACGGGAACTCCGCCCAACCTCACCTATACCCCCGCCAGCGGTTATCAGGGCATGGATAGCTTCACTTTTACGGTGACTGATTCTCTAACAACCTCGTCACCAGCGAAGGTCCAACTGGCGGTGGGAATGGGTGGCAGCGGTTTGACTGGTAAATATTACAACAACATCGATTTCACCGGGTTCTTGTCGTCACGGGTCGATTCCTCTGTCAACTTTGATTGGGGCACCACGCCTCCTAACGGTTTGAGCGCGGGCACCTACAGCGTGCGCTGGACCGGACAGGTACTGGCACCGGAGACCGGGACCTACCGGTTTTCCACCCGCACCAGCGACGGTGCTCGCTTATGGGTCAACGGCGTGCAGGTGATCAATGACTGGAATAACCAAGCCACCAACATTTGGAATGACAGCGTGGGCATCACCCTTACCGCCGGCCAGAAGTATAACCTGAAGCTGGAATATTTTAATAACACCAATCCCGCCACCGCGCGCTTGTATTGGTATATGCCATCACGGTCATCCCAAACCGCGATGATCATCCCGCAGGATATGTTATTTCCGCTGTCTGGCGTGACCCTGACGTCGCCGGTGGACGGCGCTCGCATCGGGCTGCGTGCTGGTCTGCCGTCCGCAGTGACACTCACGGCCGATACCTCGGACTTGGCTGCGACGGTGACCAACGTGTCCTTCTACAACGGCGACACGTTGATTGGATCGGCTAGTTCCCCGCCGTATACATTCGTCTGGCAGAACGTGGCGGCGGGCGAGTACCGCATCACCGCCAAGGCCACAGACAGCACGGGTCAGGTCACCACATCGGGCGTTTCGACGATGTCGGTGGACGGCTACACGGTTCCTGTCACGGCGGGACTCGCCTGCCACTTTGATGCAGCTGTCGGCGTCACCATGGATGCCAGTGGGGTGGTTCAGGGCTGGCAGGACCGGTCTGGCAATGCGCATCACGCGTCGCTGGGTAATGGTACGCCAACCCTTGCCACGAATCAAATCATGTCGCTGCCGGCGGTGCAGTTACGGGGCGACTATCTCAACTGTGCCGGAACGTTTTTTGCCAAAGAACAATATGTCGTGGTCCGTTCGCCGAATCCAGCGGCTTGGGGCTATGGCGCATTCCTTGGCCGTGCTGCAGGCCGGGGCTCCAATGTCATGATGGCTCAGGACGCCCCCACGTTCTGGAATGACCAAGCACCAGATGCGGTGACCAAGAATGGAACGCCAGTTACGCGCAGCGCCTCGCCCTTAAATGGCAATTATTGCTACAACATTGCCCCCATTGACAAATTCATGATTCTCAAAATCAAGGTGAACGACGGAAATACGACCGATTCAGCCTACCGGATCGCCAACGCGGATGGAGCCGTACTAAGATGTGACATCGCCGAGATCATCGGCTACAGCACAGCGCTCTCGGCCAGTGACGAGGCATTGGTCGGCGGCTATTTAACCGCTAAATACGGGCTGACCACGGCCTATCCGGCCACCGGCAGTCTCGCCAACAACGCCGCCAAAGCCATCACGCCCACCTCGGCGGCCATCAACGCCAAGCTGAAGTGTAACGGAAACAACTACGACGTGGTCGCTTACTGGGGTACCGTCAACGGCGGCATGAACCCAGCCAATTGGGCCAACTCGGCCGCCGTCGGCTCGTGGTCCAATGCAGCGTCGACCACTATAAACCGTACGTTGACGAATCTGGTCCTTGGTACAACTTACTATTACACCTTTCGTGCCAGCAATGCGGCGCATACGGTGTGGGCGGCCGCACCGATGAGTTTTACGACGTCCTCCTCGGTGGCCCCACCCATTCCAACCACCACCGTGCTCGCCACGTCCGCCAGCACCACGTATGGCCAGACGGCAACGTTCACCGCGACGGTTTCACCGGTACCTCCGGGCGGCACGGTGCAGTTTTATGCCGATGGCAATCCGCTGGGCAGCTCGGTGGACGTCAGTACCAGCAGCGGCGCAGCAAGCATCAGTACGACTCTTCTCAATGCAGCTACGCATACGATCACGGCAAACTTCAGTGGTGTCGACGTTCATCTTGCAAGCATCGGCTCCTTGACGCAAACGGTGAACCGGGCGGTATTGACGGCGACCGCAGACAACAAGGTTCGCAATCTGGGGTCTGCCAACCCGACCTTCACCTACGAGATTACCGGCTACAAGAATGATGAAAATGCCAGCTCGGCGGGGGTCAGCGGGGCACCGGTGTTGTCCTGTCTTGCAAACCCGAGCTCCACCTTGGGATTGTACACCATCACCTCCACGGTGGGTTCCCTGACGGCGGCCAACTATAGTTTCACGGCGGCTAACGGAATCTTGACCGTGATGAACCCAGCCTCAACCATCCCCGTGGCGAACAGGAGCTTCGAGACGCGCGGCACCCTTAATGCTGCGACTCATTGGTGGTCTCTGGGCAGCCCATGGGTGGGTGGCAACAGCCCTTCTTCGCCGTATGAAGTGCTGCAGATGAACCAGTTCAACACAATGACCGCCGCTGCGGATGGCCTTTTCGCCGCAAACTTGCAGACGTGGCTCGTCTCGGTCACTCAAAACCTGAGCACCACCGTCCAAGCAGGAGGTACCCTATCGATGACATTCTCCGGTGGGAGGGATAAATTGAATGGCGGCGGGAAATTCACCGCCACATTCAAGGTCGACACGACCGAATACACCAGCCCCGTCATTGATACGTCCTTGCAGGCTCTAAACACCTGGCAGAGCTACACGTTTACGACCCCCATCACCAATGCTGGTAATCTCAGTATTATATTCAAACCGGTGAGCGGCAGACCATGGCTCGACAACATTAGCAACGTCACCCTCCAGGCCGGAGCCGGGTCTGGAACCTACGCCAGCTGGGCCATCACGAACAGCGTGACCGACGCGGTCAACGCCGATCCGAATCGTGACGGCGTGCCAAACGGCATCGCCTACTTCATGAACGCAACCGGTCGCGCAATCCTGCCGGGTGTCGTCGGCAGCAAGGTGACTTGGACCAATGGCGGTAATATCCCTAGTTCCGCCTACGGCACCCAGTTCGTCGTGCAAACCTCGCCAAATCTCGTGACTTGGACGCCTGTTTCCGTCACCGATCCAAGGCTCAGCAACACCGTCGGCTCGGTTTCCTATACCCTGCCACCCGGCGTGGGCAAGACCTTCGTCCGGCTCGCTGTGACACCTAACTGAGCCGTGCGGCTTCGGGCAGTCTTGCAATTATTAGAGTCCGATGTGATAGCGCGACCCGCCATAGAATCAAACTGAAAAGCAACCAATAAAACCCTATCAAAAATCAAATAGTCTGAACATCATGAATACCCTAAATTTGACGAATTTTTGGAGAAAAACCCTCTTTTCCCTGCCCTCCGGCCACCGGCGCTTTCCAGACCCACCAACTCAAAAGCGATTTTTAAGCAGTCCAACAAGAAGCGCCCTCCAAGGCTTCACCCTTGCCTTGGCGCTGGGCGCTTCATTGCTGGCGGGATCCGCTCAGGCGGCCACGCTCACTTGGAACGTGGGCGGCGGCAATTGGGACACCACCACCGCTAATTGGACCGGGGCTGCCACGACCTTCATTTCTAACGGGTCCCAGGATGTGATCTTCAACAACACGGCGGGTGGCTCGATCACCATTTCGGCCAGCATGCAGCCGAGCTCCACGACCGTGAGTGCCGCCAGCGGCACCTATACCTTCGACGGCGGAGCTATCACCGGGTCGGGGGGGCTCACCAAGTCCGGCAACGGGCAGTTGACGATGATCACCCCCAGCAACACCTTCACCGGCAAGACGAGTATCTTGGGAGGCACGCTGCTGACCGGGGGAGGGGCTTACCTCTCGAACGTCGGCTCTCCCGGCGTTTTTGGGGCACCCTCTGGTGCCAACGCCACGATCGACCTCCACAACGGCGTCACCCTGCAGAACAATGGCAGCAGTCCACGGGTCAACCAAGCCACGAACCGGCCTTTGAATCTTGCAGGCGCGGGCGCCGGAACGGTATCGATAAAATACAATGACAACGATGCCAGCCTGACGTTCGGTGCCGTGACCGCCACTGGGACGGGTGCTAAGACGCTCGCAGTATTCACAGGTATCAATGGAAATGGTGACCGTGAGGCCATCATCTTCACCGGAGCAATCGCCGATTCCTCCGACAGCAGCCCAACCTCTCTGAACGTTACCTTCAACACGCAGGGATCTCCGAATTGGGTCAGTCTCGGTGGTGTCAATACCTTCACCGGGCCTATCACGCTAGCGCAAATCAATGGTACTGCGAGTGGCGTCTTGGTGGTCGGTGGCGTCAGGACCGCCGGAAACTCGAGTGTGAACACGATCGGCACGGGAAAGCTGGGTAATGGAAATTATCCAGGCGCCATCTCCCTCGGCACGAGAACCGTCCTCGAATACGATAGCACCGCGCCGCAAACCTTGTCGGGCGTGATCTCTGGCGCTGGAGCTCTAACACTGACGGGTGGGGGCACCGTAACCCTCTCTGGCCTCAACACCTACACCGCCAATACCACTGTCAACAGCGGCGCTACGCTGGTGCTCGCGAGCACTGGTGGCTTAAAATTCGCCGTCACTGACACATCTAGCACGAAAGTCACCGGCGCGGGCAGCGCCACGTTGAATGGCACTTTCACAGTCGACACCACAGCGGTGACCAAGACCTCGGGATCTTGGACTCTGGTCGATACCACCACGAAATCCTTCGGTGGCACCTTTAACTTGGCTGGCTTCACCGGTCCGGTCGGTAATGTTTACACGAAAGTGGCTGGGATCCAAACTTGGACCTTTGACAAGTCCACCGCCGTACTTGCCCTCAGCTCCAAGGCCGTCATCACCGCCTTCGGCATCCCTGGTTCGGTCGGCGTGATTAACCAAGCTAACAAGACTATCGCCCTCGCGGTACCTAACGCGACGCCTTTGGCGACTCTCGCGCCGACCTACACCTTGACCTCTGGGTCTTGCGTTCCAGCCAGTGGCACTGCGCCATCCCCAACTTTTGCGAGCAGCCTCACGGCGACTTATGTCGTTACTGACGGAGCTGCTACGAACAACTATACCGTGACGGTCACGGTGCTGCCCAAGAGTGCGGCCAAGGACATACTAACATTTGCATTCCCGGGTCTGAGTGCTCCGACGATCGGGACCAACACCATCACCCTGACTGTGCCTTTTTCCACGAATGTGACCGCGCTGGTGCCGACCTACACCGTTTCGCCGCTGGCGTCCGGTAGTCCGGCATCTGGGATTGCTGGCAATTTCACCGGCGCGAAAATCTATACCATCACCGCCGAGGATGGCTCACAAAAATCCTATACGGTGACGGTTAGCAAGGCCGCTGCCAGCAGCGCGTGTGATATCACAGCCTGCACCTTTCCGGGGCTTGGAGCCGCGACGATTGCTGGGAATCTGGTCACCTTGGTCGTGCCTCAAAGCCAGTCCGTCAGCGCGCTTTCCCCCACCTTCACACTTTCGTCTGGAGCCACCATCAGTCCGCTTTCAGGGAGCACACAAAATTTCAGCAACTCCGTAAACTATACCGTCACCGCCGAGAATGGCAGCACCACCAAGATCTATACAGTGAGCGTGGTGTCATACAACGCGTGGCTTCACTCTGCATCTTTGTTTATCCTCACCACTCCGGACGGTGCCAACCTGGCCGCCGGGGCTTCGGAAGCCAACTTTCCGTTGCTGGTTAGGCTCAACGCCGGTAACTTTAACTTTACTCAAGCTCAGGCTAACGGCAGCGATATCCGCTTCGCCACTGTGGCGGGGGTGCCGCTTTCTTATCAGATCGAACAGTGGGATTCGACCGCCAAAACCGCTGCCTTGTGGGTGAAAATCCCAAGCATCACCGGCAACGCGCGCCAAGAGATCAAGATGTATTGGGGTAAGACCGGGGTGGCGAGCGAGTCGAACGGTACCAATGTCTTCAATGCGGCTAACGGATTTGTCAGCGTGCTGCACATGAATGAAACGGCAACCGACGTCGTTGGCAACACCACACCCGCCGATTCCGGCACCACCCTGACCACTGGGATGATTGGCAAAGGTCGCAATTTCACCGCAGGCAAAGGCATTCTGGTCGGGGATAATCTCAGCAACTTTCCCACCGGCAACAACCCCCACTCGTCAGAGGCTTGGATCAGGTCCAGCACCGCCGGCACCAATGTGATGGGCTGGGGCATCGAGCAGAACTCGGGCAAAGTCGTGATGCAATTCGCCAGTCCGCCCCACATGAACATGGATTGTTATTTCGGCGGTGCCAATGTGGAGGGCGCCAGTGCGCTCGCCTTGTCCCAGTGGATTCATGTGGCCCACACCTATCAGAACGGTGCGGCAAAGATCTATGTCAACGGCGTGCTGGATGGCAGCAGGTCCGGCGGATCGATGGGCATTCCCACTCCCGCCAGAATGTATATTGGTGGTTGGTATGGCTACAACTACGCCGGCGACATGGATGAGGTGCGTATTTCTAACACGACCCGTTCGCCAAACTGGATCAAACTGGAATATGAAAATCAGAAGCCTCTGCAAACATTGTTAGGCAATCTGGTGCAAGCGGGATCGACGTTTTCCGCCACGCCTGCATCGGTAACGCTAAACGAAGGCACTAGTACTACCCTCAGCGGTCAGGCCGGCGGTGCCCAGAAAGTCTATTGGAGCATCATCAAGAACGGCGTGGAAACGATCCTCGCTACCGATCAGTTTACCTGTTCAGTGGCTGCCGGACGGGTTACTGGCAATCAATCGTACGTCATTCGCTTCAAAGGGATCTATGCAGCTGGCAACCAAACGGTGGACATTCCTATCACGGTCACCGACACGATTCCCGACCCAGTGTTCACGCTGAGCGCCTCGACCAGCCAGTGGGATGGCCGCCAAACCATGACCGTCACTCCGGTCATTTCCAACATGGCCGCCCTGCAAGCCGCGGGCGTGGCCAACCTCAATTATTCTTGGAACGTGGCGGGTGTGGCCGTGGCCAAAACGATTTCCGCAGGCACGCCCAGCGCTCCGGGAATTCTCACGCTCACCCGCGCCCAAGGCAGTGGTCCGCTGAGTGTGACGCTGGTGCTCGACAACGAAGGCGCGTCGGTCACGGCCAGCAAAACCATTATTGTGCAGGAGCCCGCGAGTGATGCCTGGCTGCAACGTACGCCGGGAGCCACGGAAAAAGCCGTCAGCTACCAGTTTTACGCGCGAGATCCGAATACCAACCTAGGTACAATCTTTTACAATGGCACGGGTGCCGGAACGACCCCGGTTTATCTTAAAGTTTTTGCCAAACCCAATGCCGGATCCGAGACGCAATACGGGTCCACCCTCCGCCAAACACCGGTGGCTGGTGCCTATGGTTTCAGCGTGCCCATCGCCGCAGGCAAGGTGACTTACCGCCTGGAGTTTGGCACGACCACCGCCGGTATCGATACGAGCATCGCTAGCGTAACCGACCTAGTGTGCGGCGATGCCTATATCATCGATGGTCAGTCTAACGCTCTGGCCACCGATAATAACGCACCCAACGACTCCACCACCGATCCGTGGATCCGCACCTATGGCCTATCGACTGGATGGGGCTCTGCAATTAGCAAAGGTAATGAAATGCAACTCGGTCTGTGGGGTTGGTATTTGGCCAAGTCCATCACGGCCACCTATAACATGCCGGTCTGCTTCATCCAAGGAGCCGTGGGTGGCACGCGCATCGACCAGCACCAGCCCAATCCTGCGGGGCATTCGCAGGCGGGGAGTCTCTATTCGATCTACGCCAGCATCTACAACCGAGTGATCGGGGGTAATCTGGGCCACGGCATCCGAGGCGTGTTCTGGCACCAAGGGGAAAACAACAGCGGGGCCGCCGCCCCAACCGGCGATTGGGATTACAAATCCTATCAACAATACTTCGTCGACATGTCCGCCGCCTGGAAACAGGATTTTCCCAACATCCAGCGATACATCATCTATCAGGTGATGCCCAAACCCTGTTCGATGGGACCGAAAGGCGACCAACTGCGCGACGTGCAACGAACCCTGCCCAGCCTGTTTTCGAAAATGAACGTCCTGTGTACCCTAGCAACACCCGGCTATGAGGGCTGCCATTTCAACCCCACCGGTTACCAGAATTTTGCCAATCTGACCGCTCCCTTGGTGGGCCAGGATTTTTACGGAGTCGTCCCGGCAATGGCCGTCACTGCGCCGATCTTGCGGTACGCCTACTATACCACCGCTGCCAGAACTGAAATCGGCTTGGTGTTCGACCAGGACATGACATGGAACAACTTCTCACTGCCGAACTACTATCTGGACAAGGTCGGCAGCAAGGTGACCTCGGGCAAGGTTGATCCCGTGAACAAGAAACTCATCAAACTCCAATTGTCCGCCGCCGGCACCGCCACCTCCAACCTCGACTATCTGGAGGACTCTTACTGGAACTATGGCGAAGCTGTTTCAAGCCTGCTCTACGGTGCCAATGCTATTCCCGCACTGACCTTTGCCGACGTGCCCATCTCAAGCTCCTCCCCAACACCTTACGGCAACTGGGCGACTGATCCCTCACAAGGCCTAACCGCCGGCCTAAATGATGGCCCAGCGGATGACCCTGACCACGATGGTCTGACCAACCAGCAGGAATTCGCCTTCGGCCTCAATCCATCTATCGGAGCATCGGCCAACCCGATCACCCAACCGCTCGACAGCGCCACTGGTAGGTTCCAGTACACCCGGCGCGTTGGTTCCGGCCTCACTTACCTAATATTCACCTCCACCAACCTCGGGACCTGGGTGCAGGACACTGGAGCCACCGAGGCCAACGTCGCCACGAGTGGTGACGTCCAAACGGTAACGGTTCAGGTCAGCAACGCGCCGATCGCAGGTAAACTCTTCGTCCGCGTGCACGCACAATAAGGATTGAAGATCACGGAATTGTAGCCGCACTCTGTCAGCACCGCGATCATTCGACGCAATTCCATCGGCCCGGTCATTTCACCAAAAAAGAACCACCCAGTCCTTTGAGACCAAAAGCCGAAGTCAGATAGGGCATCGCTTAGCCACAAATCATATGGCTTAAGGATTGGGTCAAATAACCAAACACCACACATCCTCACCAACCAATGCAAGATTCTCGCGCCTGACCACACCCCAACAACAATTTTATCAGAGTCAAATTGACTTGTTCACGGGCATCGCTAGGTTTGGCCTTAGCGTAAAACCCATGAAACGTTACTTCACACTCACCGCCGTGGCGATGATCACCTCGTTTGGCGGACTTTCTGCTCAAAGCCCAAAGCCACAGGATGACCCAAAATTCCTGAAAAAGTCGGCGCTAGAAATCGACCAGCACATCGCCGCGTTCTATCGCAGCAAGAAACTCGACGTGCCCAAGGTCACCGACGATGCAACCTTCCTGCGGCGGGCTTTTCTCGTTTCCGTGGGTCGCATCCCAACTGCGGAAGAGGCGCTAGCGTTCTTGGAGATCGAAGACCCGACCAAGTACGAGTCCCTGGTGGACTACCTTCTCAAGTCGAAGGGCTTTTCGAGCCACATGACCAACTGGGCCTTCGATCTGCTTCGAGTCACCGATGGTCGCGTCGGCACCTCGGCGACCAACGAGCCCTATCGCCAGTGGGTCCGCGATGCGATGACCAACAACATGCCATGGAATGAATTCACCAGCCATCTGATCGCCTCCTCTGGCGATGGCTGGGACCCGAACACCGCTGCGGTCGGTTACTACACGCGGGATCGCGGCATGCCACTGGACAATCTTTCCAACACCATGCGCGTGTTCCTCGGAACCCGCATGGAGTGCGCCCAATGCCATGACGATCCGTTTGGCACCACCGAGCGCCATGATTTCTATCAGCTCGCTGCCTTCACCCACGGACAGACCCCCGTCGGGCAGGAAAACATGCAGCCGCTGTGGAACGAACTCCAGAATGACCAAGTGACGCGTGGCGAGAGCTACCGCGTCGCACAGGTCCTTTGGGACAAAGTTTACGGCATGTCAATGGGTGGCGGCGGCACCGGCCAAATCGCACTGCCAACGGACTACCAATATAACGACGCCAAGCCGGGCGAAATGATCAGCGCACGCACACCCTTCGGCAAGCCGGTGAGGATTTCGGAGAAAAAGACAAACCCTGACGGCCGAGCCAAACTTGCCGACTGGATCGTCGCGAAAACTGGCGATCAATTTTCAACCGTCATTGCCAACCGGATGTGGAAACGCGTCATGGGCAAGGGAGTCTACGAGCCAGTCGATGAATTCATGCCCGCCGCCAAATCCAACTATCCGGATTTGATGACTTATCTCGGCGAGCTCATGATCAATCTGGATTATGACCTCCGCGCATTTCAGCAAATCCTGCTCCTCACCCGCACCTTCCAGTTCGCCACCAATCCTAACCCTTCCTCCCTCGAAGGCGGCGACGACTTCCACGGCCGAAAAATCGAGCGCCTTTCCTCCGAGCAAATCTGGGACTCTCTCATCACCCTCGCCGCCGGTGATCCGGACAAGCAGCCAATCCGCTCTCTCGATGACCGCATCTACGTAGCCAACAAGCCCGTCCTAGTCGGCAAGAAAACCATGACCCAGCTCTCGAAGGAAGTGCTCGCTCTCAAGTCTGAGCAAGAAGTTCGCACCTATTTCTCGAAGTTCGCCAGCGAGGTGAAAAACAGTTTCGCAAGCGCCAGCTCGGAAAACTCGATGATGATGAGCATGAATGAAACCCGCTCCTACGACAAGAACGCGAAAGTCCGCGCCTCGGAACTCCCCTCCCCCGCACCGCGCGAGCATTTCCTCTATCTGTTTGGCTCTTCCGAACGCGAGGTCGTGGACGCCTCCAGCCGCGAACCGAATGTCGGCCAAGTCCTCTCACTGATGAATGGCTTCGTGCAACGCGAGCTCGTCAATCACCCCTCCGCCCATCTCTACAAGACCCTCGATGGCGTGACCACCGACAACGAAAAAATTCGTCGCCTCTACATTGCCATCCTGAACCGCCCGCCGACCGACAGGGAAATGTCATGGATGCTAGATGAGGCAAAAAAACAAGGCGCTGCGGGCTACCGTAACATCGTCTCCGCTCTCGTCATGTCCTCTGAATTTCTATTTCTCCAATAAAACCCATGAACCCATTCCTCAAAGCCGACGAACTCACGCGCCGCCAGTTCGTAACCAATGCCGCACGCGCTTACCTCGGCGTGCATCTGTTCCCGATGTTAGGCGGCACGCTCGCCAGCGCCGCACCAGAAGCCGCACTCAAAGGCGGCACTGCCAAGAGCGTCATCTATCTTTACATGTCCGGCGGCATGAGCCACATCGACACCTTCGATCCCAAGCCGAAGAAAAAAGAAGTGATGGGTAAAACCGAAGCCATCCCGACCAAGGCGGACGGCGTGATGATCGGCCACTATCTGAAAAAAACCGCCGAGGTGATGGACAAGGTTTGCGTCATCAACTCGATGAACTCGACCCAAGGTGCCCACGAACAAGGCTCCTACGCCATGCACACCAGTTATAATATGCGCGGCACCATCAAGCATCCATCGCTCGGCTCGTGGGTCTTGAAATTGGGCGGGCGCATCCACCCTGAACTTCCCGGATTCGTCGCCGTCAACAGCGCCCCCGAACTCGCCGGTGGTGGCTTTCTCGGTGCCAAGTATTCCGCCGCTTTGATCGGCAGTCCCGACCAAGGGCTCAATGATTCCCGCCGCGCCGCCGAAGTGACCCAAGAGGATTTCGAGCGCCGCTTGTCACTGGCCGACAAGATGAACCGCCAGTTCCACGACCGCTATGCCAACGCCGACGTGAAGGCCTACGAGGAACTCTATCGTGAAGCCATTACGCTGATGAATTCGAAAGACCTCAAAGCTTTCGATCTCAAACAAGAATCCGAGGCCACCCGCAAACTCTACGGCTCAGGCCGCTTCGCTCAGGGCTGCCTGTTAGCCCGCAGACTCGTGCAGAACGGAGTGCGCTTCATCGAAGTGCAGCTTGGCGGTTGGGACACCCATTACGATAATTTCACCGGAGTCGCCGGCCGTTGTCAGGAGTTCGACCAAGCCTACGCTGCACTCATCACCGACCTCGAAAAATGCGGCAAGCTTCAGGACACGCTGGTCGTCGTCGCTACCGAGTTTGGCCGCACCCCCGAGATCAAAGCCGAGCACAAGGAAGGCCGCGACCACCACCCCGAAGCTTTCTCCTGTCTGCTCGCCGGCGGCGGCATCAAGGGCGGCGTCAAGCACGGCACCACCGATGCATCAGGCGGCAGGGTCAAGGACGGCATGGTTAGCGTTCAAGATTTCAACGCCACCATTGCCCACGCCCTCTCGCTCCCCTACGACACCGTCGTCATGTCACCCACGAGGCGCCCCTTCAAAATCGCCGACAAGGGCGTGCCAGTGACCACACTCTTCGGTTAGTTGGCGAACTGACACTCGCGAACGATGCCGCGGAGGCAGAATGAGCAAAAGTATTGCTCCGACACTGACAAAGAATACACCCGCATCATTTTTATTTTCCTAGCGAACGTTAGATGTGCACTCACCGGCGCGATTGGATGGGTGTTGAAATGAAATTGAAAAAATGATGGCCGGCTGGTGCGCCACGACTTGTTGGGTGTTCTTCTTATCTAAAAAGGTCACTGTGGCTGCCCGTCCTCTCAAGGAACAGGTAATCTTCATCAACACGATAGATTAGAATCCAGTCCGGTTCGATATGACAGTCTCTTGACCCTGACCAATTCCCACTCAGTGCGTGGTCACGATGACGCTCTTCCAACGCTTCGCTATTTACTATGGCACTTACGACCTCCTTGATCCTACTCAAATCTTTGCCTCGCTTCTTAATCCTCTTGAAATCTTTTTTGAATTGGCTGGTCTGAAAAATCGCTTTCATGCACTCCAGCCATCGAAAAGTTTCTCGGTAGAGTCGAATCGTTCCAGATTACGGCCGTTCCGGGATTCCTCGAGTGCCTTGATCGTCACGTCATTCGGAATAGCCACATCGAACGGCAGTCCGTTCCGCAAGGTGATCTGTGTATAAAACATACGAATTGCCTCGGTCGGACTCAGACCCAAGCGTTGGAGTATCCCCTCGGCCTGCTCCTTAATCTCAGGCTGAATTCGACTGTGGACTGCTGCGGTCTTCATGCTCATAATGTGTTGCATGCGCACCACGCCGTCAAGAGGCTTTTTTACAAACCATCTAAGACGAGGCACGGAGCGCAGCGGTGTTGCCTCTACCGCTTGGCTGAACTAAGCCGCTGCACAGCAGACTGTTAGTAGATGGTGCGGGGTTGTTTTGAAAAATTGATGGCCGTGGGGCTGAATAGCAGAAGCGGCCATTCAAATACCAACCCATCGCCGGATGTGCGCATGGCGACGTCATGCGGTTAGAGCCCCTAACTGGCGGTGAGTTCGTCAAGCGTTACCTGCGCCACGTCCTGCCACGCGGCCTGCGCGCGGTGCGCTACCACGGCTTCTGCCACCCCGCAGCCAAGGCCAAACGGGAGCGCATCGCCTTCCCCACCGGACGCCCCTTGCCAATTGGCGCGGCAACCGATGGCTATCCAAAAGCCACCCCACGTCGTCACCTGTTCCTGTTGCGGAGAGCCGATGAAAAAACTCTTCTTTCTCCTCCCCGCGTGGCGTTCGGGCCGCGGGCCACCCATTCGGAAACGCTCATGCGCCTGACACTCCATTCACCTTCGTTTCAGCACACTGGCTTTTTGCGCAACCTCGCAACCGGCAATGGCAGATCAGGTCTCGCAGGTGGAATTTTCACCGTTCCAGCCTAATACCAACTCCACTAGGCCGCCAACTCACGCCACCCTTGGAATCTAACTACGTCCTTTGAGCGTTATCCACTGTGCGCGACCCACCCGCGCCTCCCGTGGCGGGCATTGATGCTGGAACCTAAGCAAACAGAAAACGCATCAAGCGAGCCCCCCTCGGCTCCGGACTTGTTCAACCAAACGGCACAGTCGAAGTCTTCGCTACCGCTAAGCCTTCGCAGCACCCTTTATTGTTCGGCCGCATGGTTTGGCTCATTTGTTTTTGAGCGATCTTGCCTTCTGAGTCTTGAATTCGGCATCAGTAATGGCTCCGACATCTTTGGCCTTCTGCAAGTCAATCAACTGCTGGCCCACCGTGCCCCCGCTATCTTGAGGCTCTCGGGTGCCGATGGCAACCACGCAGCCGCTAAGGAAGATCATGGACGCGAGTGCGACAGAAGTAGGAATGATAATTTTCTTCATCTTGAGTTAGTGTAGTGTGTGTGTTTGTTGGCGTGCTGTCACTGGGGAAGTAAACCTGACAAGCATTTTCTCCCTTTCCTTAACATCTCGTCAATCATCCTTGGGGTGTATTTTTATCGTATTGCCCCCCGACTCTTGACAGTCTCGCGCTAGAAACTATCTAGTTTTGAATCAGCGCTGACACGTGCAAAAACACCTTGATAGGACAATCGGGAGAAGTACGCTCAGCTATACTTTAAGTTCACCATGAACCAATCTGAAGCCCAGTGCCATCAGCCTAACCCAGACTTCTGAAACCGCTCTCTGCTCGCGGCTCACCATTCCTCATTCAAATTTCAGACTTCTTCCGACCCTCTCTCCCACCAGACTCCCTCTCTCCCCAGCCCCGGACCCACCAATGACGTCACCCACGAAAAGCAAATTCCTTTCAATAAGGAAACTGACCGCGCTACTCCTGCTCCTGCTCGCTACCTTTCGCGCTGAGGCGGCGAATGGGCTGACGGGCTGCTATTTCGACAATGACGATTTCACCTCGCAGGTGACCTTGCGTACGGACGCGACGGTGAATTTTAATTGGGGCGCTTCGATTCCGGAGGGCACGGCGTTGACGAGCGGGGAGTATTTCTCGGTGCGGTGGACGGGGCAGATTGATCCTCAGTTCTCCGAAACCTACACGTTCTACGTCGCGGCGGATAATGGGTCGCGATTGTGGATTGATGACAAGCTCATTGCAGCGCGAACGGTACACGTCACCGGCGGGCTGAAAATGCGAGGTACGGTAAAGTTGACCGCCGGGCGCAGGGTGAACATCCGGCTGGAGATGATGGAGAGGGGGGGCGACGCGGTGGCCAAGCTGGAGTGGTCTAGCCCGAGCCTGGCGCGGCAGGTGATTCCGCAGTCGCGGCTGTTCACGGACGAGGGGAAAGCGGAGACGGGCGCTCTGATGAAGGAGGTTTGGGATGGCCAGGGGGTCACGGACATCACCATCAGCAAATTGAAAACTCACCCGAATTATCCGGACCGCCCGCTGGCCCGCGATTTCATCCCGAGCTTCGAGTCGTTTCACCGGGACTGGAAGGACAGTTTTGGCACTCGCGTCACGGGTTTCATCGTGCCGCAGGTGAGCGGTAGCTACAGCTTCGCGGTGGCAGGCGATGAAATCGTGGAACTGTTTCTCAGCACGGATTCAGCGGAGGGGAACAGGGCGCTCATTGCGTCGGCGCCATCGGCCACCGGGTTCCGCGAGTGGACGAAGTTTCCCTCGCAAGTGTCCACGACGCGGACGCTCACGGCGGGGCAGAAATATTTCGTCGAGCTGCTGCATGTGGAGTCCACGGGCAGCGACCATTTTTCCGTCGCGTGGAAGACGCCGGGCAGCGAGACGTGGGAGGTGATTGGTGGCGACTACCTCGTCCAGGCGGGCATTGACCGGCCGCAGCCGCTGGAGGAGTCGGCATTGCTGGATAGTTTAGCCACGGGGCATCCGCGGGTGCTGGCAACGCAGGAGCGGTTCGACTGGCTGAAGGCGCAAATCCTCGCGAACCCATCGGGCAATCAGGCGAACTGGTACGACAAACTGCTCGACCAAGCGGATGACATGCTCGTCCAGGAGGTGAACACGTTCAATGCGACAGACAATCTCACCGTGAGCCGCTCGGTCTTGGACCGCATGTATACGCTGGCGCTGGTGTGGAAGATTTCCGGCGACAGCAAATACGCCGAGCGGGCGTGGCTGGAACTCGATGCGGCGCGGAATTTCCCAGACTGGCAGCCGTCGAAATTTCTCTGCGTGGCGGAAATGACGCACGCCTTCGCCATCGGCCTGGACTGGTTTTACCACTACTGGTCGGCTCCGCGGCTCTCGGCGATTCGCAGTGCCATCGTCAGCAAGGGGTTCAATCCAGCCATCGCCGACTACGATGGGGATGAAGATTGGACGCTGGACAGCGCGAACACTTCGAACCCCGTGAACAACGGCGGCATGGTGCTCGGTGCGCTGGCGATGGGCACTTCTGAAGAGGCGAAGGTGGAAGAGATACTCCAGCGGGCGCTCGCTTCGGTGCGTCCAGTGCTCGGCCATTACACGGCGGACAACGGCGCGATTTACGAAGGCGCGAACTACTGGGGCTACTCGGCGCGGTATCTCGTGCGGATGCTCTCCGGTCTGGAAGGCGTGCTGGGCTCAGACTTCGGCTCCCTCAGCAGCAAGGATGGGCTCTCGGAAAGCGGCGTCGTGCCCATGCACATGACCGGGCCCACGAATAAAATGTTTAACTTCGGCGACGCACTACCCTATGAGAAGGCCGGTGCCGAGCTATTCTGGTTCGCACGGCGCTACAACCGGCCGGTGTGCGCATGGTTTGAGCGTAAATTTTGCAACGAGAGCGACTTCGGACCCGAGGCACTGGATTTGTTGTGGTATGACCCTCGCGGCAGCAATCCCAGCTTGGAGAGCGTGTCGCCCGATGTCTATTTTCGCGGCGCGACCAAGCCTACGTCGCCCGCTTACGATACGCTGGAGGCGGGAGTTTTTCGCGAGAAGTGGAACGACTCCCGCGCAACCTATCTGGCCTTCAAAGGCGGGAATCTCGGCGAACATACTCACACCGACCTCGATGCTGGTTCGTTCGTACTTTATGCCAACGGCAAGAACTGGGCTCTCGACATGGGCACGGAAGATTACTCGCTGCGGGGCGTGCTGAATCCGACCTCCTCCTCCGGCACCGACCGCTGGGACTACTACCGCAAGCGCGCCGAGGGCCACAACACGCTCGTCATCAATCCCGGCAGCGGCCCGGACCAGCAGCTCGGCAGCGATTGTCCCATTCAGTTCTGGCGCAGTTCGCCCGATGGCGACGGCTCGGCCAGCGTCATGGACCTGACACCAGCCTATAAAAACGCGACCAACGTCCGGCGCGGCTTCCGGCTGCTCAATGGCCGCCACGACGTCATCGTGCAGGACGAGATTTCACTCAGTACGTCTTCCACCGTGTGGTGGTTCATGCACTTCAACTCGGGCACTACCACATGTGACATTGCGGCCGACCGCACCTCCGCCATGCTCACCCAAGGCGACGAGCGGCTTTGGTGCAAAATCCTGAGCGGCGACGGCGTCTTCACCGTCCAGGATTCAACTCCCTTTGCCAGTTCGCCGAAGCCCGCCGGGCAAAACGAGAACAATGAGTTCCAAAAACTCAGCATCCAGCTCACGGATGTCACCAGCACGCGACTGACCGTTTATCTGAAACCTCTCGCCAACGGCGACCCCATCCCCGAGCCCGCCGCGTTGCCCACCGTCAGCTCGCTCGACGAATGGACCATCTCCGGCATCAACGACCCCCCGACCATCAGCGACGTCGCCACCCAGACCACCACCAAGAACATCGCCACCGCCGCGCTCCCCTTCACCATCGGCGACGACCTCACCGCCCCCGGCTCGCTCACGCTCACGAAATCCTCGTCTAACCCCACGCTCGTGCCGCCTGCGAACATCGTCTTCGGCGGCAGCGGAGCGAACCGCACCGTCACCGTCACGCCCGCAGCGAACCAGAGCGGTGCCGCGTTCATCACACTCACCGTGAGCGACGGCACGCACACGGCCAGAGACGAGTTCTGGCTCTCCGTCATGGATGGAGGCACGCCCCTCACGCTATCCGTGCCTCTCGCCGCCAGTGCGGACGATGCTGAGGAATCCGTCTTCGGCACCGTGGACCTCACGAGCACCCACCTCGAACTCCCGAACGCACGCGGGCCCATCGCGACCACCGGGGGGAGCGACCCACTCGTAGGCCTGCGTTTTGCCGGACTGCCGATTCCGCAAGGAGCCACCATCACCCATGCCGCCATTCAGTTCACCGCCGCAGGAACGCAGAGTGAAGCGACCACGCTCGACATCACCGTGGAAGCCACCGACCAGGCCGCCGCATTCAGTGCCACTGCGAGAAATCTCAGCAATCGTCCCATTACCACGACCCGCCTCGTTTGGCAGCCCCCCGCGTGGAGCGTTATGGGCGAGGCCGCCGCCAGCCAGCGCACTCCGAACCTCGCAGGCATCCTGCAGGAAATCGTTTCCCGTCCCGGCTGGGCCAGCGGCAATGCCATCGCGCTCTTCATCAAAGGCACCGGCCGCCGCACTGCTGACGCGTTCGACAAATCCGGCGGCACTCCGCCGAGGCTCAGCGTCACCTATGTCATCGAGCCCACCGCATCCTTCGCGCAATGGCTGACCACCTATCCCTCGCTCACCGGCACCAACGCCCTGAGTACCGCCGACCCCGATGGCGACGCCTTCAACAACCTGCTCGAATACGCCCTCGCCACCCACCCCACGCAAGCGAACACCGCGCCCTACACCACCGCGCTTGAAGGCAGCACGCTCGCCTTCACCTACGCCCGCCCGAGTCTCGCGCCAGACCTCACCTACGCCGTCGAGTGGAGCCGCACCCTCGCCGCCGGGACTTGGAGCAGCGCCGGAGTCACTCAGCAAATCACCAGTGACAACGGCACGATCCGCACCGTGCGAGCCGCCGTCCCCGCAGGGACTGAGGCGCTTTTCCTAAGGCTCAAAGTCACCGCGCCATGAAACGATTGCTCGGAATTTGCGGTTGGGATGAAGGCCTTTGATCAAGCTGATTAGAGAGCCGGAGGGCCTCCTGGAACGGCGGCGACCCGAACTGGGGCCAGCAGCATTCACGCCGTCGGCTAGTCGCGGCCGTTTCCCTGCCCGAGTTTGAAATCTGCATCAATCTCAACCAAGGAAGCGCCGAATACACGTATTGGAAACAAGCCCGCAAGGACGGGCTCATGTGAGGCGAGTGAGCCTAGGGCAGCCCGAGGCGAGCAACCCTAGGCTCTGGGAGACCATCCCGCAAGGAGTGGCGGTGGGGTGAAAATGGCTGCCGGAAATTCACCCGGCGAAGACGACTTCCTTGGTCTCGCTGGATTGGCCGATTTCTTCGTCGGCGATGACGCCGATGGCCATGGATCGCTTACTCCGTTCCACTCGTTCTGCTACTCGCTGTTTCTTGGGGAACTGACTTGCGGGCCACGCTAAAGCCGAAGTCTTGGTTGACCGGAAATTCCCCTAACCGCGCTGCGTTCGGGCTGCGGGCCACCCATTCGGAAACGCTCATGCGCCTGACCCTCCATCCAACTTCGTTTCAGCACACTGGCTTTTTGCGCAACCTCGCAACCGGCAATGGCGGATCACGTCTCCAAGGTGAAATTTTCACCGTTCCAGCCTCATCCGAACTCCACCAAACCACCGACTCACGCCACCCTTGCGTTCAACCTACCTCCTTCGAGCGTCAACCACTATGCCCGCCTCACCCGCGACGCCCTTGGCGGGCATCGATCTTGGAACCTAAGCAAACAGAAAACGCATCAAGCGAGCCCCCCTCGGCTCCGGACTTGTTCAACCAAACGGCGCAGTCGAAGTCTTCGCTACCGCTCAGCCTTCGCAGCACCCTTTATGGTTCTGCTGTCTTCATTCTGAGATGAGCTTGTCGTATTCAGAGTGAGGCCCGATCCACAACCATATCATCGCTCCCTCATGGCGCACTCCCAGAGCACGATACTGGATACCTGCACGAACAGACCAAAACCTGCCAACCTTCTTGAAGTGTAGCGAGGGGTGAAACGGATCAGCCTTCAAAAGCTGGAAATTCTCGTCAGCGACACTTTGGACGCGCAAAGGAAGTTGATCGTAGGCGTTCCAAAACTTCTTGGTAGCGTGATGGATCAATCGGTTCAGAGGCTACGGGTTCTTCCAGCCACAAATTCCTCGATTCCCTCAGCGGCGAGCTTATCGAGCTTCCCAGCGGAAATGTCGCGCTCAATCTGCGCATCCCACTCGGCGGCCTCGAACGATGAGAACCATTCGCGGAAGACAGCCAAGTCATCGCGACCCAATTGTTCCACGGCATTTTCTATCGATGCTACAGTTTCATTCATGGGGGCAGCGTATTGTCTGGATGCTGCGCAATCAATGCCGATTTTCTCGCGAGACCTTATGGCTGCGACTGGTGCTAGCCAGCTACCTCTGGGTCGGATTGAGGATTGAAAGGGAAGTGACTCACCCGCGACGCCCGTGGCGAGCATTGATGTTGGAACCTAAGCAAACAGAAAACGCATCAAGCGAGCCTACCTCGGCTCCGGACTTGTTCAACCAAACGGCGCAGTCGAAGTCTTCGCTACCGCTCAGCCTTCGCAGCACCCTTTATGGTTAGTCCTTCTTTCTTCTGGCAATTCTAGCTTTAAACTCCTCATAACGATCTGCCAAATCGTAAATGTATTCTGTGATTGCGTATCCAAATGTCTGCAAATCTTCTGCGTCTTCACGTGTAATCGAAATGTCGTCTGGATGCGCGGCAATGTTGCGAAATGCCTGGAGTTCTTGGCTCCAATCATATAACCGCTGGTCAATGACCTTTAGCTCGCGAAGACGCTTAATGCCCTCTCCCAGCATGATCTTCTTCGTAGGGACTGGCTCTCCCGGTATTGCATCATGAGCGTTCAGTACATCGCGGCACATGGCCTCGAGAGCGCGACCAAGCATGACGCAAGCAGCCGTATTGGCATTCGCCTGAAGTGAGCGCTCTGCCTCCGCGAGGGACTCAGTGACCTGACGGGGAATTCGGTAGCTATTAAACCGCTTGGGAGGCTTGGGAAAAACTCTCACAATGTCAGTCCACCGATCCTCATCTGCATCGAAATCTTGGAAGCGAATCTGATCAGACTCGCCAGCAAGAAGGCATCCACACGTAGGACACTTTCCAATAAAAAGCCGATGCCCAAACGGTTCTCCGCAATCGGGATCGGAACCTTGATGCGTTGCGGAGCCGAGTTGCTTGGCGGCAACTTTTGCTTTGCACCAACAACAATCGATAATAAACGCGGAATCTGTCATAGTTTTGATTTCTGGACTAACGATGAGCACATCCACCACTAGGAGCGGGGGTGGACGTGGATCACGGGGTTAGTGTTGCAATTACGGGAAATCATGGAAACAGAACGGCTCCTAGTGGTTGGATGATGCGGCTTGTTAGGCAAGGATTCGCCGCACCTGTCGAAGATTGATACTAAGCAATTGTGCTCCCTTAGTGGTTTTCGTCTGTGCTCTCTCGCTGTCAGGATGGTCAAATCAAACAAAATACCAACACGATGCCCAAGTGAACGAAACTCACGGGATATGGTCGCGTGTAGAGTTCCTAAATCTCGATTGTCATCTGATACAACCACGAGTAGGTCGCAGTCTCGACTATGGCTCCCGCGAAAGAAGGAGCCAAAACCATAAACAGCCAGCAGATCAGGCAGATCGATACTGATAGACTGGATCTCCATCTTTGTCTTTTGCTGCATAATCCCAGAAATTATCAAGCCAGAGCGCGCCGGTCAGTTCACTAGAATTGTAAAGTCCCACTTTTTTTGAGAGGCAGAGTTCTTTCGCCTCAGGGGTGTATCCATTCCAGTTCCCCCCAACTGAAATGAAATTAACATTGGGAAACTCATGAAACACCCGTTGGGCAGCCGCCTCCCCGAATGCATACTCATCAAGGCAAATAGCGGTAACAGGAGGCCCATTAGCGCGTTCAATCTCAAGGATGATATCGTCATGTCTAGAGACATTTACCACGTTTGCGTGGCTGGAAATAGCGCCTTCTAGCCAAGAAATTCGACTAAACGAAACACCCCATTCATTGCTTCCATTATTCATCTTCTGAAAAAGCTTGTTCAAATTCTGTTGGGAATAGTGGGTAACTGTCAAGCCGGTGCACCACATGTCTTTCGTATGCTTCTGCGTGCATCCGGAATCTCTCAGCTACCTCAAGATTGCGGGAGGGAATTAATGAGGCATTAGCATCGAGCAAGTTGAGAATCCTGCGGTTGTTGGGAACAATGCGATCAAGTCGTCGTAATTCCCAGATTGAAAAGAGATTAGAGCTAGGATCAGTAACAGCAGTATCACTACGTGGACCGAATGCTCTGAAAACTGCACGATTAGTAGCGAGTAGACGAGATATCTCTCGCCGAAGCTCTTCGAATGAAACGTATCGAATTGTGCAACCAGCACTACGGATAGTCTCTTCCTGCTTGCGCTTCCAATCATGGATTAGCTCAGCGGGAAAAGTGCCCTCGGGTGCCTTGTCAATGTGCTTATGGTGTGTAGGACACAGAAGGATCAGATTATCGTAGGTGTCAGGACCGCCCTCAGGCGTGCTACGCTTAGCGGTGGGTTTGCGCCCGATCACATGCGCCATCTCGCCTACGATGTAGTTGCCTGACTCGACCAATGCCGTAAGATCTTCCGTGCAATCCGGCTTTGAACACATGCCACCCGCCCTACCCCAGAGTAACTTTATATCGATTTCGGAGATGGCCATTGCGATGTGCTGGATATTTATTGCCTAACTTGTTATTCGTCTACAGAACCGGGGGAAAATGTCGGGCGGCTTAACAGACTCCGGAAGTGAAGGTTTACGCGCGGGATTTCGCAAGGTTTTTCATGTGGGAATTCATGAATCTCTGAGCATCAATCGACGGAAATGGAGGTTTGCGCGCTTATCGGCGTGTTATTCTTTGAAAGTGCCCTTGTCACAAACCTCTACTTCCGGGGAATAATATGCGTATTTAACATGTTATTCTGCAGACTGGAACTGTGAAACTGATAGAACGGATTCGGCAGGTGATTCGTTTCACGCAATACCGCTTGAGGACGGAGGAAAGCTACGTGGGGTGGTATCGGCACTTTGTATAGTTTCACGATCCGCACCGTACGAGCTGCCGTCCCTGCAGGCACCGAGGCACTTTTCCTAAGGCTCAAAGTCACTGCGCCATGAAACGATTGCTCGGAATATGCGGTTGGGATGAAGGCCGTTGAGAAAGCTGATTAGAGAGCCGGAGGGCCTCCTGGAACGACGGCGACCCGAACTGGGGCCCGCATCATCCACGCCGTCGGCACCGCGCGGCCGTTTCCCTGCCCGAGTTTGAAATCAGCATCAATCGCAACCAAGGAAGCGCCGAATACATGTATTGGAAACAAGCCCGGAAAGACGGGCTCGTGTGAGGCGACACACCCCCATCAGGCTTGCATGTTTTTGTAACAGTTAAGCCCAGGGTAGTCCCGCGTGGTGCGTGGCTACCCTGGGCTTTGGGTCACAATCCCGTCGGGATTGGCGGAGGAGTTGATTCAACTCCTCCTTGGAACGGACTTGAACGTTCGCCGGGATGTCTGGATGAACTCAAATGGCGCACCTCATTTTTCAGAAAAAAGCAATTCGGGACCTTCGCCCCTTTTCGTCTTGTTCTGATTGGATGCGCTCTCACCGTTGTTCACAACACTCCCGGCACTACGCTTACTCCGTTCCATTCGTTTTGGTACTCGCTATTTAGTAAGGAACTGAGCTGCGGGCCACCCGGAACCCGAAGTCTGCGTTGAGTGGGATGGTAGGCCAACCATGGTATACGCCATCTGAGAGGCCGGGGTATTGCTTTGCGACGCGACAGAAGGACTCATTTCGGACACCACTACCGCCCCGGGCCATCCGCTTATAGTTCTCGTTGAATGCAAAGTATTCTGTCACCTTCACCTCATCCCAACACCATTGCATGACGTTACCCGCCATGTCGTTCAAGCCGTAACCGTTCGCCGCAAACGATCCTACTGGTGAGGTGTTTGGCAGCGGGGCCGTCCACCAAGCGCTGCTGGCGAATGCAACGAAGTTATCGCTCGCAAAGGGATCATAACTCGCCTGAGTCTGGCTGATTGTATCGCCCCATGGGTAGCGCTTGCCGCTCAAGCCGCCCCGCGCCGCCTTTTCCCACTCCGCCTCAGTCGGCAGGCGGTAGCCATTGGCGGTCCATTTCACCATTCCGCCGGTCAAAACAGCATTTCCCGTCTTGTAAACCGTCGTCTGCGCTTCGTCAGTGTAGTACACCGGCGTCAGCCCTTCCTGCTGGCTGCGGGCGTTGCAGAACTTCACGGCTTGGTACCACGAAGGCATCAGCACGGGGTGGTCGCTGGCATTGCCTAATCCCACAATCAGATCCGTGTAACCATTGCTGATCGCCCATGCCCGAACGGTGTCCCACTCCGCCATAGTCGTCAGATTCTTCGCCATGTAAAACGCACTGACATCCACCGTGCGGGTCGGATTAGCGGAATCACCATCAACCGCGTCGCCCATGATGAAACTGCCGGACGGGATGAGGGAGAAGCCGGTGGGAGCGGCGGGGGTATTGGCGACCTTCAAAAGAAAGGTGTCGCTCGTGCTCAGCGAACCATCACTCACCGTCACCGTGATCGTCGCCGTACCGCTCTGACCCATGGCGGGGGTCACCGTGACCATGCGGCTTGCTCCACTGCCGCCGAAGACAATGCTGGCGTTCGGCACTAAGGATGCATTGCTGCTGCTAGCGCTGAGCGTGAGGAAAGACGCTTCCGTCTGAGCATCGCCAACCGTGAAGGCGAGTGCTCCCGTATTGCTATCTGCGTTGATGCTTTGTGCCGCGATGTCGGAGATCGTCGGCGCGGTGTTGGCCTGCTCCGGGCCGGTGAAACTGCGGGCTACGCGGAAGCCGACGAGCCCTTTTTTGACCAATTTTTCTGGATCTTCGTCGTGGCGGTTCGCGACGCGGCAGCCGGCCGGGTAGGTGTACCAACTGCCGCCCCGGAACACTCGGACTGTGCCCGATGTAGCACCCCGTGGATCGGTAGCTCCACTCACATAGGACGATTCTTCGTACCAATCCCAGCACCACTCAGACACATTCCCCGCCATGTCATACAGCCCATACTCATTTGCCGCAAAACTACCCACTGGTGAAGTGTAGGGGGCTAACTCTCCGGAGTAGACTTGGTGAAACATGCCATCAGGATGAGCATTGCTTACATCGTAACTGTAGAATGAAGATGCAAAGTAGTTCGCCTCGCTGTGGCTGATCGTATCCGTGCCCCATGGAAAGCGTTTCCCATCGACTCCACCGCGTGCCGCTTTTTCCCACTCCGCTTCAGTCGGCAATCGATAGCCGTTCGCACTCCAGTCCGCCGTTGGTTCTGATGTCCCAGTCTTCATGGTCGCGCCATTCACGGTGTAAACCGGTGTCAGCCCGTCTTGCTGGCTGCGCGCATTGCACCATTTTACCATGTCAAACCAACTAATGGTGTGCACGGGGTTATCGCTATGATCCCCTTCTACAAAGTCGATGTTCTGACTCCCTTTGACAGCGCCCTCGCTCAGGTCCGTGTAGCCATTGGCCGCGCCATAAGTCCGCACCTCATCCCACAGGGCTTTGGTGACTTCGTATTTCCCCATGTAAAACTCACTTACTGTGACTGTTACTGGCGGAGCATCAGCATCCGTATCTCCACTGGTGCGTCCCATGGTGAAGGCTCCGGCGGGGATCAATGCCATGTCCGTAGGTACTACGACGGCACTGCTGTTCAGCGTCTCCGTACCATCCGAGGGCTTCACCCAACCCGGTGCAGCAAGGCGGTTCGTCACCTCCCTTGTAGCAGCGGAGAACTCCACTGCACGCGATGAAGCAACGCCGCTCGTCACCGTCACCGTAGCAGCCGAGGAATTCACTGTACCCAATGCATTCGTCACCTTCACCCAGTAGTCCGTAGTAGCCGTGAGGGCCGGAGTGGTGAAGCTCGCGGAGTTGGTCCCCACTGGAGTCGTCGTTGTGCCCACGCTGCCTTGATACCATTGATAGGTAAATGGCCCCGTGCCGCTGGCGGCCGCGTTCAGGGTGGTCGTTTGTCCGCTTGCAATGCTAACCGACGCTGGCTGCGCCGTGAAGCCGGGCGGCATCAGTAGCTCTAACTTCATCCGGTAAAATTTCTCCGGCGTGTCCGTAGGTACGAGGATTTCCCCATTCGCATCCAGCATCGCCGGAGTCACGGGCACGGGTTGCCAACTTTGCAGGTTGCTGGATTCCTCCAGCAGCAAGCGGCTAACATTCTGCGCCGCCGATGGCAGCGCGAGTAGTGGAAGGCACATCAGGCCTCGTATCAGGGTGCGGGCGATGCCGCTTATTTTGTTTGTTTTCATTTTTTCGGGGGACACAGCTTGCAGCTGTATTTTTTAGTAAAGAGTGACGGTGGAGTGTAAATGGCTACCGGGAAAATTACCCGGCGAAGACGGCTTCCTTGGTCTCGCTGGACTGGCCGATTTCCTCGTCGTCGATGACACCGATGGCCATGTATTCGCGGACCTCGGGGGTGCCGGGGATGGTGAGCGGGGTCTCGTCGTAGTAGGGGAACTTGCGCTTGCGGATGGCGATGAGTTTCCAGTTCGCTTCGCCTTTTTTGCGGGAGTAAATGTTGACGGCTTCGTAGCCGGGTTTTTTGCCGGTGATGGCGATGCGGCCGCGCTGCGCCTCCGCCTCGATGGTGGGGCGGCTGGTGGCGGGGTCGCGCTCGGTGCTATCGCCGATCCACTCGAATTGCTCGCCGATGCTGGGGAGGTAGCCGGGGGCGGTCTTGGCGCGGCGGATGTCCTTGCGAAGGAGGGGGAGGTTGGTCTCCAAGAGCGGCTGGAGATCGGCGACTTTTCGGTCCATCTGCTCCATGAGATCGACGATGGAGGTGACGGTGGGGAGCAGGGCGTTGACCTGAGCGAGGTAGGTGGCTTGCTCGGCGGCGCTCATGCCCAGGGTGGGCGCGGCGGTGGCGATGGTGGCTTGGATTTTGAGCCAGTCGCGGAGGTTTTTGTAGGATTGGGGAATGAAGTCAGCAGGCATGATGATTTAGGGGTATGGTATTTTGTGGTGCTAATGGAGGTACGGGAGAGGGATGGGGAGATAGGGAGATGGGGAGATGGGGGGTCGGAGAAGTGTGGGAGAGGGGAATCGTAAAATGGGCTAATTTTACCTAAGTGCCTAAGCATGAAATTCTCGCTCCGACACGAGACGCTCTCGCTGCGATCCGAGACGCTCTCGCTGCGATCCGAGGCGTTCTCGCTGAGGGCAGAGAGGCTCTCGCTGGCGGAAGTGCGGCTTTTGCTCTGAGCCGTGGAGCTCTCGCTGGCGGGAGTGCGGCTTCTGCCCTGAGCCGTGGAGCTTTTGCTGGGGGAAGGTGCGGCTTCTGCTCAGACCGGTGGAGCTTTTGTTGGCAGCAGTGGGAGCTTTGCGACGGCAAGCGGGGCGTGAGTTCGCGGCAGTGGAGGTTCTGCTTTGAGCGGTGCTTGTTCGTCCCATTTCCATTTCCTAGTTGTTTCGATAACGATCTGCCCAAGAGCTACGGGAAAGGCGTTGCGGTGATCAATCACCAAACCTCTATGTGTTGATATTGTCACAAAGGGGCGGCGCGTGAGGTGGTGTGGCTGCTTGCGGCGCACGGAATGGTGAGCATGAGGAGTGGTGGTCTCATCAGTAGGACACGGGAGACAAGAGGCGCTTGATCCCACGGAACGAGAGAGCCGGACCGTTCAACGAAATCAGGGCTGATAGGCTTCGACTTTGTAAAATTCCCGGTCCTGTGCGGTGTCGAATGGCAGTGTCACCTGGTGATTTCCGGTAATCACGCCGAAGTCCTCCCACAGCGTCCAGTCGGTCAGGTTTCTGCTCTTGTGAATCCGATAGGATTTCTGGTTCTTGACGTCGAAAGTCAACGAATCCGCGCTGGGTTGGCGGTTGATCCGGATGTGGAAGCGATCGCTTGGATTGATGTCGCTCGTCCCGGCAAGGTATTCTTGTCCGCTGGTGAAGCCGTCGCCGTCATTGTCGGCCCGGCCATCGGCGGGGTTGCTCGCGTTGAGCGCGTTAGAGTTCTCGTAGGCATCGGGCAGTCCGTCGCCATCGGCATCGGGTGTCAGTGATGGTCCCGGAGCGGGAGTGATGAGTGAAATGCGGTAGTTACCGGGAATTCCACCGGGCTGGGGGCTGGTCGGTTTATAGACATAGAACGGGCCGTATTGGCCATCCAGCGTGAGTCCAGCTGAAGGCGTGAACGCCACCGTGCCGTTAGCGTTGAGGATTTGAAAGGAAGTCTGATTCCCATTCGCGGGGATGGCGAAGCGCAGCTCGTCGAAGCTGCCGTTGTTGTAGAGCCATGTGGTCGCCACGCTGGGATCGGCTCCACTGGGCTGGGTCTGCCTGAGGAATTCGTCTTCGTTCCGGCGACCGTCCAGATCTGGATCTGCGAGCAGGAATGTCTGCGGTGTGTTCGCCGCCAGCCCGGCGGCTGCGAGATAGGCCTTGGCCGTGATTTCCGGCGAGTTGAGGCTGGTTCTGTTGTAGTTGGGATTGCGCGTGGGAACCAGCGCACCGGTATTCTGATAGTATGCCGCCAGCCGCTTGCGCATGGCGTCCGTCACTTCCGGATACTTTCCGGCGACGTTCGTGGTTTCCCCTGCGTCGAGATCGAGCCGGTAGAGTTGGTAGTTCACGGTCGCGGCATCGTGGGCTGTCGAGTAGCGCGCGATCATTTTATACGGGTAGCGGATCATGGCCGTGCCGCCGGGATAAGTGGTAAAGCGATAGTTGTCCGGATCCGGATAACCCCCGGGCGCGTTAAGGAAAAGAGTGCCCCACGTCTCGTTATTTCTCGGGAAATGGATGAAGATGTCGCGGTCCGGCAGGGTGCCGGTCTGCCCGAGCACCGGCTTGAGGCTCACGCCGTCGAGTGGATAGCCGGACATGGCGGTAGCCGGGGTGTAATCGAGAATGGTTTGATAGATGTCCGTGAGATGAACGGGCTGGTTGGTCGCCGCCGCCGCGGCGATGCCGCCGTTCGGGTAGCGGATGATCATGGGGATGCGTATGCCGCCTTCGAAGAGGGAGCCTTTGCCCGCGCGGCGTGGGTCCATGTTCGTCATGCGGGTGTTAGCAGCGACCGGCGCAGCGGTCTCGGCGTAGGTTCCGTTTACCGTGTTGTTGGGGGCATCGTCCGGAATGCCGTCGCTGCCGATGTCATCGACGACAGTGCCGGAATTGTACTCGATGCTCGCACCACCGTTGTCGGAGAGGAATATGAACAGCGTGTTGTCGGTCAGGCCTTTCGCATCGAGATAATCCATCATGGATCCCAGTTCCTTGTCCGCCATCTCGATCTGGCCGGCCATGACCGGGTGTCTGTGCTTGCTGCCCGGCAAGTCAGCGAGCTTGGCTTGGTATTTGTCAAACAGGCTCTTCTTGGCCTCGCGCGGGGAATGCACGGAATAGGCCGGATAATAGAGGAAGAACGGGCGTGCGGGATCGGTAGCCAGGTGGTTGTCGATCATGTTCTGCACCAGTCCCGCCATGTGATTGGAAAGATGGTCTCCCGTGGCACCCGGAGCCGGGTTGCCGTTGTGATCCACCAGGTTCGGGATGCCGCCGAACGGTCCGAAGTAGCTCGGAGGCCCGCCGCCGCCGACGCCGAGTTGTTTGTCGAAGCCCTGTTTGTTCGGATAAAAGTCCGTATTCGTGAACGCTGGTGACAGATGCCACTTGCCGGCGTGCCAGGTGGCATAACCGGCCGCTTTGAGGCGCTCGGCGATGGTTTCGACCGCCAGCGGCATGTGGTCTCGGTTGGTGGGGTGGTTGTAGGGAGACGTAGCGCCTGACGTGGTTGGCAGAGCGGGGTTGGAATCCGAACCGGCGGCGATGGCCAGGTACAAACTCCTGCGTGCGGCGGTATCCTGCCCAGAGAGCAGGCAGGAGCGGCTCGCCGAGCAAAGTGGCTGCGCGTAGGCACTCGTGAAGCGCGTGCCCTGGGATGCCAAGCGGTGCATGTTGGGGGTCTCGAAAAGCGGACTGCCATCGGGGAAGTAGGTCGGGTGCTGCTGCACGTCAGTCAGCCCAAGGTCATCCATCAGATAGACGATCACGTTCGGGCCGACTGGGAGCGGGCTAGCGGTGGTGAAGTTCCACGTGGCATCGTTGCCGATCCCGGCGAAGGCGTTTGGCGGCGAGGCGAGATCCTGAATCGCGTCGGCGCTGATCTGCACCGAGTAGTCATTGTTCGGCAGCAGATCCGCTGACGGATTGATGACCATTTTATTTCCGCTGGTAATCGAAACTTTCGGATCAGGCAGGTTGATGACGATGTCCGGTCCCGTGCCGAGATCGCGGATCGTCACGGTTCCCGTGCCGGTGAGCGCGATGTTCCTTGAAAACGTGGCGGTGAGATTGGAGCTGAGCGGTGCGCCAGTCGCATTGTCCGCAGGGCCTAAGGCTGTGATAAAAGGAGGACTGGTATTAGGGTTCACTGTGATTGCGAAGCGGAGTTGCTGGATCTGTGTAAGAACAGAGGCTCCAGCCCGAGTGGCGGTGAAAGAGGTTTCCGCAGTTTGACCTGTCGGGAGAGACACTCCTTCCAAGGTTGTCGTTTGGCTGATCGACTGTTGGGCGAAAACCGCTGTCGCGTCCGTGCCCCAGCGCATGGCGACTCCTGTGAGGTCGATGTTGAACCTTCCAGTGATGTCGTTGTTTGCCAGATCTTCAACCACAACGGCGAAGCTGAGGCCTGGGTCGGCCGGATCCCACCAGGCATTATTATTTCCACCAAAGACCGCGATGCCATTACCCGCAGCTGGGCATAGATCAGAAGTGCTAGAAACCGTGTCCACCGTGATCCGGAGCTCAGCCGCGGACCCGATTCCCAACCTGGAGATATCGTATGTGAAGGTGTATGGATCCGGAACTGTGGGCGCCGCTGCGGTCCATTTGGTGCCGTTGGCAATGGCGAAGTCGGAGGAAGTGGTTTGGGTATTGGCGAATACGTTGGGTTGCCCATCCCACACGGCACCCCTGGATTCGGGAGCGCCAGTCGAGCTCCAATCGTAGGTGAAATCGGCGATGACTTCGAGCGCTGGCAAACTTTGCGCAGCCATGAGGAGCAAGGCGGCGGCTAATGCGGGATTTTTCATGATCGACATAGAAATGATTACTGCAGGGGATTTACTTTTAGGGTGGGGGCTGATGAAAGCGCTGGTGTCCGGATCGAAGGCGGGGAAAAGGGTGGTGGCGAGGTGGGGTGGGTGCGGGTGCGGGTGACACAAACGATACGAATTTCGTCGGCGATGTCGCGGTTAGGAATATAGGCTCCGATATGGATTCGCAAGTCATTCTCCGAGCGAACAAGGATCCTCGGCGAGTGCTCGGATCGCGCTAAAATCAATTCCCTCAAGCCCTCCCCCATTTTGCTAGGACGCGCACGATGCTTGCGATTTCCCAGAGTCACCCTAAAGTGTCGCCAACCACCCACCGAAATGTCCGAATCCACCTCATCACCGAAAATCACCGCGTATCTCAAAACCTTTTGCGGCTGGAGCGAAGGCGTCCGCGCCATCATGCGGAAATACGAGCTGCCCTACGAAGAAAAGGATATCATCAAAAACCCCGCATTCCGTTGGGAAATGGAACAACGCAGCGGCCAATCGCTCTCACCTTGCGTGGAAATCGACGGTCACATGCTCCCCGACATTTCCGGCGAAGAAGTCGAAAAATGGATGTTGGCAAATGGCTACTTTGAGGCAAATGACGCCGCCCCAGACGCACCGATCGACTCGGCTTGCACCGACGAGCAGCACGAAGCCATGGCCCTCGGCCGCCTGCCCGTCCCCGGGAAAATCCGCTTCCTCGACTGATTTCCGGTCGGCTTCTGGGCCGGGAGATAAAATAGAGACAAAATCCACCCGCGCAGGCATTTCCTATCTTGAATCATGAATTGCCCCGCAAACAGTTGGAAACAGTGGCTGGCCGAAAATGGCCCTCGCCTGCTTCTTTTTGCACGCGGTTGGAGCAATTCTCGGCAAGACGCCGAGGATCTCGTCCAAGAGGCCATCTTGCGGATGTGGCACCACCAAGCCGATAAAGGCTCAACACCTCCAGACCTCCCGCTGGTTTTCTCAACCATCCGTTTCTGCGGACTCAACCACCACCGCAGCGAATCCCGCCGCCGGAAACGGGAAGAGTCCGTGATCTATCTCAACGATTTCCAAGACGTTTGGCTCGATCCCGTGCTCGAAGAGGACGAAGAAGCCGTGATCCTGCGCCATGCCGTCCAACGTCTCAGCCAAAAACTGCGGGAAGTGGTGGTCATGAAATTTTGGGGAGGCCTCACGTTTTTACAAATTTCCGAGACCCTCGCGATCTCGCCAAACACGGCAGCATCCCGCTACCGCTACGCACTCGAACAACTGGCGCAGGAACTTCGCCGCATGAAGGAGGATCGACATGCAACCGCTTGACCCGATCGAAGAAATCCTTGCCCGCCTCATGCCTCCCGCACTGAGCCAGGGTCGGCAGCTCGAAATCGAAGAAATGATCGATGAGCTTGCCGGGCCTGATGCGACCACTCACGAGCCACCCGCATCTCCATGGTGGCGCTCTCGCATGGTGATCGGCGGTGGAATCGCGGCGGCACTCGCCACGCTCTGCGCATTCATCCCCTCAAAATCCAAGACGCCCATCGCCCAAGCCGCCCACGCCTCATCACCCATTCCTTCCTCAGAAATGGTACTCATCAGCGAGTCCGACCGGATCGAGTCGATGACCGACGAGGGATGGCAAGATGAAGGAGACGGCTCCGCCATGCACGCACTCCGCGTCAATGCCGTCGGCCAAAATAGCCTGCGAGACGAGGAATCCGGAATGATCGTCCAAATCTCAGAACTCCGCGAGGAACTCCTCCTCACCCCGATCAGTGCGTTCTAAAATGAAATTCTGCATCATCTCTGCGATTCTCGCCGCTGGGACATTCGCCACCGCGGACCCGCCTGCAATCCCGGTTTTGACGCCTCGTCCAGCCCCCAGACCGCTGAACGTCAGCTCATGGCTCGGGTTGCGCATCGCCAAGCCCGACGAGACCATCACCGCTCACCTCCCCGCCATCCCACCCGGCGTGGGATTTGTCGTCCGCTCCATCGATCCGGGTGGCCCGGCCCAAGCCGCCGGCATCCTCGAACTCGATCTCGTCTGGAAATTTGGCGACCAGCTCCTCATCAACGAAGCCCAACTCGCAACGCTCCTGCGGCTCTCAAAACCCAGCGAGGAGGTAAAGCTCTCGCTATTCCGAGCAGGCCAACCCCTCGTGGTGAAACTAAAACTCGGAGAAGCACCCATCATGAGCAAGCCCGTCCTGGGCGAATTGGTGGAATCCGCCATCATGCCGGGAGCCTGCGTAGGCCCCATGCGCGTCGTGAACATCGCGGAGAAAAGCGCCAGCTACACGGCCGACGACGGCAAAGCCACCGTCCGAAGGGATGGGGACTTGCTGCAAATCACCATCACCGGCCTCAAACAGGAGGCCATTTACGATGGCAAACTGGCCAAGGGCGAAAATTTCGACACCGTCCCCGAGGGCTGGCGCCGAAGAATTCAAGTTCTGAGCCGCTCCTTGGATCACGCGCTCGATGGCAATGGTTACCAACGCCAACCCCGACCACGGGTCGTACCCGCTGCGGCTTCAAATCCCTGAATTTAGCCTTCGGTGCTTTTTCTGGCGAGAATACCTTGCGTTTTTCAAGCCGACTTCCCATCGTCTCTCCCATGCATTCTGATGTGGCGAAACTGGTCGAGGCCGGTCGCATTCCCAAAACAGTCGGCGAGCGCCTTTCACAATTGGCTCCCGGAAA
Organism: Akkermansiaceae bacterium; assembly: GCA_029866215.1. Classification (GTDB taxonomy): domain Bacteria; phylum Verrucomicrobiota; class Verrucomicrobiia; order Verrucomicrobiales; family Akkermansiaceae; genus Luteolibacter. The sequence continues at coordinate 36,444 of JARWZU010000061.1, forward strand.
CTTTTGTATTCACAAATCCTTCGGCGCCGGAAAGGTGATCGACTGGGATCTCCCTTCCAAAAAGGTCACCATCGATTTCGAGAAATCCACCGGCCAGACAATGGAATTGCAGTTTGCCTTCCAAAAAACCGAATGGATCGCTGCTGACGACTTCAGGGCGAAAAAAATCGAGCAACTCGAAGAACTCCGCACCTTAACCAAATCAGATCCCCTCCAACTGATCGTCCACCTCCTGCAAAGCCATGGCGGCAGCATGACCGGCGACGCCCTCGAAAAGGAACTCTCAGGAACCGTCATCCCCGAGCCAGACTTCAAAAAATGGTGGGAAACCGCCAAAAAGAACCTGCGCGAGAGCCGCCTCGCCATCGTCCCCCAAAAACGCACCGACCCCATCGTTCTCCGCACCGGCGATCGCACCCCAGCCGAGTCACTCATCGCCGATTTCGAAGCCGCCCGCGATATCAAAGGCATGATCCGCGCGCTTGAGGCCATCGCGGCCGACATCGGCGCGTTTGAAAATGATGCCGAAAGCCTGAAACGCCTCCTCAACGACATCGACGAAGGCGCGAAAAAGGCCGCCCGCGTGCAACTCGGCCAAGCCCTTCAATTGGTCGCTGCCCGCGACGAAGTCATCAGCTCCTCTCCGGCGCTCGAACTCGACCCCACCGCAGTCCGCCTCTCCGACCTCCTCCTCAGCGCCGACGCCACGCGCCTCGCAGATGAAGCAGGCACCCTCCCTTCCGGCCGCCAACGCGCGGTTTATGAAGCATTTCCCCACGCCTTCGCCGAGGAATGGGTCAGCAAGATCGTTCACGTGTTCGACCGCGTCGGAGCACGCGGCGTCACTGAGATCGCCCGCATCCTCATCGAGCGCGATGCGATGCCCACCCTCATCACCCACCTCCGCTCGGCCATTGCCCGCAGAGCCCTCGGACCTGATGCATTGATCTGGGTCTGCCGCGAACGCAAAGGACCTTCTGTCGAAATTTTCAGCGCAGATGTCGGCGCCTCGGTGCTGAACCTGCTCGAAAACGACCACCTTTCCGACGGACCTCGCAAAACTTCACGCCTCCAATCGCTACTCGGCGATGACAAAACGCTGCTCACCGACCTCGTCGGCATCATGGACGTCAATGAGGCCCGCAATTTCGGCCGACGTCTCCTTGACTGCCCCGTCTTCGGCGAACTCGAAAAGAAGTCGCTGATGGCGCGCATCATCAAGGCTCGCCCAGAAACCGCAGAACTCGTCAGCGGCGTGAACACCAAACGCCCGGACGAAATCCTCCTGGTCTCGTGGGAAAGTCTCGAGAAAAAGAAGGCCGAACTCGATGACCTCATTCGAAACAAGATCCCTCAAAATCTCAGCGATGTAAAAATCGCCCGCTCCTACGGCGACCTCCGCGAAAACTTCGAATACAAGTCTGCCAAAGACCTCGAAAAATATCTCGCTCACCGCCGGAACGCACTCGAGAAGGAAATTTCCCTCGCCCGTGGCACGGATTTCAAAGGCTCCGACGCCAGCAAGGTCAACATCGGAACGGTCGTCACCCTCAAGCAATCAAACTGTGGAGAATTGACCATGACCGTCCTCGGCGCATGGGACTCGGAGCCGGAGACCAAGACGGTTTCTTACCTCTCGGAAGTCGGGAAAGCACTCGTCGGCCGCCAAGTGGGCGACGCAGTCCGAGTCCGTGATGAAGTGACTGAAGTGATGGGTGATCTCACCATCACCGCCATTGTCCCGTTCAACCCTTAAATTTCAAAACCCAACTCGCTTAAACCAAACATAACTTATGGACTACACTACCATTGTTGAAATCCGCGGCCGCGAAGTCATCGATTCTCGCGGCAATCCTACCGTCGAAGTTGACGTACACCTCGAAGGTGGAGCCATCGGCCGCGCTTCGGTGCCGTCCGGCGCTTCCACCGGAGAACACGAAGCCGTCGAACTCCGCGACGGTGACAAATCACGCTACCTCGGCAAAGGCGTGCTGAAGGCAGTTGAAAACGTCAATTCGAAGCTCGCCCCAGCACTTCTCGGCTACGACGCCACCGAACAGGCATCCATCGATGCCACGATGCTCGCGCTCGATGGCACCTCCACCAAAAAAGAGCTCGGCGCCAATGCCATTCTCGGCGTGTCGATGGCGGTCGCCAAGGCAGCTGCATCCCAGCTCGGCGTCCCGCTTTACAAATACCTCGGCGGCCCAAATGCCAAGGTCCTCCCCGTTCCGATGATGAACATCATCAACGGCGGCGCACACTCGGACGCACCGATCGATTTCCAAGAATTCATGATCGTACCCGTCGGAGCACCCACCTTCCGCGAGTCCCTCCGCTACGGCGCAGAGGTCTTCCACGCGTTGAAAAAGGTGCTCCATGACCGCGGTCTTTCCACCGCCGTCGGTGACGAAGGTGGCTTCGCTCCAAAACTCGCAGGTGCAGAAGACGCACTCGCCACGATCTGCCAAGCCATCGAACTGGCCGGCTACAAGGTCGGAACCGACATCGCATTCGCACTCGACGTGGCATCTTCAGAATTCTTCGATGCTTCGAAAAATGCCTACGTTTTCAAAAAGTCCGATGGTTCAGTGAAATCGGCCGAAGAGCTCGTCGCATTCTACGCCGACCTCCAAAAGCGCTACCCCATCATCTCGATCGAAGACGGCTGCGCAGAAAACGACTGGGATGGATGGAAAATCATCACCGATAAACTCGGCAAAACCACCCAGCTTGTCGGCGATGACCTCTTCGTCACCAACGTGGACTTCCTCAGCAAAGGCATCAAACTCGGCGTGGCGAACTCCATCCTCGTGAAGGTGAACCAAATCGGCTCCCTTACCGAGACCTTCGACGCAGTCGAACTCGCCAAGGAAAACAGCTACACCGCCGTCCTCAGCCACCGCTCAGGTGAAACGGAAGACAGCACCATCGCTGACCTCGCTGTCGCCACCAACTGCGGCCAAATCAAAACCGGCTCGATGAGCCGCTCGGACCGTATCGCAAAATACAACCAACTCCTCCGCATCGAGGAAGAGCTTGGCGATGACGCAGTCTTCGGCATCAAGAAGCTGAAAGTGCTTCAATAATCGATTGAACCACTTCGAACGGCGGGCCCCACAAAGGCTCGCCGTTTTTTTGTTTAAAACCACAGGGCTCGGGGCCATCACAGTATCCACCTGCTCGAACCTAACCCATGCGGCATCAAAGAAACGTTTACCCTCTCGTGTCCAACCGTTCCCGAATCCGCTTCAGCAGCAGCTCAGTCTGCGGCATCCCCACCCCCGCCTCACGCGCCTGTCGCAACGGTTCCTCCCAAATCGGAAAAACTTCAACTTCGCGACCCTCGACGTAGTCAATCATGCTGGAAGTCCGATAGGGCCCCATCGGGCGAGTGCGATTGATATGGTAATCAATCAGGCCATCGTCCAGCTGAAGACCAAGTGCACGGCCTCCGGCGATCACCTCGGTCATCAATACGCGCAAGTGATTCTCACGCTCGGGTGTTGCTAACAAATAATCAGTGGTCACACCACCATCTGCAACCGAAAGCCCATTGAACGGAATGTTCCAAACCAATTTCTCCCACTGGGCTTGCTCTAGGCTTTCAACGGCGGTGGCTGGAATGTTCGCAGCTTTGAAGCGTCGCTCCAATTCGACCGCACGGCCCAGTGGATTCGGTCGCCACTCGCCGATGGACATGCTCCCGCCCGCCGAATGACTCACCACCCCAGGCGCAACCCGATTGATACAAACAAAACACATTGCTCCTAACACGCGGTCAGCCCCGACAATTTCCGCAAGGCTCTCGCAATTGCCCAAGCCGTTCTGCAGCGTCAGTACCTGGGTGTTAGAATGTAGCAAGGGCGTTAAGACTTCTCGCAACTGACCATTGGATGTTGCCTTCCACGCCACGATCACCAAATCAACCGGACCCATTTCTAATGGGCTCTGATAGGCATTCACCCGAGGCAAACGAAAATCCCCATGAATACTCTCAACCTGAAGGCCGTCTCGCGAAACTGCCTCGAAGTCGGACCGCGTGAGAAACCGAACATCTTCACCCGCACTCGCTAAACGTCCCCCATAATAAAGCCCGATCGCACCCGATCCGACCACCGCAATACTTTGAAATTTCCAATCCATGCCTCTAAAAAATCGATTCGCTTACTTCCCCTTCGATGAATCCTGTTCGAGCTGCTTCGCTCGCCCTTCAAAAAAATTCTTTGCCCGAAGCGTCTCATCCAGACGCCGCTGCACATCTGCCAACTCGACCGAAAGCGCGTCCCGCTGGGACTTGATCTCGGCAAGTGCTTGTCGCACGGGCGCAAGATCCTCGCGGTTCGCCAAGGCTTGCTCCAATTCGCTCTTCAGCGTGGCATTTTCCGCTGATAGATTTTTACTGGCCTCACTACCCTCTAAAACCTCTGCATTGCGAGCAACCAGCTGTTCACTTTTCAGATCTAATAGACTCTGCCGATCACGAACCAGTGCTGCCAAGGAATCGACGTCCTTCTTCATTCGATCCACGATCTGATCAAGCGATTCACCTGCCAAGACTGACCCCGCACCCTCATGTTGCAAGTCATAAGCAGCGCGAAGGGCATCCGCCTCAGCTTGGAGCTGCGCGATCTCATCGACTCCACCCGCAGAATCGCGGACTCGCTTATTGATGGCGATGAACAGCATGATCCCCAACACCACGATCAGGATCAGCCCAACCAATACCGACGATGCATGACTGGATTTTTGAGGATGCGTGCTCACCACTCCATCATTGGTATTCGCATCTACCGTGCTTGGTAATTTCTCATCAGACATGGACAAAGCATGCTCATCCACGCTTCAAGATGTCAATCCACCGCTTAACTCACCAGAATCCAGCAATCTCATGAAATCATTCGGCTTGTCGAAAAGATAGTCTGGCTGCAAGGCCGCGAGCGACTGGCGCGAGTTGAAGCCCCAGGTCACCGCCGCAATCGGAATGCCAGCCTTCTGCGCGGCCTTCACATCACGCAACTCATCTCCAACATAAAGCACCTCCTCAGCCTCGAGGGAGAATGTCTTGAGGATGGCTTTTAAATGCTTTGATTTTCCCGTCAACTTCGACGTCGAGGAGATGAAATCAAATTGCTCGCGTAGTCCGTGCGCTTTGAGAAAGAGGTCGACATTGGTCGTGGCATTGGAGGTTAGTATCCCAAAGCTCCCAACATGACTTCGCAGACTCATGATCACTTCGCGCATACCTTCAATCAGCCGCAACTGAGTGATATTCGCTCGCATCATGCTAGTGCCTCTCGCAATCAATAAAGGCACTCGGCGCTTCGGGATTTCCAAATGCTCAATCAATTCCTTCAGGGAAAGGTGCCGCAGTCCTTCGATTTCATGCTGGGCGACTTCACGAATCTGATAGTCTGGTGCGATCTTATTAAAGATTTGGCGAGTCTCTCCCAAAGTATCCGCAATGGTTCCGTCAAAATCAAAGACCAAAGTTTTATATGTCATCACCATGCAAGTTAGTTCAGTGAAGCACGATAGCCATCATCAGACCAGCGGCAAATTCGGGTGAATGTCACCATCGAGCGGAGAACTTTCCCCCTCGAGGTGCCTCAATAAAGCCGCGAAGGCAATCATCGCCGCATTGTCCGTACAAAACACCGGAGAAGCCAGCACCAACTGAGCACCAACCGTTTCACAGGCAACCTCAAACGCTCCACGCAATGTACGATTGAGACTCACCCCACCAGATAATGCAATGCGTTCATGGCCCGCTTGCTTCGCAGCACGCAAGGTTTTATGGACGAGAATATCAATCACTGCTGCTTGAAATGAAGCTGCTAGATCTGCTAACGGAACCTCGCCCCGCACCTTCTGGAGGGTGTACAGCACTGCAGTCTTCAAACCCGAAAATGAGAAATCCAAATGCGGATCGTGGATCATCGAACGAGGGAAATCATAAGCCTTCGGATTGCCCCCTTGAGCGACTTTCTCGATCTCCGGTCCACCGGGGTAGGGCAGGCCTAACATTTTACCGACTTTGTCGTATGCCTCTCCAGCAGCATCATCACGCGTACCGCCCAGCTTGTGATAACGTCCAGCGCCCTGAACATCCAACAAGAGCGTATGACCACCCGAAACCACCAAGGCCAAATGTGGAGGCACCTCGGTCTGGTGGATGAATGGCGATAGCAAGTGCCCTTCAAGGTGGTTGATCGCTAAAAATGGCCGCTTCATCGCGCAGGCCATGCCCTTAGCAGCCGTACTCCCTATCAACAAGGATGACGCAAGCCCTGGGCCATTGGTCGCCGCAAACGCATTGATCTCGTGCATACCAACCCCCGCATCGCCCAAAGCTTGTTCCACCAAGCCCCGCAAGTGCAACGAATGATTGCGCGACGCAAGCTCAGGAACCACTCCGCCAAATTCACGATGCAAGGGGATCTGAGACGCTACGACAGACGCTAGGACCTCAGTCGGCTGCCCGCGCAATCCACGAACAATCGCCACGGCAGTCTCATCACAGGAAGATTCAATCGCCAATATAAATGCCACGGGAAATTTCATAACCTAGGAACCCGCCCAGACCCGAACAAAAAAATCGCCGAATCGTGCTCATGGCCCCTCCATGAGGTCTCCCACCACTTCCTCGGGCTTGATATCCATACGCCCATAAGAAGAAATCGCCGCCCTCACCATGGCCACCGCGCTCTCGCGCTCGTCATGAACCACCTGCACCCCAAGCTCCCGCAAGCGCCGGACATCGCCAGCATCCTTGGCACGACCAAAAATGCAAATTCCGGCATTCCGCTCCCTCACCAAGGGCACTGCCGCACAAGTCGCCGCCACCGACGAAAAGGTAAATGCCACCAACCGAGCATGCCCGATCCCTGCCAGATCAAGTGCCTCTGAGTGAGTCGCGTCGGCAAATAATACGGGTTGCCCTACCCGCTTGAGCGCCCTCACCGTCTCCGAGTTGAGCTCCATGACCAACGTGGATACCCCACATCGCTTAAGCGCTTCATTCAGTGAGCGTCCTACAGCACCATACCCGCAAATGATCGCATGATCGTGAATCTGCTTAATCATTTGGACTGGCGTCATCAACTCTGGCGATGAATTACGCCTCTTAAACCATCCCGACTTCTCCATCCATTTTCCTAACGGATCCGCGCACCGGATGATCGAAGGAACTGCCGCCATCGTCACCGCGGTGCACACCAGCAGCATTTGTTCGGTGACCGGATCAAACGACTGATACCCGCCCGCCTTGCGGATCAAAACCAGCGAAAACTCGCCAGTACTCGCAAGACTTCCCGCCGCCAGCATTGCGGGGCGCGCGGCAAGCTTAAGCATCTTGAGCACCAAAAACACGACCACACCCTTGAAAACGAGAATCGCCATGCTGCCCAACAAAACCTGAGGCCAGTGCGAACCGATGACCGGCAGATCAATCAACAGACCCACCGAAATAAAAAAAATCGCAATGAATAGATCCCTAAACGGACGGATGTCGGCGAGAATCCGATGGCTATAGATCGACTCACTCACCACCAGCCCAGCCACAAATGCCCCTAAAGCGAGCGACAAATCAAGTGCCCCACCCGCAAAGGCAACCCCAGCGCAAAGCCCGATCACGGTCAAAGTAAACAATTCACGACTGCGGGTGCGTGCCACCGCATGAAGCAATGGAGTCAAAATCAAACGCCCGAACACCCAAGCACCTAACAGGAACAATCCACCCTTGAGAGCGGATAGACTGATCTGCCCTAGCAAAGACCCCTGCCCCTTCCCATAGAGCACGGGGATCACCATGAAAAATATAATCACCATGACGTCTTGGAACAGGGCAATCCCCAGACTCGCTCGACTCCCCGGATGATTTTGCTGACCCAAGTCTTGGAATGACATCATCGCCACCGCAGTCGAGCTCAATGCCACCGCGACGCCTAACACCATGCTGTCCACGATTGAAAATCCTAAATACCTCGCCACAAGACCGACCACCCCAGTCGTCACGAGCACTTGAAGCCCTCCACCCACAAGAGCAGTCCGCCATAGATGCTTCAACTCACTCAGTGAAAATTCGATCCCCAGCGTGAACATCAACAGGACCACTCCAATTTCCGCAAGGTGACCGATCACCGGATCCCCCTTATCCAATCCCACAAGCCAGAGAAGACCAAAATTTCCAATCACCACTCCACTTAGCAAATATCCAACCAGTAAACTTTGCTTGAATCTAACAAGAACCAAAGAAATAAGCACCGCAAAGACCACCACCAAGGTCAAAAGTGCAAACAACGGCGAAACATTCACCACCCCACTGCCGAGAAAAAGACAATCCAATCCCATCGGTGGAATCATCCGCCTGATTTCACCGATCGCAAAGAACAAAACAGCCCTAAGCGATTTTCACCGGATAAATCACACCATCTGCCCCCCTAAAGAATACCTCCTCGGCACCACGCTTGAGATACCCCAAAGCATGAAGTACCTCACCTGTAGGTATCGGCGCCACGCTGGTAATCTGACCCGCCTCACCACCCAACGCATTTTCCAACGGCCCAGTAACCACAGGCACACCCGCGTGAAAGACGAACCGCGTCAATCGCTTGTTCACCTTCCCCGCCGACTTGATCCGTGAAATAACTTCTTGCCCGATGTAACACCCTTTTTGATAGGAAATGTCCGTGGACTCTAACAGTGCCTCAGGTGGCAACATGCCTTCAACCAACTCGCACCCCCAGCGCGGAATCCCATGCTGAATGCGCAAAACCTCGAACTCGTCTCCATCATAGCATCGAGCCACTTCCGTGAAATCAACTACCTGCTCGCAAGGAATCCACCAGTCGGCGCCATCCACCCCAAAACGATTGGATTGCCGCACCAAAACACCCGTCGGCACCTTCACTGCAACCCCCATAAAATGACACAACCGGTAAGCACCGGACAGATCAATAACCTCCACGTCATCCGCAATCAAATAACGGGTCAGCCTCGCCATGAGATCATCAGCCCTTCCCACGGGTCCTTCGACCCACAGCGCACCTGCATCATCTTCCGTCACCATCACTCGGAATTGAAGGCGCCCCTTCGCATCCGTCACGCACGATGGCAATGCAATCTCCTTCCCAATTACCCTGCGGACGTCCTGGGTGATTTGTCCATTGAGAAACCTAACCGAATCAGGCCCCGAAAACCGCAACACCGTTGGAACGCCAAGATCAACCCACCTCACCGAATTCATGCCGGATGCAAATAAGGTTTCGCGAGCACCGAATAATCCAGCCCTCCAAGCCCGTCGGAATCGAGCTCATTCATGCGTTTGGAAACGGATGCGATCGCAGGCGTCTGTAAACCGGCTGAGTCGGCCAGAGCAAGCATGTAGCGCGCATCTTTTCCCATATTAGAAAGTGAAAAATGCGTCTCAAAATCTCCAGCCACCATGGTTGGTAACTTCATCGTGGCCAACGTAGAAGAACTAACATTCAAGGAGATCGCTTCAATCAAGCATGCAGCGCCTACTCCATGACAAGTGGCGATGGCCAAGGACTCCGCCAGCGCCTGCACCGTGCAAGCTGATATCAGATTGGTTGCAAGCTTCACGACCGTCGCGGTCCCAACGCCACCACAGTACAAACGACTTTTACTCGTTACACTGAGGTACGGCTCCAACTCTTCGGCCAAAGATACATCACCACCGATGTAGTAAATCAGATGACCCTTTTCAGATGCGATTTTACTACCGGTAAATGGCGTATCCAGAAAACGACATCCCTGATCCGCGCAAACGTTTTCTAACCACTTGATAGTCTCTAGATCCAACGTCGCATGATTCAACAAAATCTGCTCAGGCTTCAGTAAATGAGCAACCCGCCCAACCACCTCACGAACTGCAGGCGCATCTTTCAGATAAATCGAAATGATCGACGACCCATCGATCGCGGCCTCGGGTGTATCAACCTCTCCCGGTAATGCTTTGGGGGTACGATTCCAACAAGCTACGTGCCAGCCAGCATCACTGAGACGCCGACACGCACGCGATCCGATGATACCAAGCCCAAGAACCGCAACTGGAGTCGTGCGAGAAATCCTCATTGTTGCCGCTGCAGTGCAAGTTCTACCAGTTTCGCCGCTTGCTGCCGGATCTCCTTGATGATCTCAATCGTTGGAGGCTTACCCTCCTCAAGCACCATGCCGGTCCGAAGCCCAGAAAGCACCTCACGCATCGCGATGTAATTCGGCCGCTCCGAAATCTTCGGCTCAAGTCCACCGATCGATTCGGTGTAGTAGTCCGCAATGTCCTCGCGCATCACCTTCCGAGCTCGCTCCTCAGAGAACTGCTTCTCCACCGCCACCGTCGAAACCTCCAGCGCACGGATCCAGCCGCCAAGCGAAATCAAATGTGCCAAGTCTGCATCACGCAAGGTAACCAACTCAGCCTCCACATCCCGCTGCGTCGAAGTAAGCTCCTTTTTCAACTGCGCAACATCTTTGTTCTTCGCACTTTCTAACAAACTCGCCGCATGACGATTCACCCGATCACCCGCGCCAAGCGCTTTCCCATACCGGGTTAAATCCTTGGCAAGTTCCTCGACCTGTTCGAGTTGTTCGGCTTGCACCACCAAAAATCCATCCGCAATCAAAAATCCAAGCTCTATCGCTAAGTCCGCACGATCCTGTGACATCCGCGCCGGCATTTTTCTAGCAACCTCCGCAATCGGTAAAGGCATCAAAAAATGGAGGGTGTCGAACAACTTCGATATAGATGGCGCAGTGAATTCATTCACTCCCAGCTCTTCCCGAACGTGCACCTCGTCGATCAAATCCTTCGGAATCTCAGGCGCACCCTCGGGCACCGGATCTTCCGCCCACATTGGAAGCACCAACGCCACCATCAATCCCAGCATGAAAAAACAATTCAGTTTCACAAGCGCAGTCTGCCACCACCCGCCTTGCAGAGCAACTGACAAAATCGACACCACCGATTTCAAATCCTCCACCCTGTCGCATCTGGCCGATGTGAAAAATTTGGATTGCCAAGTCCATCTCACTCCATCAATCTGCAGTTGTTGGAGCGACCGAGCGGTGTCTTGCGTCATTTCTCCAACCTTTGGGTCAACGCCCATCTGCCCTGCTGAAGCATGGAAGCTACCTCAAGCTAACCAACTTCGACGAATCTGCAGAATCGTTGAATACCACCCATCCACCGCAGATAGTTGAGTATTTTCACTCAGCGATCTGGCCCAACCAACACATCTCAACCCTTATTCCCATAACTCATGGCCGGTCACAGCAAGTGGTCAAAGGTCAAACACATCAAAGCCAGAGTCGATGCCATCAAAGGCCGGGTCTTTAGCAAGTGCGCTCATGAAATCGCCCTTGCCGCCCGCGCCGGTGGAAGCGACCCGGCGGAAAATTCTCGCCTCCGAACTGCCATCGACAGCGCCAAGTCCGTTTCCATGCCAAAAGACAACATCGACCGCGTCGCCGCGAACGAGCTGGGTTCCACCGCCAACGCCCTCCGCACATCTGGACTCAATATCATTTCCGAAAAACTCGTCTCAATCCCTCAAACCTCCTGTGTCGTCAGTGACCTCAGCACCGCCCGCCAAGTCCTCAAACTTGACGATTTGCTGGATGACTACGCAGACACCCTCAACTTCATGACTAATTTTGACGTAGCAGACCCGATCTTGGATCAACTCGCTTCCTAAACCTTTTCCAAAGCTTCACGCACCCCAACCTTTCCACTCTTCCGGATGAGCAATCAAAAAAAACAGGATACCACACCGCCGACATCAACAGGCACCGAGGGCGATGACACCCCCACCCGCAAACGCGCAACGAAAAAAGTCGCCGCAAAAAAGGTAGCCACAAAAGTCGCGACCAAACCGACTGCCGCAAAAAAAACAGCCACCAAAAAAGTTGCGACGAAAACCGTAACCACCAAGGTCGCTGCCACCAAAACCCCAGCGAAAAAAGTCGTGGCGAAGAAGGCCACAAAAAAAGTCGCCTCGAACGCTGCATCCGCACCCGAATTCGATTTCGTCGCACCCGTTGCGGCTCAGTCCACCCCAGTTGCTGACCCAGCTCCTACCCCACCAGCCACCAAACCTGCGCGCGCAAAAAAGGCAGCAACTCCCTCACCAGCCGCCGATCCCGCCTCCAATGCCCCCCAACGTCGATTCGGCCGCGTTCCGGGCGGCGGACCCACTTCCGCCCGCGAGCCCTCGGAACAACCAGCACCTGCCGCATCGACACCCTTTCCGTCGTCTCAGCCCCCAAAACCCCAGGCCGAAAACCCTGCACCCCCAAGCCGAAATCCTCAGGAAAATCACTCCCAGCACAGCCAAACCGAGGAAAACTCGGGCCCGCCTCGTGAAAGCCGGAGCAAGCGCCGCAGAGAAAAACGCAAACGCCGCAGAGAACAACAAACCGGCAAACAAGGCTCGCCCCAAGGTGGGCAACCTCATTCCCAGCACCAACACCAAAATCAAAACCAAAATCAAAACCAGAATCAAAACCGCAACCGTCAGGACCACGGCGGCCAGGCACCCAACCGCGCAGGCAACGATGAGCGCCGAGGCGCTCAACTGAACGGCCCAAAAATCGAGACCAATGGCGTGCTGGAACTCGCTCCAAAGGGCTTCGGATTCCTGCGCGTCCCTGACAAAAAATTCGACCAAGCACGCGACGATGTTTTTGTCGCCCCTGAGACGATTCGCAAATACAACCTTCGCCTCGGCCAGTGGATTCACGGCACCCATCAAGAAGGCCCACGCGGCCCTCAATTGGTGGACGTCACACTCGTCAACGACCAGCCCCCAGACCAAGCCGCCAAACTCCCGCATTTTGACGAACTCAAAGCGATCAACCCGAGCCGTCGCATCAGTTTTGAAACGACCCCATCGCGTTTCACCACCCGGGTCGTGGATATCATGGCACCCGTCGGCCGCGGCCAACGCGGTCTCATCGTCTCACCTCCTCGCTCAGGAAAAACCACCCTGCTCCTGCACATGGCAGAAGCCATCCGCGAGAAATATGACGAAGCGATCCACCTCATGGTCGTGCTCGTCGACGAACGTCCCGAAGAAGTCACCGAGTTCCGCCGCGCTCTCCCGGGTGCAGAAATTTACGCGAGCTCAAATGACGAACAACCTCGCAACCACGCACGCATCGCCGAGCTCGCCATCGAACGAGCCAAACGCCTTGTAGAGGCGGGAAAAGACGTATTCCTCATCATGGATTCCATCACTCGCCTCGCCCGCGCCTACAACGCTGGCATGAGCCAACGCGGCCGTGGCACCGGCTCCGGAGGAATCACCATCGGCGCACTCGAAGTCCCACGTCGCCTTTTCGCCGCCGCCCGCAACACCCGCGGCGGTGGCTCACTCACGATCTTGGCCACCGCCTTGATTCAAACCAATTCCCGCGCCGATGAAGCGATCTACATGGAATTCAAAGGCACTGGAAACATGGAACTCGTCCTCGACCGCAAGATCGCGGAAAATTACATCTATCCAGCAGTCGATATTTTCAAATCCGGCACCCGCCGCGAGGAAATCCTCCTCCCTGACCATATGCTTCATAAAATTCACCTGATCCGCCGTGGACTCTCCGGCCACCGTCCGGCAGAAGCGATGGAGCGCCTGCTGTTCTTCCTTAAAAAATTCCCTAACAACCCTCAAATGTTGTTAGAAATCAAGGGCTAAGCCATCGACCCATTCGCCAACCCACCCCAGATCCCATTCGCCTGAGGTCTCTCCGGCATCACCAGAATTGAAACGCACCACTTCCCATCAACACGCTCACTCCATGTCATCACTCACAAACAAGGTCGCCGTCGTCACCGGAGGTGGCCGCGGAATCGGTCAGGAAATCGCCCGCGCTCTCGCAGCTCAAGGCGCCAAGGTCGCTGTCTTAAGCCGTAGCGCATCAAGCTGCGGAAAAGCGGCCGAAGAAATCAACGCGGCTTTCCCTGGCTCGGCGACCGCCTACGCGGTGGATGTGGCCGACCACGCCGCAGTCCAAGAACTCGCAAAAACCATCAGCGATGAGCTGGGCACGGTAAACATTCTCGTCAACAACGCCGGGATCACAAGGGACGGTCTGCTTATGCGGATGAAAGAGGAAGACTGGGACACCGTTCTCGATACAAATCTCAAAGGTGCATTCAATACCGTCAAGGCGTTCATGCGCGTCCTGATGAAAGCCGAAGACCCCCGCATCATCAACATCGCTTCGGTGATCGGCCTCATCGGCAACGCCGGCCAAGCCAACTATTCCGCCAGCAAGGCCGGCCTAATCGGCTTCACCAAAGCCGTCGCCCGCGAACTCGCTGGCCGCAAGGTGACTTGCAATGCCGTGGCACCAGGATTCATCACCACCGACATGACCGATGAACTTTCAGACGCAATCAAGGAAGCCGTCGTCGCGAAGATTCCCCTCGGCATCTTCGGAGAAACCAAGGACATTGCCGAGGTCGTCACGTTCCTCGCAAGCCCCGCCGCCCGTTACATCACCGGCCAAGTCATCGCAGTGGATGGCGGAATGACGATGTAGCCCAAAGCCTTCCGCTTCGAATTTGACAGATTCTGCGTCGCTCCATTCATGGATCTCATCCTTCTCCGACACGGCAAGGCCGAAATGGCCCACCCAAGTGGCGATTTCTCGCGGTCACTGGTAGAAAAAGGCCGCAACCAAGCACGCCGAGCCGGAAAACTCCTGCGAAACGCCGGACCCCTGCCCGACATCGTTCTCACCAGCCCACTCATCCGCGCAAGGCAAACGGCAGATGAATTTTGCGAGGCCGCAGGAATCCCCGGCGCCTTGATCCAAGGTTGGCTCGCTTCCGGAATGCACCCTGAGTCTGCCCTCCAAGAACTTGCGGCTTTTCAAGATTTCAAGCGGGTCACCATCGTCGGCCACGAACCAGATCTCTCCGATTTCATCGGCTGGTGCCTCGGCACCAGCGGCAGCATCCACATGAAAAAAGGCTCCCTGGCCTGCCTCGAAATCCTCCCACCCTCCCGCATCGGCACCCTCAAATTCCTCATCCCACCCAAGCTCGCCGAAGAGTCAGAAACCTAATCGACTCGCCCCAGCAACCATCACCGAGGCGATCACCCGCCACGATTCGAAATCATTCCGAGGTTTTGGTTGCCAGTTGCCCGCTCTCGACTGAGTGTCTCTTCCCTTTCCTATTTCTCACACGATCCGCATGAAAGTCGTCGCCATCGCCAACCAAAAAGGCGGCGTGGGTAAAACCACCACCGCTCTCAACCTCTCCGCCGCCCTTGCGCTGCGGGGCCAACGGGTGCTCTTGGTCGATCTTGACCCCCAAGCTAACTGCACCAGCGGCCTCGGCATCGAAACCGTCGAAGGCTGCAGCATCTACCCCGTGTTGGTCGGCGAAACCACGGTCGCCCAACAAATTTTACCCACAGGCCGAGAAAATCTCTCACTACTCCCATCAGAAATGGATCTCGCCGGCGTGGAAATCGAACTCGCTCGCAGCGATGACCACCTGACCCGCCTCCGCACGATCCTCCAAGCACTCAAGCCCAACGACCTTTTTGAATACTGCATCCTCGACACCCCCCCATCACTCGGTGTCCTCATGACTTCTGCCCTCGCCGCAGCGGATGAAATCCTAATCCCGCTCCAATGCGAATGGTTCGGACTCGAGGGGCTGGCGAAAATCGTCCATGTGATCGACCAAATCCGCGGCTCAGACGCAAACCCCTCGATCAAATTGGAAGGAATCGTCATGACCATGTACGATGGCCGCACCCTACTTTCACGCCAAGTCGTCGAGGAAGTTTCCCAATTTTTCCCGGAGCAAATCTACTCAACGGTGATCCCACGAACCATCCGGATCGGCGAGGCCCCCAGCCATGGCAAAACCATCTTCGAACACGACCCCTCAGGCGTCGGCGCTCAAGGCTACGGAAATCTCGCCGACGAATTCCTCAAACGCCACAGCCCCCCGGAAACGCCAATCACCCCAGCGTGAACTAGAATTTCCCAAGTCCCCCCAGAATCGCCACCGCCCGCCACCGCCCGCCACCGCCCGCCACCTCCAATTCCCCGATTTCCTAAGCAGTTGAGGCCCGTGGCCGCGATGGAAGATATGGATTCTGGCTTGACCTCCTGCCATGAAATGTTGACATTTCAACACTTCGCAGTTGTCGCATCATTTGTGCCAATCCGAAAAATCGGCCTCTCACGACTCCACGCCACAATGGCCAGCCCATTTTTCTACTCTTCTTTCAATTTAAACGACTTCCATGTTCAAAAAGCTTTTTGGTAATTTATTTTCCAATGATATCGGCATCGACCTCGGCACTGCAAACACGCTGATCAACGTCAAAGACCACGGAATCGTCCTCCGTGAACCTTCCGTGGTCGCCGTGAAAGCCGGCACCAATGAGGTGCTCGCGGTTGGCGACGACGCGAAACGCATGCTCGGCAGAACCCCCGGGAATATCGTGGCGATCCGCCCTCTCAAAGACGGGGTGATCGCCGACTTCGAGGTCACCGAGGCCATGCTCCGCCACTTCATCCGCAAGGTCAACAAAGGCCGCCGCTCAAACCCTCGCGTGCTCATCGCGATCCCCTCCGGAATCACCGAGGTAGAACGCCGGGCCGTTCGTGAGTCCGCTCTTCAAGCAGGTGCCCGCGCCGTTTACCTCATCGAGGAACCCATGGCCGCAGCCATCGGCGTCGGCCTGCCCGTCCAAGAAGCCGCCGGAAACATGATCGTCGACATTGGCGGGGGGACAACCGAGGTCGCCCTCATCTCACTCTCAGGAATCGTTTACGCCCGCAGCGTTCGCACCGCTGGAGACGAACTGGACGAATCCATCATCCAATACATGAAACGCGCCTACAATCTGATGATTGGTGAACGCACTTCGGAAGACATCAAAATCCGACTCGGATCAGCCGCCCCGCTCCCAAAGGAAATGACCATGGAGGTCAAAGGCCGCGACCTCGTGGCAGGCCTCCCCAAAACCATCACTATCACCTCTCAGGAAATCCGCGAAGCCATGGCGGACCCACTCAGCACCATCGTTGATGCCGTCCGCACCACTCTCGAACGCTGCCCACCCGAACTTGCCGCCGACCTCGTCGACCGAGGAATCGTGCTAGCAGGCGGAGGAGCCCTCCTCAAAGGACTCGACCGCTTGCTGCGCGAAGAAACCGGACTGCCCGTCCACATCGCCGAGGACCCCCTCAGCGCCGTGGCCGAAGGTACAGGCAAGGCCCTTCAGGAATTTGCGCTTCTGGAACGGGTCGCCAATTCCGAACGCTAATCGGCAATCCGGCCATGAAGCCGCTCAATCTCATCGCCCTTCTACTTTTCCTCGGGGGAACGGTCTGGACCTTCACCCAAAGCGAACGTGCCGTGCGCGAAGTGCAACACGTATACTTTTCCGCGATGGCTCCATTCCTGAAGTCAGGATCCATAATGGAAACCCAATCAAGGACATTCTTTGATGAAATCCAGCACTCAACCAAACTCGAGGTCGAACTGGGGGTGGTACGCAACGAACTCGGACGACTCCGAATCATCGAGTCACGCTTCCGTGAAATGGAGACCGAAAATGAGCGCCTCCGACATGCGCTCAATTACAAAAAAACAACTCACTTCGATGTGGTCCCGGCACAAATCATCCGGCGCCAACCCACCACTTGGTGGCAAACGGTCGACATCGACGCAGGCGAAGAACGTGGAATCGGAACCCAACTCGCCGTACTCTCAAGCGACGGCCTCGTCGGCAAGATCGACCGCATCTATCAAAAGCAAAATCGCGCATCGGTCCTCCTTCTAACCGATGAGAAGTGCCAGGTTTCCGCGAGGGTCGAAGGCTCTCCGGAGGTCGGCATCCTCAGTGGGCAACGCGGCCAGTTTGAAGGCAACCCACTTCTTCGCCTACGATTCCTCTCCGCCGACGCGTCACTCCACCAAGGCCAACGCGTCTTTACCACTGGACGCGGAGGAATTTTCCAACCTAACATCTTACTTGGAACCATTGATTCCGTCGAAAAAGGCGCGCTGGATTCCGAAGCTCTCGTCCGCCCATCGGTGAACTTCGCGGATCTCAGCACGGTATTTGTCGTACTCTCTGCCGATCCCTAACGCTTACGTGATCCGTTATTCATTCACTACCATCCTGCTCTTGCTCGCCTCGTTTGTGGTACAGCAATTCATCCCTGCATTCACCTCGTTCCACCACTCGCGGATTCTACTCGTTCAACTGACTTTCCTCTGCGCCGCCGTCACCGTCGGCCAACCAACCATGCTCTTGCTCGCCTTCATCGGCGGCTTCTTTTGGGATGCGCACTGCGCTCTTGGCCCTCATGGGGGTGACGCTGAGGTCTACACCCAGCAAGTGGAATCCTTACGCTTCGGCTACTCGATCATTCTCTTCGGCGCCATGGGCTTCCTCATGCAGGGAATCCAACCTCTTTTTAAACAAGGAAAATGGCAGTTCTCTGCATTTCTCTCGGGCATCGCCATCCTCCTCTATCTCACTGCAGAATACGCCATCATCACCTTCGTTCGCGGCGATTTCACTCTATCGACCTCGACGGTGATGCAAATGATCTTCACCGCGCTGCTCACCATGCTGTTCTCGCCCCTCGTATTCTGGTTGCTCTTCCGCATCGCTAAAGCCTGCGATCATTCGATCGACCCAGATGCCAGCCGCAGACGACGCCCAATCTACTGAACTCATGGAACCCAGCTATCGCATCCGAATCTACCTCCTAACAGCACTCGTGCTGATAGGATTCGGAGCGTTGTTGACGCGTCTCTACGATTATCAAATCGAGCGCCGTGAGGAGTTTCTCCAACAAGTTCCGGGAAACCACACGGTGACGATTCGAGAACCCGGCATCCGCGGCGAAATTACCGACCGCAATGGTATCGTCCTAGCCCGCAATAAACTCAACTACGAAGTCTCTCTCAACCTTGAGGAAATCCGCCAAGCATACATCTCACAACATCTCGAAAACCCGACATTGAAACGGGTCGCCCAAAAAAATGGCCTGCCCCGCCAACGCTCAGAAAAAGACATCGTCGCGATCGTCAACGAAGGCGTCATCGCAAGACTCCGCAAACTCGACCTCGCCAAAAACTACAAGGCCGGCGACCTCCGCGCACATTTCCTCACCCACGGTGGCCTCATTCCATTCAGCTACCGCCCCGACTTAAACTACTCGGACTTTTCGAAATTTGCAGAACATAACCTAGAACTTCCCGGAGTCTATCTAAGCGTCCGCCCACAACGGGAATACCCGTACGGTGCTCTTGCAAGCCATGTTTTAGGCTACCTCAAACAGT
Source organism: Akkermansiaceae bacterium (assembly GCA_029866215.1). GTDB lineage: Bacteria > Verrucomicrobiota > Verrucomicrobiia > Verrucomicrobiales > Akkermansiaceae > Luteolibacter. The sequence goes on from JARWZU010000061.1 coordinate 55,798, forward strand.
GGGAGAAGGGCGACGTTCCAGAAAGTGCAACTCACAAATTCGACCACTACGTCGGGGAAGAAAAAGGCATCGCCGGAGTCGAAGCGACCATGGATGAAATCCTCCGTGGCCCGGAAGGCCGTAAAAGTATCGTACGAGACGAAAAAGGCCGCACGATCCGTCCATCGGACTACACCAAGCCGGGAATCGGCGCGAAACTGCAACTCACCATCGATGCCTACGCGCAATACCTTCTAGAAAACACCCTACGCCTCGCAGGACGCGCCGCAGGCGTCATCATGGATGTCAACACCGGCGAAGTCCTCGCCATGGCATCAGTACCAGATTATGACCCCAATGACTTCATTCCAAGCATCTCGCAAAAAAGTTGGGATGTGTACCGCTCGAACCAACAACTCGCCCCTTTCACGAACCGTGCGATTTCAGAGTTTACGCCCGGATCAACCATGAAAATCCCCACCGCGATCGCTGGCGCACTCGCTGGAATGGGCTCCCGCATATATTCGTGTGATGGCTTCGTCACCTACGGAAATAAAAACGTCGGATGCTGGATCTGGAACCTCCACAAAGGCCACCACGGCAACCAAAATCTTTCCCAAGCCATCCAACATTCCTGCAACCCCTACTTCAACAAATTAGCCAACACGATCGGTTGGAAAGCCTTGGTTCACGGATGTGAGTTGGTCCATATCGGTAAGAAAACTGGCATCGAGCTCCCAAAAGAGGATGCGGGGACCTTGCCCGGAAGCAGCGCTTGGCGCAGCGCAAACCCCACCCTCGTAATGAGCCCAGTACTCAATGCATTTCTTTCGATCGGACAAGGCGATACACTCGCCACCCCCTTGCAAATCTGCGCAGTCACTGCTTGCCTCGCAAATGGCGGAAAATACTATAAACCTCGTATCGTCAAAAAGGCGACATCACAAGATGGCAAAACCCTGATCGCCGACACGCCCAAAATCGAGGTCGACCTCACGAAAGCCGGCATCAAACCCGGCGACATCGAACTGATCCGGCATGGAATGTGGATGTCGACCAACGAAGAAGGCGGCACCTCAGGCAAGGTCAAAAGCGCTCGCATCTTAGCTGCATCGAAAAGCGGAACCGCACAAACAACTGACAACGGAAAAAAATCAAACAACTCGTGGGTCATGAGTTTTTCTCCATACGAAAACCCCAAATACGCTGTTTGCGTCCTCGTGCAAAATGGCGGATCCGGCGGTGGCGTATGCGGACCCTTGGTGAATCTAATTTATCGCGGTCTTTTCGCACGGGATCAAAATGGCATCACACTCCCCCTCAAGCCGTTGCCCACAGCCTTGGGCAACACCGACCGCATCGAAAAAACCATCGACGTCCCCTCCGAGCTGATCGCATCCGTGGAGACGGGCGATGCAGAGGTCATTCCCGACATGCAAAGCATTAACCCACCTCCCGGAATCACCACGGAAGAAATCACCGGCGAAACTGGCGACGAGGCCGGCGATGTCACCCCCTCCGGAAAAACCACCCTTTCTCCCAACATCACTCCCACCCCAACCATCACCCCCGAGGTGGACGAAGAGGGAATTGTCATACCCAAGGCCATTCCTGTCATTGAACCCTAATATCACCTAACAACTCTCTATCAATTAAACCACTTCATTCATCCAAACATTATGATCCAACACATCAAAAGACTTCTCGGAATCGGTAAACCAAACCCTTCACGAGGTAACAGCATCGTCGTCAACGTCGAAAAACTCGAACGCCGCGTGGCACTTCTCGAGGACGGAGTTCTCGAAGAATACACCGTAGAGCGAGAAGGCGACCAAAACATTGTCGGTGGCATCTTCAAAGGCCGCGTGAAAAACATCGAAGGTGGCCTCAAAGCAATGTTCGTCGACATCGGACTAGACAAGAACGCCTTCCTTCACTTCTGGGATGCGATCCCAGCCGCTCTCGACGGAGGCTTGGAAGAAATCCAACGCGAAGGAAAAAAGAAGCAGCAAAAGAAAATCACATCCAAGGACATCCCAGATATCTATCCAATTGGCTCAGAAATTGTTATTCAAGTTTCCAAAGGCCCTATCGGAACGAAGGGACCACGCGTGACCACCAATATCTCATTGGCCGGACGCTACTTGGTTCTCATGCCATTCACCGAACAATTCGGAATCTCTCGGAAAATTGAGGACCCCAAGGAACGCGCACGACTCCGGAAAATCGTTCAAAAACTCGCGGTCCCCGAAGGCATGGGCATCATCATGCGCACCGTGGCACAAGGAACACGGGCACGCCACTTCGTCCGAGACCTACACATGCTGCTAGAACAATGGGACGAGATCGAAGCGCGCCGCGCGAACAACCCCGCGCCCGCTTGCATTTTCCAAGAACCAGGTCTTATCGAACGCACCGCACGTGACTTCCTAACAGAAGAAATCGACCAGATCATCTGTGACGATGCCGATACCACCGAAATGATCCGCCAAATCGCAGGGAAAATTTCTCGCCGCGCGAAACGCAGGATTCATTACATGCCATCCGCAACCCAGCCAATCTTCGAACGCATTGGCATCCAAAAACAAGTCGACGAAGCATTCTCCCGCCAAGTCTGGCTCCCTTGCGGTGGCTACATCGTGATCGATGAAACCGAGGCTCTCATCGCCATCGACGTCAACACCGGCCGAAACCGTGGATCAAAAGACGTAGACAAAATGATCCTCGAAACCAACGTCGAGGCAGCAGTAGAGGTCGCACGCCAACTCCGCCTCCGCAACATCGGTGGACTTGTCGTGATCGACCTCATCGACATGCGCCATCGGAAGGACCAACAGACGGTATACAAAGCGATCAAAGAACGTCTCAAAAAGGACAAGGCCAAAACTCAAGTGCTTCAAATCTCACCCGTCGGCCTCATGGAAATGACGCGCCAGCGCCTCAACGAGTCTTTGCGCGATTCGATGTACGAACCTTGCCCCTATTGCCAGGGCCGCGCTCGCGTCAAAACTCCGATGACCATGTCCATCGAGATTCAGCGCCGACTTAATACGGTCATCCAGAAGCACCATGAGGACCTCGGTGATATCATCGTCATCGTGAATAGCGATGTCCTCAACCGCTTCAAAAGTGAAGACGCGAAGTTACTGATGGAACTCGAGCGATCTCACTCAGGCCGACTCATCTTCCGTTCCGATCCAACGATGAACCGCGAACGATTCGTGATCATTGATGCCGCAACGGAAAAAACGATCGAACAGAGTTAATCGCCTTGGGCATTGTCACAAAGCTCCTACCCGCCCAGGCGCCAAACTCTTTGGGCGGGTAAACTCGTGTAATCCAAGGGTTATGAGGCGCTGAAATGGCCCTCATGGTCAGGAAACCTGTTGCGTCCAGCGTTCATCAGCCTCGATGAGCTTGCACAAATACAAGCGATCCTACCTCCAAGTCGTTCCACTCAACGTTTCCTGCTCGCCTCCCGTTTTACCGATCTCGTCACTTCCTAGAATCGCGTACAAACCCAATCAGTCCTTCGACCGTACAGTGCGACTCAACGGAATGCCGGAGCGGCAAATCTCCGTGAATTTGGTAAGTGTTTCTCCTTCCTTGACGCTTCCGCACAAGAATCCCCCCCGCCTCTAGCTCCGAAATAATCTTTTGGACTGCCCGTTCGGTGACACCTACCGCCAAGGCGATGTCACGTAGCCTCATTTCGGCATCCTCAGCAAGGCAGAGAAGCACGTGCGCATGGTTCGTAAAAAAGGTCCACCCTGCCGCCTCATGGACATCCACTTTGCTGTTACTCATTTTTTGGGTTGACGGGCTAATTAAGAACCTGAATACACGAATCGCAATTCGTGTATTTCAAGTCCACATAGTTAATACCGGACTCGCAATACTGGCAAGCACCACCTGCATCTCATCACGCCAATGGAAACACTGCAATCCCTGTCCAATACCCTGCTGTCCCCGATGGTCCTCGCCTTCGCACTGGGTCTTTTCGCTACCCTCATAAAAAGTGACCTGAAGTTTCCAGATCAACTAGGTTCTGCACTCACGATCTACTTGCTTTTTGCCATCGGCCTCAAGGGCGGCATGAAGCTCCATGGCATGAGCATTTCCGTCGTAGGGGTCCCTTTGCTCTGCGCAATCATGCTCAGTTGCATCATCCCAATTTGGTGTTTCTACATACTGAAAGCCTTTGTACGTCTCAACGCAACCAATGCCGGAGCAATCGCCGCACACTATGGCTCTGTGTCAGCAGTCACCTTCAGTGCCGTACTCGCATTTTTAGAAAATGGTAAAGTCGAGTTCGAGGGTTATGCCCCAGCCCTCCTCGCAGTCATGGAGGCCCCATCGATAATCGTGGCGGTGTACCTCGCCATGCGCACCATCAACACCGCCGAAAATACATCACGAGGAAATTTCAAGCGCCTGTTACACGATTTAATCACCGGTAAAGGTATCGTCCTGCTCCTTGGAGGACTCGCCATCGGATTATTGTGCGGCCATGAAGGGTTCAGCCAAGTTGCTCCCCTATTTGATTCCCCTTTCAAAGGTGTCCTAACCTTATTTCTGCTTGAAGTCGGCCTCGTCACCGGCAGACGCGTTAGAGATTTAAGAGCAGCTGGGTTCCGACTCGTTGCCTTCGCATTGATCATGCCACTGCTGCATGGGCTCTTAGGTGCCCTCATTGGCAAATGGTGTGGTCTCAGCCTAGGTGGTGCCACAATCCTCGCGACCCTAGCAGCAAGCGCATCCTACATCGCCGCGCCTGCTGCCGTAAGAATCGCGCTGCCTCAAGCAAGCCCAGCCCTCTACCTGACCTCTTCACTTGCGATCACATTTCCATTCAATATCGTATTCGGAATTCCAATCTATCATACCTTCGCGAGATACCTTTTCGACCTTTGACACAACGCACGTTCAATTCGATGGCCGCATGAATCCGCTGGTTTATTTTTTCAAAAATTTAAACATTCTTTAATTTAAAAAATTTAATTATTTGGATAAATTCTAGTTACCTTTGATCCCTGCAGGCTAATTCCTCCCATGAGTCCTCGTTGATTGAAAAAATAGGCATAAATTCCCTTGTGCGCGGTCGTAGTACTCAGCGTCGTGGCAATCCCTTGATCAACCACAACAATGCTCGGGCTGCTGCCTAACTCCCATCCATCTGCGTGATCGAGTGCATTGATCGCGGATTGATCCATGAGAAAAAGGGCATACCCATATTTCTGAACCCAAGCTTGGAATCCATAAGACACCCCAGTGGTTTCGTAGTAGTTCTTAATGGTCCCATCCTTCCGAATTAGCACCCCGGTGCCCTCCATGCCCCCGATCATAAAGCCACCTTTAACAATGGTAGGAAAGACCAGAACCCCCTTCGCCTTGGCACCCAGACTGCGCGCTTTGGGGTTCATTTCATAAAGATCGTTCAACGCCATCCGCGAATCAGCCGCAATCTGATTCTTGCTCGAGCTTGGCGTATTGATACGTGTGCCACGATCTGCACTTGCACAGCTACTTGTCATCAGCGGCGTAACCATGGTGAATGATGCGAGGCCGATTGCATTGATGGTCTTTTTGATTTGGAGCATTTTCATTTGAGGTATTGGATGGGTGTTCGTTGGAATTGGTTGAAGTTTACGGTCTTTTATGCCGCTATCACAAAGATTTAGATATTAATCTCTTGAGGCGATAACATCAAAGTGAGTGACGCGGTTGTTCTAATTTAGAGTATATTCTTCCATCAATCAAATTGATGTGCTATCCACATAGCGAAATCATGAGTTCCCCTCCTCAATCTTCGATTGGGATATTTTCGCGTGGTTTACGCATTGATGAACGATCGAATGATCCATATCAAGTGAGCAAGCACGCTCCCTATTGGGAAATTGTGCAGGATCTCCTGAGGCCCGGTCCATTCTGCGGTCGAGTGAAGGTAGTTCATACGGAATCGATACAACTGATCTTATTCGAGCGATCTAACAGCACTCGAGTCTCCGCATCTGGTCCAAAGAACTGCTTCCTTGTCTCTTTTTCCATAGATTCCAATGATCAAACTTTCTATCAGGGTTCTCAAATGAGGATTGGACAAATCGCAATCACCGACCCCGCTGAGTGTATCGAATCATTACACCTAGGGAGTTCGCAGATTATAACCATCGCGATACATGAAACCCTTGCCCAGTCCATTGCGCACGCACACGGATACGATTCTTTCCGCAGTTTCGTTCCTCGAGAGCATCTTTTGATTCAATCAGTCAACCATCTGAACCTAATGAAACAAGCAATCACAGAGCACCTTGCCGATCACCTTGAACGTCGCACACCTGAAAGTTCCAATGCCGTAACGGCCTCTCTAGCATGCGACATTATCGAATCTATTTTTTCTGCATCCGTCCATGGACCAGTCGCAGGCTGCTCTCGCAAACACGCTCGTGTTGCCGAGGAGTATTTAATGCATCACCCACATGAGCCACTTGATTTGATTCGGATTTGTGAGCAGGTGGGTATTTCCGCCCGGTGCCTTCAAATCAGCTTCTTGAGATCCTTCGGTATTTCTATGAAAGCCTACACGCATGCGTTGCGCTTCAATGGAGTACGCCGCGATCTCATTGCTGCCTGCCCTGCGGAACAGAGTGTCAAAGCCATCGCCCGACACTGGGGATTTTGTCACATGGGCAGATTTTCCATCAACTATCGGCGTTGGTTCGGCGAATGTCCGATCCAGACGCTTAGACGCCCCCACGGGGTGGAAATCGTGTAAAATCTGAGACTAAATCGGTTTCTCGGCTTGCTTTGAAATTGCTCGGCATGTTTCCTCCGTTGGGACTTAGGATCCCTGCAATTCCAAACTTTTTCACCATGTCACGTAAGACCAAAATCATCATCACTCTAGGGCCCGCAACCGAATCCGAGGAAATGATCGGAAGACTGATCGACGCGGGGACAAATGTCTTCCGGTTGAACATGAGTCACGCTAAGCACGAGTGGGCTGCCGAAATGACCAAACGGGTTCGCCGCCAGTCTGATGCGCGTGGTGCGCACATTGCTGTCTTATTTGATCTAACCGGCCCCTCCATTCGGACGGGCGACTTGGAAAAACCCTACAATTTAGTCGAAGGAGATGTCGTTGAATTTCGCAAGGAAGGATCTGACCCCACCGTTCCACTTTCAACCACCGTAAACTATGACGGACTCATGGGCGACGTCACCGCTGGAAATACCCTAGTGGTCGATAATGGGGCCATGCTCATGCGCATCGACGTAGTAGAGTCCGACCGCATTCTTTGCTGCGTAAGGACTCCCGGCAGCATGGGCTCACGCCGTCATATCAATCTTCCAGGGGTCCGCCTCAACCTCCCTGCTCTAACCGACAAGGATCACAAAGACCTTTCACTCGCAGTTGAATGCCGAGCGGACTACATCGCGGGCTCGTTTGTCCGTGACTCCGCGCACGTCCGCGAGCTCCGCGAAGCCATGCAGCAGCTTGAGGGTGAGGCACAAATCGTTGCCAAGGTCGAAGATCAGGAAGCAATCCGCAACATAGACGCCATCATCCATGAGGCCGATGTGATCATGGTTGCTCGTGGCGACCTAGGAACTGAGGTTGAATTTGAGGAACTTCCGATCCTGCAGCGCCGCATTGTCAAGCGCTGCCATGAATTGGGAACTCGCGTGATTGTCGCCACTCAGTTATTAGAGTCGATGATCACCAACCCCACCCCCACCCGTGCTGAGGTGACGGACGTGATGAATGCCGCTTATGAGGAGGCCGACTGCTTGATGCTTTCTGGCGAAACATCGGTAGGCCGTTACCCCGAGCGTTGCGTCGATGCGCTGGTCCGTATTGCATCGCGCATCGAGCGCTCTGGTGGCCACGGCTTCGGTCAAAATGCCTTGCTTCGTGACGAGCGCCAGAAGACGGCTAGAGCTGCAGTCACCCTAGCAGATTCACTGCCAGATGCGCGGCTAGTCGTGCTGACTCGTCGTGGTGTCCTTGCAAACCATGTGGCTATGCTCCGGCCAAGGACCTCGGGATTTTACGCATTTACCCCTACCGAAAAAGTTTGCTGCAAGCTTTCACTCACTCGGAGCGTGCGCGCATTCAAGTTACCATTCGCAACGAACATTGAGGAGACCATCCAACGTGTGAGCGAATTACTGATGAAGGAAAACCTCGTCCGCCAAGGCACCCCATTGGTGATCGTCTCCGACATCCTATCCGACCACTTCGCAGCCAATTCGATTTTGCTTCACCACGCGTGATGGAGGGCGGCTAGATTCGCTCGCGCGCTCGGGCGAAACCAAAATGCAAGTGAGATGTTATCCCCCAATGGGGTGCCATGTTGTCTTGAGCTCAAGGTGATCTCTAATCTCGTATAGCCCTTGCGCACTTTCAGAATACCAATCCATCGGATCTTCCACCGCAATCAATTTGAGACGCTTGACACTATCGGCCGCACCATTCTGGAGTGCTTGGCGCTCAACAAGGTCGGCAACCGCCGTGACTCCGCGCAAATGTGCATGACTCGCGAACGTCGGGATCAATTCATCACGCTGCCCCGTGAGTAGATTCACCACACCGCCTGGCAAGTCGCTGGTCGCCAGCATTTCGCCTAACAGAATTGCTGGGTACGGTTGTTTGTTCGAAGCAAGAGTGACCACCGAATTTCCGCCCGTGATGGCAGGCAACACCAACGAAACTAGTCCTAACAGCGGCACGTCATCAGGCGCAATGATGCCAATGATTCCCATCGGTTCCGTGACGGTGAAATTGAAGTGGGACGATGCGACAGGGTTCACGCTGCCGAGTAGCGCCGGAAATTTGTCGGTCCATCCGGCATAGTGGACGATGCGGTCGATACTCGCAACCACCTCACGGTTGGCTTTGGCACGCGATCCTCCGCCGATCAGAATCGCCTCGGTCATTTCAGGAGTCCTAGCCTCTAACATCTCGGCAAGCCGATAAAGAATCTGACCGCGGTTATAGGCACTTCTACCCGCCCAGTTTGGCCCAGCCTTCGCGGCAGCTTCCACCGCGTTCCGCAGATCCTTGCGGGTGCAAAGCGGGATATTCGCAAAAAATGTACCCTTCGCATCGCAAAGCGGAGCCACTCGCCCGCCCTCAGAGCGGATAAAGCTGCCGCCCACGTAGCACTTGGGAGTTTTGGTGATATGAAGTCGCATGATGAGCGTCGTGTTCTTTGTTAAAATGTAGCCTTAAGCTTTGCGTAATCTAGCAGGCCTTGCTTGCCGCCCTCTCTTCCGAATCCTGATTCCTTGTAACCACCGAATGGTGATGATGGGTCGAACTTGTTATAGGAATTCGCCCAAACAACGCCCGCCTTGAGTTCGTTAGACATTTTTAAAATGAGCGATCCCTTATCCGTCCAAACCCCAGCACTCAACCCGTAGTGCGTGTTGTTTGCCTTTTCGATCGCCTCCTCTGGAGTTCGGAAGGTGAGAATTGAAAGCACTGGACCAAAAATTTCATCGCGGGCGATGCGATGGCTTTGCGAAACCTTGGAAAACAAGGTCGGTGGGAAATAAAACCCTTTGTGCGGTAGCTCGCAGACAGGCTGATAGAGTTCAGCGCCCTCAGCCACACCGCTTGCGACCAGTTCATGGATCCGGTCGAGCTGTGCTCGTGAATTGATCGCGCCGACGTCAGTGTTCTTGTCGAGGGGGTCGCCGGTACGCAACGACTTCATCCGGATTTTCAGCTTGGAGAGTACCTGATTGGCAATGGATTCCTGAACGAGTAGGCGCGATCCCGCGCAGCAAACATGCCCTTGATTGAAGAAAATCCCGTTGATGATTCCTTCGACCGCTTGATCGATGGGTGCATCTTCGAAGACAATGTTTGCAGCTTTTCCACCTAGCTCGAGCGTCAAGCGTTTACCGGTTCCTGCAAGTGCACGCTGGATCGATTTTCCCACTGCCGTGGATCCCGTGAAGGCAATTTTCGCGGCGAGTGGGTGATTGACCACGGCTGCTCCGGTGTCTCCCGCGCCAGTGACGATGTTGATCACTCCGGGCGGCAATCCGGCATCCTGAAGGATCGACGCAAACTTGAGGGCAGTGATCGAGGTAGTTTCCGCAGGCTTAATTACTACGGTGTTTCCCGTAGCAAGCGCGGGCGCAAGCTTCCATGCAAGCATGAGCAGCGGAAAATTCCACGGGATCACCTGCCCCACTACCCCCAACGGCTCAAGCACTCGACCGGGCGTCACGTAGTTCAGTTTATCTGCCCATCCTGCATGATAGAAGAAATGTGCTGCCGCCATCGGCAGATCGAAGTCGCGTGACTCCTTGATCGGCTTGCCACCATCGAGGGTCTCGGCCACCGCGAACTCGCGCGCACGATCTTGCAGGAGTCTTGCAATGCGAAAGAGATACTTCGCCCGCTCGGAGCCGGGCAGCTTGCTCCACGCAGGGAATGCCTTGGCCGCAGCTTGATAGGCAGCATCGACATCCGCCGCACCTGCGAGCGCGATTTCCGAAAGCTTTTCTTCATTGCGCGGGCTGATCGAATAGAAGGTTTTCCGAGTCTTTGGTGCTACCCATTTTCCACCGATGAACAATCCGTAGCTCGCATCAATGAATGCCGGGGAAGATTCAGGGGCAGCGTCATATTCCCACAGATTGCCGAAAAGCAATTCACGGGCAACAGGACGGGCGGTGCGTTTGGGAGAATGCATGAGTCTGTTAAATCATTGATCGCAGGCTAATAGGCAGTGGTAGATTCACTGAACGTGTAGGGTGCCTGATAGACCCCCGTCTTCTCTTTTACCATTTGTCGAACAAGGTCATTGAGAAGGGCAGACGCGCCGAAGCGGTAGCGGTCTTGGTTCAACCATGCATCACCCAGGGTTTCCTTCACCGCCACTAGAAAATGAAGCGCCTCTTTTGCGGTGCGAATTCCCCCTGCGGGTTTCATGGCAATCTCAACACCGGTGGCTAGGAAATGATCGCGAATGGCCTCGAGCATGACTTGGTTGTTGCCGAGCGTCGCGTTAGCCGATGTCTTGCCGGTCGAAGTCTTAATGAAATCACCCGGGCGCAGGACGCGCATCGCGAGAAACGACGCCGCTCGGATGTTGTCGTAAGTTTCCAGCTCGCTGGTTTCTAAGATCACCTTGAGGGTAGCCTCACCACAGGCTTCAAGGACGGCGGAGATTTCATCCTGCACCCGAGCAAGCTCCCCCGCGAGGAACGCCCCGCGGTTGATCACCATGTCGATTTCATCCGCACCGTCTGACACCGCCGCACGCACCTCGGCGAGCCGGATTTTCAGCGATGACTGACCTGAGGGAAAAGCAGTTGCGACCGACGCGATTTTGACGGATGTACCCTTCAACAGTTTAGCTGCGTGTTTCACCATCGCGGGGTAAACACAAACCGCCGCGGTCGGAGGAATATCGGAGTCGTCGTGCGGCCTCAGAGCTTTCTGGCACAGAGATGCCACCTTGCCAGGGGTGTCCTTGCCCTCGAGCGTGGTTAAGTCGACCATCGTGGTCGCCAGCTTCAGACCAAAAACCTTGGCATGCTTCTTGATGCTACGGGTCGCATATTTTGCCACACGCTCATCAATGCCGACCTGGTCGACACCGCCAATTTCCTCAATGAGGCTCCTTAATCCTAGGGAATTCCGCATGGCCACCAAACGGAAGCTCTCGGGAAACTCTCCATCTGCCAAGTTTCAAGTTCGACAAAGGATGAAATTCCCTTGGAAAATTCGCGATTAGCTCCTATAAACTCGTGCCGTATCTACCCCAACGACCACCATGTTCAAAGAATTCAAGGAATTTGCCCTCAAGGGCAACCTCATCGACATGGCCGTGGCCTTCGTCATGGGAGCTGCATTTACGAAACTTTCCACCGCCTTCATCGAGGATCTCATCATGCCTTTGATCGGGCGAGTCTCCGGCGGCATCGACTACTCGAATAGGTTCGTCGCGCTGTCCAGCTCGGTTACTGCGACCAGCCTAGTTGACGCAAAAAAACAAGGGGCGGTGCTCGCTTATGGAAATTTCATCACCATCGGCATCAATTTCATAATCGTTGCCTTTGTGATGTTCCTCGTGGTCAAGGGCATCAATAATGCCAAACGCCTTACCGCCAAAATAGCCGAGGAGAAGCTCCCTGAAACGAGCACCGAGGAAAAACTCCTCACGGAGATCCGTGACCTGCTCAAAAATCGTTGAACCCACCGTCACTTATTCCCGAACGCCCAACTTTTCACCTCGCCAGCAGGAGGGATCCGAACTAAAATCCTGACAGAAAATAGGAGCCTGCCAAAATAAAAGTTGGCACGAAAATTGCTTACTTTTTCCTGCCTATTCTAAATACAAATCCGCCCAACTATGAAAAAAATCGAAGCGATCATCAAACCATTCAAACTTGAAGAAGTGAAAGAAGCCCTCGCAGAGGTGGGTGTGCAAGGAATGACAGTCACCGAAGTCAAAGGATTCGGGCGCCAAAAAGGCCACACCGAGATCTACCGTGGCTCCGAGTACACCGTCGATTTCTTGCCTAAGGTCAAAATTGAAATCGTCGTAGACGACGCTCAAGCTGAGGGCGTCGCATCGGCAATCGTCAAGAGCGCAAACACCGGCAAAATTGGTGACGGAAAAGTATTCATATCCACGGTTGAAGAAGCCATCCGGATCCGTACAGGCGAAACGGGTTCATCGGCGGTAGCGGTCAACTGATCGGCTTTATCCGCATTTACCATTCAACCAATGGCTCTCTCACGGGGCCATTGGTTTTTTATGTCATAAAAAACGGCAAATTTCATCACGGCACACCCAGCCGAAGAATGGACCATGATCAAACGGTTCGCGCAGCAAGACGCACCGCAACTTCATCGCCAACGCTTAAACTCAGTTCGTCCAGTTGCTTGCGGGAAAGTTCAACATCGATGAATTGGCCATCTCCAAGTTTGACGGTGAGCGTCGCAATCGGCCCCGCAGAAAAAAGGTGGTGCACCCGAGCCAACACATCAGTCGCAGGATCGCACTCCGCAGCAAATAGTACGTCAATTTCATGAGGCCTCAGGTAGCGCACGTTTTTGCCCTCATGAAGTTTGTTCACGTTTCCCAGAAACTCATATACAAACGGACTTCTCGGTTGGTCGTACACACTCTGTGGCTTGCCAACTTGCTCAATACGCGCGTTGCGCATCACCACCACTTGGTCGGAAAGCTCAAGCGCTTCTTCTTGGTCATGAGTAACGAACAATGTCGTTAGCCCGATTTCATCATGAAATTGGCGAAGCCAGCGACGAAGGTCTTTGCGGACTTGGGCGTCGAGCGCTCCGAATGGCTCGTCTAACAGAAGAACCTTGGGCCGAATGGCAAGAGCGCGGGCAAGAGCAACACGCTGGCGTTGACCACCCGAAAGTTCGTGAGGACGCCGACCTTCAAGTCCCTCAAGGCGCACAAGTTTCAGAAGCTCCATCACACGGTCGCGGATCTCAGATTTTTTGGGGCGTTGGGCGGAGGGAAGTACCCTCAGACCAAAAGCAATATTTTGGGCAACCGACATGTGCTGGAACAGAGCATAATGCTGGAAAACAAAGCCGACACCGCGCTTCCTCGCTGAAACCTCACTCACATCTTCCCCATGAAACGCGATGCGGCCAGGACCAGGATCAGGGAAATCAAGACCGGCAACGATGCGTAACAGTGTCGTCTTGCCCGAACCAGAAGGGCCCAGCAAGGCAGTAAGCGAGCCATTCGGAACTTCTAATGATATCTTATCTAAAGCCGTGTAAGCGCCGAAATTTTTACTAATGGAATGAATCGAAATCGACATGGGAAGAGTTTATTGATGATTAGAAGATTGATGACCCGTCAGATGCTCCACGGCGGACTTAATGCCGAGCGTCACGAGTGCGAGAAAGGCAAGCAAGGTGGCGCAGGCGAAGGCCGCGCTAAATTGGTATTCGTTGTATAGGACCTCCACATGGAGAGGCAGCGTGTTTGTCTCGCCACGGATATGACCAGAAACGACGGAAACCGCGCCGAACTCGCCCATCGCGCGGGCATTGCAAAGCAAAACCCCATAAAGCAGTCCCCACTTGATGTTAGGAAGTGTCACGCGAAAAAACACCTGCCACCCTCTTGCGCCCAGAATAATCGCGGCTTCTTCCTGATCACTACCCTGCGTCTCCATCAGCGGAATCAGCTCACGCGCGACAAAAGGAAAAGTGACAAACATGGTGGCAATGACAATGCCAGGGAGCGCGAAGATAATTCGAATGTCATGTTGTTCTAGCCAAGGCCCCAACCACCCTTTCGCGCCAAAGAGTAAAACCCACACTAAACCGGCAATCACCGGTGATACCGCAAAAGGCAGGTCGATGAGAGCCAGCAAAAACGATCGGCCGCGAAACCGGAATTTCGTAATCAACCACGCAGCAGAAACACCGAAAAGTGTATTGAGCGGAACAGAAATCCCTGCGGCAATGAGCGTAAGCTTAATCGCAGAAAGCGCAGCTTCCTCGTGGAGCGAAGCTAGAAAGATTTCCCATCCTTTACGAAATGCCTCCGCAAAAACTGCCGCCAACGGCAGAAGCAAAAAGACAGAAATTATGAAGACGGCCACCCCAATCAAGAGACGGCGGACCCACGGGGATTCGGTAGTGGCAGAGCGGTGTCTCATGAAAATTCAGCGGTTTTGCCAGTTCAGGCGGCGTTGAAGAATATTGATTAGAAAAAGTAAAATGAAAGAAACGATGAGCATTCCCGCCGCGATGACCGCAGCAGCTTCGTATTGAAATTGTTCTAACTTCGAGACGACAAGCAGCGGCAGAATCTCAGTCTGCATCGGCAAATTACCCGAGATAAAGATCACTGAACCGTACTCTCCAATCGCACGTGCAAATGCAAGGGTGAAACCCGTGATCAGGGCTGGGACAAACATCGGAAAAATCACCCGCCAGAAAATGATCCATCGACCCGCTCCAAGGGTGGCGGCGGCCTCTTCATACTCGACACTGAAGTCCTCCATCACCGGCTGCAATGTACGAACGACAAAGGGAAAGCCGATGAATGTAAGCGCTATGAATACGCCAAGTGGATTGTAGGCAGCCTGAATTCCCCATGTCTCGAGGTATTGACCTATCCAGCCGTTAGGGGCATAAATCGCTGTCAAAGTGATACCTGCCACTGCCGTAGGTAGGGCGAATGGCAAATCCACCATCGCGTCCAATAATCTTCGACCTGGAAAACGATAGCGGACGAGAACCCACGTGACTAACAACCCAAAAATCGTGCTTACCACGGCCGCTGCAGCACTGGCGCCGAAGGTCAGCTTGGCCGCCGCGATCAAACGCGGCGAAGTGAGAATCTCCCACCACTCTGAAGGGCCAAGCCTTGCGGCCTTAAGAAATAACGCCGCAAGGGGAATCAAAATGATCAGGCTGAGATAGGTAATGGTGAATCCCATCGACAAACTGAATCCGGGAATGACGCGACGTTGCTGCATATTTCAGAAGATTTACGAACCGAAGATGATCTTAACGCTTGGAATAGACCTGGTCGAAGGTTCCTCCGTCGTCAAAGTGGATCTTCTGCGCTTTGACCCAACCACCAAATTCCTGATCGATCGTCACAAGATTGATTTTCGGGAAATTCTGCGACCACTTGGCGAGAGCCGCAGCACTCCTAGGACGGTAGAAGTTTCTACCCGCGATGTCTTGGGCTTCCTCGCTATATAGGTATGCTAGATAGGCCTTTGCCAATTCTTCTGTGCCGTGCTTTTTCGCGTTCTTCTCAACGACCGCCACGGGAGGCTCTGCCAGAATACTGATTGAAGGGATAATGATCTGAGTCTTGCCGGGGAACTCTTTTTCGATCAGGTGAGCCTCGTTTTCCCATGAAAGCAGCACATCTCCCAAGCCGCGCTGCGCAAAGGTAGTGGTCGACCCACGGGCTCCCGTATCAAGTACGGGTACATTTTGGTAGAGTGCACGGATGTATTCCTTCACCTTCGCCTGATCGCCACCGAACTTGCGTGCAGCATAAGCCCAAGCAGCGAGATAGTTCCATCTCGCTCCGCCAGATGTTTTCGGGTTGGGCGTGATCACCTTCGTACCCGACTGGATGAGGTCCCCCCAATCCTTGATACCCTTCGGATTCCCTTTTCGAACAACGAATACGATCGTCGAGGTGTAGGGTGAGCTGTTGTTGGGAAACTTCGCCTGCCAGTCTTTTGGTAGCAAGTTCGCCTGTTGGGCGATGCTATCGATGTCGCCTGATAAAGCGAGTGTCACCACATCCGCACTAAGTCCATCGATGACGGACCGCGCTTGTTTCCCCGAGCCGCCGTGCGATTGCTTGACACGAAGTGACTTGCCAGTTTGCTGTTTCCATTGTTTGGCGAATGCTGAATTGAACTCCTGATAGAACTCTCGCGTAGGATCGTAAGAGGCGTTGAGCAACTCATCTGCCAAGGCGCTAGTGACTAGCAGGGAAGAAATCAGAGCAAATAATTTTAATTTTTTCATAAGTATTGTTTTTTGGATAATATTTTATTTTACTAGAATGAGAAACGAATGCCGGAAAGATATGTTACGCCGTCGTAGGAATCATCCTTGCTTTTTTGGAGACTGGCCCACTCGGCACCTGCGAGGATTTTGAGTTTATCGCCGTTGATGAAGTACTGTACCCCACCATAGAGCGAATGGTAAGCATCGCCTAAAACGCTATTGGCTGCGACTTTTTTCTCGTAACGCGATTGCCCCACCACCCCTCGTGAACCTTCACTCTCAGAATGAGAATAGCGACAACTACCAGTTGTAGCTTATCTGGAATAATGTCATATGTTGGCTGAATGAAAAAACCATAGACATCACTGCCATCTGATTTTTTTGAACTGGAGCAATAGTCACCCCCCGTTGCGTAATAACCTTCAAAAACAACGGCGGCATATCCTTCCTTCAACCAAAAAGTTGAAGAGAGAATATCGTCATATTTATTGTTTACCAGATCACTTTTGAAGCGGGCACTGTGGAGCCAGTCAACTCGGAAGTCGGCTTTCTCGAGGTTGAGCAAATGCTTGAAGTCGTATCCCGCACCCAAAGTGAAGGAGTGGCCGTCCGTGAAATCGCCAAACTCGCCGCCGCCAAACTTGCCCGAGGCGACTTTGGTGACAGGATCGGCTGTAGTGGCTGGAGTGCTGTTGGTGTAAACCCCAGCGCGCCAAGAAATTTCATTCAGAGCCCCATCGGCTGTTAGTCCCGCCGCACGGTTAATGCCAAGCTGGTTGAAGATCTGCGAACGCTCGAAGGTGGGTTCCGAGATTGTGGGTTCCAGCCAGTCGTATTGACCGATCAGAGGCTTGGTCTTGCCCGCGGTGAAGCCTAGCCGCGACTTAGGTTTCCAGCGGAGGTAGGCATCGACGAGCCCATCGTAGAAATCATTAAACTGATCGTTACTTTGAAAATCAAAACGAGCTTCGAACTTTTTGTCGTAAAGTTTGGCATCAAAACCAAATCGAGAACGGCGATCTTCCCAGTTGCTCTGAATTCCTTGATCCGCATCGGTGTTCCAGTATTGACCTTGATAGCGGCCACGGAGTTTGAATTCCTTTAAAATCGGATTCATGTCGTCCTTGTAGAGAGTGGCGTATGACCAAAGCTTTTCAAAAGCATTAGGCTCCACAAATTCTGTCGTTTCATCCTGCGCGCTGGCCAATGTCGGCAACGCGGCTAGCCAAGCCAATGCGGTAATACGCTGCAGGCGGTGGTTCAGGATGGTGGATTTGCGGGGTTTCACGGTTGGAGTCGGAATGCGGATTTCAGTTATTTGATGTCTTAGTGTTGTATTCATGGTTGTCTGCGTAGCGTCTGCATCCGGTGTTCCGGTGAGCTTTCGCAGTGGTTCATTCGTAGGGGCCCCCGTAGGTACGGTGGGAAAGTGAGGAAATCAGGAATTGTCGAAATAAAAAGAGACCGACTGGACTTGGGGAATGACGGTGCGAAATGACATCGTGTTAGAAACACTTTGGTCGATTCGCAACTGGTCGATTCCTCCGGTGGTCCGGTCGGTCTCTTGAGAGCAATTTGCGGGTAGCGAGTACCCACATGGGATGGAGTTCGTTATTTCTGGCTTTGTACCCCATCGTCGCGAGTGGCAACGAAGCGGGTTTTCTCAATGCTTTCGATCTGGGTCACACGACCGTCATGAACGGTAATTTGAACCGAACCAAAGCGGAGGTTCGCCACATTCTGACGAACGACTTCCAGCCAGTCGGTCTTTTGACCGTCGGGCGTGGCGATTTCAGGGTTGGGCGGTTTCATGGGGATCTTGAATGGGGTGGGTGAGTTGGGAGAGGCCAGCAAGAAATCCATCAGCAGGATCAGCCTTGCCAGCGGTTGCGGTTCCAATTGTGGCAGCAGACTCGAAGGTTGCAAAAGGTGGGACGATTCCGTCGCGGCGCATTTTACGCAGCGTAACATCAACCACTTGCGCGACTGTGTAGCGGTCAAGAATATTGGCGATCGCGTTGCGCACATCGATCATCACCATTCTCAAGCCGCAGTGTTCCTCGTCGGGACATGTGCAAGGCTGATACGCATTCTCGCTCGCGCAGCAGATCGGAGCGAGGCGACCATCCATCAAGCGGACAAGCTCACCGATTCCGATCTGGGATGCAGGTTTTGCCAGAGAATAGCCTCCAAATTTGCCACGGTGGCTCTCCACCAAGCCGGCGTCCCGAAGTTCTTGAAGAATCCGCTCGACGAATTTTAGGGGAAGCCGATTCGCCTCTGCGAGTTCCGCACCCGAAACGGCACGTCGCCCGACCTCGGTCGCAATCCCAAGATTGATCGTGGCGCGCAGTGCGTACTCAGCTTTTTTTGATAGGTGCATTCGTTAATATGAACTAGTTAGCATGGGTTAATTCCACCTTGTCCGCGACAAAATAAGAAAATGTAACTTGCTGGGGAAAATTCCTCAAGCATTGAAAGAATAATGATTTACCGATTATAGACACGGTACCATCCCCCCAATCAGCCACATCAGCGATACTTGCTGACTTGTCGACCACCGCGCATCATTCTTGTGCGCTATTCCCCGCTTATCGGTAGGCATTCTTCCAGTCCCTAAAGGCAGCGCCGAGGAAAGATAACGAATCGGTGGGCGTAAGCGATTCTTCGGAGAAATTGTACGAATTCATCGCGATTTCCGCCGCCCGCCCGCACACCCAAGCCGCGAGTGACGCTGCCCCGATGCTTGAACCTCCGCTCGCGAGGAGTGCGCCGATCACACCCGCGAGGAGATCCCCTTGACCGCCTGTTGCCATCGCTGGCGTTCCCGTGGGGTTAGACCACAGTGGTTGCCCTTGGCACGTGATGATCGATCGGCACCCTTTCAGCAAAAGCGTAGCTGGGGTCCGCTCAGCGAAGCGGCGCGCGGCTTCTTCTCGCGTAAAATCACTGAGGTCAGGCGCCAGCCTCGCGAACTCGCCCGGATGCGGAGTGAGCAGGTGATGTGCAGAGAAAATCCCAATTCCTAGCGCGGATCTTGCCACCAAATTTAGAGCATCCGCATCGACCACCATCGGGCAGGCCGTATGCCCGATCAGCTCCAAGAGCTCACTCGTCCAAACCGAATTCAACTCCCCTAGCCCACAGCCGACCACCAACGAGTCACAGGGAAGACTCAAAACTTCAAGCGGATGATCCACCCCTCTCACGATAACCTCTGCCGAACATTTTGCAGCGATCAAATGGTGCGCCGCCTTTGGGACCCACAAGGTTACCAAGCCAGCTCCTCCGCAGATGGCACCTTTCGCCGCGAGCACTGCCGCGCCCGTGTAGCATTCGGAGCCAGCCAAGATCGACACACGGCCAGCCATGCCTTTATGGAAATCAAACACCCGATGCCCCCTTCCGAGCGTAAAAACCCTCGGAGAAATCAACGCATGTTTGCTCTGGTTTGGTGACGTCAAAGGATCTACCTCGACGAGTACCAATGCTCCTGTCGCCGACGCAGCGTGGCCACAGAGAAGTCCAACCTTGGCATTTCCAATCATGAAGGTCACATCCGCGATGACGGCGCCCGGTGTCGCAATACCTGAGTCGGGATCAACGCCCGAGGGAACATCCACCGCCGCCACCCGAGCACCCGCATGCTGCCTCAACCATTCCATCTCCCCTGCAAACTCAGCAAGCGCCCCCCTCAGAGGCCCATCGCCCCGTAACCCAACCAAACCATCTAACAAAACTAGCGGATCATCCATCTCTGACAGACACGGCGCGTTGCTCAAGCAAGTGAGTTCCGCCATCTCAGCCATCTTTTTTGCTGTCAACGGGACCAACTCATCAGTGGAAAAGGCATTCCTAGCATAAATTTTCCAACCAAACCGATCGCGAAGCACTCTGAGTGCAACCAAGGTATGCCCCGCATTGTGTCCTTTGCCAAGGTAGCCAATTGCAGTTCCTGGAATTGGAAAATGACGACCGATCGCCACACCCAGTGCATGCCCTGCGGCATCGAGAAGTTCTTCTTCCGAATGGCCAGCGTGAATGGCTGCCAACTCGTGCGACCGCATCTCCGCAACCGTCACTGCAGTCATGCTTCGACTCTACCCGATCTGGGCTCAATTGCCATCCGAAATCAATAACCCCTGCGATAACGCTGGATCCCTGCCACCACTCCATCCGCAATCAGTTCACGAAACCATCCAGACTTCATGCGATTGCGCTCGGGGCCGTTGCTTACAAAACCGCCCTCGACAAGAATCGCAGGAAGCGTTGAATTCCGAATCACGTAAAACCGAGCATATTTCGCCTTACGATCCACGCTGTGAGTCCGACGGATCAGGCTATCTTGGACCAATTCCGCAAGTTTCTTGCCCTCTGACCCATAATAGAATGTCTCCAGCCCGCTCACATCTTGCTTCGGGGTGTAGTTGTAGTGCAGGCTTACAAAAATCGCATTTCTGTAGCGCTTCCCCATCGCAACCCTCTGAGGCAGCGAAACAAAATAGTCACTCCGCCGAGTCATGACCGTCTGATAACCGAGATTCCTCAGCTTCATTTCAAGGCGCGCTGCAGTATCAAGGGCAAGATGCTTTTCATAAACCCGGCCCCACTGACCGCCAACGTCCTGCCCACCGTGCCCCGCATCAATCACCACCGTCCGAAAACTCGCCGCCTCCGCCAGACCGCCAAGCAGGCACAGCAAAGGCAAGAGGAACAGTGAAATGGATGACTTCATGAAGACGCGACTTTTGAAAACAACTGAACCTAAGCAATTACTCAAGTTTTGTAAAGCAAATTTCCCACTCTGAATTGGCGCCGGGGCATCAGTATGTTACGGATGGTCGGTCCGAGGCCTTGCGGATCTTGGCCTTGGCTTCAGCCGCCGCCTTTGGGTCATAAGGAACGCTATTCGCAACACTAACGGTTCCGTCACCGAAAGTCATGAGTTGCGGATCGCCCACTGTGCCCCGCTGATGCAACTGGCGGTCGCCAAGCTTCCCATCCGTGTCAATCTGACAATGCACCCACATCGATGGCGTGGCGAGGAACATAACGTGCAAACGCTGCGCACGATCGACCGTCACGATCGGCTTCCGCAGCATCAAAACGTCGCCTAGCAAGAACGTACGAATCATCTGCCCCGTGCGACAATCCATGATCTGCGCATAGATTTGAGTCTTGTTATCTCCGCTAAAATTCAAGATCCGGAACTCGCGACTCTCGCCCGGCCGATTTGGAATTCCGACCTTTTGCGCCCAGTATGGCAGGCCCGGACTTTGGCTGAATAAAACCCGATTGGTGGAAGTGCTATCACCCGAGTTGCCGGGCATGTGGACCACCGCGACCACCGAAAAATTCCCAGGCTCACTCAGCTGAAAATGCTGGGAAAGATCGACCTGTCGCGACAAGGACTCTCCCGCACGGATGGTCACCTTCCCAAAAGACCCATTTCCACGTTGCATGACGTCATCTCCATGGCTGTCCTTTAAAATTAAATCAAGCCACTGGGTGCGACCATCGCTGAAGAAAACCAGTTCTTTACCCGCATGATTGGTGATGGTGACCACCGCGGTCACCGGCTCCCCTGCCAAATAGTTCTTTTTCGAAAGCTTGAGCGACGCCGCGAGCTGCGCTTCGGCCAGCCCAGCCAGCGCGAGGAAAAAAATGCATACATTCCTGAAAATCATCACCCGCAAGACTTAGCGTGCACCACAGGACACGTCAATCTATCCGACCACCAATTGCCAATTCCATGCAACAACCTCCCATGGCATCAACTCTCGCTCCAAGCACCAAAATCGACCCGCAGGGTAGACCTCAAGCGAAGCGCCGCGCATCCTTAAGATCCGCATGAATAAAGTGCCCCCAGCTTTCATCCGCAAGGCCAGTCTCTTGGAGACCGAATAACGGGCGCCAGCGCGGGGCGAGCGGCTTGTTCTGAGGTTGCATGTTGGCCTCGTGCGGCAACTTGTTGCCCTTTCGGGTATTACAGCGGAAACACGAGGTGACAATATTCTCCCAAGTCGTGCGTCCACCTTTGTCTCGCGGGGTGACATGATCCAGATTCAGCTGGGTCTCAGGCAAAATCTTGGTGCAGTACTGGCAGGTGAATTTGTCCCTCAGGAACACATTCCGACGACTAAATTTCACTTCCAACCGCGGCATTCGATCATAAACCGACAAAACCACAATCTTCGGAACACGGATCATGATTCGAGCTCCGCGAATCATCTCAGCGTCTTTACTCTCAAATGAATAAGCGATCCACGATCCCAAGTCGTGGGTACTAAACCGCTCATCACCTTCAACTTGAACCACTTGCGCGTGACCAAGACAAAGCAAATGCAACGATCGTCGCACCGAACACGTATGAATCGGCTGCCAAAACCGATTCAGTACCAGCACGGGATGTTCGAGGACTTCGCTCATCAACTTCTCCAAATCAACATCGCGAACCTACCAAAGTCATCGCCGTCGGCAACCGAAAAGCCGACGGATCCCATAAATTTCACGAGGTCTGCAAGAAATCCGAGGAGCATGCCGCAAAGTGCGACGTGCATGCCGTGCTTCGGAGCCTTGGACACGCATTGAAAGCTGATCCTAACACCTAATATGGCAACTTTGTCACAATCGTTGACTTCCAACTTTATGCCAATTTTCGGAAGAAATTCTATGTTTTTAAGCCCATGCATCTCACATCAGCCCCCTTCCGCTGGACAGAGATTGTCAAAAACTTGGCTTTTTGTAACAGATCCTTCACAAATCTACCCCTCAAGTGTCGGATTCGTCACATTAGCAAGCGTGTGCTCGACGCCATCACCACGGTTTAGTCCCTTAACTATAATCTAACCCATGGCATCCAATCGATCCATCCCGTTCGCCATGCTTGCCACCAGCTTGCTTGGTTGTCTCTCGATTCAGGCACGTACTGACGCCGCTGCCAGCTCCGCAACCGGCCTACTGGTCGGCAAACTCGTCGGCGAAACGAACTTCGACAGGGCTTGGTCAGCCTTCACCCTCTACAAGGACGAAAGCAATCCGATCCTCCAAGAGTTCTCTCTTCAAGGGCGCCTGCAAGTCCATTATGCCGACGGAAACTCGGACAACGGCCACTTCGACATCAGAGACTTCAAAGAAGCAAGCAACGCCAACGACCAAACCGTGTGGGGCGACAACTTCGAAGCACGCCGTGCACGCCTTGGATTCAAATCCAAATGGTATCAAAGCTGGAAGCTCGAAGGCCAGATTGATGCTGACACCACCGATGGTGCAAACAAGATTTATCGCAGCATTTACGACCTCTCTCTCACTTATGCCCCAACCGATGCGATGAATGTCACGGTCGGCAAGACCAAGGTCAAATTTGGCCGCGAACAGGAGATTTCATCCAAAGAAATCCTCCCTTTTGAAAGCAGCCTGATCTCAAACCTGCTATTCCCCGGCGAACTCACCGGAGTCATGGTCAATGGCAAAGGCATCCAAGACTACTGGACTTACGAACTGGGAGTGTACGGCTCGGACCGAGTGCGCACATTTAGCGGATACAACGAAGGCACGGTCACACTGGGCAAAATCGGTTACAATTATTCGAGCCAGTCCAATTTAGATACCGCCCTAGCCTCTGTGCAGTTCATGCACAATTCCGCTCCAGGATTTAAGGAAACCGACTCTGACAATTTCTACAGCAACTCATCACCCGCATTTACGGATTCGATCGCCCTGACCAACGACATCACCATGGGCCGCTTCGGCCTCATCACCGACATCCTCTACGGATTCGGGTACCGGGGGACCGCCGATCAAGCCGGACTGGAGAAATCTCTGAATCAAACAGACGTTTTCGGCATCAGCCTCATTCCGTCCTACTTCATCGCCAGCGGACTTCAACTGGTCGGCCAGCTTCAGTGGGCTATCAGTGACAGCGTGCAACCCGCAAGCGGAAGTGACCCTGCCACCACCAACTTGGGTCTTCAAAGCCGCTATGAAAAATGGGCACCCAGCGTGATTCCAAACGGGGACAGCTACACATCCGCATACATCGGCCTAAACTATTACCTATACAGCCATAAGCTGAAGTTCATGAACGGCATTCAATACTCGACCATGGACGGCGGCCTTGCTAAATCGGGCCAGACCGCTTCCTATGACGGCTACACATTCCTCAGCGGTCTCCGATTCTCGTTCTAACCTGATTTATTGTCTCGAATCCAACCATACCACTAAATGAAAACCATCAGCATATTGCTAACCGCCACCATGATCTCCATGGCAGGTGCCCAAACCCTCAGCATCAAAGGCAGCGACACCCTCGGTGCCAAGCTCGTGCCCCAACTTGCCGAAGCCTTCAAAGCCGCTGGCAACGCCGGCGTGAAGTTTGAAATCGCCGCAGAAGGCTCAACCACCGCCTTCCCCGCTCTTGCCAACGGCACTGCACAAATCGGCATGTCATCCCGCGAGGTGAAGGACGACGAGCGCACCTTCTGCCGCACCAAGGGCGTCTACATCAAGGAGCACCCGATCTGCTACGACATGCTCTGCGTGATCGTGAACAAGAATTCACCACTCGCCAAGCTGACCAAAGACCAAGTCGCAAAAATCTTCACCGGCCAGGTGAAAGACTGGTCAGAAATCGGCGGCGCACCCGGCAAAATCTCGATCTACACCCGCAACACATCCTCCGGAACCTACAAGGACTGGCAGAAGCTCGCCATGGGCGGCCGTGATTATCCATCGAGCTCGCTGAAAATGGCTGGAAATGAGCAGATCGCCCAGGAAGTCGCTAAAAACAAGAACGGTATCGGCTACGTAGGTCTCGCCTACGCCAAAACCGCAGGTACCAAGACGGTCCTCATCGATGGAGTCGAACCGGTGGCCGCAAATGCGAAAAAGTACACCTATGCTCGCCTCTGCTACTTCTACGCTCCTGACAAACCAAGCGCCGAGGCCGAGGCATTCATGAAGTATGTCGAGTCCGACGCAGGCCAAGACATCGTCCGCAAGGTCGGTTTCATCCCTGCAAAGGATCTGTAAGGTTTCTATCTCGTTTTCGATTGTTGCAAAATGGGCATCGTTGGCACGTCCGCGGTGCTCATTTTCTTGTCTGATCGCCAAAGTCACCCTACCAAGCACCTAGCCGAAATGCCGCACGAAGATCCTCACCCCCCTGAACCCGTACACCGTTTTCAAAAACAGGGCTTCTCGTACGAAAACGCCATCAAGTTTTTCTTCGCGTCGAATGCCGGGCTGACGATCGTGATTCTCGCGCTCATCATTATTTTCCTCCTCAAGGAGGGCCTTGGCTTTTTCCCAGGCTACCAGCGTGAATTGGAAGTCTACCGCATCGCCGGTCTTGAATTTGTCGACATTTCGAGGAAAAACCTCACCGCACACGAACAAATCACCAGCGTTCTCAACCGCACTTACTACGCAGAAATCAACGGCAAATGCGCCCACCAAATGCGCCGTAGCCAAGAGGCCAGCGCGCTCTTCAACGCCTACAGCGACCTGACCGCACCGACTCGCGACCTCATCGTTAGCAATTCCCAACCGGACAGCTCTCCGAGTCCGGAAATGATCGCCAGCCTCAGAACGAACTTCGAGAAACAAAAATCCAAGGCTCTCGCCACCCTCCCACCAACGCCCCACCTCACCCCCGAGGAACGCCAAGCTCTCATCGAGTCGATCCGCTCCCGCGCATTCGATGCCACCGATGATCCGCCACTGGTCGCGAGCCTAACCACCGAGTTCGCAGAGGCTCGGGAAAAGCAAGTCAAGCCTCTCGAAGCCTTACGAACGACGATTGACACCTTCGAATCAGCCGGCTCGGAGCTCAGTTCGCTCGTTTCAGAATTGACCGAATCCGTTACCGCAACCAAAGAAAAGATTCAGGACGCAGACATCCTCGAAAAAGACCGCAAAACTCTACTCGCAGCGGCATCGAGTGCAGAGGATCCCATCGAACGCGAAAAACTAGTCTCCGAAGCTCAAGCCTCACTCGCCCAAAAACCCGACATCGAGGGTCCGATCCGTATTCTAATGGAACGCCGCCCCGCATGCATCGCGGCACACCAGTCACTGAAGAATGCCGCAGCCACCGTCAGCTCCCAACTCCCAAACACCCTCACCCAGCCCGAGGCCTCTCGCCTCCTCAAAGTTGCTCACAACCTCTGGCCACTCTTCCTCGCAGATCTTGAAAAAACCCCGCAGAAGATCACCGACTGGAACCACTTAAAACCCGTCGCACTGTCGACGGCGATCTCATCTTTCATCACTGGAAAAGACTGGGTCACCGGCGGGGAATGGCAGGACTTCTATGGCATCCTTCCACTCGCAGCAGGCTCACTCATGATCTCAATCGTCGCACTGACCCTCGCCATCCCGAGCGGCATCGGCGCTGCAATCTACGTGAACCAATTCGCATCCAAGCGCGAGCAATCGCTGATCAAGCCCGTCATCGAGTTCATCCAAGCCATCCCCTCGGTCGTGCTCGGGTTTATCGGAATCCTCATCTTCGGCACAATTCTGCGCGACCTCTCGCTCATGGATTCACTCAGTTGGATCCCAGGCTTCCCGATCGAGGAACGCCTCAATATCTTTACTGCCGGCTGCCTGCTCGCACTCATGAGCATTCCAACGATTTTCTCGTTAGCCGAGGACGCGATCAATAACGTGCCCTCCGCCTATGCCGAAGCGGCTGAAGCCCTCGGAGCCTCACGAGTCCAGACGACCTTCCGCGTGATCATCCCCGCTGCGTTTTCTGGTATCCTTGCCGCCGTGCTGTTAGGCTTCGGCCGCGTAATTGGCGAAACCATGGTGGTCTTGCTGGTCGCTGGAAACCGCATCAAAATCCCAGACTTCACCAGCGGACTCGGAACGTTTTTCCAACCTTGCCACACACTCACGGGCATCATCGCCCAAGAACTCGGTGAGGTTCCGTTGGGCAGCGTCCACTACCGCGCCCTTTTTATCGTCGGCATCCTGCTTTTTGCCGTTGTGTTGATCATCAATGCCACGGCCCATCGCTTCGTGAACCGCATGAAGCAATAACCTCACAAACTGATGTTTAATCCCGAAACTCTCATTCGCAAAGGCCTCCCCAAGGGGCACTTCAAGGATGTCGCAGCACGCTCGTTCCTCGGTGGAATCACGTACCTGGTGGTCGCCATCGCAGTCTTGCTATTTGTCAAAATCATCATCGATGGCGCTCCGGTCTTGTTCAAACCTGAAGCACCCTTTGTAGATCTTGATTTTCTAACCTCGAAAAATGAAACACTGCATGTGTTCGACGACGCGCAGGGAAACCGCCACCAGCTTCCAGCCGCAGCATACAGCCAGTATATCTCGCAACACGGGAGCGCCACACTATTCAACGAGCAGACTTACTCCTACTCTGGCGGCGGCATCGCTGGCCCCATCGCTGGTACAGCCCTACTCACGATTGGCTCGATGATCCTTGCCCTGTTCTTCGGGGTAAGCGCAGCAATCTATCTATCAGAATACGCAAAACAAAGCCCATTCATCCATGCCATCCGCTTGGCAATCCTCAACCTCGCAGGGATTCCTTCGATCGTCTTCGGACTTTTCGGTTTCTCCGTGTTCGTGCTCGCCGTCCCGGTGATCACTTCAACTCCGTCTGACCGCTCACTGCTGACGATCCCACTTCTCATCGGCAATTACTTCTTAAGCTTCCAAGGCTGGAACTCATCGCTCATGGCGGGCTGCGCGACACTCGCCTGCATGATCCTGCCCGTGATCATCACCGCTTCTGAAGAGTCCTTGCGCGCGGTGCCCCAAGGGTTTCGTGATGCTTCGCTGGCCATGGGTGCCACCCGCTGGCAAACGATTCGCAAATGCGTCCTGCCATTTTCACTGCCCGGCATTCTCACCTCATCGCTCCTCGCAATCACCCGAGTCGCAGGAGAAACCGCGCCGATCATGTTCACCGCCGCGGTCGCCGCGAAAGACGACCTGCCATGGCAGGGACTGAAGAGCCCCTTCGACATTCTTTCGTCGCAGGTTCAGGCACTCCCTTACCACATTTACACCCTCGCCGCGCGCATCCCCAGTTCTGAGTTCACCCAACGCGCTCAGTACGGCTCAGTCTTCGTCTTCCTTCTTCTCGTCGCCTTTCTCTCACTCGGTTCGATGATCCTTCGTGCGAAACTGAGGTCGAAACTCAAATGGTAAGCATGCAAACCGCGATCCAGATTCAGAATGTTTCCTTCGCCTATGGCGCGAAGCAGGTCCTTCACGACGTGTGCATGGACATCCCCGCCCGTCAAGTGACTGCCTACATCGGGCCATCCGGTTGCGGGAAATCAACGCTTCTTCGCTGCTTCAACCGGATCAATGACCGCATCTCCGGCGCCCATCTCACCGCAGGCTCAATCCGAATCCATGACGTGGATATCAATCGTGCCGACATCGATCTCCAAGAGCTCCGCCGCCGAGTCGGCATGGTCTTCCAGAAATACAATCCCTTCGCCAAATCGATTTACGAGAACGTGGCCTTCAGCCTGCGGGTCGCAGGGAAAACGAAACGCGCGGACCTCGACGACATCGTCGAGGATGCACTCAAAAATGCGGCTCTCTGGGACGAAGTGAAGGATCGCTTGCACTCCAGCGCTTTCGGACTTTCTGGTGGTCAACAACAGCGCCTCTGCATCGCGCGGGCGATCGCGAACCAACCCGAAATCCTCCTCATGGATGAACCATGCGCGGCCCTCGACCCACTCGCCACTCTAAAAATCGAGGAGCTCATCAGTGAGTTGAAAAAGCAATACACCATCATCATCGTGACGCACAACATGGCACAGGCCACCCGATGCTCTGATCTAACGGCCTTCATGTACCTTGGCAAACTCGTCGAGTTCGGCCCGACGATGCAAATCTTCGAGAACCCTAAAGATCCGCAAACGGAGGCATACGTCACCGGAACCTTCGGCTGATTTAGCTCGGCACCTCATCTACCAACCATGGACGCCAATTCACTGCTACCTCCGGCCGACGCTTCCGTCTCCGTGCAACACTTGGATTTTAGCTACGGTTCTTCGCTCGCACTGAAAAACATCGAGCTAGAAATCCCAGCCCACAAGGTCACGGCTTTCATCGGCCCCTCCGGCTGCGGAAAGTCAACATTGCTGCGTTGCATCAACCGAATGAATGATGAAATCCCGGGCGCAACGATCACCCGCGGTGGCATCCATATCGACGGTGTGGATATCTATCAACCCTCGATCGACGTCGTAAAACTCCGCAGGGAAGTCGGCATGGTGTTCCAAAAATCTAACCCATTTCCCCGTAGCATCTACGAAAATGTCGCCTACGGCCTCCGCCTTCGTGGTGTGCGTAATAAGGCATCGCTCGATGCCGCAGTGGAAGAAGCACTAGTGGCATCAGCTCTATGGGATGAGGTCAAGGATCGCCTAACCGAGTCAGCTCTCGGTCTCTCCGGCGGCCAACAACAACGGCTCTGCATCGCACGCACCATCGCCGTAAAACCGAAGGTCATCCTCATGGATGAACCTTGCAGCGCTCTCGACCCGATCGCCACCGCCAAGGTGGAAAATCTAATATGGGATCTGAAAAACGATTATACCATCATCATCGTCACTCATAACATGCAGCAAGCATCTCGGGTTTCCGACAATACTGCTTTCTTTTACATGGGAGAACTCATAGAGTATTCTGATACTGCGCAAATCTTTCGAAATCCGAGTGTCAGAAAAACCGAGGAATACATCAGCGGCAGGTTCGGCTAATACGACCTCAATCTCACCCCTACCCACATCCATGACGAGTCATCACATTCTCCGAGAGTTCGATAAAGGAATGATATCCCTTAAGGCCGACGTCCTACTGATGGCGAGCCTTGCGAGGCAAAACCTCGAGCGGGCGATGCGTTCATTGCTCGAGCGCGATATCGATCTGGCTCGCTCAGTCATTGCCGACGACTCGGATGTCGATGACCTCGAGCGGAAAATCGACCAAACAGGGATCGACATCATGGTACGCTTCCATCCAGTCGCTTCCGACCTCCGCCTCGTCATCACCTCGATGAAAATGGCACACAACCTTGAGCGGGTCTCTGACCACGCGGTCAACATTGCCAAGCGGTCGAAAAAAATCTGCAAGTCGTTACCGTTAGACGAAGTCGGCCTCGCGGAACCGCTTTATTCATTGGCTGGCAAACTTCTCCGGGACGCACTGATGGCCTACACCGATGCCAATGCGGAACTTGGCGAGGGACTCAAGGTCCGTGACAGGGAACTCGACCGCATGCATAAGCAAATGATTGCCACATTGAGCGGCCGTCTCGAAACTTCACCCGGTCGCTCCGAAAACCTGCTTCACTTGATCTTCGTCGCCCGCTCGATCGAGCGGATTGGCGACCTCGCGGTGAACATGGGCGAGGACTCCGTCTACCTCGGTGATGCTCGCGACATCCGCCACGAACACTCGAAAGCAAGCACCCCAGCACCACAGGGCAGCAGCGAGTCAGACGCGCTTGCTTGAATCCGCGCCCGACGCATCTTTGAAATGGACAAAACTTGGGAAAGCGAACCTGCCATCGGCATCATTGGTGGCAGCGGCCTCTATCAGATCGAGGGCTTTGAGGAAATCACCGAACAAGCGGTCACCACTCCATTCGGTGACCCATCGGACAAAATCATTATGGGGCGCATCGCAGGCCGCCGCGTTTGTTTTTTACCCCGCCACGGGGTGGGACACCGCCTGCTGCCTCATGAAATCAACCATCAAGCAAACATCTGGGCACTCCGCTCACTTGGCGTCCGCTGGGTGATTTCCGTGACTGCCGTGGGTAGCCTGCGGGAGGAATTTGGACCAAGGGACATTGTGATCCCACACCAACTCCTCGACCGCACCGCCACCGCAGCGAAGCACACATTCTTCGGCAATGGCATCGCCGCACACGTGGGATTTGCCGATCCCTACTGCGAAAAGTTACGCACCAACCTGTTAGACGCAGCACGCTCTCTCGCGCCGACCGTTCATGAGGCTGGCACCTACCTCTGCATGAATGGCCCCGCCTTTTCCACCCGGGCAGAGGCAGCATTCCACCGCCAAAATGGCGCGGACATCATCGGCATGACCAACGGCCCCGAGGCCAGACTCTGCCGCGAGGCCGAAATCGCCGCCGCCACCCTTGCCCTCATCACCGATTACGATTGCTGGAAACCGGATGAAGCCGCCGTGGAGGTCGAAACCGTGCTCGAGAATCTCCACGCCAATAGCGCGATGGCCAAGCGAATCATCCAAGCGATCATCACCCGCATTCCAGTGCAGCCAGAATCGGTATGCCATTGCGCCCTCGATAGCGCAATCTTCACTCCGCGTGAGCTTTGGCCCGCCAAGA
This sequence comes from Akkermansiaceae bacterium, assembly GCA_029866215.1. Classification (GTDB taxonomy): domain Bacteria; phylum Verrucomicrobiota; class Verrucomicrobiia; order Verrucomicrobiales; family Akkermansiaceae; genus Luteolibacter. The sequence continues at coordinate 87,657 of JARWZU010000061.1, forward strand.
CCGCTCAAGACCTCGCGCCCATCCTCGGGCGTTTCGGATAACTTTACCGAGGATTCTCCCCGACCCTTCGAGAATTCCACCCCCTGAGCGACCGCTTGGGATTGACCCGACCGGATCGCGGGCTTAGTCAGTGGCAGCAGCACATTTCACACACCATGGAACCCACAACCACAGCTTATGGAACCTGGAGCGGCGGACGCTTCATGCATTTTGGCGAAACCTTGTCGGAGGAACGCTTCATCGGCTGCATCGAAACGGCGTACGAATCCGGCATCCGTACCTTCGTAACCTCCGATGTCTATGGAAATGGAAAAGCCGATGAGCTGCTAGGCGTCGCTCTCAAGGGCGTAGACCGTGCAACTTACAGTCTGGTCGGCATGATCGGGCACGATTTCTACGAAGGCCAGCGCCAAGGAAGCAAGGGTTACCCACGCTTCACCGACCCCGAACTTCGTGAACCCGCAGGCTACGCGGATTTTATCCAAATGGCCTGCACCAAGGAGCTTGAACGTTGTGGCACCGATCGCTTTGACCTATTGATGCTCCACAACCCAGACCAACTCGGGTACACCAGCGAGCCGCTCTGGCAGGCACTCCAAGCCGCCAAAGAACAAGGCCTAACCGACCGCCTCGGCATCGCCCCCGGCCCCGCCAACGGATTCTCACTCGACTTGATCGGCTGCTTCGAAAAATTCGGTCACCTCATCGATTGGTCGATGCTGATCCTGAATCCATTAGAACCTTGGCCCGTCGGACTGACGCTGCCGCTTTGTGAGAAATTCGGAGTCAAGGTGATGACCCGCGTCGTTGATTACGGCGGAGTCTTCCACGATGACATCGGCGGGCCCGAGCACAGCTTCAAGCCCGGCGACCACCGGACGTATCGCCCCGAAGGCTGGGTCCAACACGGCATGGAGAAGGCCAACCGCATGAGACCGCTTGCGGAAAAATACGGCCTCAACCTCATTCAGTTCGCCTCCATCTGGAATCTCAGCCACCCGTCGGTCGAAAGCGTGGTGCCCACCTTCATCCAAGAAGCCGGCGAGGGCGCGCGAAAAATCGAAGATAAGATACGCGAGTTCGGCCAACTGCCCGACATTCGATTCACCGCCGATGAGGTGGAATCAATCCGCCAAATCGGCGACAACACCGGCTGCATGACCTTGAAAGGTGCCAGCAAACGCCACGAAACAAGCGAACGCCCAGACGAATGGCCGATGCGCGACGACCTGCTAGAACTCGCAGGTCGCCACGGGCTTGGCCTGAATTGGTGATCGCCGCCTGACTGGCTCAGCCAACGATTTCCGCGACGAGCTTCTCCAGCTTCACAATGTCCGCCGAAAACGCGCGGATGCCGTGCGCGGTCTTTTCCGTCGCCATGGCGTCTTCATTCATCATGAACCGGAAATCACTCTCGTTCAGCGTGATTTTCTCATGGTCACTCGCAGCCGCCTCGGCCGCCGTGAGTCGGGCTTGGACGGGCTCGTTCGACGCTTGAAGCTCCGCAAGCAGACCCGGACTGATCGTGAGCAAGTCGCAACCCGCCAACGCGAGAATCTCGCCTTTGTTGCGGAACGATGCCCCCATGACCTCGGTCTGATAGCCGAACTTCTTGTAGTAGTTGAAAATTCCACGGACTGAAATCACCCCCGGATCTTCGTCGCCCTGATAGTCTTGGCCCGTCGCCGCCTTGTGCCAGTCCAGAATCCGACCGACGAAGGGCGAAATCAATTGCACACCCGCCTCGGCACACGCGACCGCTTGAGCGAATGAAAATAGAAGAGTTAGGTTGCAGTGAATGCCCTCTTTCTCAAGTGCTTCAGCCGCCTTGATCCCCTCCCAAGTGGAGGCGATCTTGATCAAAATACGGCCACGCGAATGTCCCTCCGCCTCGTACGCTGCGATGAGTTGGTGCGCCTTAGCGATGGTCGCAGCCGTATCAAACGAAAGCCGTGCATCCACCTCCGTCGAAACCCGACCCGGTACGATCTTGAGGATCTCCAAGCCAAACAAAATCAAGATGCGATCCAGAATCGACTCGGTGAGCGCCGCACCGGTCGCACCCGTTGCCTTCATTTCCGCCACAGCCTGCTCTACGAGGTGTCGGTACTCCGGTTTCGCAGCGGCCTGCAAGATCAGCGATGGATTGGTGGTCGCATCCTGTGGCCGATAGGTTTTCATCGATTCGAAATCCCCAGTGTCGGCGACGACAGTCGTAAATTGTTTCAGTTGGTCGAGTTGATTCATGCTCATGAGCCTTCTAATGTAAGCAAGAGCTCAGCCCTTGAAAAGGCGAAAGCGGATCACCCCCAGCGCGGCGGACGGATTTACGATTCCAAGTAGCCACTCAACGCCTCACGCAAGGTCGTGCGAGCTCGGAACAACAAGCTCTTCACCGCAGAAACGGAAAGGTTGAGCACCTTGGCGATCTCTTCGTAGGGCAACTGCTCATAGCGCCGCAGAACGACCGCCATTCGTTGCGCTTCTGGCAACCCAGCGATCGCAGCATCCACCGCACGCTGCAACTCCACCTGCAACAACTCCGAATCTGGCTGTCGGTCAGAACTGGCGGCGATGAGTTGATTGGAATTCTCCTCAAGCTCGTTTGCAGAAACCTCTTTTTTCCGGCTGCGTCGACGGGTTTCATTAAACACCAGATTCCGCGTGATCGTATAAAGATAGGTCGTGAATTTGGCGTCAGGCCGGTAGCGCTTCGCATTCCGCCAGATGCGCAGAAATACCTGCTGGGCGATGTCTTCCGCTTCGGAAGGATTCCCTAACATTTTGGCCACAGTGCCGACCACCGCACCTTGGTGGCGCTCGACGAGCTCACGAAACGCCTCATGATCCCCCGCGCCGACACGCTCCATCAATTGAAAATCAATGGTGGTGATGTCAGCAGCTTGACCGGTGAAATCGACCTCCATTTTCAGATCAAAAGATGTTGCTGCGACATTGGCGCTGGGCATTGAAATTGAAACCTCCGCTCGGCATTGAAGTTGCGCGCTAAATTCAACGCACCGGAGGAACTCCGTGCTCCGGCATCGCTCATTTGGTGTTTTTCGCCCATGCCTCCACTTCGTCGTCCAAAACCACTTGGTCCAGCGCATCGCGCGCCCAGTCTTCAGTTTTTGCCAACTGGTTGAGCATCCGCCATGCGACCACTTGGACCGCTGGGAAATCGCTCCACACCATCTCAGCCAGGCACTGCCACCCTCGGCCAGCCAAGCGCTTGGGATGCTCAAGCACGTCGTGACACGCCTCGCTGAGCAATAAGGTACGCTCCAAATCCGGAGCTCCCCCGACCGGTGGGACTTCATACGCCCTCAGAGGAACTCCCGCCGCTCCGGTCAATTCACATTTCGACTTCGCACGCCTCGCCAGATCCTTGCCGATCGCCTGCAAGGCCAGCGCGCGTGCTTGATGCGTGTCATATCCCTTTGCCATGCCTCAAGCTATCATGCTCCATCGGCGGCTTGAAACCACGAATTTCGCCAGATCCACCAACTCACCCCGCCACCTGTCCACCAAAAAGCCGCTCCCAACTCGTGGAAGCGGCTTTCCAGCCAAAACAAATAACAAAAAAACAAAATCAGTTGGCAGCAGCCAACGATGGAACGACGTTCACGCGGCGTCCTTCCTTGTCGAAGAACACGCGTCCATCGACCAATGCAAAAAGTGTGTGATCACGTCCGCAACCCACCCCAAGACCAGGATGCACCTTCGTGCCGCGCTGACGGATGATGATGTTGCCAGCAACCACCGCTTGGCTGCCAAATTTTTTCACGCCGAGGCGCTTGCTGCGTGAGTCGCGACCGTTCTTGACGGAGCCTTGTCCTTTTTTATGGGCCATGGAAGTAGGTAAGGTAAATGGTGTTGGATTAGCCGGCGATCGATGTGATCTCAAGCGTGGTCATCGAGCGACGGAAGCCGATGGTCTTGTGGAAGCCCTTGCGGCGCTTGAACTTGAAAGCAACTCCCTTAGGTCCGCGGAATTGATTGATGACCTTGGCGGTAACCGAGGCTCCTTCAACCAACGGAGAACCGATCTTCACGGTTTCACCTTCGCCGACGAGCAATGCGTCAAACTTGATTTCTGAATCGATTTCAAGGTCGAGCTTCTCGACATCGAATTTGTCGCCTTCTTGGATGCGGTATTGTTTACCGCCGGTTTTGATCACTGCGTAGGCCATGGCCGTATGGGAAATAAAGTTAATCCACCCCTGTGGGCGGGCGGGAAGAACAGCAGGTCACCCATCCTTGCGCAAGGTTTTTTTATGAGGAATCTCAGATTTTCGGGGAAATCCCAATCAGCACGGACACCACGCGGGTAATCACGGCGTTGTCCGAGGCAAGGCAGCTTCTTAAAACACTCAGCGCAAGGGCTCAGAATTCCGCTGGCGCTGGTCGAAAAGTAACGTTTCACGGTAGCCCGCAGCCTTCGCCAGTCCGATCGCTCGGGAAAAATCGCGGCCCACCTCGGTCGGCGCATGGGCATCCGAAGAAATGACCAGCCCGATCCCCGCCGAACAGGCGAGCTCCAAAAACCGAGGACTCGGATACGCCTCGGCGCAGGTTTTGTACCAACCCGCCGTGTTCAGCTCGATCGCGCTGCCAGACGCGGCGATCGCGTCAATCGCCGGCTCATAAAATCGATCCAAGTCACCCGGCGGGATGTGGGCGAACTTTTTCACCAAGTCGGGGTGCGCAAGAATGTCAAAAAGCCCGCTGTCAGCCATGCTCGCATAGGCTTTCCAGTAGCGTGTCCAAACCGCGTCGACGTCGCTTTCCGCCCAGCGCCCCAGCCATTTCGGATGATCGAAGTCCCAATCTCCGAGGTAGTGCACCGACCCGATGAGGTAGTCCCACGAGTGACGCCCTGCCAGATCGACGATCCAGGATTCGGCGCCCTCGAGCCAATCGCACTCCAACCCAGCCCGCACCGGAATCCTCCCCGCGGCGTGGGCACGCGCGCGCTCGATCCACTGAAAATAGCTGGGCAATTCCGCCACCGTCATCCGCCAATCGTCAAAGGGCTCGGGAACATGCGGGGCGTGATCCGAAATCCCATACTCGCTGAGCCCAGCCGCGATCGCAGCATCGATGAAGCCCTCCGGCTCGCCCTCAGCGTGACGACAAAGTGGAGTGTGGGTGTGATAGTCAGCAGGCACTTGCGGATTTGGGAATGAATCGGATTGAAACGACACAACAAACCACCATAGAGTCGGCCAACGCTGCAAGCCCTAGAAATCCGATGATTCAAAATTCCACAGAGCCAGCCCCAGGCAATCCGGTAACTCATTACCTTCTAGAACAACTTCGCCGCCACCCCAAGCGGGTCGTTTTCACGGAAGGTGAGGACATCCGCGTGATTCGTGCAGCCGCGCGCTTGGTGGAAGAGGAGGCAGTCGCTCCCATCCTGCTGGGCAATCGCGCACGCATTCAAGCACTCGCCCTGAGCGAAGCGGTCTCGCTCAAATTCATTCACATCATCGATCCCCCCCACGCCTCGGACTTCGGGCTATTTTGCCAGCGCGTCCAGAACATGGCACGCTACCGGTCCCTGCAAATCGGCGACCCCGCAGAAATTGTCAGCCGCCCGCATTATTTCGGCGCACTCATGGTGCAATACGGCCAAGCCGATGCCATCGTCGGGGGCAACCAAGAGCTCCCCGCCTCCTATTTCCGCGCACTGCTTCACACCATCAAGCCGATGCCCGAAGTCCCCAAGATTTTCGGCGTCTCAATCCTAACAGGTCAGCACCTCCAGCACCTCGGCGGCAGCGGCATCCTCTTCTTGGCGGATTCCGCGCTCAATCCCAATCCCGACGTGATGGAACTGGCTGCAATCGCCGTAGAAACCGGCAAGCTGGCACGCCACTTCCTCGGGCGGAAAGCCTATGTCGCGATGTTGAGCCACTCGACCAAGAGCTCCGCCACTACGCCAGACGCACAACGCATGGTGGCCGCCACTGCACTGGCTCAAGATCATGTGCTGCGCGACTTCATTGACATCAGCGTCGAGGGCGAACTCCAAGCCGATGTCGCACTCGACCCCGTTGCCGCAGAAACAAAACTCCCCGGTGCAGAAGCCCGGCCAACCGCCGACGTCCTCGTCTTCCCCAATCTCGACGCCGCCCACATTTCGCTGAAATTGCTCCAGCACGTTGCTGGTGCGCAGAGCTACGGCCAGCTCATCCTCGGGCTCTCCCGCCCCGCGGCCCAAGTACCGAGAACCGCCAGCGTGGAAACCATCTTCGGCACCGCTGCCGCAGTCGCAGTGGAAGCGATCAAGTTCCACCAACTTTACCCCGAGGGCGAAATCTAACACTTCACCTCCGCCCTCCGAAACCCCCTCTTCATTTCACCCGTGACTCATCCGGTCCGTTCTCCTCCCGCGTTCATTCGCGGGAGGGCTTTTTTGTCTTCCTCACCCGGCTCTGATCGTTAGTCTTTGGCCACTTGATGCCTGCCCGTTCCAAAGCCGCCCCCAAGCCCGAGAAGAACAAGTCCCTCGAACAATGGATCTGGGATGCCGCCTGCTCCATCCGTGGCGCGAAGGACGCGCCGAAATACAAGGACTTCATCCTCCCGCTGATCTTTACCAAGCGCCTCTGCGATGTCTTCGATGACGAGCTGAACCGCATCGCCGCCGAGGTCGGGTCGCGGAAAAATGCGTTCCAACTCGCCAAGCGCGATCACAAGCTCGTCCGCTTCTTCCTGCCGCTGGAGCCCGCCGATCCCGAGCAGCCGGTCTGGTCCGTCAACCTAAAAGTTCCATATTTGGTAAATTGATTAAAACTTTATTCCACTAAAGGTAAATACAACCAAGCTCGAGATCTTCCAACCGTTTGATTATCAGCGCGCTGCGGACCGAGCCGCCTGCGCCGAGCCGCTTCCGAAATTCTCTGTGCAGGGGGCGTGTAACGCGATGTAAGGGTGCCTGTACATCATGTTCGGGTGCTTGTGCGCGATGTAAAATTGCCCGTACACGATGTTCGGGTGCTTGTGCACGATGTAAAATTGCCCGTACACGATGTTCGGGTGCTTGTGCACGATGTAAAATTGCCCGTGCACGATGTAATGCCACCCGTGCGCGACGGGCGTGTGGGCGTGACGGTGATGAACAGGCACCTCAAAAACATCTTTGAATCCGGAGAATTCGAGGAGGCGGCAACTGTTTCTAAGATAGCAATAGTTCGATCCGAAGGTGGCCGTGAGGCGCGACGCGAGGTGGTGGCACGGAGCTTTATGGAATCAAGTGGTCTCCGTTTCGCGGAATCACCTAAGGTTTCACGGCGTGTCCGACCGATTCAAAATTCTGCGTAAATCGTTGAAGGGCCCTCTGATTAAAATCCCCGCAGCAGCGCCCGCGCCAAAACCAAACACATGGCCTAAGACGTCAGTGCGCGAGTCATGCCCGCCACCCAACCAACCAAGCAAGATGGTTCCTCCCATCAATGGCGCGAAAATCCTCATCCACGACATTCGCTCACGCTGACCTAACATTTCCGCAATCCCAAGACCTGACAAGATCCCAAGGCCTGCAAAAACTGCAGTGGAAGCCCCCATGGAAATGAATGGCTGTGGATAGGTGATCCATGCCGTGAAGGCATTTCCCAAAGCGCCACAACCCAAAATCAAGCCCCACCCTCGCAACGAGCCTAACGATTTGGAAACCAGCGTGGCCATCACCACACCGCTCACTAGATTTCCAACCAAATGCGAAAGATCCGCATGAAGAAACAACCCAGTGAAACACCGCCACCACTCGCGCCCCTCCATCATGGCGAGGTTCGCCGAAGACCCACGCTCGACCAACCCAGCATCGCGACCCTGCCAAATGAAAACCAAGACCACCACGCACGCCCACAATGCTGAAAGCCACCCGCCTGAAGGATGCGTGGCCCACTTGCGAACCGATGAGGCGATCATGTCCGGCGGACCGCCCTCACGCCGATACGCATCCAACTCATCCGCAATTCCTCCAACTGCATTCGCATCTGCCCGCAAATCAAACTCACCTGGCTGATTCGACTCGATGACCTGGCAGGCCTCCCCCATCGCCAAAATCACCAACCCATGGTCATTCGCCTGATCCAAGGTCGGGTAACTGCCCACCCGAACCCAGTCGTCATCATCGCCATCATGCTCCGGTTTTTCGATCACGGAATCTTCATGGGCTAGAGTTAGATTAGGCACAACGACCTAGCAGGTTCCTTCATACACCGTCACCACACCGAACGTGATGGGCGTGTAGGTAGCATCATGAAACCCGCTAGACTCTAATAGATTCACCATCGCGTTGCCCGATGGAAATGCTTCGATCGAGCCGCCCATGTATTCATACGCGTCTTTTTGCCCCGTGAGCCAACCCGCGACTTTAGGCAACACGTTATGAAGATACCAACGATACGGGATGCGCAGCAGCCCTGAGGGGATCGAAAAATCGAGAATCACCAAGCGCCCACCCGGCGTGAGCACGCGGCGCATTTCCCGCAGCGCTGCAGGATAATCCGCCATGTTGCGCAGCCCGAACGCCACCGTCACGACGTCGAACTCGCCAACCGCAAACGGCAAGGCAAGCGCATCTGCCACCACCGTTTTTGCAATCCCCCTGCCGGATGCATGCACTAACATCTCCGCGCAGAAGTCCGTGGCAATCACCTCGCACTGCGGGCAACGATCTTGAATCTCTAACGCCAAATCACCCGTCCCACTGGCGACATCCAGCAGACGCTTCGGCTCCCATTTGCGAATGCGCGAACTCACCACCCGCCGCCACCAGATGTCCATGCCGCAACTCAGAACATGGTTGGTTAGCACGTAGCGATCGGCGATTCGAGCGAAGGCAGCATGGACGTAAACGGCATCGGGCATACAGGAGGGGTAATCCGGATAACGTTTCTGCCAAGCTCGAATTTCAGTCAGTCCCTCACCGGATCGAAATTACCCGTTCGACCTCAGCCCTTGAACACCAGATGACCATGCTCCACGTCCGCGTGGATGACATCGCCCTCGTTGAATTTCCCGTCCAGCAAGTCGAGGCTCAGCGGGTCCAACAACTGATGCTGAATCACCCGTTTCAACGGCCGAGCACCATAAATCGGGTCGTATCCCAAGGTGCCCAGTCGTTCTTTGGCTGCCTCGGTGAGGGCCAGCCCCACCCCCTGCTTGGCCAGACGCTGGCGAACACGGGCGAGCTGCAAATCCACGATGCTCGTGATCTCTTCCCGTTCCAGACGATCGAAAATGATGATCTCATCGATGCGATTGAGGAACTCTGGGCGAAACAAGGTCCGCAGCGCCTCCGCGACCTTGGCTTCACGCTGCTCCGCATTTTCTTCATGGAGGATATGTTGCGAGCCGACATTCGATGTCATGATGAGCACCGTGTTCCGGAAATCGACCGTGCGCCCCTGTCCATCGGTGATCCGTCCATCATCCAGAACCTGAAGGAGAACATTGAAGACATCCGGATGCGCTTTCTCAATCTCGTCGAACAAGACCACGGAGTATGGCTTGCGTCTCACCCGCTCACTGAGCTGCCCACCTTCCTCATAACCCACGTAGCCTGGGGGCGCCCCAATCAACCGTGCAACGCTGTGCTTTTCCATGTACTCGGACATGTCGATGCGAACCATCGCCTCTTCATCATCGAACAAGAATTCCGCTAGAGCCTTGCAGAGCTCGGTTTTCCCGACACCCGTTGGCCCGAGGAAAATGAATGACCCGATCGGGCGGTTCTCATCCTGAAGCCCAGCGCGAGCACGCCGCACCGCATTCGCCACGGCATGAATCGCCTTTTTCTGCCCGACCACGCGCTCGCTCAGTCGCTGCTCCATGAGAATCAGCTTTTGCCTCTCCTCCTCCTGGAGGCGCTTGACCGGAATCCCCGTCCATGAGGAAACAATGCGAGCAATGTCGTCCTCGGTGACCTCTTCGGTAAGAAGCGCGCCTTGACTCTGGAAAGAGGCGAGATGGTCTTTGGCCGCCTCAAGTTCACGATGCGCCTCGGGTAAATCGCCATAGGTGATCTGGGAAGCACGCGTCAGATCTCCGATCCGTTGCGCACGTTCGACATCGCCCTTGAGCGTTTCAATCTTTCCCTGCGCGATGCGAACTTCGTCGATGACCGCCTTCTCATTTCGCCACTGCGCCATGAGCCCGGAGGATTTCTCGCGGAGGTTGGCCTGCTCTTCTCGCACCTTGTCCAATCGGGCGACCGAGGGCTTGTCGGTCTCCTTTTCCAGGGCCTTTTTCTCCATTTCCAACTGCAAGATCTGCCGCTCTAACACATCAATCTCCGTGGGCATCGAGTCCAGCTCGATCTTGAGTCGGGCTGCTGCCTCATCGATCAAATCGACCGCCTTGTCCGGCAGGAAGCGCCCCGAAATGTAACGGTCGGAAAGGGTGGCCGCCGCGACCAGCGCCGCGTCTTGAATGCGCACTCCATGGTGCACCTCGTAGCGCTCTTTGAGACCGCGTAAAATCGCAATCGAATCCTCGACCGATGGCTCGCCGACCGTCACCGGTTGGAACCGACGCTCGAGCGCCGCATCCTTTTCGATGTGTTTTCGAAATTCATCGAGCGTGGTCGCGCCGATGGTCCGCAACTCGCCGCGAGCCAGTTGCGGCTTCAGCAGATTCGAGGCATCGACTGCACCTTCACTCGCGCCCGCCCCCACGATCGTGTGGAGTTCATCGATAAACAAAATGATCTGCCCCTCTGAATCGGTGACCTCTTTGAGAAACGCCTTGAGCCGCTCCTCGAACTCACCGCGGTATTTCGCACCCGCCAACATCGACCCCAGATCCATCGCGATGATCCGCTTGTCCTTCATCGAGTCGGGCACATCGCCGGAGACGATGCGGCGGGCGAGGCCCTCGACAATCGCCGTCTTGCCCACGCCCGGCTCTCCGATGAGGACCGGGTTGTTCTTGGTCCGCCGAGAGAGCACTTGGAGCACGCGGCGGATCTCCGTGTCTCGTCCGATCACCGGGTCGATCTTTCCCTCGCGGGCACGAGCGGTGAGGTCGGTGCCATACTTTTCGAGGGCTTGATATTTCCCCTCCGGCGCATCGTCGGTCACTTTCTGGCCGCCACGCACGCCGGTGATCGCCTCGCGGGCTTTCTTTTCATCCAACCCCGCCTCCTTGAGAATTTTCCCCGCAGGTGAGTCACCCTTCAAGGCCCCAAGAATGAAATGCTCCACGCTCAAGTAATCGTCACCAAGCGACGCCCGAGCCGCATCCGCCGCATCCAAGGTCGCACGGAGTCCTACGCTCATCTGCGGCTGCGTCGAAGCCCCTTGCACGCTAGGTTCACGGGCAAGTGCCGACGATACCAAGGCCTTGAGACGCGGCACGTCCACCCCCGCTTTTTGCAATATGGGCACCGTGATGCCTCCATCCTGCTGGAGCAACGCAAGCATGACGTGCAGGCTTTTCAGTTCCGCGTGGGCAGACTTTGAGGCGATGCTTTGCGCCGACTGCAGCCCCTCTTGGAGCTTTTGGGTGATTTTTTCGAGTCCCATGGCTGTTAGTTTGCCACACTATGACCGCAAACACCCCAACTTGCAATGCGCCGAGGCTGGATTTCTCTAAAATCCTCCCGAATCAGCCCCAATCTCTCCCAACGAAACTGTGAACCCTTTTCGTTCAACGCAAGCCGCCATCAGGCAAAATCATTTCTCCGTTGGGTCGTCGTCTCCGTAGAAACTCTTGATGTAGCCGTACTCCACGAGCGTGTCCTGCCATGGCGCGACCACGTTGGGATCTTGGAAAATCCGACCAGCGACCGCGAGCCATTCTTCCGCTTTCAGTGAGTTCTTCTTGTCGTACTCAAGGACCGCCTGGACGTAATAATAAAATGGTGAATCATCGAGGAAATCGTACTTCCCTGCGAGAATCGTGACGTCGTTGTCCAAGCCAAGTTTCTTTTTGCCTAGGAGAATTTTGAACTCCACCAAACGCCCAAGTGCCACATTTTCGGGCGGAAGCGCTTTCATCACTTTTGCAAAAGTATCAACAGACTTTTGCCATTGCTTGGTCACGAAGTAAACCTCACCGATATTGAAATCGATGTTGTAATCACTGACGCTCGCGTCACTCGAAAAGGACTGTGCCTTTTGAAAATCCGCAAGCGCCTTGTCGAAGGCTCGCATCTCCACGTAGCAACTTCCCCGCAAGTTATAGATCTCAGGACTATCCGAGAAAATGCTGGCCGCTTTCTGCACCTTGTCGATCGTTTCAAAAATCCGCTTCTGTTGGAACAAGCGGTTGGCCTCGGTGAGAATTTTGACGAACTCGTTGCGCTTCTCTTCAGGTAAATTCAAGAAGGCTTGCTGGTTCGCAGTGAGCGCCTCTTTTTTCAGTGCTGGCGCAGACTTTTCTTGGGCGACAACTGGGGCGGCAAAGAGACAAAGCAAAAGGAGTTGAATGGCTTTCATAGGCATTTGAGATGAAGGAGACTAGGCCGACGTTCAAAAAACAGCAAGCCACCATTCTCGCCGATTTTTGCCGCCAAACCCCATTCCAATCCACGATCAAATGCCATCACCACGATTTTTCCTTTCGCGAAATCCCGATTCGGGTGTTTTCTCAAGCCGAGCATGAACATCGGCATCGCCCAAATCAATCCAACCGTCGGAGACTTCCCCGGCAATGTGAAGCGCATCCTCGCCGCATACCGCGAGTGCATCGATTCGGGCGCTGACCTCGTGATCACCCCTGAGTTGTCCCTCGTCGGCTACCCTCCCCAGGATCTGGTGTTTAAATCCCAATTCGTACCGAAATGCCTGCAAGCACTCGATTACCTCGCCGGCGAGATCCGCGAGATTCCACTGCTCGTCGGCTACATCGACCACCATCATCCCGGCCACCCCGGCAAGCCATTTCGGAACGCCGCCGCGTGGCTAGAAAATGGAAAAATCCAGCACCGCATCTGGAAAACCCTTCTCCCAACCTACGATGTTTTCGACGAACGACGCTACTTCGAACCCAGCGAATCCTGCAATCCGATCGTCTGGAACGGCCATCGCATCGGGGTGACGATTTGTGAGGACATCTGGACGGAGACCTTCCTCCAACGCCCATTTTATGACCGCGACCCCATCGCGGAACTCTCGGCCAAGGGGATCGACCTCCTCCTCAACCTCAGCGCCTCGCCGTTCCACCTCGGCAAGCCGCTGCTCCGGCGCACCATGATCGGCGCCATCGCCCGCAAATCCAAGGTGCCCGTAGTCTATTGCAATGCCGTCGGCGCAAACGACCAACTCGTTTTCGATGGAAACTCGGTCGTGGCCAATGCCAACGGCCAAATTTGCACGCAACTGCCAAGCTTCACCGAAAAATGCGCGGTCATCGACCCATTCGCTCCCAACGCAATTGAGGTCCCCTTCGACTCCTGTGATGCGGCCGATCTCTATCACGCTCTCGTCCTCGGTGTCCGCGACTACGTCACGAAATGCGGATTCTCGAGCGTTTGCCTCGGCCTGAGTGGCGGCATCGACTCGGCCCTCACCGCCGCCATCGCCGCAGACGCCCTCGGTCCAGAAAATGTGCGCGGCCTCACGATGCCAAGCCCCTACTCGTCGCGTGGCAGCGTGGACGATTCGTTTGCACTCGCGAAAAACCTCGGCATCCGCTGCGACGAGGTGCCCATCCGCAGCGCCTTCGAGGCGATTAAGGCGACCATGCAGCCGATTTTCGAAGACCGCCCCGAAGACGTGACCGAAGAAAACATGCAGGCCCGAATCCGCGGACTCATGCTCATGGCGCTCTCGAACAAAGAAAATCACCTGCTCCTCACCACGGGCAATAAAAGCGAGCTAGCGGTCGGTTATTGCACGATCTACGGCGACATGTGTGGCGGCTTGGCGGTGATTTCAGACTTGCCGAAATGCCGAGTCTACGAAGTTTCCCGCTGGATCAACCGCGACCGAGAAATCATCCCTTGGAACACAATCGACAAACCCCCAAGCGCGGAACTCCGGCCAGATCAGAAGGATCAAGACACCCTGCCGCCCTACGAAATTCTCGACGGCATTCTCGAACTCTACGTGGAGCACCAACTTTCTGCGGACGAAATCATTTCGCGTGGCTACGAGGAAACCACCGTCCGCTGGGTCCAGCGCCGCGTCGACCTGAACGAGTGGAAACGCCACCAAGCCGCCCCAGGCCTGCGCGTCACTTCCAAGGCATTCGGCATCGGCCGACGCATGCCGATCGTCCAAAAACTCATCGGCTAGCATCTCGCGCCCAGCCGAATGCACGCGAGATGCTAGAATCCAACTCCAGCGGATTTCTAGGATTGCATGGGGGAACCATCACGCAGTAGCCTACCCATCAATTCATTCCCATGTGGAAAATCCTACAAGTCCAATGGAACGACGGCATTGAAATCTTGCTGCTCGCGACCTGCATCTACCAAATCTATCGGGCATTCCGAGCAACTCGTGCTGCCCAAATTCTTGTAGGACTCGGCGCGATCCTGATCTTCCTCACCTTGGTTTCCTCGGTGTTTAAATTTGAGGTCATCCAGTGGATCATCACCCGCGCCGCCGCCATCCTTGCATTCGCCCTGATCGTGATTTTCCAACCCGAGCTCCGCCACGGCCTCGCACGCCTCGGCAGCAAACGCCTTTTTTCCTTCTCAAGCAAACGCCGACTTGCCTTCCTCGAACGCTTCGCAGATGCCGTGATCAACCTGTCGAAAAAACGCATCGGCGCACTCTTCGCGATCCAGCGGAACATCAGCCTCAAGGAACAACTCGACACCGGCGTGGTGCTGGATGCCGAATTTTCTCCCGAGCTTGCGATGACCGTCTTCCATCCGAAGGCCCCCCTCCACGACGGCGGCATGATCATCGCCGACGACCGCATCGCCGGTGCCGCCTGTGTGTTCCCCGTGACCGAACGGGAAATGAACGACCGCTCAACCGGCTTGCGCCACCGCGCCGCCATCGGACTCACCGAGCGAACCGACGCCATCGCCGTGGTCGTCAGCGAGGAAACCGGTAACATCTCAATCTGCGAAAATGGCATCCTCCAACGAAACCTAACCGAGAAACAATTCCGGGAAAAAATCGAGGAGATCTTCTTCTCAAGTAAATCTTCTCATGAAACTGACCCTGCCCCAAAACTGGATCGCAAAGATCCTCTCACTCCTTCTGGCGATCGCGATCTGGTTTCTGATTAAAAACCACCTCGCCATGGAACCCTACCAGAATGCGCCGCGCGCACGTGTGGTGGAGCCTGCACCGACCTCCAAGGATCTGAAAAAAGACTGAGCCACCCCCCCCTGCCCGCAGTCACCGCTCACGCTTCGCGGCGCTTGCGGACCGCAGCAGCCAAGACATCGAGCGTCTTCGCGGTGTCTTCCCAACCAATGCACGCATCCGTGACCGACTGCCCACGAGTCAGCGTGGTGAGATCTTTCGCCAACTTCTGATTTCCCTCGACGAGGTTGGACTCAATCATCACCGAAGTGATGACCTTGCAGCCCTCCGCGATCTGCTTCGCAATGTCCTGCGCCACCATGGGCTGGTTGCGGTAATCCTTCATGGAATTGCCGTGGGAACAATCGATCATCACGGACTCAGGCAATTGCTGCTCCCGTAACATCTCCGCAGCCGCCTGTACGTCAGCCTTGCCGTAGTTCGGTCCAGATTTGCCACCACGCAGAATCAAATGGCACGACTCGTTGCCCGACGTGGAGACAATCGCAGAAACCCCTTGCTTCGTAACGGATAGAAAATGATGCGGCCGCGACGATGACTGAATGGCATCCAAGGCGATCTGAATCGATCCACCGGTTCCATTTTTGAAACCGACCGGCATGGAAAGCCCAGACGCCAACTCACGGTGAATTTGGGACTCGGTCGTGCGAGCACCGATCGCCCCCCAAGCGATCATGTCCGCGATGTATTGCGGCGAAATGGTGTCAAGGAATTCGGTCCCCGCAGGAACGCCACGGTTGGCCAATTCTAATAGCAGACCGCGCGCCACTCTGAGCCCGTGATTGATGTCAAACGAGTCATCCAGATGAGGGTCATTGATCAAGCCCTTCCAGCCCACCGTGGTCCGGGGCTTTTCGAAATAAACCCGCATGATCACAAAGATGTCCTTCTCCACCCGCTTCGCCTCTTCCTTGAGCATCGCCGCATATTCAAGCGCGGCCTCAGGATCATGGATCGAGCAGGGCCCTACGATCGCCAGCAACCGATCATCCTCGCCTCGCAGAATCGCATCCGCCTGGGCACGAGCATTTGCCACCAACTCGGCAGCACGCTCGGAAAGTGGTAAGTAATACGCTAAAACCGCCGGTGAAATGAGCGGATTCAGGCCTGTTATTCTGAGGTCGTCGGTGCGATGGAGGGTCACAGGGCCGATGGTTGCCTCCACGCGGCCAACAAGGCAAGGCACAAGTTTCACATCCGAATACTTCCCCCACCGCCACAAGACGCGCCTTGTCGGTCGCCCCCAGACCTGCTTGCCTCGCTCAGTCCCAGCCGCCAATCACCCGAACCGTATGAAAAAAGACCGCACCGATGCTCTGCTTGTCGCCCGCGGTCTTTGTGACTCGCGCGAACAGGCAAAACGCCTGATCCTCGCCGGCGAAGTCCGCAGCGGCGACCGGGTGATCGACAAACCCAGCGTCCAACTCGCATCCGACGCCCCTCTCGAAATCAAAGATAAACCCCGCTTCGTCGGCCGCGGCGGCCTGAAACTCGAAGGCGCACTCGATGCATTTCAAATCGACCCCACCGGCTGGGTCTGCATCGACGTCGGGGCTTCCACTGGCGGATTCACCGACTGCCTGCTCCAACGCGGTGCCATCCGAGTCCACGCGGTGGATGTCGGGACGAACCAACTCGTTTGGAAACTCCGCAACGACCCGCGCGTGATCGTGAAGGAGCAATTCAACGCCCGCCACATGGTCCCTGCCGACATCGGTGAACCGGTCCGCCTCGCGGTGATGGATCTCTCGTTCATTTCGCTCACTCTGGTGCTGCCCGCCGTTTTCTCAGTCTTGGAATCTGGCGGCTCAGTGGTCTGCCTCATCAAGCCGCAATTCGAACTCCGCCGCGAGGACATCACCCGCGGTGGCATCGTGCGCGACCCCGCCCTCCACGAGCAATCCATCGAAAAAATCCGCCACTTCGTCACTACGGAATTCGCCTGCACCTGGAACGGCGTCATCCCGTCCTCAATCACTGGCATGGACGGCAATCAAGAATTCCTCGCATGGATCCGCCTCCCGGAATCACCCGATCCATGACCCCCGACTGGTTCCTCCTCACCGAACAATAGCCGCCATGAAAGTCGCCGATACGGGAATCGCTCTCCGAGAAATCCTCAAAAACGCACCTCGTCCCATCGTGCTGGTCCCGACCATGGGAGCCTTTCACGCCGGCCACATTTCTTTAATGCACCGCGCCCGAGAAATCGCTGGAGCAACCGGAACGGTGGTCACGTCGATTTTTGTCAACCCGATCCAGTTCGACCGCCCCGCGGATCTCGCGAATTACCCGCAACCCCTCACCAGCGACCTCACGACGTGCGAAGCCGCCGGGGTCGACGTGGCATTCACTCCATCCGCTGGCTCGATGTATTTTCCAGACCGCTCCGTCACCGTGACGGAGTCGCTGCTTTCCAGCGGGCTCTGCGGTGCCACACGCGCTGGCCACTTCGACGGGGTCTGCACGGTCGTGCTAAAGTTATTCCTGCTGTCCGGCTGTGACACCGCGATCTTCGGCGAAAAAGATTTCCAACAACTCGCGATCATCCGCCGCATGGTGCGCGACCTCGATGCACCCGTGGAAATCCTCTCATGCCCGACCGTCCGCGAGACGGATGGCCTAGCGATGTCATCACGAAATGCCCGGCTCAGCCCAGCACAACGGGCCGATGCCCCACGCATTCGCAAGGCGCTGTTAGAATCATCAACCCTCCACCCGCCCGCAGAAATCCTCACCGCCGCCCGCGCGACAATTGAGGCATCGCCACTCACCCGCATCGACTACCTGTCACTCGTCGATGCAGAAACCCTGCAACCAACCCACTCGCTCGATCGCCCAGCGATTCTCGCCACGGCGGTTTTCTATGATGACGTTCGACTGATCGACCACGTCACGATTCATCGACCACCCACCTACCCCACCGACGCATGACGGCAGAATTGCCCGTGTTTGAAATCGCCAGCGATCTGGTGGCCGCAATGAGCCACGGCAACCGCTCACGCCTACTCCTCAAGGCCCCCACCGGATCTGGCAAGTCCACCTCGGTGCCGGGAATGCTAGTCGATGCAAACATCGCGGGTAAAATCCTCGTGATCGAACCCCGCCGCATGGCTGCACGCCTGCTCGCTGGTTGGGTCGCAAAACAACGTCAAACCCCACTCGGCGACGAGGTCGGCTACGCCGTTCGATTCGATTCGAAGTACCGTGCCGAAACTCGAATCATCTACCTAACCGACGGGGTGTTCCAACGTTGGATTCAAGACAATCCTGACCTAACGGGTGTTGGAGCAGTGGTGTTCGATGAGTTCCACGAGCGGAGGCTCGCCGTCGATATCGCCTTGGCTCGCTGTCTCGACCTGCAGGACGGATCGCGCCCGGACCTGCGCGTGGTGGTGATGTCCGCCACCCTCGAAACCGCCGGCCTCGCAGACTACCTCGCACCCGCAGTCTCACTCGAAACCGGCGGACGCACCTACCCCGTCGATGTCCTCTATCGGGCAGAACGACCCACCCCGAACGACCGCCGTGGCGGACCTCCGCGTGAGACTCCCATCTGGGAAAAAATGGTCACGGTCTGCCGTGAAGCGATGGCCATGCCAGACGCTGGAAACATTCTGATGTTCCTGCCCGGCACGCACGAGATCCGACGCACGATCGAGCTATTAGAAAACAATCCCGCCGCTCGCGGTTGGGACGTTTTCCCCCTCTACAGCGCCCTGCCTCCCGCAGCTCAAGAAGCGGCCATCTCACCCAGCACCCGCCCGAAGATCATCGTCGCCACGAATGTCGCAGAAACCTCGCTCACGATCCATGGTGTGCGGACGGTGATCGATTCTGGTCTCGCCCGCACCGCTTCGTTCGAGCCACGCCGCGGCATCAACACACTGCTCATCCGCAAAATCTCGCGCGCCGCAGCCGAGCAACGCGCAGGCCGTGCAGGCCGCACCGCACCTGGCCGCGCCTTCCGCTTGTGGAGCGAAGCGGATCACGCACGACGCGCGGAATTCGAGGCGCCAGAAGTCCACCGCGTGGATCTAGCAGAAGCGGTGCTTTTACTGAAAGCCGCCGGAGTGCCTGCCATACGGGACTTCCGCTGGTTCGACCGCCCATTAGAAGAATCACTCAGCCGCGCGGAACGCCTGCTCCACGATCTGGGCGCACTCGATGCCGATGGTGCCCTCACCGACGAAGGCCGCAAGATGGCGTCGCTGCCGTTAGAACCTCGTTTCTCCCGCCTGATGCTCGCCGGGCACGAACACGGCTGCGTCGCGGAAACCGCCTTCATCGCCGCAACGGTCCAAGGCGAAGGAATCTTCACCAACACCCGTGGTGCCACCGGCTGCAAGGATTTCCGCTTCCCAGATGACGACTCAGACTTCGCCGCCGAGTGGCGGGCCTTCGAGTCGGCAGAGGCCATGAGCTTTGACCCAAGGCGCTGCGATGCCATCGGCGTGATGGCTCGAAGCGCTCGCGAAATCGCCCAAGGCTTCGACCGCCTCGGATCGCTTGCGAAACGTTTCGGCTGGGATTGGCACGCCGTCGATTTCAAAGCCAACCGCGAAGCGATCGGCAAGGCGATGCTCGCGGCCTTCAGCGACCAGCTCGCGATGCGCCTCAGCCAAGGCACTCTCGCCTGCAGGCTCGTCGGAAATCGCAAGGGCAAGCTGGATGATGAATCTTGTGCTCGAAATGCTCCCGCCTTCGTGGCCGCCGAGATCACCGAGGTCGAGGCACGCGAGATCATCGTCCATCTCCGCCGCGCGACGGCCATCGATCCCGCATGGCTTGAGGAACTTTTCCCAGATGATTTCCGAACATCCAACGGATCCGCATTCGACGAATCCCGCCGCCGAGTCGTCTCGCGTAAGGAAATCCGCTTCCGCGATCTGGTGCTCGACGCGAAGGAGAGCGACCACGGCGTGAACCTCGATCAGGCGGCCGAAATCCTTGCCCTGCGGGTGCTCTCAGGGGATCTCATTTTGAAAAACTGGGACGACTCGGTGACGCAGTGGACCGCTCGCCTCGCCTCGCTCGGCACCTGGAGGCCCGAACTGGGAATGCCGGGTTGGTCAGACCAGGACCGGGCGGATGCCATCGCGCAAATCTGCCATGGTTCGGTGAGCTACAAGGAAATCAAAGAGGCCAATGTCTGGCGGATCTTGCGCGAATGGCTCAGCCACGAACAACGCGCCGCACTCGACTCCTACTGCCCAGAACGCATCACGCTACCGAACGGGCAATCCGCCAAGGTCACCTACACGCTTGGCATGGATCCCTTCGTCTCGATCCGTGTCTCTCACCTCTTCGGCATCTGGGAAACTCCAATGATCGCTGGCGGTCGCATCCCGCTCCTCATTCACATCCTCACACCCGGCCAAAAACCTTGGCAAATGACCAAGGATCTCAAGGGCTTCTGGCAATCTGGCTACGCCCAGATGAAAAAGGAGGTCGCCGGTCGCTACCCCAGACATCCATGGCCCGATGACCCGAAAACCTGGTTCGCCACCAATCCTAAAAAATCACCCTAAGTCCCGCCATGACGAGCAGGTGATCCCCCCCGATCCTCCCATCTTGCTTGCTCTTTTCGCCACCGCTGGTTTCCTCACGACATGTGGCGTCTCTTGCTTTTCATCTCTGCCCTTCCCATCGCCATCGCGCTCGCGGTTCGCTGGTGGTTCGGAATTCGGGTTCTGAAAGAAATCGGCAACCGCCCATGCACCTGTGACTTGGGTCGTTGGTTCCCCAATCCCAGCGACTCATCGATCATCCACCGTGCCGACCAATCAGCCTCCGAGTTCGGCCAAGACCTGCGACTCAAAGCGCTCGCGGATTGGCAATCGAACGACCCGAAAGCCGCAACCGCTCGCGAGAACTCCAAGCGCTTCGGCATGGCCGTCCCTCCCCTCAGCGGAATGATCGCCGTCTTCGCCACCATCGTCGCGAAAATCCCGTTGATCGGTGGCATTTCATTGCTTTTCGCCGCCACGGCGCTGGCATCCGGCCTCGGCTTGCTTTCACTCCCTGCAGAACTCCAAGCCATCTCGCAATACGCACGCAAGCTCCGCTCAAATGCATCGTTCCCAAACCGCGAAGATGAGGAAGCCGTGATCCGCTGCGCCATCGCCCACGCATGGAAGAATTCCCTGCCACCCATTCTCAACCTCGTCCAGCGCTGAGCTGATGGGGTCGCGGGAACTGGGATGCAAGCAGCGCGCAGCGCTTTCACTCGCGGAGGAAAACGAATAAAGTTTCTGCCCTTAGTGCCTAGAATCGATGGCGGCATTGGCAGACTGGATGGCCTGCAACAATTTCACAGAGAGATTGAGACTTTCTTTGTAAACCTCGAGGAGGTTTTCCGTGAGGTATTCGTGGGCAATTAGGTTCCTCAGATCCCGAATGGCGATCAAATCATCGGCTGACGGAATGATGCCGAGTTTTTCGCAGAGGTTCATCCGGTCGAGAAAGGTGGGTGCATCTTCGCGGAGCAGAATGAGGAAGGATTTGAGAACTTTCTGGGTGAAAATATCCGAGACACGGGCGAATTTCGAGGTGAGCGCATCAAAGCTTTCTTCCACCTCGAAGGAGATGAGGGTCTCGAGGTCGAAAGCGTGACATTTTTCGATCGAGCGAGTGAAGGATGGCATCGCTTGGCCAAGGATTCGGCGATTGGACTCGAGCAACGCGTTGATGTTGGCTGGATTCATAGCGCGATGGCATTTTCCATGGCGATCCTCTTGAATGGATGACTGCTGGTGGTGGTGAAATTGACAAGATCGAGTTTTTGCTCGCCGATCTGATTCAAAATCGACCTTCTCAAACTTGAGAGCAGGGTGAGCGGCAGTTTTTCAGGGGTGAGGATAAGCACATCGATGTCACCGCCTTTTAAGGTATCATCAGTGCGTGATCCGAATAGGTAACAATCCGCCCCGGGAACCATCTTAGCGACATTGCTCTTGATGGCTTGGCAGGTCGTTTGCGAGAGTCTCACCATGGAAATTTGTGCGATTCAGTCGACTGACTCAATCAAAAAATCAGAGCCAATGAATGTTCCGAAGTGGCTTTTAGCATGACGGGTGGTGATGGCGGATCGGGGGGCTACTCGGCGATTTCGTTTTTAAAGGTGTAGCCGCCCTCCGGGCCGGTTTTTAGGAACGGCGCGATGCGCGCCTGACTGGATTGACTCCACCGTCTATCCGGAATCCGCCCTCCGAGCCGATTTTTAGGGACGGCGCGATGCGCGCCTGACTGGATTCGAACCAGTGACCGTCCGCTTAGAAGGCGGGTGCTCTATCCAACTGAGCTACAGGCGCAACAGGAAGAGGTCTTAACAACCTAGTGGGCCGAAGTCAAAATCCGCATGAATAAAAAAATCGTGAATTTCCACTATCGCGCGAATTAGCGGTTCCGCCTTGTCGATTTTTCCCTACACTCCTCCCATGCGCACTGCGGTTTACGCTGGTTCCTTTGATCCACCCACGAACGGTCACCTCTGGATGATCGAGCGGGGCTTGGAAATGTTTGACCGCTTGATCGTGGCGGTCGGCAACAACCCAGCGAAGCACTATTCGTTCTCGGTCGAGGAACGACTGGAACTCTTGAAGGCCTCGCTCAACGCCCGTGACCACCTCACGATCGCCCATTTCGACAACCGATATCTGGTAGAATACGCCCAAATGATGGGGGCAAAATACATTCTGCGCGGCATCCGCTCGCCGAATGACTACGAATACGAGCGCGTGATGCGGCACATCAATGCCGACATGGCTCCGGAGGTAACCACGGTGTTTCTCATGCCTCCTCGTGACATTGCGGAGCTTTCCTCAAGCATGATCAAGAGCCTGACGGGACCAGCCGGTTGGGAGGAAACGGTGCAACGCTACGTGCCGGGACCTGTTTTCCAAGCGCTCGCCGCTCGGGGGAAACCCCTGCACGACTGAAGCCCAAGCCACAAGCGCCCTTGCCCGACCGCCCAAGCCGTGCATGATCCACGGCATGAGCGATTGGAATTTATTATCGGGCATCATCCTGCTGGGACTCGTTGTCGTCTGGAAACTGGAGTTCGCGGCGACGCTGTTGGACCTCAAGGCGTTTCCGGCATCGGTGCCAAAGGTCCTTGAGGGCTTGATGGATGCAGCCAAGCTCGAGCGCGCCCGTGAGTACTTAATGGTCAATGCCAAGGCGGGGATGATCCAGTCGATCACTCAATTGGTCGTGCTGTTGGTCTTCTGGTCACTCGGCGGCTTTGGTTGGGTCGACCAATTCGCGCGGTCGCTGACCCCCTCGCCGATGGGAGCAGGGCTTATTTTCCTCAGCTTGCTCTTCTTGGGTCAGAGTTTGGTTGCCCTGCCGTTTGCGATCCATGACACCTTCGGGATCGAACAACGATTCGGCTTCAACCGCTCCACTCCCGCCACCTTCATCACCGACCGCCTCAAAGGCTTGCTGCTTGCCGCTCTCATCGGCTTGCCGCTGATGGCGGTCGTCCTCAAAATTTTCAGCCAGGGCGGCCTTGCCTGGCTGTGGGCGTGGCTGGTGGTGACCGGCTTCCAACTGGCGCTCACTTACATCGCCCCGACGTGGATCATGCCATGGTTTAACAAATTCACCCCGATGCCCGAAGGCCCGCTGAAGCAGGAAATCGAAGCACTTGGCGAGCGCTGCGGATTCCCGCTCTCTGGGGTGTTCGTGATGGATGGGTCCAAGCGATCGACCAAGGCCAATGCCTTTTTCACCGGTCTCGGGAAGCAGAAAAAAATCGCCCTTTTTGACACCTTGGTCGAGAAAAGCAGCACGCCCGAACTCCTCGGCATCCTCGCCCACGAAATCGGTCACTTCCGATGCGGCCACATCAAACAACGCCTCGGTGTTGGGATTCTGCAAATGGCCGCCATTTTCTATTTGCTAGGTCTCGCGACCGACCCTCATGGCGCGTTTGCGCGGCAGTTGTTTGACGCCTTCGGAGTGAAGGAAATT
The DNA here is from genome assembly GCA_029866215.1 of Akkermansiaceae bacterium. Taxonomy (GTDB): domain Bacteria; phylum Verrucomicrobiota; class Verrucomicrobiia; order Verrucomicrobiales; family Akkermansiaceae; genus Luteolibacter. Next base: position 111,875 of record JARWZU010000061.1, read on the forward strand.
TCACCTCATGTCGGGCTCGTGCTGTTCAGCATCCTGTTAGAACCTGTGAGCAAAGGCTTGAGTGTGCTTGCCAATGCATGGTCGAGAAAGCACGAGTTCGAGGCCGATGCATACGCGGCAAAAGCCACTGGCGAAGCAGCTCCCCTCGGCGAGGCCTTGAAAAAAATGACGGCAGACCATTTGTCACATCCGTCCCCGTCAAGTCTGCGGATCTGGCTCGACTATTCGCACCCACCGCTGCTGCAGCGCCTCGAAGCGCTTGCAAAAATCTAATAGAAATCACGCGCTGAGGCATGGCGGCAATTTCACAAGCCGCCACCCACGGAATCCAGTGCACCATGGATCGCGCCGTCCTTGATGATGAGAGTACGGTCGCCCACCTTTGCGAGATTCTGGTCATGGGTCACCACCACCAAGGTCACCCCTTGCTCCGACGCAAGATCCAACAAGATCCCCATGATTTCCGCGCTGTTTCTTGAGTCCAGATTTCCGGTGGGTTCGTCCGCGAAGAGCACCTGAGGTTGATTGACGATGGCGCGTGCGATCGCGACGCGTTGCTGTTCGCCGCCCGAGAGTTCGGCGGGCAGGTGATCTGCGCGGTTGCCGAGGCCCACGCGGTGGAGGGCCTTCATCGCGAGCTCCGTGCTATCCTTGCCGGAAATCGCGCCGGGGACCGCCACGTTTTCCAGCGCGGTGAGTTCCGGCAAGAGATGATAGTTCTGGAAAACATAGCCGATCCGCTGGTTGCGAAACCGCGCCTGATCCCCGCGATTGAGCGCGTAAAGATCGACGCCATCGATGTGAACGCTGCCTTTCTCCGGAGCCTCAAGACCGGCAAGGGTATAAAGCAAAGTCGTCTTCCCTGCCCCGCTGGGTCCGCAAAGGAACACCCGCTCGCCTCGGGCGATCCTCAGGTCGATCCCGTGCAGCACCTCGATCGATTTACGCCCGATCCGATAGCTGCGGTGGAGATTCCTTGTTTCAATCATCGCATCGGCCATATCCGAACTTGTCGCAATCGCGTGATGCTTGCAAGTGCGGGCTTCCGTAAGCGAATCCACGCCTAAAAGTGCATTTCGTGAAAGTTAATGATTGCGGATTGCGTTGGAACGTCGATAACTAGCAGGTGAACTTCCAACAGGAGTTTTCCGACCTAAACCACAACTCCCATGGCCTACGAATCTGACAGCAATTTGAAGCTCTACTTGAGGGAAATCTCAAAGACCCCGCTCCTCACGGTGGAGGAGGAAAAAGCGCTTGCCGAGCGCATCATGGCAGGTGACCAGAAGGCGCGGGACCAGATGATCAAGGCAAACCTCCGCCTCGTGGTGAAGATCGCCCATGACTACTCGGGCTACGGACTCTCGCTGAACGACCTGATTTCCGAGGGCAACATCGGCCTGATGAATGCCGTCGAACGTTTCGATCCCGAAAAGGGCGGCAAGCTCTCGACCTACGGCGCCTGGTGGATCAAGCAGTCGATCAAGCGCGCGCTCGCAAACCAATCCAAGACCATCCGCCTGCCGATCCACATGGTCGACAAAATCGCGCGCATGCGTCGGATTGCGGCCATCCTCAACGAAGACCTCGGGCGTGAACCGACCGATGAAGAACTCGCCACCGAGCTCGGATTGCCACGGCAAAAGATCGCCATGCTCAAGCAAGCGGCCCAGCGCCCGACCTCGCTTGACGCGCCGATCCATGAAGGTGAAGCCACTGAACTCGGTGAGATGATCAGCGACGAGTCGGCATCCGACCCGCTCGAGTTACTCACCGACAAGAATCTGCAAGAGCAAATCGGCGGCCTTCTATCGGTCCTCAACGACCGCGAGCGTCACATCATCAACAACCGGTTCGGCCTCAGCGGCCTCAAGCCGATGCTGCTGGAGGATGTCGGCCGCGAGTTCGGAGTCTCCCGTGAGCGCATCCGCCAACTGCAAAACTCAGCCCTCGAAAAAATGCGAAAGGCGCTGATGAAAAAAGACAAGCCCTCCCCGCAGCCTTACCAAGGCGGCATGGCAGAGGCGTAACGCTTCGACTACCAAGCCATTTTGCCAATAGGCCAGAGGCTGTGCTCAGTCTCTGGATGCGGGCCCATGACGCAACCAGACTGAAGCGAGCCGCACGGCGAGGAACGCCTCACCGAACGAAACAGAGGAAGGAAAGCACTTGGGTTTTTCGCCTCGCGCAAGGAGGCTAGTTGCCCGAGTTGGAGTAGGTGCGAAGGAAGAGCTTAATGTCGCTCACACTCTGGATGAAGCGGTCCAAGCCGACCTGCTCGTTGTTAAGCAACGAATAGGCGGGAATGACGATTTTCCAGCGGGTATTCCATGCGCTGCGGCTGATCAAGCGGGAGTTGGTAAACTCGGATGGCATCGAGCTATAAAAGTACGCTTGATCGTCCACCGCGCGGAAAGCTTGGTGCTTGCGGGTGATCCAGAGCTGCTCGTTGAGCGTACCCTGTGGCGTGAAGACCTGCAGGGCGGAGAATGCGGTCGCACCGAGGTTCTTAGGCAGCGGCAGAGCCTGATCGCGAACCGTCCAGCTACGGATCACATTGGTGTCGCCGAGCGGCGGGGCTCGCATGACATCAGCGCCGGTCGGAATGAGGTAAGCGTAAGGCGTGGCGCTGAGGGCGTTGGCGGCAGAGCTCTTGGGGCCGCCGGCTCCAGGCGTGCCGATCGCGTAGGGGTCCATGCCGACGTAGCCCTTGAAGATCAGTCCAGAGGAGAAAATCTTGGTGGAGAAAGTTGATTGCGAGTAGAAGTGGTCACCAGAGGCGATGGGCCAACCGAAGAAGTTTAAGCCCTGCTCGATGTTGGTGCCGAACTCAATCACGATGCCAGGCACCGCGCTGCCGTTGGTCTTGGTGATGTTCAGGCAGGATCGCGCGACATCGGGGTCGTTGAGGACGTTGCTCATCACGTGTTGCTGGAGCACCTGTTTCCAGAGCGTATGACTGGGTAAGTGACCACCTCGATGTCGAAGTTCCCTTTTGCGGTGCACGAGCACCCGTGCACGACAGAACGGACCCCCGGGTGCGCGAGACATGGAAAGGCACTTCCACCGCCACGCGTGAATTGACAATCAACGAGGCGCACCTGAAACAGGTTTAGAGTCATCGCACCGAATCTCCGCTGCCAGTGCCCGCGCCTGATCCATCCGCTTACCCCATCTGCAATCCAACAGCGGATCTAGGTTCAATTGAAGTGCCGGCTAAAGCTTGCTAGCTTTTCACAAAGGAATTTTTACCCAGAATCATGTATCGCGTATTTACCCCGCCGAGCGCTTCGCAAAGCGCGAGAGGGGCAGGACTGAACATCCCGGGGAGGATGTTCAGTCCTGCCGCAGATTTTTGAATGCCACCTACTGTCCGGCAATGAGCCCACTTCCTAGACAGCTTGTCTCATTCGCATCGGCAGCCAGCACAGCTTAGTCCGCTATCACCTTGAGCCGGACGAAGGTCTTTCTATCAACCGTGCTCGGCGGTATGGTGTAAGACACCTCTGTGGCGATGTTGCTTTTCAGATCGCTAGCGCCTACCACTGTCCACGTCACCAAATCCGACGATGTTTCCACGAAGAACTGGCTGCCATAGGCGCTACTCGGGATGTTGCCTCCATTTTTCCAAGCTATCGTGTATGCGCCCTCGTCATCTAGGACGATACTCGGAGGAGTGATGCGACCGGTCTCGCCCATGAAATAGGCAATGCCGTTAGGGACACCATCTTGATTTGCATCCGCAGCGGCAGCTTCGGTCACGCCGTTGGCGAGAGCCCAAGCACCGTAAGAGACCGGCGGTGGCCCGACGACTGTCAGCGTGCCTGCCACATACTCGATGGTGTAATTGGATGGAGTAAATGTGCCACCCGCTGCGTTGTTGGGGATGATCGTGGAGGTTGAGCCCGGCGCATCTGTAGCTTGCAAGCCGCCGGGGGCATAATTCAACGTGACCGTGCCGACCGTCTCGTTGTTCTGCAACTCGCTGGGGGAGAAATCAGTCGACCCAGTCACTATGCTGGCTTGCTCATTCCCATAGGTTTTACTTTGATAGTTTGCATTGAGGGTCAACGCTGCCGGGCTCACCGAGTTGCCGCTGGCGGCGGTTGGTACATTCACCGGAATGGCATCACTGCTAGACAGCACGATATTCTGGGAATTGTAGTTGCCAGAGACTGCGGCGGTGGCAGCGAGGCGCACATAAACCGTGGTGGCGGGGATCGTGCCGGCAGCACCAACGGTGGTCGTGTTCGCATATCCACTGTCAGAGATTTGGGAAACCTCAAAGCCCGTGGGGGCAGTGACCAGAATCCCGCTCATCATATTGGCACCACCAACCGTGAAGCTGGTGGGGCTGGAGGCTGTGCCGTAGGTGGTGCTCAATGCCGCGGATAAGGTCCCGCTTTTGATGGTGGGGGTGATGACATAGGAGATAATCACCACACCGGACCCGCCTTGACCCGCGGTAAATGCTCTACTTGCACCTCCGCCCCCGCCGCCCGTGTTGTCGGTTCCGTTGCCTGCATTATTATTGTTATAGCCACCCCTGCCTCCGACGCTGGTCCTATTGCCGCTGGATCCACCGACACCCCCTTGGCCATTCACGTAAGTTCCACCGCCGCCACCGTCTGCATAGTAAAGCTCGCTACCAGTGATGGTGCTCGACAGTCCTACCCCACCCCTACCACCATTGTCGCCGACGTTTGGGCCGCTTGGATTTCCACCAACGCCACCTGCACCACCGCCACCGCCAGCCGGGTAACCACGGAGAGCATTCAACGCGTTACCGCCGGCATATCCTTGCGAGTCTGTGCCGTTGCCACCCGTGGGATAAGTGCTCCAACTGCCGCCGCCACCGGAACCACCAATGCCAGCGCTGAAGAGGGGCGAAGCACCGCCACCACCGCCCTTAGCGGTGGCAAAAGAAGCAAAAGCAGAATTACCACCTGAAGAACCTGCAGCCTGCCCTCCTGGAGCCCCCCCGGCACCACCGCCACCAACAGTGACCGTATGGGAGCTGGCCGAAATCGCAGCCGTGCCAGTCAGAAATCCACCGGCACCACCACCGCCGCCTGCACCCGCGGTCGTCACAACTGCGGCGCTGCCGCCACCTCCACCACCGCCAACGACTAGGTAAGTGACGTTGCCGCCACTCGTCACAGCAAACGTGCCGCTGCTCGTGAAGGTATGCACTTTGTATAAAATCCCTCCTGTCTTATAGGTGGTCACTGTGCCGCCAGTGGCGGTGAGCTGCCTTAGGGAGGTCCTGATCAATTTGATAGAGCCAGGTGTGGCAGTATCCAACCGGAAGTCGTTGGGTGGCGTGATCGCGGGCAGGGTGCCGATCATATTACCGTAGGTGGCGATGGTGTACTCATCCGCCGTAGGATCGCCGCTGAAGACGATGTTGGTGGAGCTATCCACGGTAAGAGCCTGAACCGCAAGAAGGTCGCCCGTGGTGGCGCCAAGCTCGCATTGATAGGTCCCGCTGAGGGTGGCTGACGCCAAGGTGAGCGTGCCGATGCCGCCGGCTCCCGGGGCCACGAAACCACCAGGCGCGACGGTGACA